>CAZLTN010000106.1:0-18711 GCA_964562455.1 uncultured Cytophagales bacterium
GTCCGGCTGCCAGCTCCAATTTTGCCTACGGATCAGTACTCACCGAAATAACCCTTCTGGGCGTCATGTCTCTCAGGCTGGGCGGAGCGAAAATCTACTGGGACGGCCCGGGAATGAAGGCTACAGGCCTTCCGGAAGCAGATGCGCTTATCAAAGAACCCGTAAGAGAAGGATGGAGTATGGCTTAGAGTAAAACAGGGATATTTATTGCGGTATACCCAACCTTGGACAGGCAGCCGGAAGTATATAGTAATGTAGGTCGTCATGGAAGCCTGTGACGAGCAATGTTCCAATCTTAAATGCCATGTCTGTATGAATACCCGGAGAAAATTCGCCGTTCTGACGCTGCTGTTCGCATTGATGACAGCGCTTGCCTGCCAAAAGACCGATCTCCCTGATCCCGAAAGCGGCAGGACGGACAAGGAAGCACGCAGCGCCCTTCCCGACACAATTCCGGCTCCTGACACTACTAAAGTTTCTGTCCCCGACACGACTTCGGTACCCGGGAATCCGTCAGAGCCTGGTGAAGAGCATAACGTTCCGCCTTCCGATACTGCTTCCGTTCCTGAAATTCCGCAGAAACCAGCGCCTTTATCCCTGGCTGACGAAAAATTCCTGGTCAGGGCGGTGACCTCCGACTCGCTGAAAGGCAGAGGAGTTTTCCTCATTTTTAGCTCTGAGCGGAACCTCGGATGTACCGGCGCTAATTACATATCCTATAATTACATATCCCACGAAACAAAGGAAGAAGCGGATACAGGCTTCGAGATACGGATCGGCGACCTGATATTCGTCAACGAATGCGATCAACCGGGTTCTCCCGCAACAGTAAGTATTCTGGTATCCCTCTTAAAAGGAACCGAAACCATGTTCAGCGTGCATATCGGCGGGAAGAAGTACCAAGGCAAAATAATGCGCAGCGACGGCCGGTTGCTGATTGAATGGCCGGATGAAAGCCAGTTTAAATTTTCCGGCAAAGTAGTCCTCAATCTTTAACAACAGTTCAGGCTCTCGGGAAGAGGATACTTCATAAAAGAATATTCGCTGATGGGAACTGTCGAAGATGTCTGAAAAAGCGCCAGCGCGCTTTCCGGACATCTTCCTTCGCACTTATGGATCAATGGGGCCCGCTATTGGAAGGATGTAAAAAGAATGACCGTACCAGCCAGGAACGGCTCTACAAGCGTCTTTACCCGGCCCTTTACAACCTGTGCAAAAAATTCTTCAGAGACGACCACGAGATCCTCACCGCGCTGAACTCAGGAATGCTGAAGGTATTTTCCAACATCGGCTCCTATGATGAAAAAAAAGGGTCTTTTTTCAACTGGGCCTACACCATCGTCCGGAATAGCGCGCTTTCGCAACTGAAAGCCGGCAGGGACGAGCCGGTTTTCGAAGAGCTCGACGACCACCACGCCGCCTCACTGTACGAGCAGGCCTTTGCAGAATCGGGCTGGGAAGAGAAATTTGCTTACCTCGACGTGCTCCCACCCGTCACCCGCGCGGTCTGCAGCCTTTTTTACCTCGAGGATTTCCCTGTTAAGGACATTGCCGAAACCCTGTCGATAAAAGAGGGTACCGTAAAATGGCACCTGAACGAATGCCGGACCCGGCTGCGCAAGCTGTTCAACAAAAACAATCCCTGACCGTGGCAGAAAAGAATAGAAATATAAGGCAAAGGCTGGGGGAACGATATCCCGAACCAGGAATCACGGCGGAAGAGGGCTGGAAATCAATGGAAACATTGCTGGGCACAAAAATGCCTGCTACTCCCAAACCGCCTTTCCCGCTTTTGTCCCTGGTCGCAGCTATTACGGGCCTGGTTGGTTTGGCAATATTTATCATCGTCAAAAGCTCGTCCGTTGCGCTCTTGCAGAATACCGGCCGCTACCCGGCTACCAAAAACACCAATCCTCCGGCAAAAGCGGTAAAACCCGGCTTCGACACAAGGAAGAAGGAGGCAGAGCCTGCATCGGAATCAACGTCTGTACCAGCGTCAGCGCCTGAACATATGCGGGTATCCGAATCACCATCTTTACAAAAACCAACACCGGTACAGGAAAACAGGCCCGGGAATGATTCTCATTTACACCGTAGCACAACAGACCGGCAAAGTTTCACTTTTCGCGAGGAGAATCAGATACATACTCCCAACAGCCCCGCCGCCATGAAAGAAACCCCTGGAATAAGTGAAGAAAACGACAGGATAAGTGATGTCACGTCTGAGAAGCCTTTACTCAGAACCCCTATCAAAAACCTGATAATCAGAAAATTAAAATCTCCGGACGTGAGAGTTCCTATTCCGAAATTCCCCGACCTGCCGGAAAAACAGGATATCTCAAAAGCGGATACAACCGCAAAACCGCTCTTCAACTGGGGCCTTCAATGGGCGGCCAACTTCCCGTTATCAGGCCGGAAGACATATGCAGAAGATCTGAAGGAACAGCACGGCGCTTATATCCTTGCTATTCCCGGAATATGGCTTAGCAGAACATTTACCAACCGGCACGATCTTGTAATAAGCATCCGCCCTTACTTTGACTACTATTCGAAAAACGAGCTTTTTTATCAAAACAGCCCTCTCGACAATCCGTCCGATACAGTCACGCCGCCCGCCTCCCGCGCTTACCCCGAAGCCCGCCTGCTCAAGCTGCGCAGCAGCAGCATCACCGCAGAATACCACTACAGGCTGACAGGAAGCTTCCTGGTCGGAGGAGAGCTTTCCTACCACCATCACTGGAACGCCCTCACCAATATCCGCCGGCTTTCCGGATCGGGTTTCTCACCCGCAGCCGACTCATTGAAATGGCTCGGCCGCACCGACGACTTCTGGAAATACCTCCGCTCCAACAACATAACCGCAGGACTTAACCTGACTTACCACACCTCATCAATCTCTTTGGGAGGCAGCATCACGATGCCCCTCCTACCCACGGCAGACAACCCATATGGCGGCTCAAAACCACTCAACAGCCGCATTTTCATACGCTGGCAACTGAACCACCCTAAAAAGAATCGTTGACTCACCCCCATCGAAACCTCTGTACCCCTCCTCTTTCCCTCCATGGCTCTCTGCGTCTATCCGCATACGCCCTCAATCTTTCCCCCCGCTTTCAAGCGGCGGCGGCAGCAATTTGTACAACACAGGCGTCACAATCCGGGATAACAGCGTCGAGCTGATCAACCCTCCTATCAACACCCACGCAAGCGGCGAGTAGAGCGGGTTTCCTTCAATGGCCAGCGGAATCAGCCCTCCTATTGCCGTCAAAGAAGTAAGAACAATAGGAACAAACCGGATCTCTCCCGCCTGCTCTATAGCCTCGACCAAAGGTATCCCCTCCCGGCGCAATTGATTCGTAAAATCGACCAGCAGGATCGAATTCTTGACCTCAATCCCCACCAGTGCGATCAGCCCGACCACCGCCACAAACGACAGCGGGAAGCCTACTACCCAAAGCGCGGTAAAGGCGCCGATGATCCCAAGGGGAATTACAGAAAGAACGATAAGCGTACTCTTAAAGCTGCCAAACTCCAATATGAGCACCCCCAGGAACCCGAACAGTGTGACCAGGATCACCGTATCCAACCCGCCGAAGGACTGTTCCCGGGCCTCGATCTCACCGGCAGCCGCATACCTGAACTTTTCTGGCATACGGTATTCTCCCATCTGTGCCAGGACACGTTCATACACATCGTCCACCAGGTAACCGCTCTTCACATATGCGCTTACAGTGACATATCGCTCTTTATCATAATGCCTGATCTGGGTCGCTTCACTTTCGAGCTGCAGCTCGGCCAGTTGATTGAGAGGAATGGAAGCACCTGTGACCGACGGTATATATATCGAATTGAAGATCTGCTGGTCTGCCATTTTACCCTGTTTCGGCAGACTTACGCTGATGCTGTAGTCATCGCCGTCTTCGTCTTTAAACGACCCTATTTCTATCCCGGCGATCGCCAGCCTGATGGTCCGGTTGATATCCGCGACCGAGACACCCATCATCCCGGCCTTCTGCTTGTTTACCCTGACCCTCAGATTGGTCCGGCTGTTAAGAAGCGGGTTATCTACGTACATGGTTCCGGACGTACTTCTCAGTATCTGTTCTACATCAAAAGCCACTTTCTTCAGCGTATCGAGGTCTTCCCCGAAAATACGCAGGGCTATGGGCGCCTCGGTGTTGGGCCCCTGCTCAAAATCCTTGACCTGCACCTTAGCATTGGGTATATCTTTCAGCTCTTCCCGGAGCCTGTCTACAATATCCCCTTTCTGGTTGGGAGAAACAGGGTGGAGCTGTACAAAGAATTCCGCATAGTTGGCCGACTCGGAGCGCTGTATCACATTATAATACACTCTCGGGTTGCCCATCCCGACATTCGTGGTAACGTATTTTACTTCCCTGTGTGCCTTCAGCACTTTTTCCACAATACGCGTGGTTCTGTCAGTCTCCGATAAGGCGGTTCCTTCGGGAGTTTCAAGGGTAATGATAAACATCGGTTTCTCAGACTTGGGGAAAAGCGAAAAGCCTATCCTGCCCGGGATCAGCAATGAAAGTGCAAACAGCCCGGCAGCAAATGCCAGGGTGGGAAAAGGATGTCTCAATGCCAGGTGCAGCAATTTGCTGTAGGTACCGCTAATGAGCCTTTTCAGTGCACGCATGAAAATATTTCCCTCCGGGTTATGTTCCGTTTTCAAAAGCCGGCTGCTCAGGAAAGGGACAATTGTAAGCGACACCAGCATCGATGCTAATATGGTCATGGTAACCGCCATCGGAAGACTCCTGATAAAATCGCCCGAAGCCTCCGGCAAAAAATTCAACGGCAGGAAAGCCAGTATCAGGGTTGCGGTACAGCCTATCACCGCCAGTGTGATCTGCCTGGTAGCCTTAATGGCAGCTTCTTTTTTTCCGTAACCGTCACGCAACCACCTTTCTATATTCTCCACCACCACGATCGAATCGTCCACCAGTATACCCAGCGACACGATCAGCCCCACAATACTGAGCTGGTTGATACTGAACCCCAGGTAGTCGATAGATGCCAGCCCGATGGAGAGCGACAGCGGGATGGAAATCATAACGACCAGCGCCGCCCGGAACCCCAGCGGAAGTAGAGTAAGAGAAACCAGGAAGATCGCAATGGCAAAATCTTTTACAAACCTCCCCAGCCTGACCCCGACGCTTTCCGCCTGGTCGAAATTCCTGTTCAGGCTGATATGAGGCGGGAGCGTCCCGGAAAACTCGCTTATGACCTTATCTGCTTCCCGGCCTACCCTCTGAATATGCTGCCCCTCTTTCTGTGCGGCCGTCACGAGCACGCTCCGGCGCCCGTTAAGACGTATGATATGGGTTTCTTCACGGTACCCGTACTGTACCGAGGCGATATCTCTGAGGTATACGACACGCTGCCCGTTACTGCCTACTATCGTATTTCGTATCTCATCCAGGTTCCCGTATTTACCGGTGGTCTTTACATTGAACTTCCTGGTGCCTGCCTGGATCGCGCCGCCCGGAATAATGTAGTTTTCTGCCTGCAATGCTCCTATCACCCGCGCAGCGCTTATTTTTTCCTGCGCCATTTTTTCCAGTTGAAGATCAATGCTGACCGTACTCTCAGGGTAACCCCAATCCAGAACATTTTTAAGGCCGTTTACCTTGGTAAGCGCCGTTTTGAGCCGGTCCGCTTCCTTGCCAAGCTCCCTGTCCGACGCAGTTTCAGACTGGAGTGCAACCTGCATGATGTTGACATCCGAAGGTGAGAACTTCCTGATCTCGGTCCTGAAAATATCGGAGGGCAACTCTGGCTGCAAAGCGTTTACTTCCCTGATGACTTCCTGGTATTTCTCCTCTACATCCTCTTTGTATTCATATTCGATCGTTATCGCTGCGAGGCCGTCATCGACTGTAGTGCGCAGCTTTTTAACGTTGTCCAGCTCCGCAAACCTTTCCTCCACCTTGTCCACGATCAGTTCTTCCATATCTACCGCATCCGTTCCGGGGTAAACGTAAATGACCACGAAAGAGGGAATGGTAAAATCAGGGTCTTCGGACCTGGGCATATTCAAAAGAGAATTGATGCCCAATGCGACCACTCCCGCAAACAAAACCAGCATAAACTGCCAGTTTTTCACTGAAAACTCAGATAAGTTCATCTATGCCTGTTTTAGATTTATCTGTTCCGGGATCATCGGCTAGCGCACTATTTTCACTTCGGCGCCGTCTGTGAGAAAGGCGCTTCCACCACTTATAACCTGGCCGATACTATCCACGCCGCCCGTCAGCAGAACTTTTTCTCTGTCCAGGTATCCTATTTTTACCGGGATCTTCCTTGCTTTGCCGTCTTCCGCAACAAACACGAAACCCTCTTTCCCGTGCCCTTCAAGCAGGGCCTCTACCGGGATCACCCTGTAGCTTCTGCTTTGAGAAGGCCATAAACGGACTTTTGCAAAAAGTCCTGCCGCCATCCTGGGAACAACGCCCGTTAGCTTTATCTCTACATCATAGAGGTGCGTAACGGGGTCGGCCACCTGCGAAAGAAACGTAACAATACCCGGAAAGGTCTCGTCAGGATAGGCATCGAGCTCTATCTCGGCCTTATCGCCCGGCTTCAGCCTGGCCCAATCCCGGTCCGACACCCCTACTTTAGCTACCCAGTCGCTTTTACAATCGGAAATAAGAATGAGGACGGGAGAGCCGGGGCCGGCCATTTCTCCCTCGTTCATCATTTTCTTTATGATTGTACCAGCTACCGGGCTCGAAATTTTCGCAAATTCCCTGTTAAAACGGGCTATTTCCAGACCCTGCCTCGCCAGGTCAAGCCCTGTCGAGGCATTCTGGAACTGCTCGAGCGTAGCCGCCGTATCGCGCAACATGTTCTTTACCCGCTCAAGATCCCTTTCCGATTTCTCATAGCTGAACTGCGCCTGGTTTACCTGGGCTTCGATTTCAGTCATGTTCAAAGCCGCTAGTACCTGGCCGGCCCGTACCTGTTGTCCTTCCTTTACATAAATTTTATCGATCACGCCGCCGATTTTGAAAGAGAGCCTGGCTTCCCCCAGCGAGGCAATAGTACCCGCGGTCGCTACGGGATCGGTACGGACTTCCGTTTCCACTGCCGACAGGCTGACTGGAATTGCAGTATCGGAACTCTCCTCTTCTTTCTCCTCAGGCCGCGAACATCCTGCCATAAGCGCTATGGCAAGACAGGTTAGCACATATACATACCTTCGCATAATATCTTAAATTGATGCTGGTTAATAGATATTTAACAACAATCCGGGCTTACGACCGGCAACAAACTCGTCGTATTTTCAGGGGGCTGTACCGCCGGCCGCACCCGTTACACGCTCCAGGTGAGCCTGCCTGGTCAGTAGCTCATAGCGGGCAAGAACCTGCTGTATCCTGGCAGCCTGCCAGTCGTTAACTGCTTTGAGATATTCCAGGAGCAATACGTTCCGGTTGCGGTACCGGCTGTCAACCACCGAATAGTAAGCCCGCGCTTTTTCCGCCGAAGCGCCGGCTACCTTTAACCCCTCTTCAGAAGCCTTCAGTGCATAATAAGCCTGGGTCACTTCGAGCATGATCCGGCGTCCCGCTTCAGTCTGCCTTACCTTGAGCATATCTTCCTGTATCTGTGCCTGCGAGATCCTGGCCTTTTTTTCATACCCTTTAAATAAATCCCAGCGAAGCCCCAATTGGGCTACCAGGTATTCCTGGTCTTTAAAACGATATCCATAGCCCTGAAACCCGGCATTGCCTCCGATAAACAGCGAAGGCAGGGCCGCCGCTTTTTCCTGCAGCTGGCGCCCCTGCCTGGCAGCCGTCAGAGCGTAATCCATCTGCTTCAGCTCGGGCCTGCCGGAAAGAGAAAGGCTTATCAGTTGCTGGAGATCGCCTTGCCCCGGTAAAGTAAAAGGTGCACTTCCTGCCAGCGTGTCGGCTTTGATCTCTTCTTCAAGCTCCCGGTTCAGCAGAAAATTGAAATAGGCTCTCGCGGTGCTTACATTCTTATCCGCCTCCACACCCTGCCGGTCTGCAGAACTCAGCTCATATTCCGCCGCCAGAACAGCATCTTTTGTCAGGACGTTGTTCTCGACAAGCCTTGAATTCAGCCGTACCAGTTCAACCAGCGTCGCACGCGATGCCCTGTAGATCTCCTGCATTTTCAGGGCTTTGAGGTAGCCGTAATAGGCTTCTGTGACGGCATACCTGATTTCGGCCGATACGACCTCATATCTTGCTTCGGCAACCGATAAAAGGCTATTCTGTATAAGGTAGTTGTACTTTATTTCGGGATTGTACAGCGAATACTGGAAGGACAGCTTTGTATCATGAAAGTTATTAGGAGCCAGCAATTCGTTCACATTCCGGATGTCTGTCGGAAACTGGTCGGTTCCGGTCAGTTCATTCAAAGCAGCGTAAGCCGGATTGAGCATATCTCCCACCGGGAATGCAAGCCTGCGCCCTCCGACGGCTACTGAATAGGTCGGAGCAAAAGTGACCTGTGGATAAAAAAGGGCTTTCGCCTGCCTCAGCGACTGGAGTGCTTTGGCAACTTCGAACCGCTCCTGCTTCAGGAGGAGATTACCGGCCAGCCCTTCTTCAATATACCTCTCGAGCACAGCCGGACCGCTACTACTTCCCTGTGCAGCCACGTTGCGCCAGCCCGGGAAGATCATAAAAAGGATGATCAAGCGTTTAACCATCATATGTTCATTATATAAACAGTGTTATTCAATGGCGGTGTTCGGTAGCTAACAACCACAAAAAGTCATTTCCCGATCCTCCCCAAATGCGTGTCCTGGAAACCTGACGGCATCTTGAGGCCATATCCGAACAGGCGGTCCATAGCAATATGCCCGAAAAGAATACACCCGGCCAGCATCAGCCAGTGAACATCGTACAGATAGCCTGCAAGGAACAAAACTACCGCTACGGCTCTGTGATGCCAGAAGTTATAAACGACAGCACCGATACGCGGGCCCGAAAGGTAACCTGCCATGCTGATATCCGGCGCGAGCAGTAAAAGCGGGTACCACCACCATTCAAAACCCAGTCGTGAAAAAACAACCATAGACAACCCCCATAACGCGGCTTCTTCCAATTTCAGGACATTTCTCATTTTCATTGGCTCTTATCGCTTATTGCTTTCTGATAACTTTAGCCGCTGACAGCTTCAGCCGCTCTAAAGCCCCCCGCGAAGCATCTTGACGAACAACGTGTACGACTCGCCGATACGCTCCATATCGCGCTCATCTTCAAATATATCCATCCGCTTTTTCAAATAAATTGCCACCAGTCCGTGAATGTAGCTCCAGACGGTGAGAGCGGTTGTATCCGGGTCATGAGGCTTGAAATAACCAGCCTCCATACATCTCCCGATCACGCTCTTCAGGAGATCAAAAGCACCTTTCCCTTCTTTCCAGCGCTCCTGGCGACACGCCAACGCTTCCATGGGCGCCTCCATCAGGAAGCACAGATCATATAGCCCCGGGTTTTCTACCGCCCACTTCGTATATAAATGTCCCAGCTCGACAAGTTGGGCAAACGGATCCTGGATCAGGCCAATCCCCTTAAACTCTTCCAGCATAGCCAGGAAAGCCTGTTCGTGCAGCTCATAAAAAATCTCGTTCTTATCCTTGAAATAGAGATAGATAGTAGCCGGGCTGTATTCGATAAGGTCGGCTATCGCCCTTATGCTCGTTTTTTCAAACCCGTTCTCTAAAAACAATGCCCGTGCAGCGTTCAGTATTTGCCGCTGCATGTCCTCACGCTCTCTCTCCTTCCTTTCAGATATACCCATTTTAACCCGTTAATTTTCGATGTAAATATAATAAACAGTGTTTATCAAAAGAAAAAAGCGAAGTTTTTTTTTCTCAACTACCGATTAATCTCTATACCGGCGCATGCAATATACGGGTAGTTATAGAAAGGTAGCCGCTACGCGGCAGATCTGAAGGAATAAAATACCAGACCAGCCGGAACGAAATGCGCCGTTAGGCGCTACCCATCTGTAGAAAAAAAGAATCCGATATTAACGCGTGCCCCTTAGGGGCTACCACATGGATAGATGGCTCGCAGCCCGGTAACCGCTAAGCAGCAGGGGAATATTTACGCTATCAATTTCTATAAACAGAAAAAAGCTGTCGCGTTAAAGTTTTGTTGTTACTCCTCCGCCAGTATTTCGATCAGGAACTTCCGGAACGGCTCGGCAAACTCTTTCCGCTTCAAAGCAAATTCTACTGTTGTCTTCAGGAAATCAAGCTTATTCCCGATGTCGTGCCGCTTTCCTTCTATCAGGTGCGCGTAAAAATTCTCTCTCTTTAAGAGCAGCAGCATTGAATCGGTCAGTTGAATTTCGTTATTCTTGCCTTTCGGGGTCTTTTCTATTGCATCGAAAATTTCAGGCGACAAAATATAACGCCCCGCGATTGCGAGATTGGAAGGAGCTTTGTCAATAGCAGGCTTTTCGACAAGCGTATCCAACTGAAGAATAGAATCGCTCAGCGGTATCCCACCGACAATCCCATACCGGTTAACCTTATCGTGCGGCACGTTCTCTACCCCGATCACTGAGCCTCCGTACTGCTCATAGGTATCTACGAGCTGACGCGTCACAGGGATTACAGAATCCATAATAGTATCTCCCAACAACACTGCAAACGGCTCATCGCCCACATGGTGACGGGCATAATAAATGGCGTCACCAAGCCCGTTCGCCTCCTTCTGGCGAACAAAATGCACGTTAGCCATATCCGACAAACGCCTCATTTCAGTAAACCACGCCTGGTCTTCCTTTTCTTCCAGCCGTGCTTCCAGCTCGAAATTCCGGTCGAAATGGTCTTCTATCGCTCTCTTGCCTTTTCCCGAGATAATGAGTATGTCGTCTATCCCCGAGTCTACCGCTTCCTGTACAACGTATTGTATCGTAGGAATATCGATAATAGGAAGCATTTCCTTAGGCATACTTTTGGTTGCAGGGAGAAATCTCGTCCCGAGCCCTGCCGCTGGTATAACCGCTTTACGGATCATATGTAATCAGGTAGTAAATGATAAAAAAGCCTCCAGGCATTACCTGACGAGGCCGGCTATTTCAAAATTCTTCTTCTTGCCTAATCTCAGCTGCTGCTCTCCCATTACATCATAGGATACCAACCGGTTGCTTCCTTTCTCTCCGCTCAGCTTTAGCTTAAGTGTTCTCTGCGTATTAAAAAGAAGGCCCTCAACCAAAGTATTTACCTTTACCTCCATAACTTCACCTGTACCGGGCGAATACGACACATTCACTGTTTTGACATGAAAGGCGCCTTCTTTGACCAGTTGATAGAGCTCGGTAAGGCTGTCCGGCTTTGTAACTGAATAAACACCGTTCAGCGCAGGTTTATTGATTCCCGCCTGGAAGAAAAAAGCGAGGTCATCTTTCCAGTTTACCTCGCGCGTAAACAGCGTATCCCGCTCCCCGTCAAAGGCAAGGCGCTTTTCCACTTCAGGCTTTTCAGCAGAAAGAACTTTTATCTGTTCTCCAACAAGCGCCTCCAGGTCGAAATAACCCGGAGTGGACGACGCAGAGCCGCCTGCCGCATTGCAACCCCAGAAAGCTGGTATCAGGCAACAGCAAATCGCAGCCACGCTCACCAGTCTTTTTCCGCCTGTCAACGATCCGACAGCTTTGCTTATAATATCCCGCAAATTACAAAAGGCTTTCTTCATTCATTTCCGAAGGCTTTTCGATACCCATCAGCTTCAATATAGTAGGTGCTATGTTGGCAAGCCTGCCGGGCCTGAGCACCCCATTGAAATGGGCATCTACAACGATCAACGGCACCGGGTTCAGCGAGTGCTGCGTATTCGGGCTGCCATCGTCATTGATCATATAATCAGAATTTCCGTGGTCTGCCAGGATGAGGGAAGTGTAACCATGGGCAAGAGCCGCATCGATAATTGTACCGACACAACTGTCTACTGCTTCCGCGGCCTTTACGGCAGCACCGAAAACTCCCGTATGCCCCACCATATCCGTATTGGCAAAATTGAGACAGACAAAATCAACACTTTCCCTTTCAAGCTCCGGCACAATCTTATCCCTGATATCAAATGCCGACATTTCGGGTTTAAGATCATAAGTAGCAACTTTGGGAGACGGGCACAAAAGCCTCGATTCCCCTTCAAACGGGTTTTCCCTTCCGCCTGAGAAGAAAAAGGTAACGTGGGGATATTTCTCAGTCTCCGCGATCCTGATCTGCCTTCTGCCTGCCTTTGCTATCACTTCTCCAAGGGTATTGACAAGATTATCCTTATCGAAAATCACGCGGACATTCTGAAAAGTATCGTCATAGTTGGTCAGGGTAATATAGTAGAGGTTAAGCTTTGACATATTGTAATCCGGGAAGTCCGTCTGCGTGAGTACTTCCGTAATTTCACGTCCTCTGTCAGTACGGAAATTGAAGCAGATCACCACATCTCCTTCTTCGATAAGCGCTACGGGCCGGCCATCTTCCTTCGTCAGCACAAGCGGTTTGATAAACTCGTCTGTTACGTCCTCGCTGTAAGAATCCTCTATTGCCTGTATCAGCTTATCGCTATATACTTTTTTCCCTTCGCCGAACACCATCGCGTCGTATGCGAGCTTGACCCTTTCCCAGCGCTTGTCACGATCCATCGCATAGTAACGCCCGGTCACCGAGGCAATCTGCCCGGTAGTAGACTTCATGTGTTGCGTAAGGTCTGCAAGAAACCCTGCTCCGCTCCGCGGATCGCAGTCGCGGCCATCCGTAAATGCATGCACGTACACATCGCTCAGCTTCGCATTATAGGCGATCGTGAGAAGCCCTTTCAGGTGATCTATATGTGAATGAACTCCTCCGTCGGACACAAGCCCTATGAAATGAACCCTTTTATTATTCGCCAGCGCATAATTAAAAGCTTCTGCGAGGACCGGCTCCTGCGCCAGCGTTCCGTCGGTCACGGCTTTATTGATTTTTACCAGGTCCTGGTAAACAATACGGCCGGCCCCCAGATTGGTATGCCCCACTTCGGAATTACCCATTTGTCCGTCGGGCAGGCCCACATCAAGCCCCGAGGTAAGAACCGTTGTGTGCGGATATTTTTCCAGCAACCTATCTATATTGGGAGTAGCCGCCGCCGCAATGGCCGAACGGTTCTCCTCGCCGGGTCTGGCAATCCCCCACCCGTCTAAGATCATTAAGATAACTTTCCTGTTCATTGTCAAACGAAATGGCTGTGAGCTGCTGCCTTGGTGACACTGTCCGGGCAATCCCGCCGAGAATCAGCTACCGGCTCACAAACCGGGATGAATAAAATAAATCAATCAATAACAGCTTCATTCGGGGCTTTCGAGAGAACGGTTATTTTCGTCAACAATCACGTAAACATCCTCGTTCGGGCGACTCATGCGATATTTCTCCCGGGCCCACTTCTCCAGCATCTTGTCATTCCCGAAAACTTCGTCTCTGTCTCTTCTCGCTTCCAGTATCTTGTGGTGGAGGTAAAGGGTGTCGCTTTCGAGCTTAGCCCTTTTCCTTGAACTGTTAAAACCGTTCAGAATGCTGTTATTATCAAAAAAGCTCACCCATATGAGCCATACCAGGAGCGTCCCTTTGTAAAAATTACTGAAAGCCCCTTTTAACCAATTCAAGATTATATCCATAGCTTGTCAGCGAAAGCCGCCTGGTTATTTCGGTAAACGATTTGAAACCAAAACAGAGGGTGCCCGAGGCACCCTCCTTACGTCGGCTTTTTCAAGCCAGTATCACGACCGCCTGCCGGGGGCGGGATATTTCAGAATTTCAGGCCGGGGAAATAGGCGGTATCTCCCAGTTCTTCCTCTATACGCAGAAGCTGGTTGTACTTGGCCATCCTGTCGGAACGCGAAGCAGACCCCGTTTTGATCTGCCCGGTATTGAGGGCTACGGCCAGGTCGGCAATAGTAGCGTCTTCAGTCTCGCCCGAACGGTGCGACATGATGTTTTTGTAGCTGTTGCGCTTAGCAAGGTTTACAGTATCAATAGTCTCAGTAAGTGACCCTATCTGGTTTACCTTCACCAGCACTGCGTTGGCGACACCGGCATCGATCCCTTGCTGAAGACGCTTCACGTTGGTTACGAAAAGATCGTCGCCTACAAGCTGCACCTTCTTGCCTATCGCATCTGTAATAAGCTTCCAGCCATCCCAGTCGTCTTCGGCAAAGCCGTCTTCAATAGAAATGATAGGATATTTATTTACCCATTCCGTCCAGTAGCCTGATAATTCGGCGGAAGAAAGCTTCTTACCGTCCGACTTCTTGAAATGGTAGATACCGTTTTCGTAAAATTCCGAGCTGGCTGCATCCAGGGCGATGAAAATTTCCTCACCGGGCTTGTAACCCGCTTTTTCGATAGCCTGAAGCACCACTTCTATTGCCTCTTCATTCGACTGGATATTAGGTGCAAAACCGCCTTCGTCTCCTACGTTGGTTGAGTAGCCCTTGCTCTTGAGCACCTTCTTGAGTGTGTGGAATACCTCTACTCCCATCCTGAGTGACTCGGAAAATGTATCGGCTTTTGCAGGAACAATCATAAATTCCTGGAAATCGATAGCGTTGTCAGCGTGGCTCCCTCCGTTCAGAATGTTCATCAGCGGAACCGGCAGCGTATTGGCGTTCGTTCCTCCGACATACCGGTACAACGGCAACCCTGCCTCGTAGGCAGCGGCTTTTGCAACTGCAAGTGAAACCCCCAGGATAGCGTTGGCCCCCAGCTTGCTTTTATTCGGAGTACCGTCCAGTTCCAGGAGAATCTTGTCTATTTCATTTTGTTCAAAAGCAGAAATACCGATCAGCTCAGGATAAATGATATCGTTTACGTTTTCTACAGCCTTCAGCACTCCTTTGCCCACATAGGTTTTCGGATCGTCGTCACGCAGTTCTACCGCCTCATGGACACCGGTAGACGCTCCCGAGGGCACCGCAGCTCTCCCAACGAACCCGTTTTCGGTCCTTACGTCTACTTCCACTGTGGGATTCCCTCTTGAATCTAAAATCTGCCTGGCGTGTACTGACTGTATTGCACTCATTTGCTGGATTGATAGTTATTTTTGAATGATATAAAAGACTTGTTCAGAACACAAAATAAGTCAAAAAAACTGTTCGCAACTAGGCTTGTATATGATTATTAGCCTAAATTTACTGTCCGGGTAATTAAACATTCAAAACATGAAATCCTTTCTTGGAATCGCCACTATTTTTTCCCTTTGCCAAACCCTCGTACTTGCCCAGTCTAAAATCGGAGGAGAAGATTTCCTCACCCGGCTCAACAGCGATACAAATTCGCAGTTGATCGACGTACGGACCGCCGAAGAGTTCGGCGCCGGGCACCTTCCCAATGCCAGGAACATAGATTTCAAAAAAGACGATTTTCTGAAACAAACGGAGGGCCTCAACAAAGAACAGCCTGTTATGGTATATTGCCTCGCCGGCTCACGCAGTGCCGCTGCCGCACAGTTGCTGGCTTCGAACGGCTTTACCCAAATTTATGACCTGGACGGCGGGTACATGCGGTGGACAGTGGAAAAAAGGCCGGTCGACGGGATTAAAGAAGTTAAGGTGGTAACGGTAGGCATGCCCGTAAGCGAATATGAGACTATCATAAAAACCGACACACCCGTACTGGTTGACTTCACTGCCAAATGGTGCGCTCCGTGTAAGGCGATGTACCCCACCATCAAAAAGATAGAATCTGAGTTTTCGGGCCGGGCTCTTGTAAAAGTGATCGATATAGACGTCAATAAAACCGTAACCGAACATCTCGGTATTAAATACCTGCCCCTGATCTACCTTTATAAAAATGGCGAAATTGTGTGGCAGACTACCGGGGCGGTCAGCGAAAAAAAGCTCCGCGATGTTATTACGGAACATCTGTAGCGTTGTTTTATTCCTTTGTTTGATTGCCTACCTGGGTTTTGTCCTGCCTTTCTGGGGAATCCCTTTCAACGGCCAGCGGCATGGCCTTCCGCCCCTCACACCGGCCTGGGCGCTTGAATGCTGGTTATGGGAGGACGATTACAATACCGCCTCCTACGTTAACGAGCTGCTGGACGGGTACAGGCAGCACGATATCCCGGTCAGGACTATCCTCATCGACAGCCCGTGGAGCCTCCGTTATAACGATTTCACCTTTGACGAAAAAAAATACCCGGGCTACGGGCGGTGGCTTACCGACTTGCAGCAAAAAGGTTACCGCGTGGTGCTCTGGATGACCTCGATGGTCAACAGCAGGAGCAAGGATACCGAAATCCCCGAATCGGAAGACTGGTACCGCCACGCCGCCGAAAACGGGTATCTTCTTGGTAGCGGGCAACAGATCAAGTGGTGGAAAGGGAAAGGCGGATTTATCGACTACACCAATCCCGACGCGATGCGCTGGTGGCGGGAGCTGCAAAACCAGGCCCTCCGGTACGGAATCGACGGGTGGAAACTAGACGGGACCGCTACGCTGATGCGCCATCAGTTTGGCCCGGTCCCTGTTCCTTATCTGAAGAGCCGTTCGGGGATATTGACTACCCGAAAATACATGGACCTTTATTACCGGGAGGAGCTGAAGCACGGCCAGTCCGTGAATCCCGGGTTTATCACCCTGAGCAGGGCGATGGACAGGGGCTTTCACCCCGAAGGATTTGCTCCGATCGACGCCGCGCCCGTCACCTGGGTGGGTGATCAGAAACACTACTGGAAAAGCGACACTGACGACGGGATCAGAGACGATAAATCTTCCGGCAAAGACATTGCCCTTAAAGGTATCCAGGGATTCGAATCAGCCATTAACAGCATCCTGAAAAGCGCGTCTCTGGGCTACAACATCATCGGTTCCGATGTAGCAGGTTTTTCAGGTGATTCCATTCCTCCGAGACTGTATATACGCTGGGCGCAGTTCTCGGCGTTCTGCGGGCTTTTTATGAACGGCGGCCATGGGGAACGCGCTTTGTGGAAACGCAGCAGGCAGGAGCTGGAGATTATCCGGACTTACTCCTGGCTTCATACCGAACTAATCCCCTACATGTATCATTATGTAGTAAGCGGGCACCGGGGCGGAAAATTACTTCAAACACCCGCAAACGGTAAATACCAGTATTTCTTTGGCGATAATCTGCTCATAGCACCCATTTTTGAGGATAAGACCAGCCGCCGGGTCGAAATCCCGGAGGGACGCTGGTATTACTGGTTCAATAAGGAGAAAGTTTTCAACGGCCCGCAGACTATAGAAATGGATTTCCCACTTGATGAGTTCCCTGTTTTCATACGGGAAGGGGCCATTATACCGATGGACATCTCCAGAAGCTATACCAATATCGGGGACAGCACCCACGCCGGGCATACTACATGGCGTATCTTTCCCGGCAAAGAGGCTTCATTCAGCATATTCACACCCGACAACCAATCCGGAACAAATTTATCGGTAACTGCAACCGGCCCCCGGATTGAGCTGACATTGTCCGGAGAAATAAAGCCCTCTGTCTTCTCCCTTCATCTTGAAAAAGGCCTTCGCAGCGTGACAACGGGCGGACAAACACTCGCCGCGGACCAGGATTACCGGTATGATGCCATCAAAAAAGAGTTGATCATCAGGCATTCTTCCGGGTTGCCCGCTACATACACCATCCACAGCGACTGACATCCCCTGTAGATTTCAAAGCCAGGCCTGCAGCATAAAGCCCGGCCCTTTAAAATTTCTGCCGGACGATTAAACTAACGGGCCGTTTACCTATCAAAGAGACAGGTTTAACTCTTTAATCGGTACAGCCATGAGAACTTTCAAATATATCGGCATCGCTTTAATAGCAGTCGTGCTGGCAGCAGGTCTTCCTGCTCCTCCGAAAGCTTCCGCACAACCCGGCGTTTCGGTATCATTTTCAGTATTTTACAATTCCCTTTCCCCCTACGGCAGATGGTCCAATCACCCGCAGTATGGCTCTATCTGGCTCCCCGCTGTCGGCGCTGATTTCCATCCCTACTATACCGGCGGGCGCTGGGTAATGACCGAATACGGCAACACATGGCTGTCTGACTATGACTGGGGCTGGGCTCCGTTCCACTACGGCCGGTGGTTTTACGATGACTATCTCGGATGGGCATGGGTTCCTGACTATACCTGGGGCCCGGGATGGGTGAACTGGCGGACCGGCGGCGGGTATTACGGCTGGGCTCCCCTTATGCCGGGTATACAGGTCCGGGTAGCGATCAACCTGCCGTTCAACTTCTGGATTTTTATTCCTCAACGCCACTTTATGAGCCGGAACTGGCATCGCTACAGCGCTCCCCGCACACAGGTAACCAATATCTATAACCATACAACCATCATTAATAACTATTATAACCATAATAATCACGAATATGCCTATGGTCCGCGGTCTTCTGATATCCGCAGACACACCAATAGCCGGGTAGAAGTTTACAACTATTCGAGCAGCAGGAACAACGGCGGCTACCGCGAGTCGGCAGTACGTACCAGCACCGCCAACGCCCGCCAAGCGATAGAAGTACGGGAAAGGAATTTCGAATCCCGCAGCGCCGATCCCATTGCGTCTCCGTCACCCCGGAACAGCACCGGTGAAAGAAGCAGCAGAAGCTATCCTGCCGAAAGCGCTTCCCGCGGAAGGGAACGCGTTCCCGCTGAAGGCAGCATCTCTTCGCCTTCTACCGGGCGGACTGCTTCCCCTGCCGCAG
>CAZLTN010000107.1:0-18617 GCA_964562455.1 uncultured Cytophagales bacterium
TATTTCCCAGCGAGAGGCGGAAATTCCCTTTTTCATAGTTTCCGCTCACTGCCGCGTTATTGGTATTTGTCCAGCCCTTCTGAAAGAAGTCCCTGAAACGATTAGGATACGACACCATCGGCGCCTTCTGCCCTTTGCTATTCCACTGCACCCATTGCTCGCCTACGTCGAGCTGCACACCCCAGCTTTCGTTTTCCTGCTCTTCAAAAACGTGGGCCCCTGATTTACCCGATGAAAACTTGTTCTGAACTTCTACATAGCGAAACGGGAAATCCATTACGGTCGAAGTATTGAACGAGACGCCTATCCCTTTTTTACCGGTGGTACCCGATTTTGTCGTAATGAGCACGACGCCGTTACCCGCACGGGAACCGTACAGCGCCGCAGCGCTGGGACCTTTCAGAATAGAAATATTGGCGATATCATTGGGGTTGATATCCGAAATCGGGTTCCCCATATCAGCTCCTCTGAACGCATTGTTCAGTTGATTGGCAACCGGCACTCCGTCGATCACAAACAATGGCTGGTTGTCACCGTTCAACGAATTGGCGCCGCGGATAATGATATTGACGGAAGAGCCGGCAGCACCGGACATCTGGGAGATCTGTACGCCCGACACTTTACCGCTAAGCGCATTCAGAACGTTGTTCTGCGGTGTTTCTACAAGCGCGTCCCCGTTTACATTGCCTACCGAATATCCTAAAGAACGTTTTTCTCTTTTAATTCCAAGCGCGGTAACGACAGCCTCCTGCAAAACTTCAGTGCTTTCTTCCATTTCCACATTGAGGGTGGTCTGGCTGCCAACACTTACCTCCTGGGTCCTGAACCCGATGTAGGAGAAAACAAGGACAGGGTTCCGGATGCTCAGATCGAGGCTGAACCGCCCTCCGATGTCAGTAACCGTGCCCAGTTGAGTGCCCTTTACCAATATATTGACGCCCGGCAGTTCCGATCCGTCGCTTTTCGATGTCACCCGCCCTTCGATCTTTTCGCCGGCTGCAACGTTCATCCGGACAAAGTTTCCGTTACGGATAGTTTCCAGGTTCCCGTTGAGCCCGGATGCTACCCTTTCGTGGGAGACGGGCGTTTCCAGGAGCTCCGGCGCTATCGAGTTAATGCGGTCCAGAGAGGTAAGCAAGTATACGCGCTGGTGAAGTTTTTCATAACGAAAGCCTAAATGCTCTCCCAGGAAATCAAGTTCGCTCCTGAGATTCCTGAATTTCCTGCCGTTATAGTCTACATACTTATTTTCTACTGTCCTGCGGTCATAGGAAAAGGATACCTGGTAACGTTCTTCGAGGTCTTTAAGGACGTTGGTAAGCGTTTTTCCCTTCTGAGGGGTTGCTTCCGTCTTTTGAGGAAGGTATCTGAGCTGGGCGGAAGCCACCAGTTGGGCCCATGCGACATTCCCGGTTTTCCCGAGAAGAAGAAGCACAAGCACAAAAAATGACTTTAAGTAGACATTCTTTTTCATTCTATTCAAAGGTTTATTATTACTGATTCCTGTACCGACATTTATTTTTTTATTGCTATACTATTCTCTTTTCTCACAATCCTGCCCGCATAGGTTTTTTCAAGCGCCATAAGCAGGATTTCCGAATCATCGGAAGGGAAAACCCCGTTGAATTCACCCAAAACGGTCCCTGTCTCCACTTCCACCTGCAGGCCGTAACGATCGCGGAGCGCTTCGGCAATCTCTCCTACCCCGGCATTCTCGAAAATCACTTTCCCTTCCTTCCACGACGTATATATCTTTGTATTGACATCGCGTTTGGTTATCGTCCGTAACGATTTGCTGAATTCGGCAAGCTCACCCGGCAGCATGACTACCTTGCCGGTCGAAGCCTCTGCAACGCTCAACTGCACCTTCCCCGATTCAAGCACAACCTCGGTGCGTTCCGCATTGCCTTTTACATTGAATTCCGTGCCCAGTACTTCCACATCCAGGTCGCCGGTGTGAACGATGAATTTACGGCCAGATTCCATCCGGGCAACTTTAAAATATGCCTCTCCATCCAGCCACACTTCCCTGTCTTTTCCGTTCACAAAATGGGTCTTCATGGAAGAGCTGCCGTTCAGGTCTACAACAGACCCGTCCGGCAATTCTATACGCCGGGCGCTACCGCTTTCAGCATAAAATTGAGCTTTATCTGTCCCTGTAAAAACCCAATAGGCTACGGCAATCATCAGCAACACCGATGCGGCGGCTACGCTGCGCCACAGGAATCTCCTTCTGCCGGCTACCCGCACAACGGCAGGATCTCCCTGCTTTTCCTCCCAGGCCTGTATCCTGCTCATCAACCGTACCCGGGCAGCGATCTGCCTGGAAGCCTCTATCTCCACCTTACCGGAAATAAT
The DNA here is from genome assembly GCA_964562455.1 of uncultured Cytophagales bacterium. Lineage (GTDB taxonomy): Bacteria > Bacteroidota > Bacteroidia > Cytophagales > Spirosomataceae > Ravibacter. The sequence continues at coordinate 2,359 of CAZLTN010000107.1, forward strand.
GGCATCAATTATTTTCCCCGCCTCCTCCATTTGCCCACGTAAAACAGGGTCCTTTTTCCGCAGCTCCTCCCAATGGTTCCAGTGACCTTCATCAGACCTGAAATACCATCCCAAGAAACTGTCATCTAATAAAAACTCTTCGGGTTTCATATTCACTGTTAGTGTTTCCTGAATACCAGTGTACCGGGCCCGGGTTTTATAATCACCTTTTGTATAATTTTTTCACTTTTTATTTTAATTAACTTTAAAGATTACCGCAATGGTCTATTTTTGTCGCTACGTAGTACTAGATCTACACCTCCTCTGCTATGGAAGATATTATTCTATGGAGAACTTTCTTAAAGGGTGACAGGGCATCTTTTGAAGCACTCTTCAACAGATGCTATAAATCGTTGGTCCAGTACGGACATAAGCTGATCCATGACCAGCAACTGGTCGACGATTGTATACAGGATCTGTTTTTTGAACTATGGACGGGGAAGGAAGGCCTTTCCGAGGTCGATTCTGTTAAGGGCTATCTCTTCAAGGCATTGCGGTACAAGCTCTATCGTGCTATGAGAAAAGATTCCCGGTACGACACCCTCAACGAAACAACTCATGAGCAATGGGAAACCAGCCATGAATCGCTGATCATAGCGGAGGAAAAGGATGATGCGCTGAGAAAAAGACTGCACCACTTCCTGGAACAGCTGAGCCCCAGGCAGCGCGAAGCTGTCGAACTCCGGTTCAATAACCAGATGAGCTATGAGGAAATCGGCACTGTGATGTCGATCTCTTACCAGGCTGCAGTTAACCTGATTTACAAATCGATAAAATACCTGCGGGAGAATATGGTCAGCATCCCTATCCTGCTGTTCAGCCTCTCGTGGTACGACTACCTGATAAAATAGGCCGGAAAAAGCGACTTGCTTTCCCCGGCCTTTCTTAATCCGGAAAACCGGCTACGGCTATCAGAACCGGCTGCCTTCTATATCAACGTTTCCGCAGAAATGTACTTTTATTCCCATGGCTTCCAAAGCGGCTGCCTTTATACGGCAAGCTTTGTGAGCGGCGGCTTCGTCGGTAGCATAAACTACGTGAATGTGGTTGGCCTGGTGGCGCGCCATCATCTGATCTCTTGAAACGCCGTCGAGTACACCGTGCATAATCGGCCAGGCCGGGGTGGTTCCCTGCCAGCGACGATTGGTTTCCTCTTCAGGCAAATCGGCTACATACCCCACTCCCAGGTCGCATTGAAGCGCATCGTCTTTAACGTAAACCCTGCTCCAAACGATATGCCCCGGTTTACTGACGCCTTTCAGGCTTCCGCCTCCCAACTTAAAATACACCGGCGGCTGCCTGTCGCTGGAAGCTCCACGGTATCCGCCTGTAAAATGTTCGGGGGGAGCTGCACCCGATATCAGGAATACCCATACGAAATCATCTATTCCCTCACCTTTGTAGTGCTGCCCCCAGCGCAGGTCGTGCAGGGTATTTTCGCCCGGCTGCCCCAGTTCGCGCCACAGATGGTAGGTCAGCAGGGTGTCTATGCCCGCACATTCGTCCACCTCATTAAAATGGGGAAGCGCCGATCCGGCGTATAATTCCCTTCCGTCTTCCGAGTATACCGGCGGCCGGTCAGTGTTATTCAGCAGGCCCTCCACAAGGTCGCTGGCGGGCGCCAGATCCTTCAATCCCTGCTGGTATTGTATCCCGATGGTGTCGCACCCGAATTCATCGGCGATACGAAGCGCGGCTATATACATTTTACACTGGCCCAGCGTCTGCTCCCTTGTGAGTTCCGTCGCACCGTCTGTACCCCAGTTAAAGGTCATTCCCTTATCCAGCAGCCATTGCAATACAGCTTCGGCTTCTTCGTCTTTTACTGTCAGCATCCGTGCATATAGGGCCGACTGGCTGAGCCTTTCTTTGAAAATTCCGGTTTTATGGAGAAGATGATCCGGAACGATAGCATTGAACATTCCCATACACCCCTCATCAAAAACACCCATGATGGCCTTCTTTTCTTTCAGGCGGGAACCGAATTCACTTCCTTTACTGACATCGTCCTGTGGAAGTTTCGCGGCGTCATATGGCCTGACATGGCTCAGATCATGCGTTACTTTGCCCGTCTCAAACCATTCTTTCAGACCGTTTACGAAAAAGTCGTCATCGAAATTCTCACTCCAGAGGGAATTATATTTTACCCCGGCTTTCGTGAGAGAGCCGTTGATGTTCAGCATCCCGACCAGGCCCGGCCACTGGCCGTCCCAGTTGGCAACAGTGAGGATAGGCCCCTGGTGAGTGGTCAGCCCTGCCAGAACATGATGCGTATATTGCCACACGCTTTCGGCCACAATAAGGGGGACGTCAGACGGGATCCCCCTGAATATTTCCATTCCATGTTTCTGCGATTCGATAAACCCGTGCTTTTTCCCCGGATCATAAGGGTGAGCGCGTTTTACAGACCACCCTAAAGCCGAAATGGCGGCACCAAGCTTCGTCTCCATTTCCAACTGCGCGGGCCAGCAATCTTCATTTGCCTGAGGACGCAAATCCCCGCTGGCTACTAACCAAACCTCTTTTTGTGAACTCATTTTTATATTATTGGAATCTAACAAAGTTTACCTTTTTCATAATACCGTTCCGATGCCCCAAACTACCTTTCCGTCCTGCTTTTTTTTCCGAACTTATTTACAGGATTCTCAGCCAAGATAAGATCGCATAGTTAGGTAAACCACCATCGTTTTATTTATTAGGAAAAAATTCAAATTTCTATCGAAATACAGCAAAAATTTTCCATCTTCTTAGCCTGTTGATGTACTATTTTAGCATTATTATTTCTTCATCAGGCGAAATGATATTAACTTTCGTCCCCCGATCCGGCGGAATAGCAGAAAGGCGTATTACCAACTCTTATGAAGCCCCGTTTTCACAAAATCAACACTCCACTGGAGAGCTCCTTCTCCCTGATGCATACCACCGGGCCAAATTTTGGCAGGATATGGCACTACCATCCCGAACTGGAGCTGCATTACACCATAAAAGGAAAGGGTGTCCGCTTTATAGGCGACAATGTGGATAATTTTTCGGAAGGCGAGCTGATCCTCCTCGGTGAAAACCTGCCGCACACCTGGCGGTGCGATGAGTGTTATTACCAGAACGACCCCGCTATAAATGTCGAAGCCATAGTCCTCCAGTTTTTACCGGAATGCCTCGGAAAAGGCTTCAATGAGCTTCCTGAAGCCTATGCCGTTTCGAGGCTTTACGAAAAAGCAGGCCGGGGTATGATTATAGGGGGTGATGCCAGGACCGAAACGATCCGTCTCCTTTATCAAGCACAGACAGCGACAGGGATGCAGAAGCTTATCTGTTTTATAAGAATCCTGCAGGTCCTTTCCGAAACGGAGGAGTTTTCGTCTATCGCCTCCGCTCATTCATTTTACAGGTCGGGCGAAAAGGAAAATATCCGGCTGAATAACATCTATACTTATACCCTGGCTAATTTCAGAAGGGAAATTTCGCTCCAGGAAGTAGCCGAGCTCAGCAACCTGAGCGTCACTTCATTTTGCAGGTATTTCAAAATGATGACTAAAAAATCTTACTATGATTTCCTGATCGAGATCAGGATCAGCCAAACATGCCGGATGCTGATAGAAGATAAATACCCTATTGAGGTGCTTTGCTTCGACTGCGGATTCAATAATGTTTCCAACTTCTACCGCCACTTCAGGCGGGTGACCGGTATGACCCCGCTGGAATACAAAAGGAAATTCCTGGAAAAGCCCGGCAGCCTCAGGCCGAATTCCGCGCCGCATTGATAATACCAAACATCGCTCTTATAATCAGCTTGTTGTAAAGATCGGTCTGCTCAGGAGTAAGGTCCGGGTTTTCGGCTAAGACCTGGAGCGCATACTGCTGTATCGTAATGAGCGGAAGCACGATGCGCTCTCTCATCTTGATCGACTCCTTGGTTATATTATTGCTGTCCAGCAGCTCCTTCTGCCCCGATATTTCGATCAATGCCGCTTTTGTACGCTCAAATTCGTCGTACATCATTGTCCAGAACTCTTTGTATTCCGGCTCCCTTTCCAGGTACCTGGTCACAGGGAAGAACGATTTCGAAAGTGCCTGCATCGAGTTTTCGATCAGGGTCCTGAAGAACAGGGATTTCTTATAAAGCACCTTGAGCTCGTCCAGCTTTCCTTCTGCTTTCAGTTCTTCAACAGCATCGCCAAACCCGTAGAAGCCCGGCACATTCTGTTTCATCTGCGCCCATGACCCTACAAACGGGATAGCACGCAAATCTTCAAAACGCAGCCCTTCTCCGTCTTTTTTTCGCTTTGTCGGCCGACTTCCTATGTTAGTCTGCCCGTAAAAACGCAACGGTGTACGGGTTTCAAGGAAAGGCACAAACGAGGGATGGTTCTTCAGCTTCAGATAGGAAACGTAAGATGCATCGGCCAGTTCGTCGAGCAAAGCTTTGTCTTTCTCATTCAGCGGTTCGGTCCTGCCTTCGCTGGTACCTGCGAAGAGATAATTTTCAAATCCTGCTGTGAACAGACGTTCGAGGTTGTAAATCGCCGTTTGGACAGTGCCGTAGTTAGAGCTGATCGTCTGCCCCTGTATTGTCAACTGTATTTCCTTATCTTCTATGTCTTTCCCGAGAGAAGCATAAAAATCCTGGCTGTTCCCGCCGCCTCTGGCAGGAGGCCCTCCCCTTCCGTCGAAAAAGGTAACATTTATTCCATACTCGCGCGAGACTTTCGTCAGTTGCTCCTTCGCTACAAAAATCGACCAGTTGGCCCTCACATATCCACCGTCTTTGGTTCCGTCAGAAAAACCAACCATGATGGTCTGCTTATCTCCCCTATCGGACAGGTGCTGCCTGTATTCCGGAATTTCGTACAGCGCCTTCATCACGGCAGGTGCCTGCGCCAGGTCGTCGATGGTTTCAAACAGGGGCACGATGTCCAGCGGCACCTTACCGTCGGGCAGCATAATCAGGTTCCTGGCAAATGCATATACCTGTATCACATTCAATGCCGAGCTGCAGTTGCTGATCACATAGCGGTGAGCCCCCAGAGGACCGTTCTTCTTCTGGATCTTCTTTACGGCATGTATAGATCCCAGGATATCTTTTGTAGTCTCGTCGTCATAATCATCGATACGCAACGGTATATTGAGCGACAGTAGAAGCTGTATTTTTTTATTTTCATCCCACTGCGAGTACTCGTCATATTTCAGCAGCGGCACTTTCGACTCCAACCTGCGGAGTATGTCTTCCCAGGCTTTGTCGTGCTTTGTGCTTACCTGCCTGATGTCGAGGCTGGCAAAATGGAAACCGAATAGCTTCAGCTTCAGGATAAACTTATCGAGGTATTCCACAAACAGGCCTTCATGCCGCTCCTTCAATACTTTCCTGGCAGCAAGCAGCTCATCCAGCACTTCTTCTGCACTCTTATATCCGTCTTCAGCGGGACCGAAAATCGTGCTGTTCATCTTCCTCTCCATGACCACTATATAGTCCTCCACGCCCTTGAATGTAAGGCGGCGTTTAATGGTACGGATATCGCGGTAATAAGCCCGGAGCAGGGTATTGCGCAGCCTGTCAGCCACATCGAGCGTAGCCTGCTTGTCCACAAAAGGGTTTCCGTCGCGATCTCCTCCCGGCCAGAAACCCAACTGGATAATATTAGGGTATTTCCAGTTGTGAGCTTCAAGGTTCAGCGCCTGACACAGTTTCCAGACAATTTCGGAAATAGCGTCGTAGTATACTCTCTCCAGGAACCAGCACAGGCTGACGGCCTCCTCATAGGGCGTAGGTTTCTCTTTGTTAATAAAGCCGGTCTTTCCCAATTGCAGCAAAAGCCTGTTAACCGAAGCAAAATCGCTATCCCTGATGGCTTTTTCAAGATCATTGATAATACCCAGCACTTTTCCGGGGTAGAATTGCGTTGGGTGGGCAGTCAGTACAATTCTCACGCTGAAGTCTTCCAGCTTCCTGATCATTTTTTCCCTCCGCGCAGGCGTCTCGATACGGTTCATCAGGAAATTCAGCGACCCCTTCCCCTCAAGATCGTGCGTCTGGTCGAAGGCGGAATCTTCTACCGAATCGAACAAAACTACCTGGCGTTCAATATATTTGATCATGGAGAACAACAGGTCTAGCCGCTGCTTGTCATCAGCGGTCTCCATAAATTCCCCAAAAAAATCTTCGATAATCTCCACGGGAGACTTCCCTTCCGCGTAGCCCTCCTCGCACTTCTGGGTTATGAGCGGGAGGATAGAGCCGGTCTGAAAAATCCCTTTATATGGAAGGCTCAGGAAAAGACTATTAAAAATATTGTACTTTGTAACAACAGTATCCTGAAAAACGTCATTCATACAACAAAACTTAAAATAAAATTTTAACTTTTCCGTGTTTTGCAAATATAATGATAAAACTGTCAGGCTTTCGGGTGGGCCTGTAAAAAAGTCTTTTTCAGCTCTTCGATAGCGTTATGCGTATATACCTGTGTAGCAGCAAGGCTCGTATGGCCCAAAAGCTCTCTGATTGCATTCAGGTCGGCTCCCCGGTTGAGCAGATGGGTGGCATAAGTATGGCGGAGCAGGTGCGGGCTTTTGTGCTCAATCGAGGTAACCGCCGAAAGGTATCTTTTCACAAGCCTTTGTACAAAAACCGGATATAAAGGCTCCCCCTTGTCAGTAGTCAGAAGCGGTGCCGACAGCGGCTTCAGTTCATTATCTGCAACATAATCCGAAATTAAACGGATCAGGCTGGGTGTAACCGGTATAATCCGTTCTTTGGAGCGCTTGCCTAAAACCTTTATCGTCGCATTGGAAAGGCTGACATCGCCCACCTTCAGGCCGATCAGCTCCGAAAGCCGCATCCCGGTACCATACAGGATTTCGATTACAAGCCGGTCTCTCCTGCCCGAAGGGCTGTCGTCAAACAACGACGAGTCAAACAGGAGCCCCATAGATGCTTCGTCGACAAAACCGGGAAGCTTGCGGGGCTTTTTAAGCGCGGTCAGCAACGAAGCCGGATCAGACTCCGCCAGCTTTTTCTTTCTTAAAAACCGGTAGTAAGCCCTTAGAGCGGCTATTTTGCGATTAATAGAGACCGGGGAGAGCTTCTGTTCCGACAAAGCTATAAGCCAGCTCCTGACCATGTGGCGGTCGGCGCTTTCCGGGACCATTTCCCTTTGTGCAAGAAAGTTTTCAAACTGCCCCAGATCCGTGCGATAGGCAGTTACCGTATGCCTGCTGAGCCGTTTTTCGAATTCCAGAAAGCTTATAAAAGCGCCGATCGTTTCAGACATCACTTTTTAGATGGTTCCTGGTGGAGCCGGAAAAGTTTTAATGCCGTAAATGTACACGGATTCAGCACTTATACAAAAAAGGAGCAGCTCCGGACCGCAAAAATCAGGCCCGGAGCTGCTCCTTTTTTACCGTAAGGAAATATAATTACCTGAGGAATCCCATTGCAACTCCCCCGTCCACATTCAATACGTTCCCGGTAGACTTGCTGAGCAAACCTCCCACGAATGCAAAACAAGCGTTTGCTATATCTTCCGGCAGGATGGCTTCATTCAGCAGTGTGCGTTTGGCATAATAAGCCGGCAGTTCCTCTACCGTAATCCCATATGCCTTCGCCCTACCCTCGGCCCATCCGCCTGCCCAGATATTGGAATCGGCAATTACGGCATCAGGGTTTACCGAGTTGACGCGGATCTTGTCGCCGCCCAGCTCAGCAGCCAGGAGGCGCGACATATGCGCCTGGGCAGCTTTCGCTGAACCGTATCCGGCATTATTAGGCCCGGAAACTACAGAGTTCTTGGAAACAATATTTACGATATCACCTCCCAATGCCTGCTTCCGAAGCACTTTTACTCCTTCTTTTGAAACCAGGAACTGGCCTTTTACCAGGATATCATACAAACGATCCCATTCTTCGATGGAATGGTCGGTAATGGATTTGGAAATACTGATCCCGGCGTTGTTTATAATAATGTCAACTCCGCCAAAAGCCAGGCTGGCTTCCTTAAAAGCGTCTGCGATGCTATTTTCGTCGGTCACGTTCAGCAGCGCAGCAGCAACTGAATCACGGCCGAACGCTTTTTCAAACTCTGCCCTGGCTCCTTCCAGGCGTTCCCCGTTTATATCGTTCAACACTACCACAGCTCCTTCCTGGACAAACTTCCGCGCAATAGCTTTCCCGATACCACCGGCACTACCTGTTACCAGGGCGATCTTGCCGGACAGAGGTTTCGGCTTCGGCATCCGCTGTAATTTTGCTTCTTCCAGCAACCAGTATTCTATATCAAAAGCTTCCTGGCGAGGCAAAGATGTATATTCGCTCACTGCTTCGGCCCCCTTCATAACATTGATCGCGTTGATATAGAACTCCGCGGCGACCCTGGCAGTCTGCTTATTTTTCGCAAACGTAAACATGCCGACTCCGGGATACAGGATTACGACGGGGTTAGGGTCGCGCATAGCCGGGCTGTCAGGATGCTTACAGTTCTCGTAATATTCGGTATACATAGCCCTGTAGGCTTCGACAGCAGGCAATATCCTGGCCTTTAGTGCCTCAGTATCCGACAGGTCAGCGTCAGGTGCAAGATCCAGTACAAGCGGCGATATCTTGGTCCTCAGGAAGTGATCGGGGCATGACGTACCGAGAGGCGCCAGGCGTTCGAGGTCACCCGAATTCGCGAATTCAAGCACCCGCTCGTCGTCTGTAAAATGCCCTACCATCTGTACATAGCTGGAACAGAACCCTCTCAGGACCGGCGCCAGCGCGGCAGCCTGCTCTCTGCGGGCTGAAGGCTCAAGGCTCTGAATCTTTTGTCCTCCGAAAACCGGGCGGGTTTTCCCATAATTAGCCTCCAGGTATTCTGCGCATTTTTCAATTACTTCGAGCGTGTTCACATAGCTTTCATAGGCAGTATCACCCCATGTGAAAAGCCCGTGCGAACCAAGCATAATCCCTCTCAGCGCTATTCCCTTAGCAGCATTCTCCTCGAGGCAGGCCCTTAGCTTAAGCCCGAGATCAAAGCCGGGCCTTTGCCATTCTACCCATCCTACAGCCCCTCCGAAAAGCTCCTCGGTAATCTTTTTCCCGTCTTTGGCTGCGGCAATTGCAATAGCGGCGTCCGGGTGCAGGTGATCTATATGCCTGAAGGGTAAAAATCCATGCAGGGGCGTATCTATCGAAGGCGCCTTTGAAGCAAGATCGAAAATACTGTGGTTGAACAGCTCCACCATCTCATCTTCGTGCTCGATCCCCCGGTATACATTTTCAAGGCTCCTCAGCCTGTCTATATACAAAGCGGCACAGCCCGACTTTGTAAGGGTCCCGATGTCCCCACCGGATCCTTTAATCCACATCACTTCGGTAGGCTTTCCCGTCAGCGGATCTTTATCCGTGATTTTTACGGAAGTATTTCCCCCTCCGTAATTAGTGAGGCGCAGGTCTGCTCCGAGGAGATTGGAGCGATAGATAAACAAAGCTACCTCATCACCGGCCAATTCGGCGGCTTTCGCTTCGTCCCAAAGATAACTTACATGCTTGAAGGCGTTTTTGTCAGCCATTTTATTCGTTTGCGTTAACAGGTTTCTTTAAACCGAACGGTGTCAGGGATCAGGTGCCGCAAACCGCTCTCAAAACAAACTTACGCTCTATAAAACATTAAACTTTCCTATACCTACCTGCTACGGATAGGTAACCCCTGACGGGGCATGGGCGATCCGCCGGGAAATCCTATCGGATTCAAAAGCTATACTATAATGGGCTACCTGTCCGTGGCATGCTAAATTATTTCAAACGCAACATTCTGACTGAAAGGGGGTTAGTAAAAATATCGCCATCAATTAAAATATATTCCGTTTAAACTATTTGTAATAAGTCTAAATACGGTATATTTGCAGATGTAATCGCCTTGTAAAAATGAACAGAAAGTCATTTTCTTTTTGTTAGCAAGGAGGGCAGGTATGAAAATTACCGGCGACGTATCACCTTTCCAGGTCTAGTTTTTATGAATGATGGCATTTGAAAAAGTAAGACAGATTTTAGAAAAAGAGCTGGAGAAACGTAACCTTCGTAAGACAACAGAGCGTTTTACTATTCTGGAAGAGATTTACGGGCGAAACGATCATTTCGATGTCGAAGATCTCTATGATACGCTTCTCAGCAAAAATTTTCACGTGAGCCGGGCCACTGTTTACAACACGCTTGATATGTTGGTGGAATGCGGGCTGGTGAAAAAGCATCGGTTTAACGGGGACGGCGCTGTTTTTGAGAAAGCGCTGGGGTTCAGGCAGCACGGGCACCTGGTATGCAACGAGTGTCACCAGATCAAAGAATTCTGTGACCCTCGCTTACAAGCCATCCAGGACAATGTCGGAGTTGCGCTGGGGTTCAATATTACAGATCAGGCGCTGGTTTTTTACGGCACCTGCAGTGAGGATAACTGTGAGAACAGGCAGGAGGCGCCGCTGAAGAAAGAGGCGTAGTAAGGAAAGGAGCCTCATTCAAAATTGAAGGTTTATATTGGTTAACAATGAGTAGTGACAAAGACCTCTTCTGGTATCCGGAAGAGGCTCTTTTTTTGATCAGCTGCCGGGTTTCCGCTGTCAGAAAAGAAGAGGACGATCTTCCTTTGGCGGGGAAAATCGTCCTTTATGTTAATTATACTTTAGTATTTCCTCAGAATTTTGTCGGGACCGAAAAGCCGACGTTATCCCACTGGAAATCAAGAGAAGACTTTTCTACCCGGAAAGTCATTTTCTCCTCGGAGTTTTTATAGGTCTTCTTGGGAACGGTGATGCTGAGCACATCTTTACCCTTATTTTTTTCATAATCATAAGCCCCGCTCTGACCTAAAACACTATTCAAAATAATAGTCCAGTCATTTTCATTGGGTATCGCAAATAATGAATACGATCCTGCCTTTACCGGCTTACCGCCAAAAGTGCCATCCTTGGAGAAAGTGATCTCGGTCGACTTATTTGCACCGATTCTCCACACCTTGCCATATTTTTCAAGCGCCTCACTTCCTTCGGGACCAAACAGAACACGACCTTTTTTTGAAGGTTGACCGTATTCGATCTTGATATTCTTGCCTTCAGCGGAGACTCTCGGACTTGCCGGCGGGTTCTGGCATACGGCAATTCCACCGATAAGCAGACATACTGTTAAAAGAGAAATAATTTTTTTCATCGCTTTCAGATTAATTATAGAATATGTTTAATACGACCCTAACGATCCTAAAAGAGTACTTATTATATTATCTACGCATCTTCCCTTTCCCTTTTTTTTCGCGCTCCTTTCGTCCGCCTCTGGCTTTTGAGCTGCCCTTCCTGCCCTGATCCCGCCCCGCTTTCTCCCCTACCAGCAGCAGGTCCATGCTTCTCCTGGCCAGGTTTGTCTCCTTTACCACTACGCGTACCTGGTCGCCGAAGGCAAATATACGGCCGGTCCGTTCGCCTACCAGGCGGTAATTCTCCTTGTCCACCTCGTAATAATCGTCTTTCAGGTCATTCATCCGAACCAGCCCCTCGGTAGCGGTTTCCGTAATTTCCACGAAAATCCCGAATTCGGTCACGCCCGATATCACGCCGTCATAAGTTTTATCTTCCTGCTGGAGCGACATATATTCAACCTGCTTGTACTTGATAGACGCCCTTTCCGCATCGGTAGCCAGTCTTTCCCGCTCCGAACAATGCAGGCACTCCTTTTCCAGCGGCTCCTTATCGACCGAAGCCCCTTTGTCGAGATAGTGCTGCAGCAGCCTGTGGGCTATCAGGTCAGGATACCGCCTGATGGGCGAGGTAAAATGCGAATAGCGCCTGAAAGCCAGGCCAAAATGCCCTATATCTTCGGTACTGTACCTCGCCTTTGCCATTGTCCGTACGGCCAGCGTCTCCAGTAAATTCTGCTCGGGCTTGCCTTCCGCCTTGTTCAGCATGGCGTTCATGGACTTCGCCAGCTTCGAATCGTCGGCCACGTTGAGCGAATAGCCCAGGCGAGCTACGAAGACCGAAAAAGTATTCAGCTTGTCCTGGTCCGGCGGCTCGTGTATCCTGTAGATCATCGTATTGGGATCAGATTTCCGCCGCGACGCCCCCACTACAAATTCCGCCACCCTCTTATTGGCCAGCAGCATGAACTCCTCGATCAGCTTATGCGCATCCTTCCTTTCCTTCCTGTACAGCCCGAGCGGCCTTCCCTCGTTATCCAGCACAAATTTCACTTCTACCGTTTCAAAGGCGATCGCCCCGTTCCTGAAACGTTCCGCGCTCAGCAGCCGGGCCAGCCGGTTCAGCTCGCGCAGCTCTTCCGGGAATTCCCCCATTCCCGATTCCAGCACGTCCTGCGCTTCCTCATAGGTAAAGCGCCTGTCTGAATGAATAACGGTCCTCCCGAACCACTCGCTGACGACCTCCGCATTTTCATTCAGCTCAAAAACGGCTGAAAAAGCGAGCCTGTCCTCATTGGGCCTCAACGAGCATAAATTATTCGAAATTTTCTCCGGCAGCATCGGTATGGTCCTGTCGACCAGGTAGACCGACGTGCCGCGGCGAAATGCCTCCTTATCCAGCAGCGAACCGGGCCGGACATAATGCGACACATCGGCGATATGAACACCGATCTCCAGGTTTCCCCCGGCAAGCCTCCGCACAGAAAGGGCATCGTCGAAATCCTTCGCATCGACCGGGTCAATGGTAAACGTAAGCACCTCCCTGAAATCCTTCCTCCCCTTTATATCCTTTGCGGTGATCTTCCCGGGAATCGCGTCTGCTTCCTTTCCCACCTCTGCCGGAAACGCGGCGGGCAGGCCGAACTCCGCCAGGATCGCATGCATCTCGGTATTGTGATCGCCGGCTTTCCCCAGCACGCTGGTTACTTTTCCCAGCGCAGGCCGCGAGCGGGTAGCGCGGCTGGTAATCTCCACGATGACTTTATCACTGTCCCTGGCGCCGCCTGTTTCGTTTAAGGGGATGTCTACCGGCTCATAAATGCGCCGGTTATCGGGTTTTACGAATACGTACCTCCCTCCATGGTGCAGCACGCCCACGATGTGCTGCGCTACCGGGTTTACAATTTCAATTACCCTGCCCTGCTCATGACCGTTCCTTATCCGTCCGTATAGCTGGACCTTCACCTGGTCGCCGTCGATGGCGCCCCGCAGGTCGTCCGTATCCACGTAGATATCCGAGTCGATCCCTTCTACTACCACGTAGGCAAAGTTCCTGTTCACGTGCTCGACCTTGCCGGTCAGCGCCCCAGTCTTCGATGCTCCCCTGCCTGCATTCGGGCGTTCTCCGGCGATCCCGCCCTCCTTTCCGTCCGCCCTTCCTCCCGCAGCCTTTCCTTCCGGCACGATCGTCTCTGCTGGTTCCGGCGAATGGCCGCCCAGCCAGCGGTAGAGGCCTTCCCTTTCCGCGGCGACCGCGCCTTCCACTACCAGGTCCTGAAAAATTTCATGGTAAAGTACCTTTAATTTCGGATCGTCGACATGCAAGGTCTGCATGAATTCCGGGAACCTGAACATAGGGTCCTTCACCCTGCCGAGCCCGCGTACCAGCTCCTCCTTTATCGATTTGACCAGCTCCGAAAAATAGTCCCGGGTTGTCGGGTTCGCTTTCTGTTCGTGAGCTGGTTGCTTTTTCTTTTCTCTCTGCTTTGTCATAAATAATTTTTGTGCCGGGCTCCTGCCCGGTCTGTTGCTTCAGGGAGCCACCCTGGTAATATTTTCTGATCTGACGACCGGCTGCAGGTTCATTTTCAGGTACAGCTGGGCCAGCACGACTACGTCTTCCCTGCAATATCGCCCTATTTTCTCCAGATCGTTCTCCTCGTAATAAACCCGCGTCACCTGGTCTCCGCTCATTTCGTTTTTGCTCCCCGGGATGTCGAATATCGCGGCAAGAAGGTCGAGCGAGGTATAAGACTTGTAATCCCCGAATTTCCAGAGCTCCATCGTATCCTGGTGTAAAATTTCCCAGGGTCTTTTCCCTGACAGCTGAAGTGAACGCGGCAATGCGATCCCGTTGACGAGCATCCTCCTGCAAAGGAAAGGGAAATCAAATTCCTTCCCGTTGTGAGCGCACAAGACGAGCTGTTCCTGGTTATACCGCTCGATAAGCGTCTTAAAAGCCAGCAGCATTTCGCTTTCGTTATCGCCGGAAAGAGACGACACTTTCAGCGCAGGCTCGTCCTGCTCGTTAAAATAGACTGCTCCGAAAGCTATGCAGACAATCCTGCCGAATTCCGCCGATATCCCGGCCTGTTCATAATACAGTTCCTCCGTAGTAAAGGATTCATAATCACCTCTCTTCCTGATCGTTGCAGCCCTTTTGTCCCATAGCTGCCGCATGCGGGGGGACAATTGCTCGTAGGCTCCTTTGGAAGCGACCGTCTCCAGATCAAGGAAGAGTATATTCCTTACTTTTTTTCGAAATTCGGAAGACATAGTAAATTTTTTAAATGTTATCCGTCACGAGTAAATGTTATCCGTCACGAGCTCCATCCCGAACAATCCTGCGAGATGGCTCGCCAGGCTGTCTGAAACTTCCTGCATATCTATTTTCCTGGCCAGCTCGAGCTGCATGGAAGTGACGGCCTTGTCCGATATCCCGCACGGTATGATATGCCCGAAATAAGCCAGGTCGGGGCTTACATTCAACGCAAATCCGTGCATGGTTACCCACCTGCTGGTTTTCACGCCGATAGCGCAGATCTTCCTGGGCGGCCCTGACCCGTCGTGACCGAGCCAGACACCGGTCAGCCCTTCTATCCTTCCTGCATTCAGCCCGTAGCCGGCCAGCATCCTGATCACAGCTTCTTCCAGTGTCCTGATATACCGGTGAATATCCGTAAAAAAATGGTCAAGGTCCAGTATCGGGTAGCCTACGAGCTGTCCGGGGCCGTGATAGGTGATATCGCCTCCCCGGTTAATACGGTAATAAGCTACCTTTTTCTCATCCCTGGCATGGTCATCCAGCAAAAGATGATCTTCTTTCCCGCTCTTGCCAAGCGTATAGACATGGGGATGCTGGCAAAAGATAAGATAATTGTCCGTCGGCGTTTGCTTTTCCGGCTCCAGCTTCCTATTATTAACCTTACGGTCTACTATTTCCGAAAATATTTTTTCCTGGTAGTCCCAGGCTTCCTTATAGTCCAGCAACCCCAGATCCCTGAAATATACCCTTTTATTTTGATGTAACTCCATTTAAACTATATCATTCTGAAGTCCCGGGCTATGCGCCCCAGGCAATGCGCCCGGACTTCGTATATTACAAAGAACAACTTATTTCTTAAAAATATTCCATACTATACGCGTTTCGACACATGGCTGAGCACAATGACACCGGCAACTGGGGCGAGGACCAGGCCGTACACTACCTTGAGGAGAAAGGGTACGTGATCCATTTCAGAAACTTCCGGTACAGCCACGCAGAAATCGATATTATCGCAGAAAAAGACCGTACGATGGTATTTGTGGAAGTAAAAACAAGACGAGGAGCTTCTTTCGGGCTACCTGAAACATTTGTAAACCCGACGAAGGTCAGGCTTGTCAGAAGAACGGCCGAACACTTCATTTTTACATTCGACTGGAAATCAGACGTCCGGTTCGATATCATTTCCATCCTGATCCGGGAAGACGGAAAGTACGACATCTATCATATCGAAGATGCTTTTTATTAGGCGAAGAATATACAGTTACAGCCTTTTTTCCAGGAGGCGGACGATGCTTTCAAGCCCTTTTTTATCCTCTTCCGTAAACCTGGCAGGCAGCTCGCTGTCGATGTCCAGCACCATCGCAACCGTGCCGTTCCGGTTAAAAACCGGGATTACGATCTCAGACCTGGACTCGGAGCTGCAGGCGATATGGCCCGGGAAAGCATCCACATCATCAACTACAATAGTCTGCCGTCTTGTGTAGCAGGCCCCGCAGACGCCCCGGTCGAAGGCTATGCGGGTACAGGCCACAGGTCCCTGGAACGGCCCCAGCACCAGCTGACCTTCCTTGACAAGATAAAACCCGACCCACCAGAAACCGGTTACCTGCCTGACGGCTGCCGCCACATTGGCCAGGTTGGCGATCAGGTCGCTCTCGCCGTCCAGGAGCGCTTTTACCGTTTTGCAGAGCAGCTTGTAGACTTCTTCCGTAGCCTGCCCTTCAACTTTGCCGATTGCTATGTCCATTTGCCAGTAAAATTGTTACCGTTATTATCTCAAACAAATATAAGTGCTTATTTTTGGCGCT
>CAZLTN010000108.1:0-18611 GCA_964562455.1 uncultured Cytophagales bacterium
AAGCTTCCCCTGAAAGGTAGACTTCCCGGCTATTGCTCGTAAAATGACCGGGATAGGACAGCTCGCTTCCGGGAGCCAGCAAAACAATACTACTGTCCTCCAGCGTGACGCGGATTTCTTTTTTATCGGTATTACGTACCGATTTCAGCCCGGCTGTTACGGCGATCCCGGCAGGCGCCTGCTCCGTCTGTTGCACGAATAGCAGGAAGCCAAGGAATGCGGCAGCAAGCAAGAATGCCGCTGCTACAGCATACCTCGTGAAGATTCTTTGCCGGCTTACCGTTTTAGCCTGCCCGGAACCTGCTCCGGGAGCCGTTTTTTCTTCCAGCTTCAGCCATAACCGTTTTTCAACCAGGGCCCATTCGTCAGGATCAAGAATGCGGGGTTCTTCCTCAATTAAGGCGTACCATTGCTCTACGACTTCCCGCTCGTTTTCGGTGGCGATACCGAGCTGGTATTTTTTCAGCAATTCTGTAAAGGTACTATGGCTCATTTTTGAATTCGTTTCACTATTTCTCTTGCTTATCCTCTCCCTTGCTATTATTAAGTCGAAGAAACAGGTGATGTCCGCAGGATTATTTTATACTTTCTTTTAAAAATTATACAAAAAGTAGAATATATGAAAACAATTCATTTAAAAATCTTATTTTTTTATTGCGCTTACCTGTGCTTCGTCAGGAGCTACTCAATTTTATAACACATTACAGACAATAATCCAGAAAGGCAGGAAATCACTGAGCTGCTGGCGCAGTATTTTTAAGGATTGGGTAATGTGATATTCTACCGTCCTCTCCGGGATATCGAGAAGGGCTGCGATTTCTTTTGTGGATTTATGTTCTATGCGGCTAAGGTGGAAAACCCGCGAGGTTTTTGCCGGGAGCTGTGCAAAGATGTTTTCGAAAATGGCGGAAATATCGCGGAAGTGAAGCGCGCCGTCGGGAGTTTCGCCGTATTGTTCCTGTTTGGCCTGAAGAAAACCGGAGTACTTCTCGGCAAGCAGCTCCTTGCGCAGTTGGTCGACGACCTGGTATTTAAGGGCGCTGAAGAGATATCCGCGCAGGTTTTCAATAAGCAGGGTCTCTCTTTTTTCCCAGATAGCCAGAAAGATATTCTGCACCAGCTCCTCGCAGGTTTCTTCCGATTTCAATTTCCGTTGCGCAGCTGCGAAAAGCGATCTCCAGTATCTTTTGTAGATCTCCCTGAAAGCTGTGTGGTCATCGGCTTTCAGCATCTTTACCAGGATTTCGTCGCTCAGCAAGGTCATTTTCGTAATGGTGCAAACGTATCTTATGGAGCCTTTATTTCCAAATGGAGCGCTCGGCAGAAAAGACAGATTTGAGATTCGTACCACCTTAAAGAAGTGCGGCAGCCGATCATATACGAAAAGGCAGGTAGCAGTGATTTTCTCCTGTAACTGGTCGGGGAGAGGGGGAAGGATGGGGTGTAATTTTTCCGGTCAGAGACCGGTGCTCGCGCTTCCACCGTCAGGAGACGGGGAAGGGCGGATTCTTATAGGTAGCCGCCCCAGATTAATTCAGGAAACCGGTTGACCGGATCGCGCCCGATGATGTGGCACCTGGTGATGCCGAGGTTGCTGCTGAGGCGCCTCAATTGCGTCAGATCCGCTGCTGCCGCAGTTTCTTTTACTTCCAATGCATAGGTTCTATCCAGGATGAAGTCAATCTCCCTACCATTCTTTAGTTGATAGTAAGCAATTTCCCCACGATGGAGAAGCTGATTAAATACGGCATTTTCAAACTTAGCGCCGCTGCTTAATTCGCCTAATCCTGAGACGATACCGTTATCCAGAAAATAAAGTTTCCGGGCTTTTGTGATTTCCCGGTCAGGACTGGCTGTAAGAACGGGGATAGTCCGGATCAGGTAGCTATTTTCAAGCAGGTATAGGTAATTCTCTACCGTTGGACGGGAAACTCCGGCTATGCTCGTTAGTTTGGAGATATCCAGGCGTGTGCCTGTCCTGACAGACAATAACTTGATGAGTTTATATAGATTTGCAGGGTTCCGGATGTCGGCCAATGTGCTGATGTCTATATTGATGTAGGAACTCAGGATGTCCTGGATAAGGTCTTGTTTGTCGGTGACGGAGGAAGCCAGCACTACTTCCGGAAATCCACCATATTGAATGTATTCATCATAGTAAGGTCGGAGTTGTTCGTAAGTCGCCTCTACAAACCCTGTGGCCTGTTCCAATTCCAGAAGGGGAGGAGTCAGCCCGTTGAACTGTAATAATTCGTGGAAGCTAAGCGGATAAATTTCAAATATTTTCTTTCGTCCAGCCAATGATTCTGAAAACAGGTTCCTGATATAAAATGAACTTGAGCCGGTTACGATGAATTTGATCGGGTAGTGGTCGTATAAATACTTCAATACGCTGGGTACATTGGGCACCAACTGGATTTCGTCGATCGCTACAATAAGCGGTTGGGATAAATCCGCACCTCGCTGGATCAGCGCACGTATAATTAGCTCATAATTTTGCTCTGAAAACAAAACACGGTTGTCTATGCGCTCCAGGTCAAAGAAAAACTGTTGCTTAATAGACGAATCCCCGAGCAACTGTTTAACCAAGGTGGTTTTGCCTGTCCGCCTCATACCCGTCAATACCGTTATCTGGCGTTTTGACAGATGAGCTTTCAGGTGTTTATAGATTGAGCGATTATAAAAAAGCATTACTTTTTTGAAAGTATATTATTGAAAATAGTATTACTTTTTAAGTGCTCTAATATAGTATATTGTAACTTACGATTCCTGTTTTTCCTTCTAAAATTTAACTACCAGCCCGAGTTGTCTCCGGCACTCCTTCTTGCATTCTCTGCTATTTTTAAAGTATCCCATTCAAAATAGTATAACTTTTTTTTGAATAGAAAATTCTCTCTGTATCTGGTTGCGGGAATTAGGCAAGAAGAGGAGTGATTTCACTCCTCTTCTTCAGACCTGAAAGAATAAATACCGTTATCCAGCTTCAGCTTATCGGCATTGAAGTCGCGGATAAAGTCAGTGATGGTTTCTTCTTCTATCGTTTCCACGTTAAGACCCACTTCGAGCCCGATCCCGAAATCGAAATCGGGTTCGATGTCCACGTGTTCCTGGACTTTGACCTCTTCGTTTTCTTCGATTTCGTCGATAAGCTCGGTTAGTAGCAACTCGGCTTCCTCGTCGGTTTCCGCGCTTATTTTCGATCCGGGGCCCCGCTCGTCCGGCGGCAGGTAACCCGGGAGCTGCTTCTGGAGGCGTTCCAGGGCGACATCATATACCAATGCCGAGTGATGGAGGCGAAGCGTGTAGATAAGGGCATCGTAAATGACTTCTTTCCCTTCGTAGTTCCCGATAAACTGGATATGGGCATGCTCATCGATGGACTCATCTTCTTCAAATTCGTCTTCGACAAAGATGTAGTTCCTGCCTTCCTGGCGGCATTCGTCTTTTAACCTGTTGATTTCTTCTGGGTTGAATCCTGGGTTCATATTGGTAGTTGGTAGTGGGGATGTCTGAAAAGTTCTTTAATATACCATGTGGCCAAATAATCTTTTGTAATCTTCTTTATGCCCCATCAGGGGCTACCGCCCGTCAGAACGTCCGTTTATCTGTTGGGTAGCCCCGTACGGGGCATGCCGTCGCATCGGTTCCCTTTTTTCTATGGACGGGTAGTGCCTGACGGCACATCGGACTATCTTTTTAGACACCCTCTGCAAGTTAGCGATTACTTGATAAACAACAGCTCCCTGTATTTGACAAGTGGCCAGTCTTCGTCGTCGATAAGCAATTCCAGCTTGTCGACATGGTACCTGATCTTATCGAAATAGCTTTTTACCTCCGACCCGTAAAGACGAGCCTTCTCGATAAGATCGGGGGTATGATTGGCTTTTTTACGGCTTTCGATCATTTCGTAGACCAGCTTTTTGATGATGGTCACATGGTGCGAAATATCGGAAACCACTTCTTTGAT
This sequence comes from uncultured Cytophagales bacterium, assembly GCA_964562455.1. Taxonomy (GTDB): domain Bacteria; phylum Bacteroidota; class Bacteroidia; order Cytophagales; family Spirosomataceae; genus Ravibacter. The sequence goes on from CAZLTN010000108.1 coordinate 3,968, forward strand.
AGGCTGTGCTTCTTCCAGCATCCCCATTTCAGAAAGCGAACGCGCGGTCTGCGCCAGCTTGAACTGGTACTTCACGCAGGTCGACATGATGTGGTTCAGAGAAAGGTCCTCTATAACCCGCGACTCGATCTGTACGTGCTTTACATAATTTTCAAGCTCGATCTCGTAACGCGCATGCACCTCCCGGGAAGAGAGCACGCCTGTCTTTTCGAATACCTCAAGAGACGACGGGGTGATGTAGCACGCCAGGGCATCGTATGCACTGGTAATATTGGAGAGGCCGCGCCCCGCAGCCTCGGTCTTCCACTCTTCGGAGTAACCGTTGCCTTCGAAAAGTATATTTTTACTGTCCTTGTAATACTGCTTGAGGATGTCGACAATCGCTACTTTTTTGTCTTCTCCCGCCTGGAGCTTGACGTCCAGGTCGTTTTTAAACTGCTGGAGCTGGTGGGCGACGATGGTATTGAGCACGATCATGGCCGAAGCGCTGTTGGCGTTGCTTCCTACCGCCCGGTACTCGAACTTATTGCCGGTGAAAGCAAAGGGCGAAGTGCGGTTGCGGTCGGTGTTGTCGCGGGTCAGGTTCGGGATCCTGCTGATACCTATCTTATAGTAGAAATTATCTCCTTTTTCGAGCTCTATCTCGCCGCGGTTCATAAGATCGTCGAGCATTTTGGTCAGCCCGGCGCCGAGGAACACTGATATGATGGACGGCGGCGCCTCATGTGCACCCAGCCGGTACTCATTGCTTGCTGAAGCGATCGACGCGCGGAGCAGGTCGGCATGATCGTGGACAGCCTTTATTACATTGACAAGGAATGTAAAGAAGCGGAGATTCTCTTTCGGCTTGGTAGTAGGCTGCAGCAGGTTGATACCCGTGTCGGTGCCTATCGACCAGTTATTGTGCTTGCCGCTCCCGTTGATCCCGGAAAAAGGCTTTTCGTGGAAAAGGACTTTGTAACCATGTCTTTCGGCAACCTTTTGCATGAGGTCCATCAGCAGGGCGCCGTGGTCGACGGCCAGGTTGACGTCCTCGAAGGTAGGGGCGCACTCGTATTGCCCGGGGGCAACCTCGTTATGGCGGGTCCGGAGAGGGATACCAAGCTTGATCGCCTCGAATTCGAAATCGACCATAAAGGCATTGACCCTCGTAGAAATAGAGCCGAAATAGTGGTCCTCAAGCTGTTGTCCGCGAGCGGGGCTGTGGCCGAATACCGTCCTTCCGGCCATTACCAGGTCGGGCCTTGCATAGTACAGCGCCTTGTCGACCAGGAAGTACTCCTGCTCTATCCCGACGTTTACCGTCACCCGCGATACATCCCTGTTGAAATACTGGCAAACCGCCGTAGCAGCCTTGTCAATGACGTGCATCGAGCGGAGCAAGGGTGTTTTATAGTCCAGCGCCTCGCCGGTATAAGCGATGTAAACGGAAGGGATACACAGTGTTTTCCCTCCCGCACCATTGTGCATTAAGAAAGCCGGCGAGGTAGGATCCCAGCCGGTATAGCCCCTGGCTTCGAAAGTAGCCCTGAGGCCGCCGCTCGGGAAAGAAGAGGCGTCGGGCTCCTGTTGCACGAGCGCACTGCCCTTGAATTTTTCGATGGCTTTCCCACGTGAATCCAGGTCGAAAAACGAATCGTGCTTTTCGGCTGTGGTACCGGTCAGCGGCTGGAACCAGTGGGTGTAGTGGGTAGCTCCCCTTGAAGTGGCCCACGATCGCATGGCAGTAGCAACTTCTTCTGCTACGTCACGATCCATCGGAGTGCCGCCCCGCATGGCGTTTTCCACTTTCTGGAGGGCTTCCGGCGATAAGAGGGAACGCATAACGTCTTCGCTGAAAGTATCCGAAGCAAAAAGATCGGTGATTTTTTCCGTCGGCGGGACAAACGATAAAGGAGTTCTTCCAAGAGCAATTTCAATCGATTTGGAACGAAGTGACATACTTCTGTCGGTTTAAATAGATAATTGTTGCGGGCCATCGTCTGAGCTCTCCCCCGTCTCCGGACGGCGGATCCGGGTCTCTGACCTGTCTTCAGGCTTGCATCCTGCAAAATACAATACCATTTATTATCCGCCAAAAGAAAAAACGGAAGTTACCGGAAGGCCCGTTTTCAACGTATTGGTGGCCGAAGTGCTTCAGAAATTGGATTTAATTTTATCAAAATTTAAAATTTCAGATTTATATACTGAATTTTTGAAAAAAATGTTTTTTTTATTTTGTAGTAGTTAAATAATTCTACACATTTGAACCGAAGCTTTTATAAAGCGATACTTACTCCATTCAATTCCTTCCGGCCGCACTTGAAGGAGAAGAATTAAAAAAAGACGGGATTGTTGCCGTTGTATATTTTTTACATTTTAGAATATTACCTGAAGCAGGATTGTGTCCGTTTGTTTGGATGCGTATACGCAGTAAGGTTACGTTCGTTGCAGCGAATTCATAGATAAAACCTTAACTTTTTAACAACTAAATACTGTTTAAGCCTGTGGCTACAAATGAAGCTTTGTAGCAGCGTGCGGCCGGCTCCTTTGTTTTCAAATGTAGCTGCGGGCTTATACAGAATTGTATTTAATCTGTTTTTACCACTTTAAAGTAAAGGCTTATGAAGAGTTTTTTACGAACGATCATGACATTGGTGGTTTGCGGGATTAACCTGAACAGCGTATGGGCGCAGAATATCACCGTCAGCGGGAAAATCGTCGCGGTAGAGGACGGGCAAAGCCTGCCCGGCGCATCGGTTGTGCTGAAAGGCACCACCAACGGAGCCAATGCTGATGCGGAGGGAAATTTTAAGCTAACCGTCTCCCACGCAGGAACATTGGTATTCTCTTTTGTCGGCTATTCGACCCGGGAGATTGAAATGGGAAACCGGACCTTTTTCGAGGTTTCGCTGGAGCAGGATATGCGACAGCTCCAGGAAGTAGTGGTGACGGCGTTCGGTATAGAAAGGGAAAAGAAGGCGCTGGGATATACCGTCCAGGAATTAAAAGGCTCGTCTTTGACCGAATCGAGGTCTACCAATGTAGCAAACGCGCTTTCCGGGAAGATCGCCGGTGTCAGGATCCAGTCGAACGGAGGCCCGGGAAGCGGCTCGAATATCCAGATCCGCGGGGCCTCGTCGATTTCGGGAAACAATCAGCCCCTGGTCGTGATAGACGGCGTACCCATGCAGCAAAGTGCTGAAAAGACCTATGGCGGCGGTATTTCGGAAATCAACCCGGACGATATAGCCGATATTTCGGTCCTGAAAGGGCCCAATGCGGCGGCGCTGTACGGCTCGAGAGCGGCTAACGGGGTGCTGCTGGTGACCACCAAAAGCGGTAAAGGCACCAAAGGCCTGGGGATTTCGATCAATTCCAATATGACCTTCGAACGCCCCTGGATAAAGCCCCGCTTCCAGAATACATACGGCGGGGGAAGCGGCTACCGGACCTGGTATAACGACGGCTGGAGCAGCTCGATTACCGATCCCCTGCAGATAGGGCAATACCGTGCGGTCTACGACCAGAGATATCCCCTGGCAGGAAGCGCCGGAACGGATGAAAGCTGGGGCGCTCCGCTGGATGGCCGGCTGATCCGTCACTGGTGGTCGGGAGACGAGGTGGCTCCGCTTGTACCGAACCCCGATAACTGGGAAGAATACTGGGATACGGGAAGGACTTTTACCAACAGCGTTTCACTTTCGGGAGGAAATGACAAAGGGTATTTCAGGCTGTCGCTCGGCAGGCTGGATCAGAAGGGGATCATGTACAACAATGATTTCTACCGGAATAACTTCAGGATCAGCTCAGGCTACAATCTCACCGGCAAGCTGAGCATTACCTTTGCCGGGGAATATATCAAGTCGGGGGCCGATAACCGCAGCTACCAGTCAGGGCAGCAGTTTATATGGGCGCACCGGCACATCTCGTGGGACAAGCACAGGGATTACGCGGCGCTATATGACGTGCATAACCAGATTCCAGGCGACCGCGAGCCCGCCAACTGGCAGCATACCTTTTTTCTCAATCCCTATTTCTCGCAGGACTACCTCACCAATGGCAACGAAAAGGACCGGCTGCTGGGAAATATCGCGCTGAACTATCAGATCCTGCCGTCGCTGTCGCTGATGGTACGCTCCGGTACCGACTACTGGACCGATACACGGATCAATATCTCGACGTTCGAGCGGATCAGAAGAGGAGCGAAGACCCCCGGCCAATACAACGAAACCGTACTTCGCAACCAGGAAACCAACAGCGACTTTATTTTTACTTTCCAGGAAGACATCGGCAAGGATTTCAGCCTGAACGCCCAGTTCGGGGGGATCAACCGGACTAACTATTACAAAAGGAATTACTTTAACGTAGGAGAGCTCGTCGTCGATGGCCTCTACAACGCGGGGAACTCCGTACCGGCAACCAACAAGATCGAGAGCTCAATCGAGAAATCGGAGGTTCAGAGCCTCTTTGCCGCGGCCAATTTTTCGTGGCGGAACTCGGTATTCCTGGACGTGACGGCGCGCAACGACTGGTCGAGCACACTCCCGAGGCATGCGAGATCTTATTTTTACCCGTCCGCTTCGGTGAGCGCGGTTTTCACCGAGCTGCTGCCGATTGGCGGGAATGTGCTTTCTTTCGGAAAAGTGAGGGCTAGCCTGGCCCAGGTAGGTAATGATGCCCTTCCATACCTGACCATGCAGACCTTTACCGCCAACGGCTCGTGGAACGGTAACGTCGCCAAGTTTACCGAAAGCAACAGCATCGCCAATTCGGGACTGAAACCGGAAATTACGACCGGCCTGGAACTGGGGGCCGATCTCAGGTTTTTCAAAGGCCTCATCGGCCTCGACTTTACCTATTACAGGCAGACCACCCGCGACCAGATCCTGGGTGTCGAGATTTCCAAGGCAAGCGGGTATAACAGCCGGACGCTGAATGCGGGGAAAATTACCAACCAGGGTATAGAAGTAACACTCAGTGGTACGCCCGTCAAGCTCGCCGGAGGGTTCAGTTGGGATGTGGCCGTGAATTACTCGCGCAACCGCAACAAAGTACTCGAGCTGGCGGAAGGGCTTACGACCTATGTGCTGGCCACCCAAAGAGGGCTTACTTCGGAGGCGAGGGTCAACCAACCTTACGGGGCATTGTACGGAATTGCCTTTGAACGCTCGCCCGACGGGCAAATCGTATACGGCAGCAACGGTCTGCCCCGTGTTGCCGGCGAAGCGAAGATACTGGGCAATATACAGCCCGATTGGACGGGCGGCGTACAGAACACGTTCCACTATAAGAACTTTTCGCTGTCGGCGCTGGTCGATATCCGGATGGGAGGTGATATTTACGACGAGGGGACTGCTACCGCCCGTTGGACCGGCCAGTACGAGGAAACGGCGCCGGGAAGGGAAGAAGGCGTGATCGGGAAAGGGGTGCGACTGGTGACAGGCGAAAGCGGCGGAACGTCGTATGTGCCCAATGACATCATCGTGGCCGCTACACAGCTTTACGGATATAACAACCCCAGAAACTATCACGAAGCGGGGATTTTCGACGCCAGTTATGTAAAGCTACGGGAGCTGTCGCTCGGCTATACCCTGCCGGCGTTGATGGCCAGAAGGATAAAGGCCCAGTCGGCCCGGCTGTCGCTCGTCGGAAGGAATGTGTGGATGATCTTCAGGAACACACCGCATATTGACCCGGAAATCGACGCCAAGGGCGGGAACGGGCAGGGCTTCGGCTACGGAGAATTACCCAGTTCGAGAAGCCTCGGGCTCAACCTGTCGTTGTCATTCTGATCACCTGAAAAGAATAATCGTTATGACCAGATATATCATCAATATAAGCAAAAGATGGCCGGTACTCCTGGCGCCGGTGGTGTTGATCATGTCCTGTACCGGGGATTTCGACGAAATCAATACCAATCCCAACAGCCCGACCAACGTGGGCGCCCAGTATCTCCTTCCTTCAGGGATCGAGAGCTCGATTGACCGGTATTGGGGGCACAGGGACCGTTTCGAGCGGATCAACATAGATGCTGCTGAGCTGTACGTACGTCACCTTACGCGTAACATCTATTCCAACGAAGGCGACGACTATACGGTTTCGCAGGCGTTGCTCGCCAACAACTGGAAGGGTTTTTATAATGACGGACTGGCTAATTTTCAGCGGATTGTCGCTATTTCAGCCGAAGAAGGGATAGCGCCTAACCGTAACTACGAAGGAGTGGCGCTGGTGATGCGTAGCTGGGTCTTTTCACTGCTTACCGACATGTACGGAGCCATTCCCTATTCAGAGGCCATCAAAGGAACTGCGGAAACCCCGGTCTACAAGCCGGTATACGACAGCCAGGAAGCCGTCTATGCCGGGCTGCTGAACGATCTGAAGCTGGCCAATGAAAAGCTCCTGGTAGGCGGGCCGGCTATTTCGGGCGATATCCTGTATGGCGGCAATATCCTCAGGTGGAAAAAATTCGCCAATTCGCTGAGGTTAAGGCTGGCCAACAGGCAGGCAGCGAAAAAGCCGGCCGAGTCAGGAGCGGTTTTTGCCGAAATACTGGGCGATCCGGCCAGGTACCCGGTGTATGAATCGAATGCCGACCAGACCCAGCTCAATTGTACGACCGTGCTGCCAAGCAACAACGAATGGAACCAGATCCTCATCCAGACCGGCCGGACCGACTGGAACATCAGCCAGACACTGGCCGACCGGCTTAAGGAGCTCGGGGATACGCGAATTACCGTGTTTGCCGATCCGAACGGGAGTGGGGAATACCAGGGCCATCCCAATGGTCTGCCTGATGCCATCGCCACGCTCTATCTCTCGACGAGTTCGCGCATCGGAAGCTACTTTTTACGTGCCAATGCGCCCGAAGTGGTGATGACATACGCGGAGCTCAATTTTATCCTGGCGGAAGCAGTGCTTGACGGGGATATCGCCGGAGATGCCGAAGCATACTTCAGGAAAGGGATAGCGGCTTCTTTCAGCCAGTATGGCCTGGAGGTTCCGCAAGGGTACTACGAAAAAGCGGGCCCGGTGACGAGGGCGAAGGTGCTGGAACAAAAATGGATCTCTCTTTTTGGGCAGGGGGTGGAAGCCTGGACGGAATTGCGACGGACCGGCCTTCCCGAGTTGCCGCCCCACGACCCCAGGGCCGTGCTTCAGAACGACGGGATACTCCCTACGCGTTTTGCCTATCCCAATACCGAGTATTCCCTGAATGAAGAGAATGTCAGAAACGGCGTATCGCTGAACGGCGGGAGTGAGAACGACATGAAAACCAGGTTATGGTGGAGCGAGAGATAGAGGTCCGGAAACATTTATTGAACACTTTCAAAATGTGCAGAAGATGAACTTTAAGAAGAACCTGATCGCAATATTTTTTATGACCCTGGCAGGAGCTGCGGTTGTATCGTGCAAAGTGGAAGATCCGTTTGTGGATCGTAATGTGGCTCCCTTGCTGGTCGATGTCGTTGGGGCGGCCTGGGCCTCGCCTTTTGCTACGGTGCCGTCGGTGAACTACGACAGCTCTTCAGGAGAACTCGTGCTCAGCGTCCGGCTGCTGAAGCTTGACAAAACCCATATACTCGACCATACCAAAGGGATCGATTCGATACCGGCGCCGAATGTTTCAGTGAAAGTGGGATACAGGATCGCCAAAGCAGTAAAGGCGGAGTCGGTTGGCGGCGTCAGCTTTAAGGCCGAGACCTACAACGCAAACGGGCTGCTCGGAGAGGCGGTTTCCAACGCGGACGGCCTCGTTTCGCTCCGGGTTTCGTACGGGGATTTCGGGTTATCGGGAAACAGGATACAACGAGGGGGCGATAAAATCGAGCTTACCTGGTCGGGCGCATACGAAGGACTGTCCTTTACAAGGCTTTCACAGATGAACGTCTCTGGGAAATAATCAATAATATTCATACATTTTCACATTAATTTCTACAAACATGAAAATCAATCGTCGTAACCTGTTAAAATCCGGAGTTCTTTCGATAGGTAGCATGGCTGTCGCACCCTACCTGCGTGCCGGTGCTTTTGCAAATGCTCCCCTTCCGCTGGACGCTGCCGGCCGGATTTATTACAGCCCTATGGTACGGGAATATTTCCTTGACGAAATGCCGGAGTTTAAGTCCATGATCCGGATCGGCGCCAACGAAAATCCGTACGGGCCGCCTCCGTCCGCCCGCGAAGCCATCGTGAAAGCAGTAGCCGACGGAGGCGGAAACCGGTATTCATGGCAGGAAATGGCCGTCCTGGTCGGCAATATTGCGAAGAAGGAAGGGGTCGCTCCCGAGAACATCATGATGGGGCCCGGGTCTTCCGATCTCCTCGAAAAGACTGCCCTGGTACTCTGTGCGAACGGGGGAAATGTTGTTTCGGCTGACCCGACCTATATGTCGCTGATACGGGTGGCCGAGTCGGTAGGCGCTTCCTGGAAGGCGATTCCCTGTAAAGCCGACTGGTCGCACGACCTGGAGGCAATGGAGAAAGCGGTAGACAAGGATACAAAGCTTGTATATGTATGCAACCCGAACAACCCTGTCGGAAGTTTAACGGATACACAGGCGCTGATGGATTTCTGCAGCCGGGTTTCTGAAAAGGTACCGGTTTTTGTCGACGAGGCCTACCTCGAATTGGCACAGGGAGCAACCGGAAGTATGGTTTCCCTGTTGAATAAAAATAAAAATGTGATCGTCGCCAGGACATTCTCCAAAATTATGGGAATGGCCGGCCTGCGGGTGGGGTACATAGCCGGTCTGAAGCCTACCCTGGATCAGATACAGAAGATCACCCGGGGAGGAATGGGAATTTCCTTCACATCGATCATGGCGGCCACTGCTGCCCTGGGAGACACCGGTTTCCAGGAAATGTCGGCTGTTGAAAACCGGAAGGTGAAAGAGTACTTGTGTACAAACCTGAAGGCGATGGGGTATGACTACATTCCGTCCTATACCAACTTTGTGATTTTCCCTATCGAAATGAACGGTAAAGAGTTTTTGAAAAAAATGAGCGAAAAAGGCATTGCTGTACGATCGTTTGATATCCTCAATAAGCCCTGGTGCCGCGTAAGCATCGGGACTATGGACGAGATCAGGCAGTTTGTAAGCACTCTGAAGGGCATAGCCTGATCAGCCGCACAGGTTTCTGAATAATAATTCCATTTTATCTCTCTTTAAAAAACTGGTTAGCTGCCTTACTGAGGCAGCCTGGCCGGCTTGTATACGCTCATGAACGACGCATTGCTGAAGTCGCTGACCCTGTTGCTGCTGATCATAATCGGGTTGCTGCTGAAAGGGAAATTTGGTAACCGGGACCAGGTGAACGGTATCAAAGAGCTGGTGCTGACGATCGCCCTGCCGACCACGATTTTTATTTCACTGATGAAAATCGAAATGGATGGCGCCCTGCTGATGGTGCCGGTTATGACGCTGGCATTCAACTGTATTATGTATGTGCTCACGCCGCTGTCTTTCGGGTGGTTTCATATCGAAAAGGACAGCGCTGCCGCCCGCACCATGACTATGCTGGTGCCGTCGCTTGCACCCGGCCTTTCGTGTTTCCCGTTTATCGCCGAGTTTCTTGGCCAGAAGAGCCTGGCCGTAGCAGCTTTGGCCGACGTGGGAAACAAATTCTTTGTGCTCATTGCGCTCTATATGCTGGCGCTGAGCATGTACCTGAAGAACAATAAAGCTGCCGGAAGCGAAGCTCCGGTAAACCGTTCCGATAAGATTAAGAGCCTGCTGAAAAGCCTCGTGTCGGAACCGATCAACCTTTTCATTTTCGCGGCCCTTGCGTTGCTGGGGTTCGGTGTCGGGTACGATTCGCTCCCCGCTGTCATTACCAGCGTGTTTGACCGTACCAGCGCGATGATGACGCCTTTGGTGCTGATTTATATCGGCCTGGCAGTGCAGCTCAAGGAAGGTAAAAAGAAGATGGTAATGTCGATCCTGATGTTCAGGGCGGGGATTACGCTATTGCTCAGCGGCCTGGTGATTTTTCTTGCCGGGATTGCGGATCCGGGCACCGCGCTCCTGGTTGTGGTCATTCCCCTGAGTTCGGCCAGCTTCTGGCCTATGGCGCATATCTCTGCCTTTAATCTTAAGGAAGACACGGCCGGGGTTTCCAGGGAAGGCCGCACGTTTGATCTGAACCTGGCTATCCTGGTCCTGGCCTTTTCGCTCCCGTTTTCGACGTTGCTGATTCTGGGGATACTGTCGAGCGGGACGCTTTTCGCTCATACACCGACGCTGATTTTTTCCGGTCTGGCATTGCTCGCCGTGTCTTTTGTGCCGCAGTTGCTGACGAAAGTTCATTTCGGACTTTCCAAAGCGTAACAACACTTCAATACAAGCGAAATGTTCGGGATTACTTTTAAATCGGGACTGATAGCCGGCTTTTTCTTTATAGCCGGATTGCCGGCTGCGGAAGCCCGGAGTACGGCAGGAGCGCAGGTTGAGATAGTAACGAAAGCCAGGAAGCAAAAGAGCAGGGTATGGTTGCGGAAGAAAAACCGTCGCAACCATACCACGACGCTGTATCTCAAGAATGGCTGCGCGTTACCGTCCACACAGCTTATTCCGGTGCTGGAATTTCACCTGGAAGGAGGTACGTATGTATCCACACCCAGGGGTTATTTCCCGGCCGCACGCCTGGCGAAAGGCGACCGGGTTTTCTGCAGGGAGAGCGACGGGAAAGTAAGCGCACTGGAGGTCGGAATGGTATACAGGCGCCCCGGTTATACTCCCCGGCATCAGCGTCCACGCAGAGCTCCGGATACGGGTAGAATCATATAAACCGTCCCAGCAGGTTTTCAAGGTATTCCTGCCTTCCTGAAACGGTGCGGGGTTCGGGACTGGCGGCAGCAAGCCTGTAAAGGGCTTCAAGGTCGAGGCTGCCTTCTTCAAAAGCCTTGCCGTTGCCGGCGTCATAGCTTGAATAACGCTCTTTCCTGAAGCGGTCGAACTCGCCGTTCTGGATGATCTTGTCGGCAGTAATGAGCGCGCGGGCCAGGGTGTCGATTCCACCGATATGGGCGTAGAAGAGGTCCTGCGGATCTGTCGAGTTACGCCTTCTTTTGGCATCGAAATTGATCCCGCCGCCCTGCAGGCCGCCGGCGCGGAGAATGATCAGGAAGGTCTCGGTCCATTCCAGCAAATCGTTGGGGAACTGATCGGTGTCCCAGCCGTTCTGGTAGTCGCCCCGGTTGGCGTCGAGGGAGCCGAGCAGGCCGGCGTCGGCTGCCACCTGTACTTCATGCTGGAAGGTATGTCCCGCGAGGGTGGCATGGTTCACTTCCAGGTTGAGCGACATGTCGTCGAGCAGGTCGTACTGGCGAAGAAAGCCGATAACCGTAGCCGCATCGTAGTCATACTGGTGCTTGGTCGGTTCGCAGGGTTTGGGCTCGATAAAAAACTTTCCTTTGAAGCCACGGGCTCTTGCGTAGTCTATAGAAAGCCTCAGAATACGGGCAAAGTGGGCTTGTTCCCGCTTCATATCGGTGTTCAGGAGCGACATATATCCTTCGCGCCCACCCCAGAATACGTAGTTTTCTCCTCCCAGCGCTATGGTGGCGTCCAGGGCGATTTTTATCTGCGCCGCAGCATAGGCAAGCACGTCGAAGTCGGGGTTGGTGGTGGCGCCGTTCATGAACCGGTGGTGGCTGAAGAGATTGGCGGTCCCCCAGAGAAGCTTTACTCCCGAAGCATCCTGTTTTTGTTTCAGGTATCCGGTCAGGGCTTGAAGCGATTTCTCGTTTTCCGGAATAGTCCCGTCATAATCCACGACATCGACGTCGTGAAAGCAATAATAGGGAAGGCCCAGCTTGGTGATAAATTCAAAGGCGGCATCCGCTTTGTCCCTGGCCCTGGCGATCTTGTCCGGGTTTTCATCCCACGGATAGAAATGCGTAGCGCCACCGAAAGGATCTCCGCCGTTCCCGTTGAAAGAATGCCAGTAGGCAACGGCAAACTTAAGATGCTCTTCCAGGGTTTTTCCTGCTACTATCTTTTTGGGATCGTACCATCTGTAAGCGAGGGGATTGTCAGATTCGGGACCTTCATAAGAAATAGGGCCGATGCCTTTGAAATATTCGCGGTCACCAAAGGTTAGAGTCATATCCGATAAGTTTTTATTTGTGAATCCTTGTTCTTATTTTACAAATAAAAACAAATTTAATCCGATTATAAAGTGTTTTTATGACATTTTATTTTTTTCCTAAAAAAAACGGCTGATTCTGTTTAAATCAGCCGTTCTCTAAAAATATCAGGTAAAGTAATCTTAATAGAATTTCGCCCTGTTGTCGACAATATCGGCACTTTCCTGCATAGCCTCGTTGACCAGGTACGGCACGCTGCCGGACTTGTTCATCAGGAGCTGGTTTTTGTATTGCGAGTAATCGGCAATTTCGGCTGCGGGTTCAACTGATTTCGACTGGATGATAAACACCCCGTTTTCTCCTTCGAAAGGACCGATCCGTTTGCCTGCCTTAAGGCCGACTGCTTTTCCGACAGCGAGCGGGTCGAAGCCGGCTCCTTTGAGCATGCCGGTCAGGAGATTGACTTCAACGCCTTTCTCTACAACGGCTCCGGCGCCGTATTTGCTGGAAATGGCTTCAAATTCACCCTTTTCGTCTTTGAGCTTCGCGATAATACCGGCCGCTTTAAGCTGGTTGCGTACCTTTTCAGTTATTTCTGTCCGGAAATCGTTCACTTTGACATTCTTTTTGTCTGTCTTCCCGGTAACCACTGCCACTACATACTGCTCTTCGGTTTCGAAAACCTGGGAGACTTTGTTCAGGTCTGTTTTATCCGAAAACGCCCAGCGGGTAATCTCGCGGCCGTCCTGGATAGCATTGATATTGGTAGCCGATTCCAGTAGCCTGTTGGCAGTCGAAACGTACAGGTTTTCCTTTTTGGCATTCTCGTTGAAAAGGTCGGCTGTTTTCGACTGGAGCGCGAATTCACTGGCTTTGTTATAGACGTCGTCGCGCGTGGCCTGGCTCGGAATGATGGTTTTCCCGATCGAAGCGAGTCTGTAAAGGGTGTTTGATTTGGCTTCGGTCACCTTTATAATATGGTACCCGAACTGGCTTTCTACCAAACGGTTGATAAGGCCTGTACCCGGATGTGAAAAAACGGCGTCTTCGAAGGGTTTCACCATCATCCCGTTATTCTGGAAATAACCCAGGTCACCACCTCTCTGAGCGGAAGCCTGGTCGGCGCTGCCCGACATGGCCATGGCCTCGAAGCTGGCTCCGCCACGGATCTGGGCCAGTATGGATTCGGCCTGGCGCTTGCTTTCCAGCTTGGCAGAGTCCGACGGGTTGTCGAACCTTACCAGGATATGGCTGGCCCTGACGGTATATACAGTGTCGGTTTTGGTACCGCCGTATTTGTAGATGTAGTAAGTGTTCCCTTCACGGTAGGGGCCGAAAACTCCGCCGGGTACGAAAGTCTTTACCGCCTCTTTCAACTGATCGCTCATGTTGGCATAAGACTGGTAAAGCGGCAACTGGATATCGGAATTAACACGGACAAACGTGGAATCGTTGGTTGTGGTAGCCAGTTCTTTCGCGAGCGATTTGATCTGGTCATAAAGCGCAGTGCTGTCTTCCTTAGACGGCAGGATAGGGAAGGTCACATATTGAACAGTGCGGGTATCAACCCCCTTGTACTGTTTGCTATGGCTTTTCAGGTAGGTGTTCAACTGGTCGTCGGTAACCTTAACGGTCGAATCGGCTACCGAATAGTAGGGCACATACAGGAAATCGACGACAGACTTGCCTGCTGTGGCCTGGTACTCGCGCTCGGCTTCGGCTTTGGTAACGTAAATTGAAGAAGACAGAAGGTTCTCAAGTTTTTGCCTGAGACGATCTGTTTTCAGTCCTTCTTCGAACTGTACCCATGAAGCCTGCTGCTCCGGTCCGAGTGTTTTCAGGTTCCTGAGGTATTCTACAACCCCGTTTTTATTGAAAGATCCGGTAGAAGGATCTGTAAAAGCCTGTATGATCGCCGGGCTTACATGATCGCCCTGGACCATGTCTACCGACTCTTCGTCAGTTACTTTCAGGCCGAGTTTTTCGTACTCATCCTCGTAAGCGTACTCGGCGATGAACTGCATCCAGGCCTGCTCGCGCATTTGGTTGACTTCAGCTTCCGATGCGGTGCGACCGGTCTGAGCCTCGTAATTCCTCCTGACGGCGTCAACCCTGTCCTGGAATTCCTTATAATCCACCTTCTTGCCCCTGATCTCTCCTATGGTGGTATTGTTGCCACCGAAGAATGAGTTCGGACCTAGTAAGTCACCTCCTACAATGAAAAATATCAAGCTTATCGCGATGATAGTTACCGCGATCCCCGACTTTTCCCTGATTTTGTTAATTAAAGCCATTGTTAGTTTTCAAATTTCGACCGGCAAAATAAAAGTATTTAAAGGTAGAAAGCAAGTTTTTAAAATTGCTTTCTACACCACCCCCGGACGGCTCCCGAAACACCGGACCGCGCCGGCAGGCAGAGGGGAGTCGTTTCTAATACATATACTTCAGGTGAAGGCGATATAGCATGAGAAAAACCATGCTGAAGAACAGGCTCCCGAATGTCAGGATAACGCCGGTCAGCCCGCCTACTATGAACAACGCGCCTAAGAGCCCCACCGCGATCCCTGCCATGTA
>CAZLTN010000109.1:0-18512 GCA_964562455.1 uncultured Cytophagales bacterium
GGGATATGCGCTCCCGGCGGCTTTCGGCGCCAAGGTAGGCGATCCTGAACGCGATGTATACGCTTTTATCGGCGACGGATGCTTCCAGATGACTATCCAGGAACTCGGTACTATCGCTCAGAGCGGACTTCCCGTCAAGATCATCATCCTCAATAACAACTTCCTCGGAATGGTACGTCAGTGGCAGCAGTTGTTTCACCAGAAGAGGTATTCTTTCGTCGAGCTACAGAATCCCGACTTCATCACCATCGCCAAAGGCTTTGGTATCGACGGCCATACCTGTATCAAACGCGAAGACCTGTCGGAGTCGCTCGATAAGCTCATCGCTTCGGACAAACCTTACCTCCTGGAGGTACTGGTAGAAAAAGAAGAAAATGTATTCCCGATGGTACCTTCGGGAGCCTGTGTTGCCGATATAAGGCTTCAATAAATCAGAAAATCAGTCAGTTCCTTTCTTAATTGCCTCATGTCTAAGCCTATTCCGTCTTCAAACGGCACAACCTATACCATTTGTGTCTTTACTGAAAATACGATCGGTCTTCTGAATAAGATCACTATCCTGTTCAGCAGACGCCGTATCAACATAGAAAGCCTTACTGTCTCCGAAACCGAAAGAAAAGGCGTCTCCCGGTTTACCATCGTCATCCAGCATGAAATAAGGGAAGAAGTAGAAAAGCTGGTACGGCAGATCCGGAAAACCATCGAGGTACTGACAGTCTTCGGCTATCTCAACGAAGAGGTGGTCTATAACGAGATCGCAATGTTCAAAATATCGACATTAAGCGGTGCGAAACCTCTTGATATAGAAGTAATAAACAAAATTTACAAAGCCTGGGTCGTTTTCTGGGGACTCGATTACGTGGTAATAGAAAAAACCGGCACCATCAATGAAATTTTCGACTTCTTCAATTATATCAAACCTTACGGCATACTGGAGTTTGTCAGGTCCGGCCGCGTGGCTGTAAGCAAGTCGTCGAAAAGCCTCAGCGAGTACCTGCCTGAGGCAGAATGGGAGTATTACCTGTAAGCAATCTTCATGGCTGTCAGCAATAGGCACTTTCTTCCGGCAGTTTTTTGCGCTATCCCCGTCATCATCTTCTTCGCAGCGGTATTTACAATGAGTGTAAACGTACCGTTCCAGGATGATTTTGACGGATTGCTCGAGCCGGTATTGCTATTGCAGACCGGGCAGCATACCTGGGGGGAATTCTGGAATGTCATCTATGCGCAGGACGATGAAAGGCGGATCGTGGTGGACCGGCTCATTGCCTGGGGCATTTTTAAGCTGACAGGCGTGCTGAACCTGAAGGCCATGATCATTGCCGGCGCCTTCAACCTGCTTGTTCTGGCTTTCGTATTGTACCGGTGGTTCAGGGATACAGGCACTTCATGGCTCCTTTTTCTTCCGGTACCATGGTTGCTGTTTAATGTGCAGTTTTATGAAACTGTTTTCTGGGCCATGATCCCCTTTCAGCACCTGGCGGTTTTTGTATGGGCAATCCTTACGATCTGGCTGCTCTCCCGCGATTCAGTCGCTTCTTTCGGAGCAGCTCTTATAACTGCCGTACTTACAATATATGCCGACGTTTCGGGGAATTTTATACTTCCTGCAGGGGCACTCGTGCTGGTTGCCCGTCAAAACTGGCGGCTCCTGGCTGTCTGGCTCGTCGTAACCGGGATAGTTGTATGGTATTATTTCTCAGGATTGGTTATCCCTGAATACCGGCCGAAATTCTCCGACAACTTTTCGCAACCTCTTTTGTTAGTGACGGTGATGACCACTCTCTTAGGAATCTGGTCGGACCCGGGCCCGACGTTTCCGATGATTTTAAGAGAAGGTGTTTCTCTCATTATGGGAGCAGCTTTCCTCATTTTTACGTTGACAGTGCTCTTCAAAACCGTCGTTACCCTACTGGAAAATAAAAAACCGCTGGATAAAAACGACGCTTTCCTCTGGGGATCTGTCTGCTTTACAGGTATTGTGCTCGCGGTGCTCGCTTCCGGAAGAGCTTCGGAAGGCCTGGAATCTATTTTTAAGCCCCGGTACAGGCACATGTACGTGATTTGGCTGATATTCGTATACCTTCTGGCGGTGAGGTACTATCCGCGCTGGTTCGGACCGCGGATTGTAAAAACCGGGTTACTTGCGGGTTCCGTACTTTTTTGCATCAATGCCTACATCATGTACTGGGGAGGGCTCGACAGGTACAGAAAGACATTTCTCGCCGACGCATACCAGTGGTACCATAACCGTTCACTACCCTCTTCACCTATTTATATGGCCCTCCGCAAAAGGGTGGATGACATATACGAAGGCGTTTACCGGGAAGAAATATATGTTCCTGAAAAATATCCCTTCGCAGGGCTGCCGGGCGCCCCGGTAAAAGGAGAAACAGAAATTGAGCTGAACAGGCACGGAAACGGTATCGAAAGCATTGAAGTTGTTATCAAAAAAACAGAACGGACAATGGGGAAAAATGACGGGGCGTACGTTATTTTTCGTGCGGCAGACGGAGAAACCCATATCCTTCCTGCGTATCAGACCCAGCGGCCTCTCCACCGGCTGCTGATCGACCGCTCCTACTATTATCCTGAAGCCCGGACAGACCATTACCTTGCGGGTTATTTCAGAGCTGCGGAGTTCGACATTGAAGTGGGAGTCATACAAGGGAAAAATCAATACCGGCTTCTAACCGGAAAACAGTTACGTTTGTAATCAAATTTTGTATCCGAATAATTTTTATCACTAAACAAGTATCTGAAAAATGGCAAAGTTAAATTTTGGAGGAGTAGAAGAGGACGTAGTAACCCGTGAAGAATACCCCCTTGAAAAAGCTCAGGAATTCCTGGCGAACGACACTATTGCGGTTATCGGCTATGGCGTTCAAGGTCCGGGCCAAAGTTTAAATCTTCGCGATAATGGTATCAACGTAATAGTAGGCCAGAGAAAGGGCGGCAAAACCTGGGACAAGGCTGTTTCTGACGGCTGGGTTCCCGGCGAAACACTGTTCGAAATAGAGCAGGCCCTGGAAAAAGCGACCATCATCTGCTATCTTCTTTCCGATGCAGCCCAGATAGAGCTTTGGCCTACAGTTAAAAAATATCTTACTGCCGGCAAGTCGCTTTATTTCTCGCATGGCTTTGGTATTACCTATAAAGATCAGACCGGCATCGTTCCGCCGACCGATGTGGATGTATTCCTGGTCGCTCCCAAAGGATCGGGCACTTCGTTGCGCCGTCTTTTTGTAGAAGGAAAAGGGCTCAATTCTTCGTTTGCCGTATTCCAGGATGCAAGCGGAAAAGCACGCGAAAAAGCTATCGCCCTGGGTATAGGGGTAGGTTCGGGCTACCTGTTTGAAACCGACTTCTATCGTGAGGTGACTTCCGACCTTACAGGTGAAAGGGGTACGCTGATGGGCGCGATCCAAGGTATCTTCGCTGCCCAGTACGAAGTGCTTCGTGAAAACGGGCATTCGCCTTCAGAAGCTTTCAATGAAACAGTAGAAGAGCTGACCCAGTCGTTGATGCCGCTTGTAGCTGAAAATGGGATGGACTGGATGTACGCCAACTGCTCCACTACAGCTCAGCGTGGTGCGCTCGACTGGTGGAAGCCGTTCCATGACGCTACCAAACCGGTTTTCGAGAAACTTTACAATTCAGTAAAAACCGGGAACGAAGCTAAAATTTCTATCACTCGGAATTCTCAACCCGACTATCGTGAGAAACTGGAAGCAGAGCTGAAAGAGCTTCGTGAATCTGAGATCTGGCAGGCCGGGGCTACCGTAAGAAGCCTTCGCCCGGAGCGTAACTAATCGCTTCCGGCAGGAAGGTGCCGGAAAAAGGAAAATAATTAACCACAAGGCACAGAGAACACAGAGTTGAAGTTGTGCATTCTTTGTGTTCTTCGTGCCTTGTGGTTAAATTTCTTCATCAACATTAATAATACTTACCGTGAATCCCTCTCCTGATGCCGAAAGCTTCCCGGTTCTTGAAAATATCAGGCTGGCGGCCGAAAGACTGAAGAATGTCATTCCCCGTACCCCTTTCACGCTGAATGCCAATCTGTCCGAAAGGTATGGCGCATCTGTCTACCTCAAGCGCGAGGACCAGCAGATCGTACGCTCCTATAAAGTACGCGGGGCATATAACAAAATGGTGAGTCTGCCCAAAGAACTCCTCCAAAAAGGTGTAGTATGTGCCAGTGCAGGCAACCATGCCCAGGGAGTTGCTTTTGCCTGCCGGAAAATGGGAGTAAAGGGTACTATTTTCATGCCCACCACTACTCCTACCCAAAAAATACAGCAGGTAGGTATGTTTGGCAAAGGCTGGGTGGATATCAGGCTGACCGGCGACACTTTCGACGATTCGTACAAGGCTTCGCTGGAGTTCTGCGAGGAAACCCGTTCCAATTTCGTTCACCCTTTCGACGACATCTGGGTCATCGAGGGACAAGGTACCGTAGGACTGGAGATCCTGGAAGATGCCGATTTCAAAATCGACTACCTGATATTGCCCGTCGGCGGCGGCGGGCTTGCGTCGGGCGTGTCTGCTGTATTCAGGGAGCTGTCGCCGGATACAACGATAATCGGCGTCGAACCCGAAGGAGCGCCTGCCTTACTGGAATCTCTTAAAGCCGGGAAAGTCGTAGAACTCTCTGAAATCGACAAGTTTGTCGACGGTGCGGCCGTGAAGCGTGTCGGCTACCGCACTTTTGCCATATGCCGCCGGAATCTTGACGAAGTACTCCTTATACCGGAAGGAAAAGTTTGTACCGCCATCCTGCAGCTTTATAATGAAGAGGCAATCGTAGCTGAGCCCGCGGGGGCTCTTAGTGTTGCCGCGCTGGATTCGGTCAGAGACCGTATTGCGGGGAAAAACGTAGTCGTGGTCGTAAGCGGCGGCAACAATGACATTACGCGCACCGAAGAGATTAGGGAGCGCTCTATGCTGTACGAAGGACTAAAGCACTACTTCATCATCCGCTTTCCCCAGAGAGCCGGAGCCCTGCGCGAATTTCTGAATGTGCTGGGCCCCGAGGACGATATTGTACGTTTTGAGTATATAAAAAAGACGAACAGGGAACAGGGCCCTGCCATGGTCGGAATTGAGCTGAAACGTAAGGAGGACTACCAGCCGCTCATCGCCAGGATGAAAAAGGCGGACATCGTCTTCGAGTATGTAAACGACCGGCCCGATCTGTTCCGCTTCCTCGTATAGACCAGGGCACAGACCGGTCCGGAAAGGATACCACGTTTTGTTATTTTTTTTATACCTTGCGGAAAATGACCGGATGCGAATCAAAAAAATCCGAAGCCAGTTTTTTATGTCAACAACACAGAAGCTCCTCATATTCATACTGTTAATTTCAGGTTTTCAGGCTAATGCACAGTTTCAGAAGCATGCCCGCTTTGAATTCAGCACTTCTGCCGGGACAGTAGCCGTCGGCGATGAAATCGACCTGGTCTTTCGCGCCACGATCGACAAAGACTGGTACCTCTATTCTTCCGACATAGATCCTGACCTCGGGCCGACGCCTACGTCGGTAACTTTAGAAGAACACCCTTCATTCCGGACTGTCGGAAAGCTCGTGCCTGTAGGCGCCCAGAAAAAATTCGATAAAATATGGGAAGCCGACATTACCTATTTTGAGAGAAGAGCGACTTTCAAACAAACCGTCAAAATACTTCAGAAAAATCCCGTTATAAAAGGTGAGATAGGTTTCCTGACCTGCAGCAATGTTTCCGGCCTGTGCGTTCCGGGAGATGAAGAGTTTACCATAACAGGTCTCCAGGTTTCCGATGCAGCCCCTTCTCCCGCTGCCCGCGAAGAAAATACTGTAGCTGCAAAACCTGCGGATCCGGCAGCGAAAACGGATGCCGCGGGAAAAGCCGGCGCTGCAGACAAAGTGCAGCTTCCTGAAAACAAAGATTCTGTCAGTATTCCTGAAGCTGAAACCATACCCGTTCCACCTGTCGATACCGTCTCTGCGGTCGGCATTCAGCAGAAAGGCGCTGAAAATAACGAAAGTACCTCACTCTGGGCCTTCGCCCTTACTGCATTTCTCGCCGGGCTCGCTGCACTGCTCACGCCCTGCGTATTCCCGGTAATCCCGATGACGGTTACTTTTTTTACCAAGCAGAAGGAAGGGAAAAAGAAAGCGCTCCTGTATGGAGCCTTTATAATCCTTATTTATACATTTATAGGTGTAATCGTTTCGAGGCTCAACGGGCCCGCCTTTGCTAATTTCCTGAGCACCCACTGGATCCCTAACTTATTCTTCTTTCTCGTATTTTTCCTGTTTGCGTTATCGTTCCTGGGCATGTTTGAGATTGTCCTCCCCGCCTCACTGGTCAATAAAATGGATTCCCGCGCCGATCAGGGGGGAATGGCAGGTGTCTTCTTCATGGCCTTTACGCTTGTACTGGTATCTTTCTCCTGCACAGGTCCTATTGCCGGAAGTATCCTGGTAGCGTCGGCGGGGGGACAGGTTCTGAAACCGATAGTTGGCATGATTGCCTATTCGGCTGCATTTGCCATCCCCTTCACACTTTTTGCGCTTTTCCCGGATTGGCTTAAAAAGCTACCCAAATCAGGCGGCTGGCTCAATACTGTAAAGGTCGTACTAGGCTTCCTGGAGCTCGCGCTGGCCCTTAAGTTCCTCAGTATCGCCGACCAGGTTTACCATTGGCGCATCCTCGACCGAGAAGTCTTTCTGGCATTCTGGATAGTGATCTTTTCTTTCCTCGGGTTCTACCTCCTGGGAAAAATCAGGACACCCCACGATTCCCCCGTAGACAAACTGAGCGTCCAGCGAATAATACTTTCCATCCTCTCGTTCACTTTTGTGGTATACATGCTGCCTGGAATGTGGGGAGCTCCGCTTAAAGCCCTGGCAGGCTATCTTCCTCCTCAGACTACCCACGATTTCGACCTTAGCAAAATTACCACACGCCCCGGACCAGACTACCTTCAGCTTCATTCCGAGCCGGTCAAATATTCTGAATTATTTAAACTTCCTCACGGACTCACCGGCTATTTTGAGCTTCAGCAGGCGCTGGAAAATGCGCGGAAGACCAATAAGCCGGTATTTATCGACTTTACCGGCCACGGCTGCGTAAACTGCCGCGAAATGGAAGCCAGAGTATGGAGCCATCCCGACGTACTGAGCAGGCTAAAGAAAGACTTTGTTATCGTAGCCCTCTACGTTGACGATAAAACGAAGCTGCCGGAATCAGAATGGTATACCTCCTCTTTTGACCAGCGCGTTAAGAAGACAATAGGCGCCCGTAACGGGGATATACAGATTACCCGGTATAACAACAATGCGCAGCCCTATTATTGTATTGTCGACCACGACGGGAACCTGCTGGTACAGCCGGTCGACTATGACCTCGACCCGATCAGGTTTGTCAGTTTTCTTGACGAGGGGAGGAAGGCTTTTGAAAGTAAATAATGTGTTTCTCACCATAAAGGTACAGAGTTTAACTCTCTTTGTGCGTCCTTCGTGTCCTCTGTGGTAAACAAATCACCGGAAAAGCAAAAACAGGACCAGTATCAGTAAAGCTGCCAGCACAGCTATATACCACTTGTAATAAGCCACTCTTATCCCGAGAGTATCCAGCCCCGACTGCCAGGGGTCCATATCTTTCACCTGGTCGATCGACGAACGTATCCGTCCCCAGATCGAATTGACTTCGTCCACGGACAGCGCTTCATCCGGTTCCCATTCGGACGAAATCCTGACCAGCTCGGAAGCTTCGGCTACTGTATTACGCATTTGAGGAAATTTTTTCAGCCAGTTTTCCCAAAACGAACGGATCGGGGCATCGTTCGGGAATTTTACCCATCTGATAAAAAGACGCTCCATTGCCAACTCCTCTGCTGAATATTCTGAAAATGGTTTCATCGCTGTTGGTGGTAACGTCTTTATCTAACTTGAGGCTAATCAGGTGGATAGCGGTTATTTCCCGGAATAGGGCTGAATATCCCGGTTTTTTTTTTGTAATTTTTAATAGCTAAAGGGAATTCGGAGTAGGATTTACTGCTTGAATTCAATAATGATCTCCACCAGCAATATAAAAAAATGAGGTTCCCGCACCCGGAAACCTCATTCTAAACGAAGCCTGTTAAAAACCCTACTCGTCGCTCTCCTCAAGCTCACGATAGGCAAGGATACCGCCCAGCACATTCCGGACATTACCGAATCCCTGTCCTATGAGAAACTGTTTCGCACGGTCGCTGCGCGCTCCCGAACGGCAATGCACAAGCACCTCTTTATCTTTAAGCTCCTCCAGCTCCGAAAGCCTCGATGGAAGCTCTCCCAGCGGGATCAGGTAAGCGCCGAGGTTATCCGCTTCGTACTCATGTTCTTCCCGGACATCGATCAGATTTAACTCCTCGCCTGACTCCAGTCTTTCTTTAAGCTCTTCTACAGTAATATCCATTTCTTTTTTCTGAATAGTTTGGTTCTTGTTTGTCCGCCGGTACGAAGCCGTTTCGCACAGCCCGCCTGCCCGGGTATAAAACCGTCTTAGTTTTCGGCGCTTTCCGGTTCCGTCACCCAGATGTCTATCTCCTCTCCGACGCGAATGCTATGGCCGGGAAGGGGATTCTGCTTTATGATAGTGCCGGGGACCTGGTCCTCTTTTGCCGGCACTACAAGCCTCTGCCCTATTTTAAGGCCTGCACCGATGATCTGGAACTCCGCTTCCTCTTCCGACATTCCTACTACCGATGGAGCCGGGAAAGTTGTATTCCCTAATCCGTTGCCCACCTCGAGATCGATCCTGGATCCTTTCGGTACATCTTCGCCCGGCGCTATTTCCTTGCCGTTATAAAACTGCTTCAGCACCGATCCATGAGCCAGGTCCGGTACATAACGCAGCGCCCCAAGCAGAAGCCCGTTGCTCTTCAGAAGGAGCTCCGCACTCTTGTGGGACATATCCGTTACCTTCGGCATTTTGATCACCGGAACGGTTTGCATCACTACAGTGACATATATTTTCCGTCCTTCCTTCACCTTAGAACCCGGCTTCGGATACTGGCTTATGACTGCCAGCGGAGGCAGGTTCGTTACAAAAGTGCAATCGCTCACTTCGTAGTTAAGATCACGCTCGTCAAGAAACTTACCTATCTTGCGTACGTCCATCTTCTGTACGTCAGGGACGGTCACAGACTCCCCGTGATTGGTCGTAAAAGGCAGGTAAACAAAGAAAAAGGCAAGGAAAAAGGCCAGTATCAATGCTGTTACAATACCGATATGGGTCAGTAGATCTTTAAGGGAATTGGTACTAATCTTGGCCATTTATATTGGAGTACATGCAACTTTTGAACGGTAAATTTAGCAGTAATATTTTATCAGCCAACAAACTGTTGCTTATCGCGAAACAGCAGCTTCTGAATATACTTGCCCAGGATATCGAATTCCAGGTTTACCCTTTGACCTGCTGTCAGCGAATGGAAGTTTGTATGCTCGAAAGTATAAGGAATAATCGCTACGCGGAAAGCCCCTTCCTCCGAATCGATAACAGTCAGACTGACCCCGTTTACACAAATTGAGCCTTTCTCTACGGTAAGATGATGGTGGTCTGTCCCGTCGTAGGAAAAGCTGAACAACCAGCTTCCCCCGCGGTCTTCAATTCCGGTACAGATGCCGGTCTGGTCAACGTGGCCCTGTACGATATGGCCGTCAAACCTCCCGCCGGCCGGCATGCACCTTTCCAGGTTTACCTTGCTGCCTTTCTCCAGCAGCCCGAGGTTCGTCTTCTTCAGCGTTTCCTCAACCGCCGTTACCATGTATGTATCGCCCTGTATTCCGGTAACTGTCAGGCAAACACCGTTGTGACTGACGCTTTGGTCCACTTTCAGCTCGGAAGTTATCGGAGATTTCAATGTAAAATCAATATTGGTACCGGTTTTTCCGATTGAAACCACCTCCGCCATGGTTTCTATAATGCCTGTAAACATAAAAAGCAGGTTTGCTGTAAATGCAAATTTACAAAACCGCCGGGTTAAAACCCGGAGCAATCCGGGGTGATTCAGCAAGAATGAGGATATCAGCTATATTTGTAACCTTAAAAAAGCATTTTCATTATTTGCTGCCCTATGTTCAAAAACAAAGTCATGCGCTACAGCACCATCGCCATGTTGGTAGCCATAGTCGCTTATTTCCTGGTTGAAACATTTTCCTCTCAAAAAACGGTCCCGGGGATTGTCTATACACGGGAGCTAAATCCTTCCACCTATGCCGATATGATTACCCGGGACCGGCGCGACAGCCAGAAATGGTTCCTTACTTCGGAAGACTCCCCGATCGAAAATCCCGATGATTTCAAAGGACTGTCATTTTTTGAACCGGACCTGAAGTTCAGGGTGGTCGCTGATATAGAGTCCTTCAAAGGCGAAGACAAGATCCTGGAAATACGGAATACGGACGGCTCGACAGACACTTATGAAAAATATGCCTACGCCAGTTTTGAGATCGACAATTCTCCCCAGAAACTACTCCTGCTCAAACATGAGGGGTTGCTTTCGCTGATGTGGAAAGATGCCACCAGCGGAAAGACTTCATACGGGGGCGGGCGTTACCTCGATTTTGCGCTTTCGGATATCAAGGGAAACCAGATGGTCATCGACTTCAATAAAGCTTACAACCCCTACTGCGCTTATAGTCCGAAATATGCGTGTCCTCTCCCACCGGCTGAAAACACTTTGACCGAATCCATCACTGCCGGCGAAAAATTTACGGCAGAAAAATAGTATTTTTGTGTTTTTCCGGCTTGGAGCGACTTTTTCATAGGAAAGGTAGCTATTATTTTATCTCAATTTTAAAAGTGAAAATATCATATAACTGGCTTAAGGAGCTTATAACATTTGAAGAATCTCCCGAGGAACTGGGGCGTTTGCTTACAGGTACCGGGCTGGAAGTGGAAGGGATCGAGGAGAGAGAGAGCATTAAAGGCGGCCTCAGAGAGGTGGTCATAGGAAAGGTGCTAACGTGCGAAAGACATCCCAACGCCGACAAGCTGTCTGTAACGACTGTCGACGTCGGGCTGGAGTCGCCTTTAAATATCGTTTGCGGCGCACCGAACGTAGCCGCCGGACAGAAGGTTATCGTCGCCAAGGTAGGGGCTGAGCTGTATCCAACCGGCCAGGCTGAATCTTTCAAAATAAAAAAAGCCAAAATAAGGGGCGCTGAATCAGAAGGAATGATCTGCGCGGAAGACGAGCTCGGGATCGGACACTCACACGATGGCATTATGGTCCTGGAAACCGACCTTCCCGTCGGTACGCCGGCATCCCGTTATCTTCAACTGGAGCAGGATTATACCATCGAAATCGGTCTGACGCCCAACAGGGCTGACGCCGCGTCGCATTTCGGTGTGGCACGCGATATCAAAGCGGTACTGAACAAGCCGGTCAACCTGCCTCCGTTAGATACCTTCAAAGCAGGCAGTAACGATTTCCCGGTGGCGATAGAAGTCCATAACCCGGAAGCGGCACCGCGGTATGCAGGCCTTACCATGACCGGTCTGACGGTAGCCGAATCACCCGGCTGGCTCAGGCAGCGACTGGAAACAATCGGCGTACGCCCGATCAACAATATTGTCGACGTCACCAATTATGTCTGCCATGAGCTGGGCCAACCCCTCCATGCTTTCGATTACGATAAAATAGCAGGTAGAAAAATCGTTGTCCGGACCTTCCCCGAAGGCACGGAGTTTACTACCCTCGACGGAGTCAAAAGGAAGCTTCACCATAATGACCTGATCATCGGAGATGCTGAGAAGCCTATGTGCATAGCAGGTGTATTCGGCGGGGAAGAATCGGGCGTGTCGGAAGCTACAACAACTATCTTCCTCGAATCCGCTTATTTTTCACCGGAATGGGTACGGCGTACCTCCCAGCATCATTCTCTCAAAACAGACTCTTCCTTCCGGTTTGAGCGGGGTACCGATCCCAATATGCCGGTTAATGCGCTGAAGCGCGCTGCTCTCCTTATACAGGAAGTTGCCGGCGGAACCGTCTCTTCCGCGATAACTGATATTTATCCGAAACCTGTAGAAAATTTCAGGGTTGCGGTCAAATACAAAAATGTAGACCGGCTGATCGGCAAAAAACTGGACCGGTACAAGATCCAGAAAATCCTGTTCAACCTCGACATCCGGTTTGAAAAGGAAGATGAAGAGGGCTTTCTCGCCGTAGTTCCGCCATACCGCGTCGATGTACAGAGAGAAGCCGACATCATAGAGGAGGTGCTGAGGATCTATGGGTTCGATAATGTAGAGCTCTCAGAGGAGTTGAAAAGTGATTTCCTCTCTCCCTTCCCGACCAAAGATCCCGATGAGCTTCTACTCAGAACGGGCGGTATGCTGGCAGCCAACGGCTTTTATGAGATTATCAATAATTCGCTCGTAAAACCGTCGCTGCAGAATGTGCTCGCCGATGAGCTTCCGGGGGAGGAAGTGAAGATCCTGAACTACTTCAGCGAGGACCTTTCCGTCTTGCGCCGGACCATGCTGTTTTCCGCTCTTGAAACAGTGGCTCATAATATCAACAGGCGGCAAAAAAACCTCAAACTGTTTGAATTCGGGAAAGTCTACTCTCTGGAAAATGGCGAATACCGTGAGAAAAACATCCTGTCGATAACAATGACCGGCCAGAATATCCATGAAAGCTGGTCTGCACCCGCCAGGCCGCTGGCATTTCATGACCTGGCGCTTGCCGTAAGCAACGTACTGGCCTGTCTGCGTACAGGGCCGGTAAGCTCGGAAAAATACAGCGGCCGTTTATTCACACAAGGAGTAATATGGAACACCGGCAGCAGGCAGCTTGGCCGCCTGGGCCTTGTTTCCCCCGAGCTGGCCAGGCTTACAGGCATTAAAGCTGATGTTTACTTTGCAGAACTTGATTGGGATCTCCTGGTGAAAAAATACAGCGGGTCGGTAGCCTACCTCGAAGTTTCCCGCTTCCCGGAGGTAAGAAGGGACCTTTCACTGGTAATCGACAAAAAGGTAACCTTCGATTCACTTGAGCGGCTCGCACGCAAAACGGAGAAAAAGCTTATCAAAGAAATCAATGTTTTCGATGTATACGAAGGAGCGAACCTGGACGGTAGAAAGGCCTATGCGCTTAGCTTTACCCTGCAGGACGAAACGCATACCCTTACTGACCAGGAAATAGACCGGGTTATGCAAAAACTCATGAATGCTTACGAATCGGAGTTCAATGCGGTAATCAGGAAATAGACAATGGCTCAGAACATCTCCCAGAAAGATTTAAAAGCCATTCTGGTTGCATTTGATACAAAGCTCCAGATACTGCTGAACGAGCAGACCAGGCTCAAATGGGAGATGAAGGACCTGAAGGAGAAGAATCAGATATTAAAAGAAGAGAATACCCGCTTCAAAGCAGAGTACCAGGAAATAAAGAAAAAACACAGGCAATTGGAAAGGGATTTTAATAGATCCAGATTTTTTGCTAAAATTGTAACAAATAAACTGACGCCAACAGGTGGTATTTCAGAATTGAAGGAAGTCATTGATCATTATATACAGGATATTGATGCTGTTATTCTCAAATTAAAACAAACCCTATAATCGGAGCAGAAGGTGGAAGAGCATGTAACGGTTTTTTTTAAAGTGATGGACAGGGGGTTTAATTTACACGTCCCTGCTGACCAGGAACAGTACTATATCCGCGCGAAAGAATCTTTTAAGCGTTTTGTTGAAAAATACAAGGCTAAAGGGCACGACGAGATGGAAGCCATAGCTCTTACTTCCATCGACAGCATTGTGAGTTTACAGCGTAATTACGATCAATTGGAGCAGCAGAAGCAGCATCTTGCTAACGTTATAGCATCGTGGGACAACAAGGTGGACAAATCCTTAAAAAACTAGCGCCATAGCAATTTGATATAGCTGTTTCGATCCTTTCTCAATACCTACCTGTTGAAATCGTTGTTCAACTTAAAACACATTTCACTTATCAGGTAAAAATATGTCAGAGTACGTACTGTTAGCGCTTGCCGTTCCTATCGCGCTGGTAGCGGGGCTGTTTGTCGGAAGAATAGTTTTCAAGCGATCATTCCAGAACAAGGAAGCAGAGGCGGAAAAACGCGCCGAAGAGATTATCAAAAATGCCGAGATAGTTGCGGAAAGCACCAAAAAGGACAGAATCCTTGAAGCAAAAGAAAAATTTCTTAAGCTAAGGGCTGAATTCGAGGAAGAAAGCAACCGCAAACGCAACCTGCTTAACACCAACGAGCAGAAGCTCCGCCAGAAGGAGCAAACCCTGTCCCAGTCTCTTGAGCAGAACAAGCGCCGGGAATCCGAGCTGGACAACCTTAAAAACAATCTTACCCAACAGCTCGAAATCGCTACCTTAAAGCGTGAAGAAGCTGAGAAAAATCTGAAACTACAGGTATCCCAGCTTGAAAAAATCGCAAACCTTACTGCCGATCAGGCCCGGGAACAACTGATGGACGCCCTCAAAGCGGAAGCCGATTCCAGGGCTGCATCCTATGTAAAGGCTGTAATGGAAGAGTCGAGGCTGACAGCCACAAAAGAAGCTAAAAAAATAGTTATTGAGACTATCCAGCGGACGGCAGCGGAGAATGCGATAGAAAACTGTGTTTCTGTTTTCAACATCGAGAACGACGATATAAAAGGCAAGATCATAGGCCGCGAAGGGCGTAATATCCGTACGCTGGAGGCTGCTACCGGCGTGGAAATCATCGTGGACGATACCCCGGAAGCCATTGTTATCTCGGGCTTCGACCCGGTCCGAAGGGAGATAGCCCGCTTGTCCATGCACAGGCTCGTGCAGGACGGGAGGATTCACCCTGCCCGGATCGAGGAAATCGTTGCCAAAACAAAGAAAAATATCGAGGACGAAATCGTCGAAATCGGGGAGAGAACCGTCATCGACCTGGGAATCCACGGGCTTCATCCCGAGCTGGTAAAAATGATAGGCAGAATGAGATTCCGGTCTTCTTATGGTCAGAACCTGTTGCAACACTCCAGGGAAGTGGCAAAACTTTGCGCTACTATGGCGGCAGAGTTGGGACTTAACGCCAAACTGGCGAAAAGGGCCGGCCTGTTGCACGATATCGGCAAGGTATGGCATGAAGAATCGGAAATGCCGCACGCTATCCTCGGAATGGAGCTTGCCAAGAAATATAAAGAGCACCCCGAAGTCTGTAATGCTATCGGCGCCCACCACGACGAAATCGAAAAAACAAGTATGATATCGCCTATCATACAGGTCTGCGACGCGATATCAGGCTCCAGGCCGGGTGCGCGTAGAGAAATGATGGAGTCGTACATCCGCCGCCTGAAGGATATGGAAAATCTCGCACTTTCATTCGAAGGCGTCGAGAAATGTTATGCCATACAGGCTGGTCGTGAGCTTCGGGTAATCGTAAATTCGGAAAATATCACTGACGAAAAAGCCAGTCTGCTGTCGTTTGAAATTTCCCAGAAGATAGAAAAAGAAATGCAATATCCCGGGCAGATAAAAATCACAGTGATCCGCGAAATGCGATCTGTAGCCTACGCCCGGTAAAAGTTTACGACATAAAGTAAATGGCCTATCCAGACCTGACTTCCGAAGAAAAGCGCAGTATAAGTACGCTCGGAAAACTGATCGCTTCCGGTTACAAGCCGATGACTGTAAAGGAAGAGCTGCGTTGTAACCTCATCCGGAAAATACGGCTCGGAAAACCTGTTTTTTCCGGCATCTGGGGATACGAAAATACTGTCATTCCGGACGTTGAAAGGGCAATTCTGTCCATGCATAATATAAACTTTCTCGGTTTGCGCGGACAGGCCAAAACGCGCATGGCGAGATTGATGACAGGTCTACTCGATGAATATATCCCTGTATTGGAAGGCAGTGATCTCAATGAGGATCCCCTCAGACCGCTTACGAAAACCTCTGTTGGGCTCATCTCGGAAAAAGGAGATAATACACCCGTCAGTTGGCTGCACCGCGATGAGCGATATACCGAAAAGCTGGCTACTCCGGACGTCTCAGTGGCAGATCTCATTGGTGATGTCGATCCGATCAGGGCAGCTACGCTCAAGCTTCCCTATTCGGATGAACGGGTCATTCACTTCGGGCTAATTCCCCGTGCAAACCGTGGAATTTTTGTCATCAATGAGCTGCCTGACCTCCAGGCCAGGATACAGGTTGCCCTGTTCAATATACTCCAGGAAGGCGATATCCAGATCAGGGGCTTTAAATTCAGGCTCCCGCTCGATATCCAGTTTGTTTTTACGGCCAATCCCGAAGACTATACCAACAGGGGAAGCATCGTTACTCCGCTCAAAGACCGTATCGACAGCCAGATAGTCACGCATTACCCGCTGACTATAGAAATGGGTAAAAAGATCACCAGTCAGGAAGCCAGGGTCAAAGAAGGCCAGCATACGGTTATCAATGACCTGCTCAAAACCCTGATCGAGCAGATAGCGGTCGAGGCACGGAACAGCGAATATGTAGACAAGAAAAGCGGGGTGTCGGCACGGATGACCATATCGGCCTACGAAAACCTTCTAAGCACTGCCGAACGCCGCAGCCTGCTGAATGAAGAAACGAACAGTTACGCCCGTATATCGGACCTCTATCATATCGTACCTTCTATTTGCGGCAAGGTAGAGCTTGTATACGAAGGAGAGGTAGAAGGGCCCGTAATCGTCGCCCGGAACCTCATCGGGAAAGCAATCAGGTCGGTATTCAAATCACATTTTCCTGACCTGGAAAAGCCGAAAAAAAATCTCGACTCCAAAGCCGGGAAAATTATCGAATGGTTTGGTGCGGGCCACCAGATTGCCATCCCCGACAACCTGACTAACTCCGAATACCGCGCCCGTCTTAAAACCATCGATGGCCTGGACGAATATGTGGAAACCTATATGCCCGATTCTCCGTCTGAAGAGCAACTGCTATTCATGGAATTTGCTTTGCATGGCTTTGCGGAATTTTCTAAAATAGGAAGAAAAGTACTCGACGACGGGTCAGATTTCAGGGACTTGCTGGACACCATGCTGCCCAATGCCAATGATTTTGACGACGACGACGAGTACTTCGAAGACGATCAGGATAAGTTCTGAAACGTCGTACTAATTCCTTTCAATCCGGGCTTCCTTCATCCGAGACATTCGGCTCGCTTGTATCTACCAGAGCGTCGGCATCCTGGTTGACTTTACCGCGAATCAATGCTTCCAGTTTATCGGCAAGCTCGGGATTATCCTTCAGAAGATCCTTTACGGAATCACGTCCCTGCCCGAGGCGATTGCCTTCATAGCTGAACCATGAACCGGATTTTTTTACGATATCCAGCTCCACCGCCAGATCCAGGATCTCTCCTACTTTGGAAATCCCTTCTCCGTACATAATATCGAATTCTATCACCTTGAAAGGAGGCGCAAGCTTATTCTTGACCACTTTCACACGGGTCCTGTTCCCCAGGATATTATCACTGCTCTCTTTTATCTGTCCTACCCTCCTGATATCGAGCCTTACCGATGCGTAATATTTAAGCGCATTCCCGCCTGTAGTCGTTTCAGGGTTTCCAAACATAACCCCGATCTTCTCGCGAAGCTGGTTGATAAAAATGCAGCAGCAACCTGTCTTATTGATCACTCCGGTCAGCTTTCTCAGCGCCTGCGACATCAGCCGGGCCTGTAAACCTACCTTGCTGTCGCCCATCTCACCTTCAAGTTCTGCCCGGGGGACCAAAGCCGCAACGGAGTCGATCACGATGATATCTATCGCTCCGCTGCTGATCAGGTGCTCGGCTATTTCAAGCGCCTGCTCCCCGCTGTCGGGTTGTGAGATCAGGAGATTCTGAGTGTCGATCCCCAATTTCTCGGCATAAGTCCTGTCAAAAGCATGCTCGGCATCCACAATAGCCGCCAATCCGCCGTTTTTCTGCGCTTCGGCAATACAATGCATAGCCAGAGTTGTTTTACCCGAAGACTCCGGGCCATATACCTCCACTACTCTCCCCCGTGGTACGCCTCCTATACCTAAAGCAAGGTCCAGCCCGAGCGACCCGGTAGAAATCACCGGCACGTCCAGCACCTTACTATCGCTCAGTCTCATAACAGAGCCTTTGCCAAAGGTTTTGTCTAACTTCTCAAGTGTGATCTGGAGAGCTTTCAGCTTATTTTCTTTGTCTGTTGGTTGTGCCATTCTTGCAAACTTGTTTTTGGGTTCCTGATGTAAATATAGCTTTTTATTTTGATATAATAATATAGTTGTATTATATTTTATAGATATAACCCGATAACCGGGTCATTCAATTGAAAAGCCGATCTGCACAATCAGGCAAACCGGCTTCTCTTATTATTTTATACGTGCGCTTAATACTCCCAAAGACCGTGCTCCTTCTCCATCAGCTCCTGTTCAAACTGAAGCGATTTGATAAGGCCTTCTTTCTCACCCCTGTAAATATCCAGGAACGACTTGTCCTCGGCATTGGAATACTTGGTGATCCTTCCCCAGAA
>CAZLTN010000110.1:0-18377 GCA_964562455.1 uncultured Cytophagales bacterium
TTCTTTTTTCAGCAATGCAAAGGAAGAGCAACGGCTGAAAAGCAAAGCATACAACCGGGATGAAGCCCGCGCTTACCTGAAAGCCCTTGAATTGTTTTTCAGCCGTCCTGTTCCCGCTATAGCGGAAAAGGGCTCGGCTGTCTCCGGGATACCTTCTTTCAGGGTATTCCAGGAAGCCGAACGGATGAGCCCGGTAGCTAAACAGTGGAAGCAGGATTTCTACGATGCCCTTTCGCTCGCGAAGCATTCTGATTCCGCCTCTGCTGCCCGGGCGCTATCCCTTTTTACCCGGTCGGCCCGATCTTTTCCCGATTCATACCTGGCAGGGCAATGTCACCGGTACAGGGCGGAGCTCCTGGAAAAAAATGGCGAAACGGAAGCTGCCCGAGGGGAATCAATGCGGGCAAAGGAATATTATGTGGAGCTGCCGGATCTCTGAAAGCGCTACCTCCCCAACGAAATAGTGTAAAAATTTATGATAACTTTGCCTTTAAATAAGGCAATTCATAGCTTTGCTGCTTTACTGACCTTTAGCGGACACACTTTCGTTCCTGATCATGGCTACGCGGAAACTATTTGATGAAAGAGAGATTCTGAGTGAATTGGCCGATGGAAGCGAATCAGCTTTTGTACAGGTCTTTGACGAGTATAGCCCCAGGGTTTACAGTGTGGCACTGAAATTCCTTGATTCGAGAGAACTGGCCGAGGAAATTGTGCAGGATATTTTTATGGACATCTGGCTGAGGAGGGAGAAAATGACCGAAGTGCTGAACTTCGGCGCTTATCTTCATGGAATGGTCAGGAAACAGGTATACGATGCATACCGGCAGAAATCGGCATTTACCGAAATTATAAAGGAGCTCAGCTCGCGCACTCAATCCGAGAATATGATCGAACGTATGATGCGGGAAAACGAGTATGAAAACCTGCTGCACAAAGCGCTGCAAAGATTACCCGATCACCAGAGAGAAATCTTTCGCCTGGCCAGGGAAGAAGGCCTGAGCCACGAAGAAATTGCCCTGAGATTAAATCTCTCCCGTTTGGCCGTCAAATCTCATATGAAACGTATCCTGCGCTACCTGCGCACCCTGCTCGAGCCTGTTCTGAAAACAGAAGCTCTGCTCTGCCTTTTTATCTTTTTTTGAGAAAAAATAAAAAAATCTGCCCCCTTCAATAATTTAAGAAGACATGTATTATTGAGAGCCTTAGCCGGTTCCCAGAGATTCTGTGTTGTAGAAGAAAACAAAGAAACTGATGAGCGCCGAAAGCACCGGAGACAGCCGGAACCATTTTTACCAAAGCCGGCTGGAGCGGTTTGATCGTCTTATGGATATATACCTGTCAGGCAAGGCTTCTGACCAGGAGAAGAAAGAGCTTCAACTGCTGACAGAAAACGGCTTTGAAGGGCGCTTTCGTGAATGGCTTGATATGCATTTTCGCACAGATGCGGGAATTGAAAATCTGCCTGATAAGACGCGACAGGAAATTCTCACAAACATTCTCGACACTACCTCCGGAAAGTCCGGAAACGTCGTAAGATGGTGGTGGGGATGGGCGGCAGTATTCCTGTTGACGCTGGGTTCGGCTTTATGGCTTATGGCTCCGGATACCACTTTGGAACAATGGGCATCGGCTTCTGCCGAAGTCAAAAATGAAGACAATGAACCGCTGGTCATAAAGGGAAAACAGTTCTTATACCTTCCTGACGGCAGCAGCGTATTGATGAATGAAGGCTCTGAGCTCAGCTATTCACCCGCATCTTTTGAAAGCGGGTCGCGGGAGGTGACATTGACGGGCGAAGCCTATTTTGACATTGCGCACAACCCGGAAAAGCCTTTCCTGGTCCGCACAGGCCCGATTATTACGCGTGTGCTGGGGACAGCCTTTAACGTGATCATGAAGCAGAAAGAAGTAGTGGTAACCGTAACCCGGGGGCTGGTAGAAGTAGGCGGCGGCGACCGTGTCTACGCTCAGATCAGGCCGGACGAACAGATTATCGTCGATACGGAAACTCAGCGGTACAACACCATTTCGTTAAGCGCGGAGGAAGAGATCACATGGAAAAAAGCCTACCTGGTTTTTGACAATATCGACCTGGAAGAAGCTGGTAAGCTGATCGGGGATCATTACGGAGTGGAGCTTGCCTTCACAAATACAGAGGCCTTGAAATGCCGCATTACTGCTTCATTCCTGAATGAAGAAGACCTCGGTACGGTATTGAAGGTGATTTCCGAAATGATCGGGGCTTCTTATACCATGGAAGAAAAAAAGGTCCGGATAACGGGTGGCTCCTGTGAAGGAGTACCAAGGTGGTGATTTTTTGCCAAGTAATAGTAACACTAAACCAACAATAAAAATGCTGTTCACACTCAACACATCCTATTTTTTCTGCAGAGACGGCTGAATACACTGGAATAAGCCGGGAAAGTTAAAACAAAAGCCACACGGCTGCAACCGTATGGCTTGAAGACCCGAAAGCCGGTTACGGCAAACGGGTGTTGTTTTTAATAATTGACCATCACTAAAAACGTCTGGTAAATGTATAAAAATTTTATCACATGGGGGAGGTATAGCCTTTCCGTACATCAACCCGCTATCAGGTTAATTATGCGTATTGGGTTGTTTTATATCATCACTACAGTCGCCTGCGTACAGTTGCTTGTAGCCCGGCATTCCGAGGCGCAATCGCTGGCAGAAATCAAGGTGTCCCTCCAGTTGAAAAATGAGGGTGTCCGTGACATGTTCCGCAAAATAGAGAAGCAGACTCAGCTCCGCTTTGCATTCATAGAAAATCAGATTGATAACGAGGCCAGGCTCACCCTTCACAAAGGAGCGTACGGGGTTTCGGAAGTGCTTGACAAAACACTGTCTCCTCTCAATTTGACGTATATGAGTACCGGCAACGTGGTTTATATCATCAAAAAGAAACCGCAAGGGCTCAAAGGAGCAGATTTAACGCAGCCTGCCACCCCGAAAGAGCTGCCGGCACAATATGCAGAGATCAATATACCGACGATTAAAGGGAAAGTAACCGATGAAAAAGGAGAGGGCCTGCCGGGAGTAAGCATCCTGCTTAAAGGCACCCAGCAAGGTACTACGACCGATATCGAGGGAAACTTCTCGATCGATGTCCCGGACAATGGCGCCATACTTGTTTTTTCATTCGTAGGTTACATTTCCCAGGAAGTTGCAGTCGGTAGCCAGACTACATTAAACGTTACGCTTAATGTTGACCAGAAAATCCTGGAAGAAATAGTTGTTGTCGGTTTTGGCACCCAGAAGAAGGAAAGCGTAGTGGGTTCGATTGTACAGATGTCTGAAGACGTGATCAAACGAAACGGCAACGTGACCGACCTGCGTGAAGCGCTTGCGGGACAGCTTCCCGGTATCAATGCGCTCACATCGTCGGGGGAGCCGGGTGGTATCACCACTGGGGAAAGCGCGACCAATATCTTCATCCGGGGCCAGAGCACCTGGAACGGCGGTCAGCCGCTGATATTGGTCGATAACGTGGAGCGGAGCATGAACAATATCGACCCTAACGAGGTCGCCAGCATTTCCGTACTGAAGGATGCTTCTGCCACTGCCGTATTCGGGGTGAAAGGCGCCAACGGGGTTATCCTGATCACTACCAAAAGAGGTCAGCAAGGAAAAACCAAGCTCAACTTCAACTATACAACGACTGCAAAGGTGGTATCGAAAGTCCCTGATAAGCTCGACTCCTACGAAGCATTGATGCGGAAAAACGAGATGATCGAGCGGGAAGGCGTTTTGAACCAGCCCTCCTGGAACGACTATATCCCGTATGACATCGTGACCCGGTACCGCATGCCGCAGTCGGCCGAATATGCCGCGATCTACCCGAACGTGGACTGGGCGAAGGCGGTTTTCAAAGATGTCGGTTTCTCTCACCGGGCCACTTTGAGCGCCCAGGGCGGCAGCAAGGCCGTACAGTATTTTGGCTCGCTGGCCTACCTGCATGAAGGCGATATGTTCCGTGACTACGACAACGGCAAGGGGTATAAGCCGAACTACAATTTCGACCGCTTTAACTTCCGGAGCAATATCGACGTCGCGATCACGAAAACGACCAAGCTCAAGCTGAACCTGGCGGGATATTACAGTCAGAAAAACACCAACTACAACAACGAAGGAAGCTCGGGCCGGGCAGACCAATGGATGTGGGCAGCTGCTTATTTCTTACCGCCCAGCATCTATTTACCGCAATATGAAGACGGCTTATGGGGTGCCTACGCCGAAGGCGGTAATGAGACAGTGAACCCGCTGGCCGTCATCTATAATATCGGTATCAGGCAGACCAGGGCTACACAGCTCAATTCCGACTTTACCCTTGAGCAGGACCTGGGCTTTATCACGAAGGGGCTCAAGGCAAGCGGTTCGTTATTCTACGATAATACGATACGGTCGGAAGGAGGCATCTATGACAATGCCAACAGCGTACGTCCGGCGGAAGCCGCTACCAACGTGGCCTACAAGCAGGTTTATCCGCTGCGCTACAAAGGCCCCGAACAGGATCCCAGTGAATATACCGTGTACCTTCCTATCAGTACCGATGAATACGACTGGATCATCAGGCCATGGACCATCCGCCAGGAAGAAATCAGGGCCGCCAACTGGGATAGCAATATCCCGGTAGACCGTCGTATGATGTACCAGTTCCAACTTAACTATGCCCGCCAGTTCGGCGATCATAACGTAACGGCAATGGGACTCGCCAAGCGCGAGGAGTACGCCAAAGGCAGCATGTTCAAGAACTTCCGGGAAGACTGGGTGTTCAGGGCTACCTATGACTACAAAACCAGGTACCTCTTCGAAGTCAACGGTGCATACAACGGCTCCGAGCAGTTCGGTCCGGGCTATCGCTTCGATTTCTTCCCGTCGGTAGGTTTGGGCTGGGTAGTTTCCAACGAAAACTTTTTCAAAGCGGGCATCTGGGACTATTTCAAACTAAGGTACAGCGTCGGGAAAGTCGGGGATGATAACATCAGCGGCGCCAGGTGGCTGTATGCCTCGCAGCTTGCATACGGAGGACAGGCCCGTCTCAACGACCGGTCCGACGGACTCAGTCCTTACAGGTATTACCGCGAGTCGGTCGTAGGAAACCCGGGCATCCACTGGGAAACCGCACTTAAAACAAACTACGGTATCGAGCTGGGCTTCTGGCAGAGCGCGCTGAATGTCAACATCGACATCTACAATGAAGACAGGACCGACATCCTGATGACGGGAACACAACGGAATGTGCCGCCGTTTTTCGGAGCCACTCCTCCCAGCGCAAACCTGGGAAGGGTGAAATCCAAAGGGTTCGAGATCGAAACGAATTTCAACAAACAGCTCGGCGCTTTCTGGAGGATATGGGGTAACGCATCCTACTCGCGCAATACCAACAAGATCATGTTCCGCGACGACGCCCCGCTGCTGTACAACTACCAGAAGCAGGCCGGCTACCCGATCGGGCAGACCCGGAGCCAGATCAGCACCGGATTCTACAACAACTGGGATGACATCTACGCATCGGTTCCGACCGAAAACAACGACCTGCAAAAGCTGCCCGGATATTATAACCTGGCCGACTTTAACGGCGACGGCGTCATCAAGGCCGACGATTCGGCGCCGGTCGGCTACTCCGGCATCCCGCAGAATACCGGTACTTTTTCACTCGGCGCCGGTTACAAAGGGTTTAGCTTTTCGGTCCAGTTCTACGGCGTTACCAACGCAAACCGTGTCATCGCGTTCGATAACTACAGAAGCAGCACAGATATCGTATTCGGGCACGCAAGAGACTACTGGTCTAAAGACAATCAGAACGCCACCTCTTTCCTGCCGAGGTGGAAAACCCCGGGCGAAAACATAGGGAACTACTTTATATATGACGCTTCGTTCCTGCGGTTGAGAAACGCCGAGATCGCCTACAGCTTCGACAAATCGGAATTCCTGAAAAAGAAGAACATCTCCAATATGCGCATCTTCCTCAATGGCACTAACCTGCTTTTCTGGTCCAAGCTGCCGGATGACAGGGAAAGTACCTACGACGGCGGAAGCGCAACCAACGGCGCCTACCCCACGATGAGGCGGATCAACCTCGGTATCGACTTTTCGTTTTAGTTAAGACTTTATATATCATGAATATCTATAAATCTTTACGCAGCAAAGCCTGCATTGCCGTGCTAATCGCGCTTACAGTTCCGCTGAACTCCTGCGAGGACTATCTTGACAAAGCGCCCGAGGCAAGCATCACCGAGAAAGATGCTTACGGGAATTTCCTGAGTTTCCAGGGTTTCATGGAAGAACTGTATGTCTGCATCATGGACCCCAACAAGGGCGGCGCCTGGAACGCCTACCTGTTTGCCGATGAAACGCTTAATAACTACATCTATCAGTTTGATACCGGCAACTATTGGGGTCATTCCAGCTATTTCTACGGGCAGGCGGTCAATACCGGCAACGACGGCCGGAAAAAGAGGATATGGGAATACGCCTGGTACGCCATCCGCAAAGCCAATATCGCAATCGAAAAGATCGACGAACCCGGCCTGTTTGAGGGAAGCCAAGAGGAGAAAAACCATATAAAAGGCCAGGCACTTTTCTTCAGGGGATGGTTCTATTTTGAACTATGCCGCTACTGGGGCGGAATGCCCTATATCGACAAGGTGCTGAGCCCTACTGAAGAAATGACCACCGAGGAGTTCAAACGCCTCAAT
The DNA here is from genome assembly GCA_964562455.1 of uncultured Cytophagales bacterium. GTDB lineage: Bacteria > Bacteroidota > Bacteroidia > Cytophagales > Spirosomataceae > Ravibacter. The sequence continues at coordinate 6,723 of CAZLTN010000110.1, forward strand.
TTCCGGGAGACAGCTCTCAAAATGGCCCAGGACTTCAGGGCCGCAGCCGATCTGCTTCCCAACCACTGGGATCTTTCGGCTCCGGGACAGGCAACCCTCGGGCACAACCGCGACCGGATCAACAAATTCCACGCACTGGGCTACCTGGGGAAATCCCTCCTGTATGCTGCCAGCCCGATGATCAACGAGGAGGCGAAAGGCACCAGCGCTTTCGACCCCGACCTTGCCAAGCAGGCGGCCGAAGCATTCGGCGAATTGCTTACTCTGGCCGAATCGACCGGTATCTACCAGCTCCAAAGCTGGGCTGCCTGGACCGACAATTTCTGGAGATGGAACTGGGAAAGGCCGGGCGGCAAAGAAGGTATCATGATGCCGGTCATCCTCGACCGGGGCCGTATAAGATGGTCGACGGTCGGCGCAACCGTACCTTCGTCGTTCGCGATGAACAGCGGTACCAATGCCGACGTACCCACTCATAACCTGACCAAAAATTACGGGATGGCCAATGGGCTGCCTCTGGACGATCCTGCTTCGGGCTATAACCCGGCCGACCCCTGGAAAGGGCGTGATCCGCGTTTTTACAAGGATATAGCCGTTGACGGCGACCAGATACATAACGCGGCCGGGCCAGACCAGTACGCCGAACTGTACATCGGCGGCCGGCATCGCTCGCAGATTAACCCGCCCAGCGTAACCGGGTACTACGCCAGAAGGTTCGGGCCTATCGGGCCGGAGTGGACTAACGCAAGAGCAGATCAGTTGCAGGCCTATGTGCCCTTCCTGAGGCTTGCCGACGTTTACCTGATGTATGCCGAGGCAGTAAACTTCTCGACCGGCGGCGGACCGAAAGCCAAATCATCTAACTATACGCTTACCGCGGAAGAAGCGCTCAACAAAGTCAGGAACCGGGCACAGCTTCCCGATATAGCCGCCAAATACACTGCTTCAAAAGAGATTTTCTTCGAAGAACTGATCCGCGAAAGGGCAGTGGAGCTGGCCTTTGAAGGCGCCCGTTTCTGTGACCTGAGAAGGTGGAACCTTAACGGCGACCCACGTTTCCTGAATAAAACCGCCATCGACTTCGATCGCGGCCCCGACGGGAAACCGGTCAATATCAGGGAACGCGTGATCATTACCCGTACCGTTGAGAAAAAGCACAACTGGCTGCCTATCCAGGTGAATTTCACCCGGATGTTCAAAGATTTTCCGCAAAATCCGGGCTGGTAAACATCTCCACGTTAAACGAAGCAAATCATAATGAGAATAGTAATAATAGTATTACTGGCTTGCCTCGGATATTCCGGAGCATTTGCACAGACAGATACCGTGTCGGTCAACGACGCCGACCAGAGAGTGAATGTAGCTTTCGGACAGAAAAACAAAGACGAGATCACAGGAGCTGTCTCGGTCGCCAATGTCAAAGCGGCGGTCAGCACCGACTACAACGTCGGGGTCTCCGGCTTTCTGACCGGACGGCTGCTCGGGCTTATCGGGAATAATAATATCCGGGGTCTCGGCATCGGGATCGAGGTTGCCGACATCACCGGGAGCGGGCCTGAAAGCGGAAACGCGCTGTACGTCGTCGATGGGTTACCAAGGGATCTTCAGGGGCTGCGCTTCTCGGAGATCGAGAGCATCACAGTGCTGAAAGACGTCAATGCGGTAGCCCTTTACGGAAGCGCGGCAGTAAACGGCGTAATCCTCATTACGACAAAAAGGGGGGTACAGAACAAGCCCAGCACCACCATAAGTGTAAACAGGGGGCTCTATATACCCCAGGCTCTGCCTAAATACATGGGTTCGGCTGAGTACATGGAGTATTACAACCAGGCGCGTGCGAACGACGGGCTCACCCCGCAGTTCAGCGCAGAGATGATCGAAAATTACCGGAGCGGGAACCGCTACCGGTACCCCAGCGTCGATTATTACTCCAGTGATTACCTGAGCTCGAGCACGTTCCACCAGGATGTGAATACCGAGTTTTCGGGTGGCGACGAGAACGCGCGCTTTTATACCAACGTCGGCTGGAACTCCCGCGGGAACCTGCTGAATTTCGGTGAAGCGACAAATGCCCGGAACAACGTTTTCAACGTCAGGGGCAACATCGACCTGAAAGTAAATCCGTGGATCAACACGGCGATCGACGCAGCTGCATTTTTTGGCTCGGACAAGGGTGCCAGAGGTAATTTCTGGAACTCGGCTGCCAATACACGCCCGCATGAATTTGCTCCATTGATCCCCTTCGACCTGATCCCGGCTGATGATCCCAAGCTGACGGGACGGAAAAACGACGTGGATGGCAAGTACCTCCTGGGAGGCACTTCCGCTTTCCTGACCAACCCGATCGCCGATTCCTATTCCGGCGGTATGAACCAGGTGATCTACAGGAAATTTAACTTCACTAACCGCATCAACTTTGACCTTGACCGCTTTGTACGGGGATTCTCGTTCCATACCAATATCGCGTTCGACTACACTGCCGGCTACCAGCAGACCGTCGCTAACCAGTATTCGGTCTATACCCCGACCTGGCATGCTACCGAAGACCGCATCACCGCGCTGACGCAGCACGGCCTGGATGCCCGGCCCGGTTCGCAGGATGTCACCGGCAGCTATTACAGAAGACGTATGGGATTCTCCGGCCTGCTGAACTACGACCGGCTGTTTGACGAAAAACACCGTGTCAGCGGAAAGTTGATCGGCTACGGGAGCATATTTAAGGAAGGAGGCAATTTCCTGGGCTTCGGATGGGGTGATCTCCAGGGAGTGAAGCAGGCCCACCTCGGACTTCAGCTGGCCTATTCCTACGACAGGAAATACGTAGTCGATTTCAGCAGCGCTATGGTCAACTCCACCAAGCTTGCACCCGGCAACCGGCTCGGCTTCTCTCCTACGCTCGGCGTGGCATGGGTAGCCTCAAACGAGGATTTCCTGGCCGACCACCCTGTGATCGACTACCTGAAGCTCCGTCTTTCGGGAGGAGTAGTCAAATCCGACCTGCCGATCGGCAACTTCTTTTATTACGATCACCGGTATTCAGGGTCAACCAACTATACCTGGTATGAAGGAGGCCGTAGCCGGGCTTCAACAGTATCGAGCTGGCTGGGCAATATGAGCCTGGGCTACTCCGGCAGGAACGAGGTCAACCTCGGCCTGGAGGCGCTGTTATTCGACAAGTCGTTCGGAGTTGAAGCCAACGTATTCTACGACTACTACAACAAGCTGGTCGTAAGGCCCGGCACCCAATTCCCGAGCTTCTATACCGACTTTATCTCCTACCAGAATTTCGAAGCCGACCGCTATACAGGTGCAGAACTCGGCCTTAGCTACAACAAGCAGATAGGTGACTGGCGCGTTTTCGCCGGCGTCAATATGCTCTATATTACCTCCAAGCGTGCGATCGTCGACGAAGCCTATGACTTCGAATACCTGAACAGGAAAGGGCAGCCGAAAGACGCTACCTTCGGTCTCGAGGCATTGGGACTTTTCCAAAGCCAGGACGAAATAAACAGCAGCCCTATCCAGACCTTCGGTACGGTAAGGCCCGGCGACATCAAGTATAAGGACCAGAACGGAGACGGCATCATCAATTCCAATGATGAAGTTTACCTGAGACGCTACCAGGCGCCCCTTTCCGGCGGTCTGCAGTTGAACATCGGCTACAAGAACTTCAATCTCTTCCTGATCGGCGAGGCACGTTTCGGGGTTGACAATTTCAGGGAAAGCAATTACTTCTGGCTCGACGGCACGAAGAAATACTCTGAAATCGCCCGCAACGCCTGGACCCCGGCAACCGCTCAAACCGCCACACATCCGCGGCTTAGCTCACAGACCAACAGCAACAACCACAGGAGGTCGACCTACTGGCTCTATAGCGACAACTTTTTCCAGATGCGGAAAATCCAGCTGACCTATACTTTCGGACAGGATTTCGCCCGCAAGCTCGGCATGAGTAACCTGAGGGCTTTTGCCAACACTGCCGATCCGTTCCAGTTTGCATCAAACAAGGAGATCCGGAAAATCAGGATAGGCGCCGAACCATACTTCCATTCATTTTCCCTGGGATTAACCGCGGATTTCTAAATATTAATTAGCAGAGAAATATGAAGATCAATATCAAAATATGGGTAACCGGCCTGCTGCTTTGCGGCGTCGCGTCGTGTACAATGCTGGAGCCCACAGACGATAATCACAATACGCTCGACCGTGTAGGCAGGGATCCTGCCTTTGCAGAAGGGTTGCTGCTCCGGGCCTATAACCTCGTTCCCACGAATAACTACACTTTCAACGATGTAGCTACCGACGATGCGGTAAGCAACGACCGGGTTAACAACTACCTGAGAATGGCTACAGGCGAGTGGACCGCCAGGTTCAATCCTGAAAGCATGTGGGATAACGCCAACCTGGCCGTTATGTACATCAACCAGTTCCTTTCGGTGGTAGAAGAAGTTCCCTGGAAACGTACGAACCCGGAAGTTGCCAAGCTGTACGTCCGGCGGTACAAAGGAGAATCGCATGCGCTCAGGGCGATGTTCAAGTATTACCTGCTCCGGAACCACGGCGGTCTCGACGCGGGCGGTACCCGGCTGGGCATCCCGATTTACAATCAATTCCTGGAAGACCGCGACGGCTTCTCTACTCCGAGGGCCAGCTTTGACGAAACAGTGCAAAGCATTTACGCCGACGTAGATGAAGCCCTCAAGTACCTGCCGATGGACTTCGGGAACATCGCTTCGCTCGACCAGCTCCAGGGAACACCGCTCAGCGACGTTACTTCGACACAGTTTTATAACGACGTTTTCGGAGACTTTTCTCAACAGCGCATAACGGCGCGCCATGCATTGGCGATCAAGTCAAAGGCAGCGCTACTTGCCGCCAGCCCTGCATTCAATACCGACAACAATGCCTCTCTGTGGACCGAGGCGGCTAACCAGGTGGCCAGGCTGCTGAACGATATCAACGGCGTAAGCGGCATCAACCCCAACGGTCATCTTTTTTATCTCGCGGCCCAGGTCAACGAAGCGGATCTCAGCGCCGGCGACAAAAAAGACCTGACCGAAATTATGTGGCGGAGGCCTCTCACAACCGACCGGGATCGGGAAACCGCCAATTTCCCTCCCGGCCTCTACGGTCAGGGGCGCATTAACCCGACACAAAACCTGGTCGATGCCTTCCCCATGGCCAACGGGTACCCTATTTCGCATCCCGAGTCGAAGTATGACGCCTCGAATCCCTACCAGGGCCGGGACCCGAGATTGAGCCAGTATATCGTTTTTAACGGCAGCAGGCTGAGAAACACCGAGATCAAAACAGAGGTTGGCGGAGGAGACAACTCGATCGATGCGCTGCCTACTTCTACCCGTACCGGCTACTATCTTAAAAAGCTGCTCAGGGAAGACGTCAACGTGAACCCGGCTTCCGCGTCCAACCAGCGGCATTTCAATACGCACATCCGCTACACCGAGCTTTTTCTCAACTATGCGGAAGCAGCAAATGAAGCCTGGGGGCCTGACGGTACCGGTGCGAACTCATTTTCGGCACGGGACGTGATCGCTGCTATCCGGAAAAGAGCGGGTATCAGCCAGCCTGACAACTACCTCGCAACGGTACAGACAAAAGAGGAATTCCGTGAGCTGATCCGCAACGAAAGAAGGCTCGAGCTCTGCTTTGAAGGATTCCGCTTCTGGGACATCCGCAGGTGGAAGGTCGATCTGGCTACTCCGGCCAGAGGAGTAAGAATATCCGGCGGGTCCTATCAGTACTTTGATGTCGAGCCCAGGAGCTATGACAACAACTTCATGCACTATGGCCCGATTCCCGACAGGGAAATCACCAAGTTTCAATTGGTTCAGAACAAAGGATGGAATTAATTATGCGACCTGGAAAAAAAGATTTTATGCAAAAATTACTCGTAGCCGTATTGATGATGGCTGGTCTCTATTCCTGCAAGAACGCCGAAATCGACCACCCGGATTTTGACTACACTACAGGATACTTCCCTTATCAATATCCCGTAAGAACGCTGGTATTAGGGGATGACATTTATGACAACACCAATGACAACGCGCATAAGTTCGTGATTTCCGTAGCAATGGGTGGTGTGTATGAGAATACAAAAGACCGCTCGTTCAGCTTCCGCGTTGACGAAACACTCTGTAACAAAGCTGCGTTCAACGCTGCCGGCGATGCAATAATGCCCCTTCCGACCAACTATTACAGCCTGAGCTCTCCCGGCACGATCGTCATACCCGGCGGGAAAGTAAACGGCGGGGTAGAGGTGCAGCTTACCGATGCATTTTTCAGCGATCCGAAGGCGATCACCCTGGGATACGTCGTTCCTCTCGTGCTCACCGGATCGAACGATGTAGACTCTATCCTGGTAGGCAACTCCACTCTGGATAAGCCCGACAGGCGTATCGCCGGCAACTGGGTAGCAGCACCTAAAGATTTTACTATGTTTGCCGTTAAGTACGTCAACGAATACCACGGGAATTACTTCCATTCAGGGGCATCGTACGTAACAGATTCCACCGGCAGCCGGGTAGATGAAAGGGTATACAAGAAAGAATACGTAGAAAACAATGATGTTAGGCTCCTGACTACAACGGAAAGACGCCAGGTGAAACTTTCTTCCTTTCTGCAGTCTTCCGTGATGACCGGCCCGATCAATATGCTGCTCACTTTCAATGGCGACCAGTGTACCGTTGCTTCTGCAGATACCAACTTTGTGATCAGCGGAACAGGGCAGTTCAAGAAAGACGCTTTCAACTGGGGAAATAAAAAACGGAACGGGATCACGCTGGATTATACGATCTCAAAGGGGAATAATACCTACCATGCAAAGGACGAGCTGGTCGTAAGAGACAGAGGAGTGGTGATGCAGGTCTACACCCCGGTTATTTCCAGGGAATAATCTTTACTACGGAATTATTATCATGATAAACAGGATCCTCTTATCGGCTGCTTTCCTGATGATGGTGACGGGTTTTGTCTGTGCGCAGACGAAACCCGTTGTCCCTGACAAAAATGAGATTCTGAAACGGGTCGGACAACTCGGAAAAGAGCACCCGCGTATCATGATCCGCCGTGACGATATCGCGGGCATTAAGGAAGGTCTCAGTAAAAGCGACATAAAGTCCCGTATCCATATCGCTATCACAAAGGAATGTGAAGCTATTCTCAAACTGCCGAAACTGGAACGGATCCAGACCGGGCGTCGGCTGCTGGGCGTATCCAGAGAAAGCCTCAGGCGTATTTTCTATTTGTCGTACGCCTACCAGATAAGCAGGCAAGACAGGTACCTGAAAAGGGCAGAGGAGGAAATTATTACCGTTTGCCGTTTTTCTGACTGGAACCCTTCCCATTTCCTGGATGTCGGCGAAATGACGATGTCGGTAGCTATCGGATACGATTGGCTGTACGACAACCTTAGCGAAGAGACCCGTCGGATTGCCCGCGAGGCGATCGTTGAAAAAGGGATTAACCCATCCTACAATAAAAGCTACAACTGGTTTGTAACGGGTACCAATAACTGGAACCAGGTATGTCATGCCGGCATGGTGTTCGGAGCGCTCGCCATAGCCGAATTCCACCCGGAGCTCAGCGCCGATGTCATTCAGCGGGCCATTGAGTTCGTGCCTAATTCAATGCAGTTTTACGCTCCCGACGGCGCCTACCCTGAAGGATACATGTATTGGGACTACGGCACGACGTTCAACGTCCTGCTGATCGACGCAATTGAAAAAGCATTTGACGACGATTTCGGGCTGAGCCGGCAGAAAGGCTTCCTGGAAACCGCAGCCTATGAGCAGCACATGATTGGCCCTTCCCTGCTGGTACATAACTGGGGCGATTCAAGCCCGGGAGCCACTATCTCCCCGGCGATGTTCTGGTTTGCCAGGAAAACGAACGATCCTTCCCTGCTATGGTTCCAGAACAAGATTATTACCGAAGGGAAGCAGCGGTTTACCGGCGACCGGATCCTCCCGGCACTGATCCTGTGGGCAGGGCAGATGGAGGTCGATCACGTCAATCCGCCGTCTGAAAAGCTATGGACAGGCCAGGGAAAAAGCCCGGTCGGTCTGATGCGGACTTCCTGGACAGACCCTGAGCCTGTTTTTGTAGGATTTAAAGCGGGGTCGGCGTCAGTAAGCCACGCCCATATGGATGCAGGCAGCTTTGTCATAGACGCAAAGGGAGAGCGCTGGGCAATGGATTTCGGCATGCAGAACTATCATTCCCTCGAAAGCCGGGGCGTCAACTTATGGAACATGGCTCAGGACTCCGAGCGCTGGAAAGTATTCAGGTACAATAACTTTGTTCATAACACCATCACAGTGAATGATCAGCTGCACAACGTAAAAGGATACTCCAAAATAGAACGTTCGTCCGATCGGCCCGATAACATGTTTTTTACGACCGATCTGACCGAAATGTTCACACCGCATATCGGGAAAGCGAAAAGAGCGATCGCGCTGCAGGACAGGAAACGGGTAATTATCAGGGATGAGATCACTACCGGCCAGAAAGGGGCAAAAGTACGCTGGTCTTTCCTGACACCGGCAAAAGCCAGGATTGTCGGCAAAGACCTGGTTGAGCTTACCCAAAACAACAAAACTATGTACCTGCGGTTTAACAGCAGCGCCGGGTTAGCTTTAAAAACCTGGTCTACCGTTTCTCCGAATGACTATGACTCCGACAACGGCGATACCATGATAGTAGGATTTGAGGCAGAGCTTCAGGGGAATAAGGCCGATTTCTATAATGTTGTTTTCAGTGATGAAAAAGAAAGCGGGGCGCTTATAAAACCGATAGATGAATGGTAGCAGGCCATTTATTCGAGATACCCAAGCAAAAGCAGGTAGGGTTCATGAAAATGATATCTGAAACCCGGGAGAAAAAATTCTAAAAAAGAACCCCGCAGTTAACATGTAACCGCGGGGTTTATATCCTGCCCGGAATACTTATCCGGAGATCAGTGAAAGAAATCTTTCATCTTCTCGAAGAATCCTTTATCATTTTTTCCCGGTTTGGGCGCAAAATTCGGTGAATCTTTAAGCTTCTCCAGCGCAGCCCGCTCTTCCGGGGACAAATGCTGCGGCGTCCATATACTGACATGTACCAGTTGGTCGCCCTTGGCATAGCCGTTGAGATCTTTTATTCCTTTCCCTTTCAACCGGAGTATTTTCCCGGATTGCGTACCGGGCTCTATATTGATTCGTGCTTTTCCGTCGATAGTCGGTATCTCGAGCGTAGTCCCCAGCGAAGCATCTGCGAAGTTAAGGTGGAGATCGAACACGATGTTATTGCCGTCGCGCTTGAGAAATTCATCCTCTTCTTCATCTATTACGATCAGAAGGTCTCCGGGCATACCGCCGCGGACCGGGGCATTCCCTTTCCCTGACATAGACAACTGCATTCCCTCTCCTACCCCGCCCGGGATATTGAGCGTAATCATATCGTCCTGCATCAGGCGGCCTTCGCCGGCACACGATTCGCACCTCTCTTTCACGATTTTACCATCGCCGTTACAGGCGGGACAAGTGCTGGCGGAAACCATTTGCCCCATAATGGTATTGACGACCTTCCTTACCTGACCGGTTCCGTTACAGGTAGTACAATTGGTGAGGCTGTTCCCGCCCTTCGATCCGTTCCCCGAGCAGCTGTTACAGCCCACATAACGCTTCACCTTGATCTTCTTTTCTACACCGTTGGCAACCTCACGGAGATTCAGCTTTAACTTGATTCTAAGGTCAGTGCCTTTTTTGCGACGTTGTCCGCCGCCGCCGAAAATATCACCGAAGGGGCTTCCCGCACCGCCGAAAATATCGCCGAACTGAGAGAAAATGTCTTCCATGGTAAAGCCGCCACCGAACCCGCCGGCCGCTGCTCCACCCATACCGGCGTGGCCAAACTGGTCATACCGCTGACGTTTCGCTTCGTCGCTCAGGATGCTGTACGCTTCCGCCGCTTCTTTGAACTTCTCTTCAGCCTCGGTATCCCCGGGATTCTTATCGGGATGATATTTGAAAGCAAGGCTCCGGTAGGCCTTCTTGATCTCGTCGGCTGTTGCACTTTTACCTACACCAAGAACTTCGTAGTAATCTCTTTTCTTTGCCATATTTCACAGATATTCAGAAACGCATTATACGCCTACAACCACCTTGGCGTAGCGTATCACCTTGTCGTTAAGGTAGTATCCCTTTTCAAGTACTTCGATTATTTTCCCTTTTTGTCCTTCGTCCGCAGCGGGAAACTGCACTACTGATTCGTGAAAATCGGCATTAAACGTTTCTCCCTGTGCCTCCATCGGCCTCAGTCCTTCACTTTCCAACGTGCGCAGAAACTTTGAGTAAATGAGCTCGACGCCCTCTTTAAGCGGCTCTACCTCCGGGCCTTGCCCTTCAAAAGCAGCCCTGGCTCTTTCAAAGTCATCGAGTATCGGAAGCAATGACTTTATCAGGCCGGCATTAGCCGTAGAAATCAGCTCTATCTTCTCTTTTGATGTCCTCCTGCGGAAGTTTTCGAATTCAGCGTATAAACGTAAGTATTTGTCTTTCAGCTCTCCTATTTCCTGCCGGGCTTCATCCAGCGGATCTGCCTCTACCTCCTTACCTTCTCCAGGCTTCCCATCCTCCTTTTCAGACTTACTGTCAGTAAGATCCTCCGGACCGGAGTCGCCACTTGTCAATTCTTCTTCATTCAAATTATTTTCAGCCATGATTGTCTCGCAATACGGTTTATTGATACTTCGCTAGTATAGGTAAAAATCTTTGCCAGGCATAATAAACTGACAAGTTGACACAAAATTGTACCTTTGAACTATGACTGTTCAGGACATCATAGCGGAAGAGCGGAGCAACAAGGTAAAAGAGCTGGCGGCAGTAGCCGGTTTCGATGCCTGCGGCATTTCAAAAGCCGGTTTCCTGGAAAAGGAGGCTCCTCGCCTCGAGAAATGGCTTAGTGAGGGGAAGCACGGCTCTATGCAATGGATGGAAAATCACTTCGATAAGCGCCTTGATCCCTCAAAGCTGGTGGAAGGGGCCAGATCTGTCATTTCTGTTTTGCTGAACTACTACCCTGAAACTAAATTACCGGAGAGCGCTTCCGATTATAAAATCTCCAAATATGCCTACGGTGAAGATTACCATTTCGTCCTTAAAGACAAGCTGAAACATCTTACGGAACTGTTGAGAGAAAACTTCGGCGATATAAGCGGCAGGGCTTTCGTCGACTCGGCGCCGGTCATGGATAAAGTCTGGGCAAACCGGGGGGGACTGGGCTGGATAGGAAAGCATACCAATCTTATCAGCCCCCGCACGGGTAGTTTCTTTTTTATAGGCGAACTTATCATCGACCTGGAGCTCCGGCCTGACGACTCTATCAGGGATTATTGCGGTACTTGCACACGCTGCATAGATGCCTGCCCTACAGACGCCATCGAATCGCCCTATGAAGTCAATGGCAGCAAATGCATCAGCTATTATACGATCGAACTAAAGGAAGCGATTCCTGACGAAGTAAAAGGAAAATTTGAAAACTGGATTTTCGGTTGCGATATCTGCCAGGACGTGTGTCCCTGGAACAGGTTTTCAAAGCCTCACAGTGAGCCCCTGTTTCATCTTAACCCGGAGCTGGAAGGCCTGAAAAAAGGCG
>CAZLTN010000111.1:0-18345 GCA_964562455.1 uncultured Cytophagales bacterium
CCGAATTTTTTAATCCCCGAATCCGGGTATACCGTTATCATAACGGGATGACTGAATTTTTTCTTGTCGCCTACGAACGCCCCGATAAGGTCCTTTATCGATGTGTATATAATATTGACCAGCGGGATTCTCTTCAGCAGTTGCTCGATCAGGTTAAAAAATGACTGGGGCACTACCGTAGAAAAAATATACCCGAGCAGGATGATCAGCGAGACGATGATCAGCAGGCCCAGCCCGGGAAAATACACCGGCTTATTGTTTCCCGCAATGTCGAGGTAAACAGGCAGAATATTGTCGAGGCTCTGAATCCCGGCCATAATGATCCAGAGCGTAATGTAAATCGGCCCTACCAGTAATAATCCACTTCCGAAATAGTTGAGCAGCTTCCTGGCCATATTTTAAATCTCTTTCCGTGTTAAGCGCTTTCCGGGACGTTTTCCCGAAATCCGGGATCGTGCAGCCGCTGTTAAATTTTTCAAAATTACGACTAATGTTTGATCAGGCTGATGGGAAGGGGGGAAATATTGATGTGGTGATGTGATGATGAGTCCCGTCTCAATATCGGGAATCGGAAGTGGCAATGTATCCGGAGGGCCAATGGAGATAGTCTGTCAGGGAGAAAAGAGATGATATAGAAGAATATTTCAAAAAAATATAAATTAAATAGGGTAGATTTCGGGATTGTGGGTATCATTCAGGAAATTGTATAAGTAAAGGACGCTTAAATGACTGCACGAATATCTCCTGACGAAGCCCGTTCCCTGTGGCGGGAATACCAATGCGGAGATATGTTCGCGCTCGTAACGATCATGCAGGGCTATTACGCCGACCTCTACCAGTGGGGAATGTCGCTGCACCACGAAAGGGAGCTCGTAAAAGACAGCATCCAGGACGTGTTTTTGAAGCTCTGGAAAATCCGGGAGTCGGTGGCCGTGGTCGAGAATGTAAAATCTTACCTGCTCGTTATGCTCAAGACCAGGATACTCAAAGAGCTGTCTAAAAAACAGGTTACCCATTTTACAAGCCTTACCGATGAATACACTTTTGTCCTTGAATTTGCCGAGGACCTGAAACAGGTAGACGAAGAGTTTGAGATTTACCAGATCAAAAAGCTGAACGTTGCGCTCAACAAGCTGCCGGGGCGACAGAAAGAGCTTATCTACCTGAGATTCTACCAGTGCCTGAGCTTCGAACAGATCGCAGAAGTGATGTCGATCACCAGGCAATCGGTTTATAACCTGTTCCAGAAATCACTTATCAGCTTGCGAAGATTCTATGATGTTACAACGTAAGTAGTGCTCTGACCATGTCACAATTATTATTCAACAGGTAAATCCAGAGGAGCGGGATGAAAGATTATAGCACATATACGTTGCAGGATTTTCTGCTGGATGACGGCTTCCGCGACTGGGTCCAGCGGAAGGAAGGCCCGGAAGAGCCTTTCTGGCGGTCATTCCTTCTACGTTACCCCGGAAAAACAGCTACCCTGAAGCAGGCCGAGAAGATTATCCGGGCTGCAGGACAGGCCGGACCGGTAATCGACGACAGGGAAATCAGGGCAGAAGCAGAAGCTCTCCTGGAGCGGATGGCAGTCGCAGAACATAGCCATGGCATTGAAGCCGAAGAGAAAAAGGAACCTTTCCGCGCACCAGCCTGGCTTCCGTGGGTCATGGCGGCCTGTATCTCCGCCTTTATAATGACAGGCTATTTCCTGACCGGGAAATCGACACCTTCCAAAGATGCTGCCGGTACTCATTCGCTCACTTCCAACCTCGTGAAGACGCGCAATGATACCGACAAGCCCCTGAAAATCCTCCTGAGCGATAATTCTGAGGTATTCCTGAGCCCCAACAGTATGCTGAGCTATCCCTCACATTTTACCGACAGCTCCCGGACGGTCTATCTGACGGGTGAAGCGGATTTCTCTGTCATAAAAGGCAGCACTCCTTTCATGGTATATGCCGGAGGAGTGGTCACCAAGGTCCTGGGAACCCGGTTTGTAGTGCGGGCCTTTGAAAAAGACCGAAGTACTACCGTACGGGTACGTACAGGCACGGTGTCGGTATTCGAGAAAGAAAAGAGTGAAACAAGGAAAAAAACGAAAGAAAACAGCGGCCTGATTATTACCGCCAACCAGGCGGCAGTCTTCGAAAAGAGCATCAGGCAGTTTACAAAGACACTTGTATCCGATCCGGTCAGGCTTTCGAAAGCCGTAGATTTCGAGAGCAAAAGATACGACGAAACTCAGTTGAGCAAAATATTGTCCGACCTCGAAAAAGTCTATGGAATTTCCATTCTCTTTGACAGGGAGCAATTTGAAAAATGTAGGATTACCGCAACCCTTGCAGATGAAAACCTGTATCAAAAGCTGGAGATGCTTTGTAAATCAATCGGCGCTGTTTATGAAATCGTCGACGGCCAGATCCTGATCATCGGCAAGGGATGCTGAAAGTGCCCTGAATAACATTTACCTGGCTATCCGGGCACGTTTGCCCGGTCAGACTGGTACGGCTATAGCAGCCGTATGCAGGTAGCCTGTTGTCCGCAGAAAAAAATCACCTTCAACCCAAATCACTTAACTATGAAAAAACACCTTACAAAAGAGCCGTGGACGGCCCTTATGAGGTTCTCGATCCTGCAGTGCTTTGCAATGGTATTACTGATCGGGATAGCCAACGCTTTTCCCGGAAACGCGCAGGATTACCTGAACCGAAAGCTTTCGGTAAGCTACCATAACGCCGAAGTAAAGAAAGTCCTGCTTGAAATCGAAAAGCAGACCGGAGTGAGATTTGTCTACAGCTCCAGCGTGATCAGGTCAGGACAGATCGTTTCCCTGAGTGTGCAGCAGGTTCCGCTCGACCAGGCATTGCAAAAGCTGTTGCCCCCGCTAAATGTCAATTACGAGATTTCAGGCCGCAACATCATTCTCAGCCCGGTAAAAAAAGCCGAAGGGATAGCGCCCGTTCCCGAACGCGTGCTCCCACCCGGTGAATCCCTGAAAAGAACGCTTTCCGGCGAAGTAACCGATGAAAAGGGCGCCGCGCTGCCAGGTGTGAACATCCTTGTCAAAGGTAAGCAGAAAGGTACCATTTCCGATTCGGAAGGCCGTTTTCAACTTGAGCTGAACGACGATGAAAATACGCTGCTCTTCAGCTTCGTAGGGTATAAGACAAAGGAGGTAAGCGTAGGCCCCGAAGCGAGGATCGCCGTTTCGCTCGTACCTGAGGACAAAGCGCTGGAGGAGGTGATCGTTACAGCGCTCGGTATCAAGAAATCAGCCAAAAGCCTTGGCTATGCGACAGCTTCGGTACCGACCGAAGAGATGACCGTCAACCGTACGGCCAATTTCATGAATGCCCTGCAAGGTAAAATGGCCGGGGTGAATATTACGTCTATGGGAACCGGCCCCGCCGGTACAAGCAAGATCCGTATCAGGGGACAGTCCTCTTTCGGAGGCAATAATTCTCCGCTGATCGTAATCAACGGCGTCCCGATCGACAATTCAAACTTCGGAGCCAAAGGAGATGCCGGCGACCGGGGCAGTAACCGTACTTCAGACAGCGGCGACGGCCTGGCCTCCATCAACCCGGATAATATCGAATCGATGACCGTGCTGAAAGGAGCTGCCGCATCGGCCCTTTACGGCTCCAGGGCGAAAGACGGCGTGATCATGATCACTACCAAAACCAGGGGTGAGGGCGCAGGGATCGGGATAGAATACAACACTAACTTTACTGTCGACGTCCCCCTGGACTACACGGATTATCAATATGAATACGGCCAGGGAGAAAACGGTGTCCGGCCGACCACGCCTAACCCTACTTCAGGACAATGGAGCTTCGGTGAAAAATTCGCACCGAATATGACCCAGATTCTTTTCAACAACATTGAGGTGCCGTATACACCGCAGCGTAACCAGATCAGGCAATTTTACCAGAACGGCCAGACTTTTACCAATACCATATCGCTGTCTTCGGGCGGCGAGCACGGCGGCTTCAACCTTTCCCTATCCAATCTCGACAACCGCACCATCCTGCCCGGATCCAAATTCCATCGCAGAACGGTCAATGTCGGCTTTACACAGACCATGGCTAAAAAGCTGGTCATTTCAGGGAATATCAACTATTCGAATGAGGTCCGGAAAAACCCGCCAAATATTGCCGAGCAGGACTACAGCCCGGTTATTATCTACAGTATGGCCAACTCCATGCCGCTCGACCTGCTTAGAGAAAATGCCTTCGACGCAAACGGTGACGAATACATCTGGTCGCGTTTTACAAACAGGACCAACCCTTATTTCGCACTTACAAGATTTGAAAACATAGACCGGGACCGGGTTTTCGGAAATCTGTCGGCACGGTACAACTTTACCGACTGGCTTTACTTCCAGGCCAGGGTCGGACAGGACTACTATGCCCGTGAGCAGGACTACAACCTACCCACCGGCAGCACGAGACAGGCCGCCGCGCCGGCCGGATTTGTAAACGGACAGTACGTCCAGGATTCGCGTACGGTAAGGGAGCTCAACACTGACTTCCTCTTTAACGCCCAGAAAAACTTTGGAGGTATCGGCGTCAATCTTACCCTGGGCGGCAACCAGATGTACCGGAAGCTGAGCCGGCACAACGTGCTGGTGCAGGACTTTTACACCCGTGGCCTTTATACGATCGGCAACGGGCGGCTCCGGGATGCTATCTATTCCGTCTCCGAGCGCCAGGTAAACTCGCTTTACGGAGCGCTCGAACTGTCGTTCAAAGATTACCTGTTCCTGAACACAACGCTGCGCAACGACTGGTTTTCAACACTTTCGCCCGCCAACAGGAGCATTCTCTACCCTTCCGTTACGGGTAGCTTTGTCTTCTCCCAGGCGCTTGCCTCTTCCCTTCCTTCGTGGATAAACTTTGGTAAGGTAAGGGTCGCGTATGCGGAGGTAGGTAGCGATACCGACGTACAACCCTATGCCAATAACCTGTTTTACTCGATCAATGCCCAACAATTCCCCAATCCATCCGGGGCCTTGCAGCCGCTCGCTACGATCAGCGGAACCACGGTACCTAACGCGAACCTGAGGCCCATGAGGGTATCGGAAAAAGAGATCGGCCTTGAGCTGAAGCTTTTCGGGAATGCAGTCGGGATAGACTTTGCTTATTACGACAAACTCTCGTCCGACCAGATACTTCAGGCCCAGACTTCGGATGCTTCGGGGTACCTGACCCAATTGATCAATGTAGGGAAAGGCCGTAACCGCGGGGTAGAATTCATGATCAACCTCAACCCGGTTTCAAATAACAATTTCAACTGGAACCTCAATTTCAACACCTCCTACAACGTAACAAAGGTACTTGACCTCGGCAGCGACGTGAGCGATGGCATGATCACGGTCGGCACAGGCGACTTTACCGGTGAGCTGCGGCAGGAAGTAGGCCAGGCCATGGGCCAGCTCTATGGATTCGGATATCTGCGGAACGAACAGGGCGTACAGGTCTTCGATGCCGGAAACGGGCGGCCGCTCCGCACTCCAACCCAGATCAGGTTCGGAACCGCTATACCCAAATGGGTCGGAGGTATCACCAACAGCTTCCATTACAAAGGCTTCTCTGCTTCTTTCCTGATCGATTTCAAGCTGGGTCATAAGATGATTTCGGGAACGAACCATAATTCCTGGAGGCACGGGCTGCTGAAAGAGACCCTGGTTGGAAGAGATGTAGGTTATGTTATCGGCGAAGGAGTCAATCCCAACGGCGAGATAAATAAGACGCAGTCAGGCGTGCAGGCCTTCTACGAAACGGTACGCTCTCAGAATATTGCCGAGCAGTTTGTTTACAATGCCGGCTTGTGGCAGCTTCGCCAGGTTACGTTGGGATACGATTTTTCGAAGTTCCTGCCCGACAATATCCCTTTTATCAAAGGGGCCAGGCTAAGCGTCGTTTCCAACAATGTAGCGGTGCTGAAAAAATGGGTGCCCACCATTCATCCCGACCAGTTCGGCTACCCTTCCGACAACCTCATCGGGCTGGAAGCAACCGGCCTGCCGGTAACGAGGAGCACCGGGTTTAATTTAAACTTAAGGTTCTAGGCAAAAGACTGATAATCAGAAAATCAAAATCTTATACAGATGAAAAGGATACTGTTAATCTGGGTTGTTCTACTTCCTTTTGTCTTTGCCTGCGACAGGGGCTTTGATGAAATGAATGTCAACCCGATAGCGCTCACGTCGGTGGAGCCGGCCTATCAGTTCAACAGCGCGTTGGTAAACAGCGCATTTGGTTACAACAATCTCCAGTATGAGACCATCATCGTCAAGCAGATGATCAACCCCTTCAGCGGTGTGGGAGCTGCCGGGCAGTACAACCAGGATAACCGGAGTGTTACAGCCTCCAACTGGCAGCGCGGGTACCGAAGCGTAGTGCGGGAGCTTATCGATGTTCTCGATAAAACTAAAGATGTACCGGCAAAAGCCAACCTGCATCACATGACGCGCATCTGGAAAGCGTACATTTTTATGTTCCTGACGGATACCTACGGCGACATCCCGTATACCGAATCGAGCCTGGGGTACCTGCAGGGAATCGTTACGCCAAAGTATGACACCCAGGAATTTATTTACGGCGAAATCCTGAAGGAGCTGGAATCAGCCGCGGCCGCTCTCAGCGAATCGGCTCCCCTGGCTACAAGCGACGTGCTCTACGGAGGCAATATCGTAAAATGGAAAAGGCTGGCCTACTCCCTCCTCCTCAGGGGCGGTATGAGGCTTTCCAAAATAAACCCCTCAAAAGCGTCCGAGATCGTTAAGAAAGCGGTTACAGGAGGGGTCATGCTTTCCAATGCCGACAACGCGATGCTCACCCATACTGCCAGCTTTACCAATCCTGTAGGTTCGCAGATCAACGGCGGGCAAGGTGGCTTTTTCTATCTCGCCGAAGACTTCGTAACGCATCTGAAAAGTACCGCCGACCCACGGCTGGCATCCATCGCCGTCAGGTACGTCGGCGCCAAAAGCACTACCGACCAGGTAGAAAGCAAGGCCAACAGGAGTATAGAGGTACAGATCGGGATGCCCCTGGGATACGACAATACAACCGTTTCGGCAGCAGTTACCAAAGACGGCCTGGCAAGTCTTTATGACTACAGCCAGTTGGACCGTACCCGTCTTGCCGGTCTGCTTTCGCCTACTATCTACGTTACTTTTGCCCAAACCCAACTCTTCCTGGCCGAAGCGGTGATACGGGGCTGGACTACCGGCGACGCTGCAAAGCTGTTCCAGGAAGGTATCAGGGCTCACATGCAGCAACTGGCTGCATACGGGGCCTCTTCGGCAGTCCCCGAAGAGGCAATCACCGCCTATCTGCAGAAAACCACGCTTACCGCCGGCAGCGAACTGGAGCAGATCAATGTGCAATACTGGATCGCTTCCTTTCTTAACGGCCCGGAAGCATGGGCAAATTTCCGGAGAAGCGGGTTTCCGAACCTTACCCCCAACCCTTTCCCGGGAAGTGACCTGAAAACAGAGCCGTTTATAAGAAGGCTGACCTATACCGACGCTGAGCTCAATGTAAACAAAACCAACGTCGATGAAGCCATCTCCAGGCAAGGTCCTGACCTGCTTGATACCCGCGTATGGTGGGACATTAAATAAACCACACGGTTTCGTGCGCAGGGTAAAACCTTCTGTCCCACTTCTTTTAACGATGCGGGAGCGCACGAACACCTTTATTACAAACGAATTATGAATTTAAAGCAAAGGCTGAAAAACGGGGAAGCGGTTCACGGATGCTGGCTGAATACCGGCAGCGCCCTTACCGCTGAAATAGTGGGGTTATCCGGTTTTGACTGGGTTCTTATCGATCTCGAACACGGCGCAGGTTCGGAAAGCGTACTCATGCCGATACTCCAGGCACTTGAGCATACCGGGATCTCGCCCATCGTCAGGGTGGAAAGCGCCGAAGGACCCAGGATACACAGGGTATTGGACATGGGCGCAAAAGGCGTCATGTGCCCCAAAATTGCTATCCCCGAAGATGCTGTAAAACTTGCAAAAGGTTTGCACTATCCGCCGTTCGGCACAAGAGGAGTAGCGAAAATGGTACGAGCTACCGGTTTCGGGAAAAACTTCCAGAGCTATTATGATGGTTCGAGGGATAATATCCTGGGCATTGCCCAGATAGAAACTACCTCCATTCTCAACCATCTTGATGCCGTAGCTCAAACCGACGGGATCGACGTGCTTTTCATAGGTCCGGCCGATCTCTCCATGGAGCTGGGCATCTTCGGGCAATTCGATCATCCTCTTTTTACCGAGGCCATGCGCGAGACCATCAATGCCGCCCAAAAGGCTCAGAAAGCCGTCGGTATTCTTTTCTTCAATCCCGACGACTATAGCAGGTATTACAACCTGGGAATCCGATTTCTGGCCTGCGGTTCCGACGCAACCTTCGTGGCGGAAGGCGCTAACAGGCTAAGCTCGCAGCTCAATCAATTCAGATCAAACCTCAGCCTATGATCCTGACAGCCCTTCCTTCGTTTTTCAGCGACCCTCTTTTCCTGCTCCTGGTAGGCGTCATCATCGTAGTCGGAGGAATCATCGCTTTCAAACTCAATCCTTTCCTGGCATTGCTTATCGCCGCATTTACAGTCGCGTTGCTCACGCCCTCCTCGTCCATTATCCAGTTTGCTCTCAACAAAGGGAGCACTCAGGCCGCCGCGGAAGCGCTGGCCGCCAAATCTATAGGAGAACGGATCGCTACCGAATTCGGCAATACCTGCGCCAAAATAGGGATACTCATCGCCATGGCTGCCATTATCGGTAAGAGTATGCTGGAAAGCGGAGCAGCGGAGCGTATCGTGAGATCGATGCTGAATACGCTGGGGATCGACAAAGCGCCCGTTGCATTCCTTGTAAGCAGCTTTTTCCTCGGGATCCCGGTATTTTTCGATATCGTCATATTCCTGATGATCCCCCTGGCGAAAGCTGTAACCATGCGTACCGGCAAAGACTACCTGCTGCTCGTTCTGGCGATTACGGGCGGGGCGGCAATGGCAAACTCCTTCGTCCCTCCCGCACCCGGCCCTTTATTCCTGATAGGAGAAATGAATATCCCGATCGGGATGATGATGGCCGGAGGTATCCTCCTGGGGCTGGTCACCATTACGGCGGGCTACTTTTTTGCAGTAAGTGTAAATAAAAAATGGCCGGTAGAGTTGAGAGACTCGCTCGATGCAAAACTGGAAGACATCAGGAAACTATCCAACCGCGATGATTCCGAGCTGCCTCCGCTCTGGATGGCGCTGTTGCCGGTCATATTTCCACTCGTGATGATCTGTGCCGACAATATCGTCGACAACCTGGTGGCTAAAGATGCCTTACAGCATTTGTCCGGATTTAAAAGATTCCTTATCGGCATCATAGAGATCTTCGGAGACAAGAATATCGCGTTGATTTCCGGCGGCATTATGGCGTTGCTGGTGCTCCTTTACCAGAGAAGAGGGAATAAGGACCTTAGCTCGTTTGTACAGGCAGCCCTTATGAGCGGCGGCGGAATCATCCTTATCACTGCGGCAGGTGGTGCTTTCGGGGGTATGCTGCAGCAAACCGGTATCAGCTATAAGATCGGAGAGATGACGAAAGACTACCAGATGGCGCTCATTCCCCTGGCGTTCCTGATCAGCGCCGTAGTCCGCACCGCCCAGGGATCGGCAACCGTAGCGCTGATCACAGCTTCAGGAATACTGTCTGGGCTTGCGACCAATGCCAACCTCGAATATCACCCTATTTACCTGGGGCTTGCTATAGGCTGCGGTTCAAAGCTGATCCCCTGGATGAACGATGCGGGTTTCTGGATCATCATTAAAATAAGCAACCTGACCGAAAAAGAGGCCCTGAGAACCTTCTCTCCTATGCTGGTCGTAATGGGAACCGTCGGGCTGATCGTGCTGATGATCGCAGCGAAGTTTTTCCCGTTAATTTAAGTAAGTCATTAATCAATAATTTGTTTTAGCGTATGGAGAAAGTAGGATTTATAGGATTGGGGATAATGGGAAAGCCTATGGCGATCAACCTGTTAAAGGCCGGCTTCGAAGTGACCGTATTAAGTTCCAGCAAAGCTGCGGATGAAGTGAGAAAACAGGGAGCCGGAATAGTGGATACCCGTGGCCAGTTGGCCTCAGGCAGCGATATTGTAATTACGATGCTGCCCGATTCACCGGAAGTTGAGGCGGTCTTTTCAGGAGAAGACAGTATTCTGGATTCACTAAAGCCGGGTTCACTTTTTATAGATATGTCTACCATAGCGCCCGCTGTATCCAGGAAAATATATGATATGGCCAAAGCGAAAGGCGTGGAAGCCCTGGATGCCCCGGTATCGGGAGGACAGGTGGGCGCCGAGGCCGCCTCGCTCTCCATCATGGCCGGTGGAACTCAGAATGCCTTCGACCGGGCTCTGCCATTGTTCAAAGCGATGGGAAAAAACATCGTTCTTATCGGTGGGCCCGGCGCCGGTCAGACTACAAAAGCCTGCAATCAGCTCATAGTGGGTGTTACGATCGAGGCCGTAGCCGAAGCATTCAGGCTGGCTGAAAAATCGGGGGTTGACCTGGTCAGGATGAGAGAGGTCTTGCTGGGAGGATTTGCCCAAAGCCGGATTCTGGACCTGCACGGGCAACGGATAATCGACAAGAACTTCAAACCCGGATTTAAAATCAGGCTTCATAAGAAGGACATGGGCATCGTGCTCGACAGCGGCGAGGAGCTGGGACTTTCCCTCCGGGCTGCCAGCCTGGTCGCCGGCCAAATGGAAAAAGTGCTGGAAGCCGGCGACGGCGACCTCGACCACAGCAGCCTTTTCTTATATGTATAACCGGCCATAATCGCCAAAGGCGACAGAATAGTTCTTCGGGACCGCAAGTCCCGAAGAACGGGAGCCCGGATCCTTCTCTCTAACTTTCAACCGCGCCGACGCCCACTTTCAACTTTCAACTTTCAACTCTCAACTTTCAATTTTCAACTCTCAACTTTCAACTTTCAACTATCCCAAATACAAATGAAACGAAATCAATTTATAAAACTGCTCGGAGCCGGCACCCTGGGCTCCGCAGCATTGCCTGTAGCCTGTGCCAAAGCTGAAAACCCGGCTAAGCCCAAGCCCGTTTTAATGAAGGTCGGCTGCCAGTCAGGCGGTACTTCCGAGGAAGCCCTGCAGTTTAAAGCAAGGCACGGAGTTTACAACATCGACGGCGGCGCCCCAAACGTGATAGAAGGGAAAGGCTGGGACCTTGAAGACTCTATGCGGAAAAGAGAAGCTTGCGAAAAATACGGCATCAGCCTCGATGCCTACCATTGGCCACTAACCTCTGCCGGCATCGATAAAGTTGCATACCCGAACGTCATGCTCGGAAAGAGCCCCGAGCGCGATCGTGAAATTGAAATTCTCCAGCAGATGATTCAAGTTGCCGGGAAAACGGGGGTCAAAATGCTGCTTTACAACACCACGATCCTGCCGGTTTTAAGAACTTCCAGGACCACGGATCCCAAACGCGGGAACGCCCTTTACAGTACCTGGAACTACGACGAAGCCCTTAAGCAGAACCATCCTAAGACTATTGCTGGCGATGTTTCCGTAGACGAGATATTCGAAAGAATCACCTATTTCCTCGACAGGGTGCTGCCGGTCGCGGAAGAGTACAAAGTCAAGCTCGGCAACCACATCGCCGATCCGCCCGCTCCCGTCGGCTACCGCGGAATAACCCGCTGGAACAGTCCGGATGTTTTTGAAGGTATAAAACGCTTCGCGCAGCTTTACGATAGCCCTTCACACGGTTTCAACTTCTGCATCGGCTCCATCGCAGAAGGTCTGAAAGACCCTAAAAACGATATTTTTCCCATAATTGAATGGGTCGGTAAGAGGAAGCAGATATTTAATGTACATTTGAGAAATATCAAAGGCGGCTGGAACAACTTCCAGGAAGTCTATCCCGACAACGGAGATATGAATTTCCTGCACGTAATGCGCGCCCTTAGAGATGTGGAGTTCGACGGAATGGTAATGCCCGACCACGTTCCCACGCACGAAGATAAAGCAGCACCGCTGCAGGCATTTTCGTTTTCCTACGGCTATATCATAGCGTTGCTCCAGGCAATTAAAGATGAAGTTAAGTAAGTCGCCAAAGGCAAGCCACATCGTCTCATCATCACATCATCACATCATCACATCATGAAAGGTCCTCTCATAAAAGATTTCATAATTACCCCCATCGCGGTAACAGATCCTCCGCTTCTCAATGCAGCCGGTCTTCATGCTCCATACGCCCTGCGTACGGTACTGGAACTGATCACCGACGATGGCATAACGGGTATTAGTGAAATCCCCGGGAATGTCCGGACAAACACGGCGCTTACCGAAGCATGCTCCCTTCTGATCGGGAAAGATCCCTTTCAGTTAGGAGCGATACGCCTGTTGATCAACCGGCATTTCGGTGAAAATGAGGACGAGGAGCGCGGTATGGCTCCCTGGGACCAGAGAAAGTTAGTCCACGTCTTCAGCTCCATCGAGGTTGCGTGTCTCGACATCCAGGGTAAGATTACGGGCAAGGCTGTTGTCGATCTGCTGGGCGGAAAAGTCAGGGACCGGGTTCCTTTCTCAGCTTACCTTTTCTATAAGTATGCGGGGGCCGGAGGAGCCCTGGAATTCAAAATGGATCCATATGCCACCGGATGGGATGCCGGCAGGCAGGCGGAGGCGCTGACACCTGAACAGATGGTAGATCAGGCCAGGGCAATGTGCAGGGAATTCGGGTTCAAATCGCTTAAGCTGAAAGGTGGTGTTTTCGAACCCCGCGTAGAAGTGGATACGCTTTTGGCACTGAGAGATGCGTTCCCCGCCGACGTACCTATCCGTTTCGATCCGAATGCCCTCTGGCAGGTAGAAACTGCGGTGAAGTACGGCCGCGAGCTTGAGCCTGTCCTAGAATACCTGGAAGACCCGGTCAGAGGCCAGGAAGCCATGGCAGAAGTCAAAAGGCAATTAAAGACTCCGCTCGCTACCAACATGTGCACGACTTCATTCTCCGAAATCGTTACGAGCGTGCAGATCGGCTCGGAAGATATTATCCTGAGCGACCACCATTTCTGGGGAGGACTGAGGGCATCAATGGTGCTGGCCGGCATCTGCGAAACATTCGGCAGGTCTCTTTCCATGCATTCCAACAGCCATCTCGGTATTTCGCTGGCAGCGATGGTACACCTGGGAGCAGCCCTTCCCCATCTCACCTATGCGCTGGACACACACTACCCCTGGCAATCCGAAGAAGTGATCGAGGGAGGAAGAATCAGATTCGAAGAAGGTTCGGTAGCAGTACCGGAAGGACCGGGGCTGGGTGTTACACTCGACCGGAAGGCTCTTCAGGCCCTGCACGAAAATTTCCTTAAGTGCGGGCTCACCGAACGCAATGATGAAATCGAAATGCAGAAAGTAACGCCCGGCTGGAAGTTTAAACCTGTCAGATGGTAAGGGTGCCTCAACGTTGAAAAACGTACCTTTACCTATTTCTTAGGGCATTTTTTACACCGCTTACCCTTTTTCTTGTAAGACTTACAGCACTTTTTCAGAAGGCAGCCTTCGCAGTCAGCAATCGACCTTAGCCAGTCGCTTGTATCAGAAGAACCGGTAAGATCAAAGTCCGGGTAATTTTGCATGACGCCTGATAAAATTTAAAATCATTCAAAATTACAGCTTCTCTTTTAATTATTTCCAAACTTCCCGGAGTTTTTATCCGCAACCGGCAACCATCCCCGGAGCCTTACTCCACTCTTTCCCTCTACGTCTCTTGATCCGTCTCTCTTCCCCTCTTTCATATTTCGGATTAAGCGGAAATGTTGGGGGGGCCTTTCGGGTAGTTAGATCCGACTCTTAGACGGTACGCGTTAGTTAGATCCGGTAGGATCTAATGGGTCTTCTTTACTGTTTGGATAAATCTCTGAAGTTTCTGTATTTAGGGATTTTTCGCAAATCTTTTACTATTAAGAGAATTTCAATCATTATCCCTTAAATCATCTATTACCTGATCTATGAAAACTTATCTTCGTATTGCCGCTGCCGGTCTGCTCGCCGGATCAATTCTTTCATGCGGCCCTTCAGAGCAGAAAACACAGGAAGCACAGTCGTCTGCTTTGCCATGGAAAACCGGGGTTGCCCTGTATTCGTTCAACAAATTTCCCTTTCCCCAAACCCTGCAAAAAGCCGATTCGGCGGGCCTGAAGTATGTGGAAGGGTTTTCTTTTCACAAGCTTGGCAGTGAATTCGGGGACAAGACCCTGTTGCAGCTCGATGAGGAAGAAGTCGAAAAGTTAAAAAAAATGATCGGGGACCAGGGCCTCTCCATGCGTTCCATCTATGTAGGCGACGCCAAAACTCCTGAACAATGGAAGCATTATTTTGAAATGGGCAAAAAAGTGGGTCTTGAATTTTTTGTGAGCGAGCCCCGGGCCGACGAATGGGACCTGCTGGATAGCCTGGGCAAAGCTTACGGGATAAAAACCGCCATTCATCAGCATGCAAAAGGCCAGAGCTACTACTGGCATCCCGACAGTGTGCTGAAAGCCGCGGAAGGGCGGCCCTTTATTGGTGCATGCGGCGATGTAGGTCATTGGACCCGCAGCGGACTTGATCCGGTTGAATGCCTTAAATCGCTGGAAAACAACCTGATCAGCGTCCATCTCAAAGATGTGTCGGTAGCAGGTGAAATGAATCCCGAATACCTCGTGATCGGAAAGGGAGTGCTCGATTTCAAAGGGATTGCCTCGGAGCTGAAAAGACAAAACTTTGACGGTTACGTTTATATCGAGCAGGAAGCAAACTGGCTCCATAATCTGCCTGATGTAAAAGCCGGGCTGGAATATTTCAACGAAGTAGCCTCGAAATAGCTAAAAAAAATAAAAACTCTCCGCAAGCGCAGAGAGCTTTTATGAACAACTCATCCTATTTAAGATCTTTTAAGTATTACCGGTTTCCGCTATCGGTAGCACCGGCCGACCCCGATTTCTGGTCGTCGTTACTGATTGACTTGCCTCTTTTTCTCTTCTGTTCGACAAACTCCATTTTGCCAAGCTTGTATGAGAAATTGACCCGGAAACCCCTGTTATACATGAAGTTGTTATTAAACTGTGTAAAGGTGCTGGTTTCCATTGTTGTTTTCATATTGAATCTCGGAGCCAGGAAGTTCTCCATTCCGAACCCGATAGAACCACGCTTGTTTTTAAAGTCCTTCTTCAGACCCAGGTCATACATCCGGAAACCCATCTGGTATCCCTGCAACTGCACTTCCCTGCCCCTCATGAATCCCCCACCCTGGAAGCCCCATCCGTTTTTGAAGTTAAGCCCCGTACGGAACCTGCCGCTGAACACATAACCGCTGTTGCTCGCCCTGATACTTACATCGCCGGAGTTATTATTCAGGTCGGTATAATACCCGTCAATACCGCCTCCTACCTGCCAGATTTTAAACAGCGTGATATTACCATAAATATTGACCCCGTAATTTCGTTTGGTACCGATATTACCATAAGTAGTGGTGATTACGTCTTCATCGATCGTACGAATACTTTCGATAGAGTTATTGGTAAACCTGGCAAACCCCGTCACGTTTACATATAACGAATTTTTGAAGAAACTCGTACCTAATTCAACCTGGTCGGTCAATTCCGGGCCAAGCTCTGGATTCCCCTTTGTGATATTCTGGGGATTGACCGAATTGACGTTGGGGTTCAGATACTGGATGCCCGGACGCTGAAGACGGCGGTTATAAGAAGCTTTTATCGTCTGGCCCTGCTTTTTACCAAAGGTTTTGGAGATATTGAGGCTCGGCACAAGATTTCCGTAAGCAGACAGGTTCAGTTCGCCTCCTTCATCCTGCCTCGCATCGATGCTGGTATATTCGTACCTGGCCCCGGCCTTGAACGACCACTTATCTTTAGTAGAAAAAGTATAGGATAAATAACCCGCTCCTACATTCTGATCATAATCCAGCGTATTTGCCGGCCGGTTATTCAGACCGCCATACTCGATGTCGCTGAATACCTGGCGGAATATCCCTTTGCCACCCACTTCCAGCAATTGGTTCTTCCCGAAAGACGTCTGATAGTCCGCCTGCAGGGTAGACTCCTGGTTATGGCTGGCATTGTTATTCCAGTCCAGGCCCAGGTAAGTCCTGTCGCTTGTGATACCTGAATATACGTTAGCATCGTAGTCGTTGGTCCTGTTATTCCGGCTGAACAGCGCCATAAGGCTCAACTCTTCCGAGGGTTTCTTCAGCGTTTTGAAATAATCGATATTCACGTCCCAGGTACCCGAAAGATCTTTGCTGCTGATATCCCGGAAAGAGCTCTTCTCCGCCTGGGTAGAACTCCTTTGAATTGTCGTCATATTCTGGTTGTTCCAGAAACTTCTGCCTCCATACCTGACGCCTGCAGCCAGATAAGAGGTTTCACTCAGGTCATAATCCATTCCCATGCTTACGTTCCCGAAAAGCATTTTATTCTTCCCTTCCATCGACTGGCGTGTCGTAAAGCCGCCGTTCTTATTTGTCTGGAGATTATCAGACTTGGAAGGCATGTTATAATTCCAGCGCCCGAAGCCGCCGAGGCTCATCCCAAGCTTTCCGCTGCGGTAATTACCGCGAAGGCCAAGGTTCGCTCCCCTGTTTCCTACTCCCGTATTAAAATCCAGCGTACCTCCCTGTATCTTGCTTCTCTTGGTAATAATATTGATAATACCAGCGGTCCCTTCGGCGTCATATCTTGCCGACGGTGAGGTAATTACCTCAACCGATTTGATCAGTTCGGCAGGGATCTGCTTCAAAGCATCGCCCACACTTGTAGCAATAATGGTGGAAGGTTTATTATTGATCAGGACTTTGACGTTCGAGCTTCCGCGCAACGATACGTTGCCATCCAGGTCGACGGTCAGCATCGGCACCTTGCGCATCACATCGGCCGCATCTCCGCCACGGCTGGTGATGTCCTTTTCGGCATTAAAAATCAGCCTGTCGACTTTCTCTTCAACCAATTGGGCCATTCCCACTACCTGGACTTCATCCAACTGCACGATATTATTCCCCAGGTCGATAGTCCCGAGGTCGATTTCGGTGCGTTTTTCTATTTTGACACCCGGAATTTCCTTGGTGTTATAACCTATAAATGAAATCAGGACCTTAAACTCACCTTCCGCTACTTTTGTAAGGCTGAACTTTCCTTTTTCGTCTGTAGTAGTACCGTCTATAGGATTATTGGTTTTGACATCTACCAGTGAAATTGCTGCGAATTCGACGGGATTTTTGTTGGAGGAGTCACGTACCATCCCTGTAATTTTACCATTTCCTTTCGGAGTAGTCGACTCCAATGTCCCCGGAATACCCTGTCTTTGCTGCTGTTGCGACCCTTGCTGAGATCGCTGCTGCCTGCCTCCCCAGTCGCCGCCGCCACCTCCTCCCGGACGACCGCCTCCGGGCGGCTGCGCTACAGATTGCAGCCCAAAAATACATAGGGCAATCAGTAAGCTGATATTTGCTTTAGTAGATTTCATATTATTTCTTTCCTGGCTAATAGATAATGTTTTAAAAGTATGTTTCCCTGAAACAGCAAACTGTTGTGAGTTCAGAACTATTTTACTGGCTAACGATACAAATTTGAATTCAATTCCTGATTCTGCCAAACACAATAGACTGTCCCTTACAGCTAATCGATGATCTCCCTGTTTTAACCGATATTTGCTTTTACAGCGGCAGTAGAAAACCTTTGTCGTTTAAAACAGGAGACTGGTCTATAAACATGCCGTCTGAATCTATTAAATGCGCTTGCAATTCCCCCGATTCGTTTCAAAATATTAGATTTAACGTTGATATCGACTGTTAAAATGATATGAAGCCATCTCTGAGCCATAATTACGGGAATGTATTCGCTCACATGCTGATGTGGGGCCTGCTGGGCACGTTCCTTCTGCTATGGCAGCCGCTTACCTGGAGGATCCATATCCCTATAGAGTTCTGGTATAAACAGGCCCTTCTTTTCATGTTGCTGGTCTTTTTGTTTTACACCAATGCAAAAGTGCTGGTTCCCAGCCTGTTGAACCGGAATAAGATTACCTTTTTCATCATAGTCAACCTTGCCCTGGCTTTTACAATTTCTTTCCTTGTCGAGCAGATCGAAGTCAGGCTGCAGCTCCGCGAACTGATGAACAAGGCTTTCCGCGCGGCCCGGGAGGGAGGCGTCATGAAGCGGGAGGAAGTCCTGGATTATTTTTCATTGCTGATCACCCTGATCGTCCTGGGGGTAAGCACCATTACCGAAACGGTCCAGAG
>CAZLTN010000112.1:0-17654 GCA_964562455.1 uncultured Cytophagales bacterium
CTCGGTGCCGTGGGTATTGTTTTGATCCTGTTAGGGGTTTATTTAATGGCTTCCGGCGGACATGGTCACGATGTTGCACATGCAGCAGACGGACATGGGGCTCATGGAGGCGATGATCACGGTCACGGCTATCACTGGATCAAAAGGGTTTGGGCCAACCTGTGGTTAAACGGGATTTTCTTTACAGGGGTATCCGTAGCCGGGATGTTCTGGCTGTCTTATAACTACCTTGCACAGGCAGGCTGGTCGGCAGTATTTAAAAGGATCCCGGAAGCGATGCCGGCTTTTTTACCGGTTACGGGAGCGGTTATGCTTCTTACTTTCCTTTTCGGTGGGCACGACCTTTTTCATTGGACACATTCCAGCCTGTATGATCCGGCGAGCCCGGATTTCGATCCTATCATCAACGGGAAGAAGGGATACCTCAACACACCGTTTTTCCTGATAAGGATGGTCTTGTATTTCGGTGGATGGTACGGTCTGTGGCGTATGCTCAGGAAAGCCTCTCTGGAGGAAGACCTGGTTGGAGGTCTTGATAATTACCACAAGCAGGTAAAGACAGGTGTGATCTTCCTTGTTTTCTTTGCTGTTACTTCTTCGACTTCTGCGTGGGATTTCATCATGTCGATCGACACGCACTGGTTCAGTACTATGTTCGGTTGGTATACACTGGCCAACTGGCACGTGACCGGCCTTGCTACTATCGTCCTGATCGTACTTACATTGAAGGAGAATGGTTATCTGAAAGCACTTAACGCGAGCCACCTTCACGACCTGGGTAAGTTTGTTTTCGCTTTCACCATTTTCTGGACATACGTCTGGTTTGCCCAGTTCCTGTTGTATTACTACGCCAACATCCCGGAAGAAGTAGTTTATTTCTGGGAGCGCTTCAACGGATACGGAGGGGCTTATAAAACCTTATTCTTTGTCAACATTATCGTCAATTTCGTATTCCCGTTCCTTTTGTTGATGACCCGCGATTCCAAGCGCACCCCGGTTATACTTAAGCTTGCGTGCTGGTTTGTCATCATCGGACACTACATAGATTTCTTTAATAACATTATGCCCGGTACAGTTGGGGCGCATGGCGCAATCGGTCCGTTTGAAGTAGGTTGCTTTACTCTTTTTGCCAGTGCTTTTATCTGGAGCGTTGCAAGCCAGCTTGAAAAGGCTAAGCTCATAGCACCGCATCACC
Organism: uncultured Cytophagales bacterium; assembly: GCA_964562455.1. GTDB lineage: Bacteria > Bacteroidota > Bacteroidia > Cytophagales > Spirosomataceae > Ravibacter. The sequence continues at coordinate 1,196 of CAZLTN010000112.1, forward strand.
CGATGTTGCAGGAGTCACTTTATCACGATATTGAATAGCGTTTCGGTTTATAGTAGATTATATTATGGAGCTTTTACTTGTCCTTCTTGTTTTGGTTGCTGTTGTCCTGGCGCTCGCAGTGTTAGGAAAACTGACCGGTGTTGTCAAAGGGCTTAATCCTTCAAACTCTTATCCTGAAGAACCCGGTAGAGCGAATCAGGTAAACGCCTGGATGTTTTTGGTACTGATAGTCGTTGGATTTGTTACTATTACATGGTCTTACCTTCATTCGACGAAGTTTTACCTGCCTGAGGCGTCTTCCGTACACGGGAGAAGGACAGATGATCTGTTCTGGTTCTCAATGGGGCTTCTGACAATTCCGTTTATACTGGTGAATACGGCGTTGTTCTTTTTCGCCTGGAAATACAGGTACCAGAAAGGAAAGCGTGCCGCATTTTACCCTGAAAATCACCGCCTCGAATTGGTGTGGACTACTATCCCCGCAGTGGTAATGGCGATACTGGTATTGACGGGCTGGAAAGCGTGGAGCGACATTACGTCGGATGCTCCTGAAGATGCAGAAGTGATCGAAATTACCGGGAAGCAGTTCGGATGGATTGCCCGCTATGGAGGAGTAGACGACAACAAGCTGGGGAACTACGATTTCAGACTGATTGATGCGCAGAATGAGGTAGGGATCGATTTCTCAGACGAAACTTCTTTTGATGATTTTACAAATCCCAGTGAGTTGCATATACCGGTAAACCGGCCGGTTCTTTTAAAGATCCGGGCACGCGACGTATTGCACAGTGTATTTATTCCTCACATGCGTGTTAAAATGGACGCTGTGCCGGGAATGCCTACCAAGTTCTGGTTTGTGGCCGACAAAACCACGGAGCAGATGCGGGCCGAATTGGGTAATCCGGATTTTAAATACGAAATTGCATGTACAGAGGTTTGCGGACAAGGGCATTTCGGGATGAAAATGGTATTGGTTGTCGAGGATGAGGAGTCTTATCAGAAATGGGTCGCTTCCCAGCAGCCTTTCCTTAAAACTTATCCGGAGTATCTGGATAGAGTACCGGCGAACCTGAAAGCAAAAGCCGCCAAATATGTCGGAGAGCAGACTGCAAGCGCGGAATAAGCTTAGACAGGTATTTGTTTCTATTTACATTATTATAGAGTTATCCGAATAACATTGCAAGAGATATGTCAGTTGTAGAAGTAGTTGAGCACGGTCATACAGAGGAGCATGAGCACCATGAGCAGAGCTTCTGGAGAAAGTATATTTTCTCGGAAGATCACAAAACCATAGCCAAACAATTTCTTGTAACAGGGATTTTATGGGCTGTCCTGGGACTTTCTCTTTCAGTTTTGTTCCGTATCCAGCTTGGCTTTCCGGAGGCGGACCTTTCCTGGCTCAGGCCTATTCTCGGCGGATGGATTACCGATACCGGCAAGATCCAGCCGGAGTTTTTCCTGGCATTGGTGACGATGCACGGAACTATCATGGTGTTTTTTGTATTGACTGCCGGGTTAAGCGGTACGTTCAGTAACTTTTTGATTCCCCTCCAGGTTGGAGCGAGGGATATGGCGTCGGGCTTTATGAACATGTTGTCATACTGGTTCTTCTTTTTGGCCGGGTTGATCATGTTTGTTTCAATGTTTATCCAAACAGGACCTGCCGCGGGCGGTTGGGTGGTTTACCCGCCGTTGAGTGCGCTTCAGCAGGCAAGCCCGGGATCCGGATTGGGTATGACTCTCTGGCTTATCAGCATTGCTTTGTTTATAGTTTCCCAGTTGTTGGGAGGCGTGAATTATATTACTACCATTATCAATCTCCGGACGCGCGGAATGACGTTCAGCCGTCTTCCGCTTTCAATCTGGTCATTCCTGATTACGGCGGTCCTGGGGCTTATTTCTTTCCCGGTTCTGCTTTCTGCAGCCCTCCTGCTGATTTTTGACCGTTCCTTCGGGACGAGCTTCTTCCTTTCCGAAATTTATATCGGGGGCGAGGCGCTTTCAAACATAGGCGGAAGTCCGATTCTTTTCCAGCACCTTTTCTGGTTCCTGGGCCACCCTGAGGTTTATATCGTAATTCTCCCGGCACTGGGTATTACGTCTGAAGTAATAGCCACGAATGCACGTAAGCCTATTTTCGGGTATCGTGCGATGATTGCCTCTATGTTGGGAATTGCCTTCCTTTCATTTATAGTATGGGCGCACCACATGTTCGTGACAGGTATGAATCCGTTCCTTGGATCGATATTCATGTTCCTGACCCTGATTATTGCGGTTCCTTCAGCGGTAAAAGCGTTTAACTATATTTCCACGATGTGGAGAGGTAACCTGCATTTTACCCCGGCAATGCTGTTCTCGATCGGGATGGTATCGCTTTTTGTATCGGGCGGTCTGACCGGGATCATACTCGGGAACAGTGCGCTCGATATCCAGCTTCACGATACTTATTTCGTAGTAGCGCATTTCCACCTGGTAATGGGAGCTGCGGCAGCATTCGGATTATTTTCGGGGGTCTATCACTGGTTCCCCAAGATGTACGGTAAAATGATGAACCAGACGCTGGGGCAGATACATTTCTGGCTGACTTTTGTAGGTCTGTACCTGATTTTCGTGCCGATGCACTATGTAGGTATAGCCGGTTTCCCGCGCAGGTACTACCAGTTCACAAGCTATGACTTTACAAGCGTATTCTCGGATATGAATACGTTCATAACGGTCGCTGCGATTTTTACTTTCGCCGCACAGTTTATATTCCTGTTTAACTTCTTTTACAGCATTTTCAAAGGCCGTAAGGCGCCTATTAATCCCTGGAGGTCCACAACCCTTGAATGGACAACCGACAATCCGGGGCACGGTAACTGGGTTGGTGAGATTCCTGCCGTATATCGCTGGCCATATGACTATAGCAAGCCGGGAGCTAAGGAGGACTTCATTCCTCAGACTGTCCCTCATTCGATGACTCCTGAGTCTAATTTCCCAAGCGACAACGCATTGATAGCTGAAGAGAAGCAAATAGAGTCCCAGAACTATAATGACCAATTTAAAACCGGTCATTGATGACAGGATTATAGCCAGGTATAAACGCTGGGCAGCCTGGACGCTTATAACCCTCTACCTGCTGATACTTATCGGTGGTATTGTAAGGGCGACCGGTGCCGGGATGGGATGCCCCGACTGGCCAAAATGTTTCGGGAGTTGGGTGCCTCCTACAGACGTTTCCCAGCTTCCTGACAACTATAAGGAAATATACGGGGCCAAGCTCAAGGGGGAAATAGAGTTTAACCCGGTAAAGACCTGGATCGAGTATGTGAATCGGTTGTTCGGGGTATTTACGGGGAGCTGGATATTTCTTACTTTACTGGCTTCGGTGCCTTTCCTGAGATCAAACCAGAGATCGGTATTCTTTCTGAGCCTTTCTGCGTTTATTCTGGTTGCATTTCAGGGATGGCTTGGAGCAAAGGTTGTTTCGACAGAGCTTCACCCGGTTATGGTGACGCTGCATATGCTGCTGGCAATAGTAATAGTTTTCATACTGTTGTTTTCATATGCGAAGGTGTCATACATCGACCGGCTTAAAGTGGAGAGACTGGAAAGGAGCCTTTCGACGCTTAATACCTGGGTAATTGCCTCGATGGCGATTGTAACGGTCCAGATTATGCTTGGTACCCAGGTGAGGGAGGAGATAGACCTGGCTGTTCTGGAGCTTGGGTACGGAGGGAGATCGGGTTGGATCGACAACGTAGGGACGATATACCTGGTACACAGATCGTTTTCGATACTTGTGCTTGTTTCGATAGCCGGACTGTGGTACCAGATAAAAAACGGTACGTCGGAAAGAGGGGTTATAAGAAGATTGTCCGATTGGATGGCAGTAGTTCTGGCTGTAGAGATCCTGACCGGAATAGTCCTCGGATATTTTTCGGTACCGGCGTTTTTACAACCTGTTCATCTGACCCTGGCGATATTATTACTGGGTATACAGTTTGTTTTGTATTTGTTTTTAAACGCGGAACGGATATTTAAAAAGCGTACAGCAGAGCTGATCGCTGCGGAGTGATAACAAAAGATTATGATTACTTCTGAACAGACCATACAAACTTCCCCGACACTTTTTGTTAAGGTGAAGGCGCTGCTTGAGCTTACAAAGTTCAGGCTGTCTGCGCTTGTGGCTTTTTCCGGAGTGATGGGATATTGCCTGGGCGCGAGCCACATCGATTGGGGGCACCTTGTTCTTTTTGCGCTGGCTTCTTTTGCTATTACCGGCTCCGCCAATACCATCAACCAGATCTTCGAAAGAGACCTGGATAAGCTTATGAAGCGCACCCGGAACAGGCCTTTGCCTACCGGCAGACTGACGGTAAACGAGGCAATTATCTGGTCGGTGCTGCTGGGAGTGGTTGCGACCCTGATATTTGTTGCCTTTTTTAACCTGCGTACAGCCGCTCTGGCATTGTTTTCACTGATCCTGTATGGATTTGTTTATACGCCGCTGAAAAGGGTCGGCTCTGTGGCAGTTCTTGTGGGGGCGTTCCCGGGAGCCTTTCCTCCTATGATAGGCTGGATAGCCGCTACCAATCATTTCGGGCTTGAACCGGGGATCTTATTTGCAATCCAGTTTTTCTGGCAGTTCCCGCATTTCTGGGCCATCGCATGGGTAGCCGATGAGGAGTACAAGAAGGCAGGATTTCACCTGTTGCCATCAGAGGGCGGAAAGGATCTGAATACCGCGTTCCAGATCATGATCAACGCTCTGTTTTTGATACCAATCGGTTGGTTACCATATAAATTAGGTATGACCGGTATTAACTCCGCTTTTGTAGCGACGCTATTCGGAGTACTGTTCCTTGCCCAGACTTTTCACCTGATGAGGAAATGCAACGATAAAACAGCCCTGCAGTTAATGTTCGGCTCATTTATATACCTGCCTATAGTTCAGATAGCTTTTTTATTGGATAAGGTTTGAAGAGAAATATGAAAGACCTGGAAACAGCTATGCCGCATTATAAAGAGCACCCGAGGGAAGTGCTGAGCATGGATCCTATCAAGTTTATGGTGTGGCTCTTCCTTTTGGCCAGCGTTATGCTGTTCGCTTCCCAGACCAGCGCTTATTTGGTAAAGAGAGCGGAGGGAAACTGGCTTGAGTTTACGGTGCCTGCTATTTTCACTTATAGTACGGTTGTATTGGTAATAAGCAGCATCACGATGCACTGGGCCTATATCGAGGCTAAGAAGGATAATTTCGGAAAGCTCAGGCTGGCGGTGGGCATTACTTTTGTGCTGGGTGTCCTTTTTATGGTGATGCAGGTAATAGGATGGGGAAAGCTGGTCGAAATGAAGGTTTATTTTGTCGGGAACCTGGCCGGGTCGTTCTTTTACGTGTTTACGTTCCTTCACCTTATTCACCTGATTTTGGGGTTAATAGCCCTTTCGAATACGCTTTGGGCGTCCGTTAAGATGAAGGTTCACTCCAGGAGATTGAGAAGAATTGAGATCTGTGCTACGATCTGGCATTTCCTCGATATTTTGTGGATTTATCTTTTTGTGTTTCTTTTGACTTTTAATTGAATTCATAATTGTTTTTAACCAATGGCGTCGACTATTACATCAACTTCTGGTGAACCTAAACTTTGGCTTGGTGGCGTAGAGCCTATGAAGGCAAGCTATGGGAAATTGATGATGTGGTTTTTCCTCATCTCAGATACTTTCACTTTCTCTGCTTTGCTGGTTTCCTACGGGCTGATCCGTTATAGCTTTCCTGCCTATTCAGGAGAGGTAGCGGATTTTACATTTTCCAACCTCTATTGGCCCATCCCTGAAAAAGTTTTTTCGGCCGTTCCCTTTTTGCATGGTGCTTATCTGCCGTTGGTGTTTGTAGGGATCATGACCTTTATCCTGATCTTTAGTAGTGTGACAATGGTACTGGCAGTAGAGGCAGGCCACCGTATGGATAGGAAAAATGTTGAAAAATATCTGCTTTGGACCTTGCTGGGAGGGATTACCTTCCTTGGATGCCAGGCCTGGGAATGGACGCACTTTATTCATGGTACCGACCAGGGATCTGTTATCAGGGAGCTGGTAAACGGAGAGTGGATAGAGCGTACGGTGTTCGGCGCCAACCTTAAGGAAAACCAATACGGCCCGGTTCCTTTTGCTGACTTGTTCTTTTTTATCACAGGTTTCCACGGAACCCACGTATTCAGCGGGGTTGTGTTGAATTACCTTGTTTTTTACAGGACTGCTACCGGGTTTTATGACAAGAGGGGAAGCTACGAGATGATAGAGAAGGTCGGATTATACTGGCACTTTGTCGACCTGGTTTGGGTATTTGTTTTCACATTTTTCTATCTGGTTTAAAATATTAAGGTATAGCAGTTATGGCAAATTCGCATGGTCATCACGTTCCGGCTGACGGTGGAGCAGCTCAGAGAAAGGTTATCTGGAAAACGTTCTGGATACTTCTTATCCTGACAGCTCTTGAGTTCCTTATAGCATTTACGATGCATCACGGAACAATGAGAATAACGATCTTCGTTTTGATGACAATCGTTAAGGCATTTTATATCGTAGGAGAATTCATGCACCTCAGGCACGAAACCAAATCGATGATCTGGCTCATATTATGGCCGACGGTCCTGGTGCTTTGGCTGATTGTCGCACTTATAGTGGAAGGAGGTTTTATTTTCGAGGAGCTAAATATTTTTAAATTCCTTAAGTAGATAATGTTCGATTTCAGGAAGGCCGGAATGCTCATTGTTTTGTTAGCATTTCCGGCTTTTTTCTTTTTGTTCCTCAGGACCTGCGGCACTAATCATTACGATCTTCCTTATTTTCATCCTGTAACTGATAGTGACGGCCATGTGACTCTCAACGGGGCAGATACGGTTTATTACCAGGTTTCCGGTGTGCTGGGCATAACGCCCGGCGGAGATACCGTTACTTCGCAATCGCTCGAAGGTAAGATTACTGCTTTTTATCTCGGGGGAGGAGACGACGGGGCGAAGGAGAGTCGTTTGTCTGAAGATAAAGGCCGCCTGCTGGAAATACTGGCCAATGAAAAGGATTTCCAGCTTTTGGAAAGAACGGGGGATCGGGATGAGGAGATTGGAGGCGGGCCGGCTCCGGTAAAAATAAGGAGCGGATCATCCGCGGAAAGCTGGGAGGAGATTTTGAAAATCGGGGGGAAACCCGGCCCGGCAGGAACTCTTTATGCCAACAGTTCATTAGTATTGGTAGACGGTGAAGGATACATCCGCGGGTATTATGACTTGTCCGATACGGACGATTTCGACCGGGCATTAGCAGAGATCAAAATTTTGTCGTACCAGAAAAAAATAGCAGAGAAGTAGGGATTATGCAGATAGGAGCAGAGAAGCAGCAGGATTACAATCGTTGGATTAATATTTTGGCTATCGCCATCCCGCTGGTTGTTGCAGTGCTGCTGGGTGTCAGGCAGAAAGTATATCTCGGCGAATGGACGAAGGCGCTGCCTCATCTCAACGGGATTATCAATAGCGTAACAGCGCTTTTTTTGATCGCAGGAAGATATTATATCCGGAAGGGAAACATACGCAGGCACCGGAAAGCCATGACTGCGGCATTCACGTTAGGTTCTGTCTTCCTGGTTTCTTATGTGCTGTACCACATATCGAATGAATCAACAAAGTTCGGTGCCGAAGATCCTTTCATAAGGGGCGTTTATTATTTCCTGCTTGTCAGTCATATCGTCCTGTCTGTAGTAGTGGTCTGGTTTGTGTTGAGAGCGATTTATTTTGCATTTACCAACCAGATACCTGCGCATAGAAGAGTGGTCAGGTATGCATATCCTATATGGTTGTATGTAAGTATTACGGGAGTCGTTGTATATTTGATGATCAGTCCGTATTATATATAAAGTAGCTATGAGCAGTCGGAAATCAGATGTTGGCGCAAAGTATATTTATAGAGTCTCGGGAGTATTGTTGATATGGCTGCTGAGCTCAGCGGAGATACTGGCTCAGTGCGCTATGTGCCGGGGATCTGTACAGAGTACGATCGGGAACGGCCGCAATAATGTCGGTATAGGTCTCAATACCGGGATCGCCTACCTGTTTGTAATACCCTATCTTTCTGTTGCTGTAATCGCCTGGTTCTGGTACAGGAACAGTCGCAGGGAGCTTAGAGAGCGCCAGATGGTGGCAGCCCGCGTCCGCCAGGCTATGGAAGGGGGCGGCCGGTGACCGGTGGTTCTTTCAGTCCCATAAAGGGTAATGCTGAAGCCGGATTTTTGATCCGAAAAAGATTTTTGTTGACGACTCGAATGACGTAGTAAAGTCGGAAACGAAGAATTCCCTTGCACCCACCCCGGATGGATTTACCAGGTAGTGCTGCTCCAGCCACGCCTTTACAGAATGCGCTACAATTTCTGAAGTATTAAGTATCCGGACTTTACCGTCGTAATAATTTTCAATTTCAGGCTTCAGGAGAGGATAGTGCGTGCATCCGAGTATGAGGGCATCTATATCGGCTAGCTCAGGGTCTGAAAGATATTGATTCAGCACACTTATACTGACCGAATTGTCAAAAAAGCCTTCCTCGATCATAGGTGCAAGCAGAGGAGTAGCCAGCGACTTCAGGGTGATCCCTTTTTCCAGCAGATCGATTTTCTTTTTGTATACATTTGACTGAACCGTCTGGCGCGTACCGATTAGCCCTATCGTTTTATTAGCGTAGGCTTCTTTGACGTAATCTACGACCGGATCGATCACGTTCATCGCTTTTGCCCGGGTGCCGATGTATTCCCTGACGAGATCGAATGCCGCGGCCGAGGCCGAATTGCAGGCGATCAGGATGAGCTTACAGTCCTGTTGCAATAACATGTTGCATATCTTGATACAATATGCCTGGATAGCCGCCGTTGACTTATCGCCGTAAGGCAAATGCGCGGTGTCTCCGAAATAGATCATGTTCTCCTGAGGAAGCAGATCTGCCAATGCCCTGGCCACCGTCATTCCGCCTATACCGCTATCAAAAATACCAATGGGCGCACCCGCATCAGCCATGTCAGATTTTTTTTAAAGTCCATGCAACTTGTGATATGCGAAGATGCATCTTGTTAGTGAAAGTCCTTTAAAATAGATGGGTAAAATTTTGCAGCTATTTAGCCATGAAACACAACTGATCAGGGCGCTTAGGGGAGCCGACCCTAAAGCCCAGCGGGTGTTGTACGAAAAATTTTCGGGGAAGCTGATGTCCGTATGCCTTCGGTATGTAGGCGACAGGATGACCGCCGAGGATATACTCGTACAGGGATTTATGAAGATTTTCGACTCGGTCTCCCGGTTCAGGGAGGAGGGAAGCTTTGAGGGTTGGATGCGGAGAATCATGGTAAACGAAGCTTTGGCCTATCTGCGACAGCAGCGCCGTATTCTTGATAACGTAGGCATAGAGGAGGCAACGGCAATACCTGATTATGGATATGCCGACCAGAACCTGGAAGCATCGGAGATTATGGAAATGATAGGAAAACTTCCTTTTGGCTACCGTACCGTTTTCAATTTGTATGCTATCGAGGGATTTACCCACCAGGAGATAGCAGAAATGCTCGGGATTACGGAGAGTACGTCCAAGTCCCAGCTTCACAGAGCCAGGGCTCACTTGCAGAAGATGGTAATGGAATGGGAGACAGTGGCAAAGAGGCGAGATGACGGGAAATATGGAAACAACAACTGGTCCAAATCAATTTAAATATGGATAGCAGCAGGGAAAACAAACAGCTTGACGAGTTATTTAAAAGTAAACTGGAGGGATATGATAGTCCTGTGGGAGAGGAATTGTGGGACAGGCTGAACAAGGAAAGGCTTTCAAAGGCAAGACCGGCCTGGTATGAAAGGAAAGTGTTGGCAGCTGCGGTGGTTGCTGCAGTGTTGGTTGCCGGGGGAATCTGGCTGAGCCTACCGGCCGGAAAGGAGACATTGTCCGCTTCAGAGTCCGGGGAAGTTCCGGGTATTTCGCGGGAAACAGCGTATGAAGCTGCACCGTCACCCGGACCAGACAGTACCGGACCTGAATATGCTGTAGCTTCCGGAGCGTCAGACCGTACTTTTTCTAACGCGGCAAAAGTAGTACCCGGAGCTGCAGATACACCTGCCGGTGAAATAACCCGGGGGAAGAATGATTCAAAGGGACGGCATAGCGAGCCATTCTCACCGGTTGACGAAGGCAGCCGGGAGACAGTACAGGTTGTGGCCGGTCCTGCGCCGGTTGCAGAAAAGGAAACAAAGGAAGAACAGGGCGGGACCAGGGTCCTGATAGTATATGTAAGCCCCCCGGTCAGTAGTGTGGATGCGGCGCCGGAAAAGCCGGGCTACGAGCTCACGGTAGTGGAAAGCCACGAAAATGAAGCTCCTGAAGGACGAAAAAAGTTGAGCTTTAAAAGATTTTTCAAACAGTTGAAAAATGCCAAAACCGGGGAGAAAATTGACTGGGAAGAACTCGGCCTTAACCCGCAGAGAGTATTTGCCAACGTCGACCATTCCGGACAAGGACAGGTGAGAGATTCGGGAGGTCAGTAACAGCAGGCAACCGGAGCAAATACGTCATTTAATTACCTCATCAATTATTTTATTCCGATGAAAAAGAGTTACAATATACTCGGGGGCCTGTTGGCTTTTGGTATCATGGCCGGAGGTCCGGCTGCTGCGCAGCGTGCGTTAAAGGATTCGGTGATCATATCTTTTAACGAACAGACAAAAATGGTGATCTATGGCACCGATAGGAAGGAGATAGAGAAACTTTCCCAGTATGATTTCAACCGGCTTATAAAAGATGTACTCTCCAGGCTTGACTCCGTTTCTCCGGCAAAAGGGATTTCGCGGGATTGGGTAGACGGGGAGATGTATCTCAAAAAAGACTCGGCCAGGGAAGAAGAGAAAGGCTACCGGGCTCCGAAAAAAGAGGGGAGTGGAGAGAGCCGGCTTGGGCACCGGGAAGGAGAGGAGGAACAGACGATTGTAAAAGTGACCCAAACTACCGACGGGGAAGACGGCAGCGCGGAAGCCGTGACCGATACGGTGTTTGTAAGGCATCCGAGAAAGTATGTGAGAAGGAGTCCGCGACAGGGTATCGACTTAAGGCTGGGGCTTAATACCTATGGAGAGAAAAAGCTGAACGGGTATAGTCCGGAAGAATTTGATCTGAGACCCGGTGGCTCCAGATATGCCGCCCTGGGCATTATCCGCAGCTTTCCTGTGGTGAAAGGCAGGAAGAACAGCTTTTTTATGGATCTGGGAATAGATGTATCATGGTACAACCTTATGTTTGAAGGGGATGAAGTGATCAGGAAGGAGAACAGCGGGGTTGTCTTTGCAAAGCTTATCGACAGCGATGGCAGGGAAGTCGGCCTTAAGAAAAACAAGCTTGTAGCGCCTTTTGCGAACCTGAGCATGATGCCTACCTTTACATTTGCCGGTTCGGTTATTTCACATGTCAGCGGCGGTATGTATGCCGGCTACCGGATAGGCGGCTATCATAAGAGCAAGGCGCACGCCGGGGATAAGGAGAGGGTTTCGAGCGATTTCCATATGCAGGATCTTCGCTATGGACTGGCGTTCGAGCTGGGCATCAGGAGTTTTCCCGATCTGTTTGTGAATTACGACATCAACAAGCTGTTTGAGCATGCAAAGGGTCCGCAGGTCAGGATGCTGAGCTTTGGTTTGAAAATGTAAGGACATCTCTAACCGGCAAGCACTTTTTAGACCTTGCTGATGACAGGCATATAACCGAGGTCAGGCCTTTGGTTATGTGCCTGTTATGTTTTGATAAAAAGCGCCACGGAAGGAATCTTTCCGGCAAATAAAAATTTTTTTACTAAACATTTTGGTAGTGTAGTAAAAGCCCGTAATTTTGCGACTCCAAAATCTGATTAAGGTTTCGGGTAGCGGTGACAGCCGCAGTAAAAAGGGGGTGTACCAGAGTGGCCAAATGGGGCAGACTGTAAATCTGCTGACTTATGTCTTCGGTGGTTCGAATCCATCCGCCCCCACCGGTTCGGCAGAATATAACGAACATTTTGCCGGATTTACCAGAAAACGCGGAAGTAGCTCAGCTGGTAGAGCGATAGCCTTCCAAGCTATAGGTCGCGAGTTCGAACCTCGTCTTCCGCTCCACTCAGAAAGCAAGCCCTGTCCTATTGAAAGGGCTTGCTTTTGGGGTTTTCGGGCCGGGAGTTTCGGCAGGTAAACCGGGGAAATGAGTACAATGCCTTTGTAGCTCAGGGGTAGAGCACTTCCTTGGTAAGGAAGAGGTCAGGGGTTCAAATCCCCTCAAAGGCTCGTAAAGGCTTTAATTGGCTAAGGCAAGTCTACGCATCGGATTGACAAATCATCAATTAATACCAAAGTTTAGTAATTCAATAATTTAAGCATAAAATCAAAATGGCAAAAGAGACGTTTGACCGCTCGAAACCCCACGTGAATATTGGTACTATCGGGCACGTTGACCACGGAAAAACCACCCTTACTGCTGCGATTACTACTGTATTGGCAGAAAAAGGTTTCGCACAAAAACGCGATTTTTCCACTATTGATAATGCCCCTGAGGAAAAGGAGCGTGGTATCACTATTAATACTTCTCACGTAGAATACCAGACCGCTAACCGTCACTACGCACACGTTGACTGTCCGGGTCACGCTGACTATGTTAAAAACATGGTTACCGGTGCTGCACAGATGGACGGCGCTATTATTGTGGTAGCTGCTACTGACGGTCCTATGCCCCAGACTCGCGAGCACATTCTTCTGGCCCGCCAGGTAGGTGTACCTCAGCTTGTTGTTTTCATGAACAAAGTTGACCTTGTCGACGATCCTGAGCTGTTGGAGCTTGTTGAAATGGAAATCCGTGAGCTGTTGAGCTTCTACGATTTCGACGGAGACAACATTCCTGTAGTACAAGGTTCTGCTCTTGGCGGTTTGAACAACGAGCCGAAATGGGTAGAGAAAATCGAGGAGCTGATGGACGCTGTCGATAACTGGATTCCGATTCCTCCCCGCCAGACTGAGCTTCCGTTCCTGATGCCGGTTGAAGACGTATTCTCTATCACTGGTCGTGGTACGGTTGCTACAGGCCGTATCGAGCGTGGTGTCGTTAACACAGGTGACGCGGTTGATATCCTGGGTATGGGTGCCGAAAACCTTAAGTCTACTGTTACAGGGGTGGAAATGTTCCGTAAGATCCTTGACAGAGGTGAGGCTGGTGACAACGTAGGTCTTCTGCTCCGCGGTATCGACAAAGAAGATATCCGCAGAGGGATGGTAATCTGTAAACCAGGTTCAGTGAAGCCTCACCAGAAATTCAAAGCCGAGGTTTACGTTCTGTCTAAAGAAGAAGGAGGTCGTCACACACCGTTCTTCAACAAATATCGTCCGCAGTTCTACTTCCGTACAACTGACGTTACAGGAGAGATTACACTTCCTGCAGGTGTTGAAATGGTAATGCCTGGAGATAATATCACAATCGAAGTAGCGCTGATCAACAAGATTGCTATGGAAAAAGGTCTTCGTTTCGCGATCCGTGAAGGAGGTCGTACCGTAGGTGCTGGTCAGGTTACTGAAATCTTAGACTAACCCGGAGTAGGGCTACAAAAAGAACAGTGCATTTTAGGGTGCACTGTTCTAATTGTAAAATATAATTACTATCTTTGCAGCCCGAAACAGTTTGTTGGGTATACACGGGCATAGTTCAAGGGTAGAATAGCGGTCTCCAAAACCGTTGATGGGAGTTCGAATCTCTCTGCCCGTGCAATAAAGAGAAACAGGAATGAACAGAATAGCTGAATTTTTCAAGGCCTCATGGGTTGAATTTACCCAGCATGTTACATGGCCTTCATATAAGGAGCTTCAATCCAACACTACGCTGGTGCTGATCGGTTCTTTGATTTTTGCGCTGGTGGTCGGGTTGATGGATCTGGCATTCGAAAACGGACTCAACCTCTTCTACAGGTCATTCTAAGGATATTAAAGCTTTATAAAAGCGAAACCAAGCGGATATGAGCAGCGGACTAAACTGGTATGTGTTAAGAGCAGTCTCCGGACAAGAGAAAAAGATAAAATCTTATATCGAAAACGAGATTACGCGCCAGAAGCTGGGAGAGTATGTACCTCAGATCCTGATACCTTCCGAAAAAGTATTTGAGCTTAGAAACGGCAAGAAGAGAGTTCGGGAAAAGAACTTCTTCCCCGGGTATATCATTATTTCGGCCGATCTTTCCCAAGGGGAGGTTTTTCACATTATTACGAGCATACCGGGGGTAATAGGCTTCCTGGGTAGCTCCGAAGGAACTTCCAAGACCCCGATACCGCTTCGCCAGTCTGAAGTGAACCGTATTCTGGGCAAGGTCGACGAGGCATCCGAGGAGATAGCGGCTCCTGTAGTGAGCTTTTACGAAGGCGAGACCGTCAAGATTGTCGACGGACCTTTCAGCTCGTTTATCGGGGTTGTCGAGGATGTTTCCGACGAAAGAAAGAAATTAAAAGTAGTAGTTAAGATTTTTGGGCGGAGTCAGCCCGTTGAGCTAAGTTACGCACAAGTAGAAAAGGATAGTTGAGCATAAAGGCGGCAGGTGCTTCCACTGCTTGTAAGCGCTTTTATGAACAATTGACCACATTTAATCAAAACAATGGCAAAAGAGATAGCAGGATACGTCAAACTTCAGGTAAAGGGCGGTCAGGCGAACCCATCTCCTCCAATAGGCCCGGCTTTGGGTTCGAAGGGGTTGAACATTATGGAGTTCTGCAAGCAGTTCAACGGTCGTACCCAGGACAAAATGGGTACCGTGCTGCCTGTACTGATCACTTATTACAAAGACAAGTCATTTGACTTTGTAATCAAAACTCCTCCCGCAGCTAACCTTCTGTTGGAAGCAGCTAAAGTAAAAGGTGGTTCCGCTCAGCCTAACCGTAACAAGGTTGGTTCTGTAACGTGGGATCAAGTACGCCAGATTGCAGAGACGAAGCTTCCGGACCTGAACTGCTTTACAGTAGAAGCGGGTATGAAAATGGTTGCCGGCACTGCACGCAGTATGGGCATAACTGTTTCAGGGAACGCTCCCTGGGAGTAAATTAAACTTGGGTGCTTAGCCCTGCAAGTAGTAAAGACAATGGGAAAATTGACCAAAAAGAGAAAAGAAGCGCTCTCCAAGCTCGAACCAGGTAAAGAGTATTCGCTGGTTGAAGCTGCAGATGTTTTGAAGAGTATCAGTTATACAAAATTTGATGCTTCTGTAGACATCGACGTTCGCCTGGGCGTAGACCCGCGTAAAGCCGATCAGATGGTTCGCGGTGTCGTTACCCTGCCGCACGGCACAGGAAAGAACGTGAGAGTGCTGGTGTTATGCTCCCCGGATAAAGAGGAAGAAGCCAAAGCCGCCGGCGCTGACTATGTAGGGCTGGACGAGTATATTCAGAAGATCGAACAAGGTTGGACGGATATAGACGTGATCATTACCATGCCCAGCGTAATGGCCAAGGTCGGTAAACTTGGTAAGGTTTTAGGGCCCAGGGGTCTTATGCCTAACCCTAAGTCCGGAACGGTTACCCCCGAAGTGGGTAAGGCTGTACAGGAAGTGAAGGCCGGTAAAATAGACTTTAAAGTCGACAAGACCGGGATCATTCATACCAGTATCGGTAAAGTATCCTTTGATGCTGAGAAGCTGGCTAGAAATGCACAGGAGGTAATCAATACCCTTGTGAGGCTTAAGCCTGCCACCGCGAAAGGTACGTATTTAGGTTCGATTCACTTGTCAAGTACGATGAGTCCGAGTGTATCAATCGATAAGACAACGATTCCAGGAATTTAATTATGACAAGAGAAGAAAAGTCAGCTATTGTAGAAGAGCTGAGTGCAAAATTCGCGAGCACACCCTATTTCTATATCGTAACTGCAAAAGGCATGTCTGTGGCTGAAACTAACCAGCTCCGCCGCCTGTGCTTCGAGAACGGTGTAGAATATAAGGTTGTTAAAAATACACTTATCAGAAAGGCCCTGGATACGTTGGATACGGATTATTCCGGATTTGACGGAGGAGTTCTGAAGGGCTTTTCAGGTATATTGTTTCACCCCGAGTCGGGTAAAGTACCGGCCAGGCTTATCAAGGAATTCCGCGGTAAGACCAGTGCAGATAAATTCAATCTGAAAGGAGCATCTGTAGATTCGTCCGTCTTTGTAGGCGCCGATCAGCTTGACGCGCTTGTTGCTTTGAAATCGAAGCAGGAACTCGTCGGCGAGGTGATAGGTCTTCTGCAATCTCCTGCACGCAATGTTATTTCTGCGTTGCAAGGTGGCGGTAATAAACTGGCAGGTATCCTTAAGACTTTGTCTGAAAAGGGAGAATAAGAGTAAATATTTTAAAAAAATTCGTAATCAAATAAATCAAAAATAGAAATGGCAGATTTAAAAGCTTTCGCAGAGCAGCTTGTTAATCTTACAG
>CAZLTN010000113.1:0-17200 GCA_964562455.1 uncultured Cytophagales bacterium
TGTTTATAGGCGGCCTCATGGAGCACCTGCGAAACCTCCTGGTTTGTAAAGACCCGGCAACAGCCTCTCTTCTGCAGGTTTCGGAATCGGTCCGTGCGAAGTTTGCAGGGCAATCGAAAAATACATCACTCAGTTTCCTGCTGTCGGCCCTGAGTATAACCAGCCGGTGTGACCTCCAGTATAAAACCGCCAAAAACCAGCGCCTTCATGTAGAGCTGTGCCTGATGCGGCTGGCGCACATAAGCGATGTACTCGATCTCTCCCCTGTAAATGCCGTTGATGAAACGGCAAAAAAAAAAGTTCATGAGCAATCTCCTGCAGACAACAGCTCCATAGAGAAGGAAAGCATCGCTGCACCCCGGAGTATTCCGCCTCCTGTGCCTGAAGTCAGTAAAACGCCTGAGGAACGGAAACCACTTCCTTCACCCCCTTTGAGGCCGGTCAGTAAGCTTAAAAGCGCCCGGGAAGTACTCAGCATGTCGGCCGGCTCCGAAAAAAGCGAGCCTGCTGAAAAAATTGAAGAGCAGAACATTTCTTTCAACTCCGACCGGCGAGAGCTTACGCAGGCAGCACTTCCGGACGCCATACGGGATTTCCTCGACCGGCGAAGTACGGAAGGTCTGTCTTCTTCTACCGAGGAAGTAGCTTTGACACGTCCTGTCCAGCTTCAAAACGGCACTATGAGCTTGGTCCTGGACAATGACCTTCAGCTCGAAAAGCTCAATGAAATCAAAGGGGAGCTTCTCCACTTCCTGAGAAGCCGGTTTGCTGTTGACAAAATGATAATAGAGGGAAGGGTGGCCCCGTCGGAGGTTAAAAGAATGCCCTATACCCCGAAAGAAAAATTTGAATATATGGTTACCAAAAATGAAAACCTTATCGAATTAAAGCAACGCTTCGGGCTGGAAATAGATTTCTGACACATTATCACATCGTCTCGTCATCTCATGAAATTCGGAAAAACTGACCACGCCGATCATATCGATTTCTCCCTGCCCAACGACCACCCCGACACGCGTGCTGTCCTGGAGGGAGGTACCGGAACCCCTGAGATCTACATAGGCTGTGCAAAATGGAACCGCACAGACCTGAAAGGATTCTATCCAAGGGGTACAAAGGACGAGCTGGCTTATTACTCGACGCAGTTCAACAGCATCGAACTGAACGCCACCTTTTACAATAACTTCCCGGTCGCTACCATAGAAGGCTGGCGCGAAAAAACAGCGGACCATTTCAAATTCTTCCCCAAGATTCACCAGGGGATCAGCCACTGGAAACGACTGAAGGAAGCACAGGCTCCCACCAGCGAATATCTCGACGGCATCGCCCACCTGCAGGAAAAGCTGGGGATGATCTTCCTCCAGTTGCCCGATAACTTCGGCCCTAAAAACTGGGATATATTGAAATCCTATTTAGCAGAATGGCCGAAGGGGTTCCCTCTGGCGCTGGAGCTCCGAAATGCTGGCTGGTACGACGGTTCCTGGAATACGGACCTTTTATGTGAGGTTCTTCAAGAACACAACATCACCCATATTATCACAGATTCGGCCGGCCGCCGTGACTTGCTTCATATGAGGCTGTCGACGCCGACCGCATTTATAAGGTATAACGGTGCCAACGTGGCTTCAGATTATACAAGGCTCGACGACTGGGCAGAGAGGCTGAAGCAATGGATCGGGATGGGAATAGAAAGGATTTTCTTCTTCGTCCACCAGAATGTCGAAGAAGAATCGCCATTGCTTTCTGCTTACCTGATAGAAAAGCTAAACAGGGAAGCGGGAGCAAATTTGAAAGTGCCGGAGAGAAGATGAGGCATTAGTACAGCCGCAGGGCCTGCGGCTTTCGTGCTGTCAAGTAATCACCTAGTTATCAGCCTATTATATACTTATTCGCATGAAACAGCTATTTATACTTCTGATGATCCCGCTGGCGGGGTATTCACAGGCGAACGGAGATGATGCGAAGATCAGGCGGAAAGCTGCCCGTATCCATGCGGATGTCTACACCCTCGACACCCACGCAGATGTACCGATGATGATGGTAAAAGAAGGCTTTGACATCGGGAAGGAGCACGATTTCGCAAAAGAAGGCTCGCAGATCGACATCCCGAGGATGAAAAAAGGCGGGATGGATGCTATGTTTTTCGCTGTTTATCTCGCACAGGGCAGAAGGACGCCCGAAGGATTGGCGGAAGCCAAGCACAAGGCCCTCGCTATTTTTGATACCATCCATAATGCCATTAAGCGCTACCCCGGAGCTCTGGGCCTGGCAACTACACCCGAAGACGGCCCCCGGCTGCGAAAACAGGGGAAAATTGCTGTCTATATCGGCATAGAAAATGGATGGCCGGTCGGGAAAGACTTATCCAACCTGAAATTGTATTACGACCTCGGAGCCAGGTATATCACGCTTTCCCATGCTGCCAATAACGATATCTGCGATTCTTCCGTCGATGCAGACGGGCCCGAATTCAACGGGCTCAGCCCATTCGGGAGGGAGGTTGTAAAAGAAATGAACCGGCTGGGTATGCTGGTAGATATTTCTCACGTTTCGGATTCTACATTCTACCAGGTGATCAGGCTTACAAAAGCGCCTCTGATCGCTTCCCACTCATCGTGCCGGGCGCTGTGCGATGTACCACGGAATATGAACGACGACATGATCCGGACACTCGCAAAGAACGGCGGTGTAATCCAGATCAACTTTGTACCGGGCTTCGTCAAAAAACCATCTCAGGAATACGAACTTTCCGTCAGGCCGCTTATCCTCCGCTCCCGGAAACCCGAGCTAAGCAAAGAAGACCAGGAGCTGATCCAGAAGGAGATCAATACGCTCAAAGAAAAGTACGTCCCCGACATGCCTACTGTAAAGGACGCGGTCGATCATATAGACCACGTCGTAAAGCTGGTAGGGATTAATCACGTCGGGATCGGCATGGATCTCGATGGCGGCGGGGAGGTAATCGGAGTCCGGGATGTAAGCCAGATAGGGGCTATTACCGAAGAACTGGTACGGAGAGGATACAGCAAAAAAGACATCCGGAAAATATGGAGCGGCAATACACTGAGGATTCTGAAAGAGGCTGAAAAGATCAGCGCCGGTATCCGGAAGTCCGGTCCTATGTAAATGGAAAAAAGGGGTATCATCGGATCCTTTTTTTTCAGTAACTACTTCCTGGGTATTCTTGCGGTCGCTCTGTCACTGGAAACCTCCTTCCAGCTTTCCTTGCCGTTCAATTCTCCGCTGTGGTACATCCTGCTGTTTTCGGGGGTAGTAATATATTATACGTATGCCTATATTTCGTCAAAGCATCAGCCTCTCGCTGAAAACCCCAGAACGAGGTGGTACCAGCGCCATCGGAAGGCTGTAAAAATCAGCCAGGTCCTGCTTGTCCTGGCTCTTTCCTCTAGCGGGTTGGAATACTTTCGCCGGTATTATGATTCCCTGGAATCGTTGCATTGGTCGTCGTGGACGATATTGTCCGGAACCCTGCTTGCCGCAGCTTCTTATTACGGAAAGCTTCCTTTTCTCAACCTGCGTAACAGCGGATGGACAAAACCTGTCACCATCGGTCTGTGCTGGGCCGCCTCGGTAAGCCTCCTGCCCCTCGTATCGCTTCAGCTGGAAAACGGCGGCTACACGGAAGTTCCCTGGTTGCTTGCCGGCTGGTTATTTGTAAAAAACTGGATGTTCTGCAGCGTCAATGCGATTCTCTTCGATATCAAGGATTACACCGACGATTCCAACAGAAGGCTGAAAACATTTGTAGTGAGTTATGGTACCCGCTTCACTATTATGCTTATTCTCCTCCCGATGATCCTGCTGGGGGTAGCTTCCTTCCTGTTCTTTTCCTATTACCGGGGACTCGATATTTACCAGGTAGCAATCAATCTCGTCCCATTCGCCCTTACGCTGTACATCGCCCTGAGCATGCACAAGCCCAGGCCGATCCTTTATTACCTGGTCGTCATCGATGGAATGCTGTTCATCAAGGCGATATGCGGTATTGTTGCAACGCAGATACAATAACCTTATGGCTCCCGATTTCAATCATATTGCCAGGTTCTACTATCCTTTGAGCAGGGTAGTTTTCGGATCGTCACAGGAAAAGGCACAGCAAGCCTTTACTCCCCTTATAAGGCCGGGCAGCAGGATCCTGATCGTAGGTGGCGGCAACGGACAACTGTTGAAATTGTTGTTACAACCATCTGCACAAAAACATAAAATATTCCTGGTGGAGCCTGCCGGAGAAATGATCGCGATGGCCCGGAAAAAAGCAACTCCTTCTACCCATCTGCACTTTATTCAAACCACTGTCGAACAATTTCTAGGTAGTTCGAAAGAACATTTTGACGTAGTAATCACTGCCTTCTTCTTCGATCTTTTCACCCAGGCTGAGGCAGATAACCTGTTTTCAATTATAAACAACCGCCTGAATCCGGAAGGGCTCTGGCTCTATACAGATTTTCAGTTAAAAAAAAGCGCTTCCTGGTGGCAGCGGCCGATATTAAAAATGATGTATGCTTTTTTCAGACAGGTATCCGGGGTGAGAGCATCTTCACTCCCAGATATGAGCAGCCACTGGGAGAATGACTATGAGCTTCTGGGAATCAGAACCTTCTACGGAGAGTTTATTATAACCCGGGCCTGGCGCAGACATGAGGATATGCGCGTGTCGTCCCTCCGGGACTACGCTCAGACAGAATAACCGGTAAGAGGATGGATGAGGCTGAACCCACCGGTTACACCGGAGGTTATGCGCGTGTCGCCCCGTTCAGCCCGGATTTTATATAATTGCGAAGGTTCTGTTAGGCTATGCTTTATCATTTTAATATTTTTGGACCACCACTAACCCCATTACTTCCATGAGTATTGTCTCGCGCCGTCAATTTATCCGTACATCGGCAGCTATCGCAGCAACAGGTATCTCGCTTTCCGACACCTTCGCGGCTGCAAATAAAAAAAAGCCGCTCCTGGCATTTTCTACACTTGGATGCCCTAAGTGGGACTATGATACGATCCTGGGCAATGCCGCCGCAAGTGGTTACCAGGGAATAGAAATCAGGGGGATTCTCAACGAGATGAATCTGCCGTTGTGTCCTGAATTCAGGACATCCGAAAACATCAGGGAGTCTGTCGCAAAGGCAAAGAAAAAAGGGGTGCGTATTGTAGGGCTTGGTGCTTCTGCCCGCCTCCATATTGCCGATCCGAAGCTCAGGGAAGAGAACCTGGCCGAAGCCAGAAGTTTTATTGATCTGGCCAGCCAGTTGAACTGCCCTTACGTCAGGGTATTCCCCAACAACCTTCCTAAAGACCAGGACCGGGAACAAACCATACAACTGATTATCGACGGGCTGAAAGAGCTGGGCGACTATGCAAAGAAAACCAAAGTAAAAGTCCTGCTGGAGTCGCACGGAGAAGTGGTGGGAAAAGACCTGCTGCTCCGTATCATGCAGGCTTCAGAGCATTCCCACATAGGGCTGATCTGGGACATTTTCAATATGTGGTCCGTTACAAAAGAGACCCCCACTGAAGTATATGCCGCCCTGAAAAAGTACATCGTCCATGTGCATGTGAAGGATGCCGTACGAGAAGGCGACAAATGGCGTTATGTGCAGGTAGGACAGGGTGTGGCCCCCCTGAAAGAGGCGTTCGATGCGCTCGTTAAAGGCGGCTATAAAGGCTATTACGCCTTCGAGTGGGAGAAACGGTGGCATCCGACCATCCCTGAACCGGAAATTGTCATCCCTGAGTTTCCGGAAGCGATTATGCCGTTGCTATCGTAAAAAAGAAGAGCAGCAGAGGGGAGAATGGTCAAAGACGGTCTCCCCTCTACCTGTTACGGCCTCACATACAAATTCACAAATTCATGTACCGGCGTTTCCAGCACCTTTGCCAGATCCAGTGAAATCTCCTCGATTTGTTCCCGTTGTTTTGCAGGGAAAATCCGCCGAAGGTTTACATCATATTTAGCCAGCAGCAACGGAATCCCATCTTCTCTCCGCCGTTTGTGCCCGATCGGGTATTCGACTACCACTTCGTCGAGCATGGTTCCGTCATTCAGCGTTACCGTAAGTGCATTGGCTATCGAACGTTTCTCCGGGTCATGATAGTCTTTTGTAAACTGCACATCTTCCTCTGTAAACATTTTATCGCGTAAAATGTCGATTCTCGGATCACCGGCAACCGAATCTTCGTAGTCTGCGGCGGTCAATCTCCCGAATAACAACGGAACCGCAATCATGTACTGCAAGGCGTGGTCCCGGTCGGCCGGATTATGCAGCGGCCCCTTTTTGTCAATAATCCTGATTGCAGCCTCATGAGTCCGTATCCTTACAGACCGGATATCCCCGGCCGTTTTCCCCATCGCCTTTAACTTCTGATGTAGCGTCATCGCAGCCTCTACTGCCGTCTGCGAATGGAATTCGGCCGGGTAGGAGATTTTGAACAGCACATTCTCCATCACATACGACCCGTATTCCCGTTGAAATTTAAACTGGTTCCCCTTGAACAACACATCATAAAAACCCCATGTCTTGGCTGTCAGAACACTCGGATAGCCCATTTCCCCTGTTTTAGCAATAAGCGCCAGGCGAACGCCTCTCGACGTAGCATCACCGGCAGCCCACGACTTACGACTGCCCGTATTAGGCGCGTGGCGGTAGGTACGCAGCGAATGCCCATCGACGAAAGCAAGGGAAATCGCATTGATCAGCTCATCGCGGCCAAGCCCAAGGAGCCGTCCCGCTACCGCCGTCGAAGCGAGCTTCACCAACAGCACATGGTCCAGGCCTACCCTGTTGAAAGAATTCTCCAATGCAAGCACTCCCTGAATTTCATGCGCCCTTATCATGGCATCCAGTACATCGCGCATGGTGAGCGCAGCCTTTCCTTCGGCTACGGCAGTACGCGACAGCCAGTCGGCAGTAGCCAGTATACCGCCGAGATTATCGGAAGGATGCCCCCATTCTGCTGCAAGCCAGGTGTCGTTGAAATCCAGCCAGCGTATCATAGCCCCGAGGTTAAATGCCGCCTGGACCGGGTCCAGCTGGTAGTTCGTACCCGGTACTTTAGCTCCGTTGGGAACTATCGTGCCCGGTACTACCGGCCCCAGCAGCTTGGTACACGCAGGATAAGTAAGCGCTTCAAAACCACACCCGAGCGTATCCAGCAGGCAGTAATGAGCCGTTTCCCAGGCTAGGGGGCTTTTTATTTCGTAATCCAGGACGTAGTCCGCCAGATCTGCCAGCACCTGGTCCGGCGCGGGGCGTTCATTTGAAATATGAGAAGACATTAATCTTAATTATGAATTATAAATTATGAATTACCTGGCTTGCTAAGGGAGTACCTATGCCTGATTCCTGTCATCGATCGGCACAAACGGCCGGTCATCGGGACCGGTATAGTTAGCTCCCGGCCTGATGATCTTTCCGTCGATCCGCTGTTCGATAATATGGGCGCTCCAGCCCGTAACCCGGCTCATGACAAAAAGCGGGGTAAAAAAGAGCGTCGGTATACCCATCAGGTGGTACGAAACCGCAGAAAACCAGTCGAGGTTGGGAAACATCCTTTTCTGGTCCCACATAACTGACTCGAGACGTTCTGCAATATCAAACAATTGCATATTGCCTGCTTCGGCCGAAAGATCATGCGCCACCTGCTTAATAATCTTGTTCCTCGGATCGGAGACCGTATACACCGGGTGCCCGAAGCCGATGATCACCTCCTTTCTTTCCAGCCTTTGCCTTATGTCGGCTTCCGCTTCGTCAGGACCCGAGTACCTGCTCTGGATATCAAAAGCCACTTCATTGGCACCGCCATGCTTAGGCCCGCGAAGCGCGCCTATAGCGCCCGAAACCGCGGAATACATATCGGAGCCGGTGCCGGCTATCACCCTGGATGTAAATGTGCTCGCATTGAATTCATGCTCGGCATACAGGTTAAGTGAGATCTGCATCGCCCGCTCCCACGAGGACGACGACTCCTTCCCATGGAGCAGCCTGAGGAAATGCCCCCCAATGGTGTCGTCGTCGGTTTCCGTTTCTATCCGTCTGCCATTTTGCGAAAAATGATGCCAGTAAAGCAATGCGGATGGCAACGACGCCAGCAAACGATCGGCGATGTTCTTTGCTCCCGCCAGCGGATGATCTTCTTTTTCAGGGTTTACGGTTCCGAGCACCGACACATAGGTACGCAGCACATCCATGGGATGCGATGAAGCAGGCAACTGCTCCAGCACATTTCTCGTAATGGCAGGCAGCCCCCGCATACCCTTCAGCCTGGTTCTGTACATATCAAGCTGGGCGAGGTTGGGAAGCTCCCCGTATATCAGCAGGTAAGCGGTTTCTTCAAAGGAAGCTTTCTCGGCAAGATCGAGAATGTCATAGCCGCGGTAGTGCAATTCATTGCCATTTTTCCCTACCGTACACAACGCCGTGTTCCCGGCCGCTACCCCCGAAAGAGCTACGCTTTTTTTAGGTTTAAAAGAAAAAGTTTCACTGCTCATCGTTCCTTTTTGTATGGGTAATTAAATTATTAAATCATGCTTTGCTATTGAACAACTGATCCAGCTTCTGTTCATAAGAATAGTAGCCGATGCTCTCGTAAAGTTCTGACCTGGTCTGCATAGTGTCTACCACATTGCGCTGGGTACCATCTCTCAGGATAGCATTGTATACTCTCTCCGCAGCCTTGTTAGCGGCTCTGAAAGCCGATAAGGGATAAAGGATCATACTCACCCCCGCATTTTCCAGCTCTTCTACCGTCCAGAGCGGCGTCATACCGAACTCGGTAATATTAGCCATCACCGGCAGGCCCGAAGCTTTTGCAAAATGGCCATACTGGCTCAGCTCGCTCACCGCTTCCGCAAATATAAAATCTGCGCCCGCTTCCTTATAGGCCGCTACCCGTTCCAGGGTTCTCTCCAGGCCCTCCCCTGCCAATGCATCGGTACGCGCCCCTATCAGGAAGTCCCCGTCCCGGCGCGCATCGACTGCCGCCTTCACCCGGTCAGCCATTTCCTCCATGCTCACCAGCTCCTTGCCGGGTCTGTGCCCACACCTCTTCGCTCCTACCTGGTCTTCAATATGGACAGCTGCTGCGCCGGCCTTTTCCAGCTCCCTGATCGTCCGGGCGACGTTAAAGGCAGAAGGGCCGAAGCCCGTATCGATATCGACCAGTAAAGGGGTATCGACTACATTGGTGATGCGCTCTACATCAGTGAGCACATCGGCCAGGGAACTGATCCCCAGATCGGGAACTCCGAGCGAACCGGCAGCTACTCCTCCTCCCGAGACATAGATTGCCTGAAAGCCCGCCCGGGTAGCCAGAAGTGCATGGTTGGCATTAATAGCGCCCGCTATCTGCAAGGGGCGGGAATCACTGAGCGCACGACGGAACCTGGCTCCAGGGGATAAAATATCTGACTGCGACGACATAATGAACTTTCTCTGTTGGGTTTGCAAAATAGCTAAATTTCGATAGTTACGGGCCCTGCCGGCAATATTTCCGGGCAATCCCCCAAGCTGCTTTGATTAAACTCTCAAATCCATTTATTTTGAGCTTTTGAATTTCACAAAACAATATATCAATACTATAACACTATGGAGATATCCGGAACAGTGATCGATATCATGGCTGAAGTAAACGGCCAGGGAAAAAACGGAGTGTGGCGCAAGCAGGAATTTATTCTGGAAACACCTTCTCAGTATCCGAAAAAAGTATGTATCTCGTTGTGGGGAGACAGGATCGACCAGGCGGCATTACAGAAAGGAGATGCAGTGACTGCTTCTATCGACCTCGAAAGCCGTGAATACAACGGACGCTGGTATACTGAAGCACGGGCCTGGAAAGTAGAAAAATCCGCAGGTGCAGCGGGTGCTCCTGCCGGCGGTCCGGCTGTCGCGACACCGCTTCCCCCTACTTTTACCGAAGATGCTGAAGATGACCTTCCTTTCTGAGGAATTAAATAAAGAGACGATACAGGTTTAATTGTTTTAACCAAAGAGGGCACAAAGGACACAGAGAAGCACAGAGGAAAAACTTTGTGTTTCTCTGTGTCCTTTGTGGTTATTTTTTTGCTTTGTCCCTCACTCCTGTGTCTTATTTATTTTCACTACGAGCCAGTAAAGAGGATAGCTGAAAAGGAGGAAAACCATAGCATAGAGACTACCCGGCGGATCCTGCAGGATTGCAAGAATAAGAAATCCTGTTGATAGGATGAGCATAATTACCGGTAAAAACGGGTAAAACGGCACCTTCCAGGGGCGCTCCAGGTCCGGTTCTTTCTTTCGCAATGCCAGCAGAGACGCAAAACCGGAGGTATAGCCCATCACAAAAAAGAAGGTAGCCACATCCGAAAGTTTTTCGTTGGTTTCCTTGCCGGTCAGCATCAGCACAATAGCTACCAGGACGGTAAGAGGCATTGCAAGTAACGGGGTTCCCCGCCTGTTGACACGGTTCCCCCAGGGTAGGAACAGCCCGTCTCTGCTCATTGAATATATTACCCTCGGATTAAACAGCATCTGAGCATTTACAATCCCCAGGATAGAAAGCATCAGGAACGCAGTGACCAGTTGCCCGGACTGCTCCCCGAAAATCAACGCTATCGCATCGGCAGCAGCCAACTTCGATCCGGCCAGCTCCTGCATAGGAAGCACATACAGAAGTGCCGCATTGACAGCAAGGTAAATTACAATAATCAGCAGCACGCCCCCGATCATCGACTTCGGCAGGTTCTTAGAGGGATTTTTATCTTCCTCAGCAAAATAGGCAGCGGTATGCCACCCGTCAAACGTATAAAATACAGCCTGGAGCGAAAATAATAACGGCGCTATCCATGCCCCCCCCTTCCATATAGCAGCAGTCGTTTCCATTACCTCCGAAGACTTCACCGGACTCCCGTAAATGAAGCATACGGCCACGAAAGCCGCCAACCCCAGGCCTTTGACAAGGCTCATCATATTCTGGAAATCGCTGGCAAGCCTGAGCCCCAGCCAGTGGAAACCTGCGAGAAGGGCTAATATCATTATCGCCGCAAAAGTCTCGTGCCCTGCAACCACGGGAAATAACAGGCCGGCATATTCCGAAAAAGTATACGCTCCGAAACCCAGCGCAGAGCACGTTCCGAGCCAACTGTTGATCCCTACCACAAACCCGGTATAATTACCGAAGGCACGGCGCGCATATACATACCACGCACCTGCGCGCGGAAGCGAGGTACCCAGCTCAATGGTACATAGCGTACCCGCAAAAGCGTAAAGGCTCACCGCCAGCCAAACCCCCATGATCAACCACGGGTCGCCCAGCGCCGCCGCTACGGGCCCGGGCTTACGGAGAATCCCCGTACCGATCGTGCCACCTACTGTTACCGCTATCCCGAAACCTACTCCAAGGATCCTGAGAAGCCTGTCTTCGTGTTTCATTCAGAAGTTTATCAGATTTTAGGCAGGCAGTTTGATTACTCAGCAAAAAAATACAAAAAAATAAGAATTGCTCACAAAACCGGTGGTATAGTATACTTTTTTATAATCTATAATTTCTATAGAGTATATATTATTAATGTTTTCCCGATACTTTTGTGAAGTTGTATCACTAACAGTAAGTTTATGTTATCACGGGATCTGATCACATCGTACAAAAACGAAGCGCTTGCCGAGGAGGCGTTCAAAGGTTTACGTTTAAGAAAAGGCGTGATTTGTAAAAAATGCGGCAGCAAACAGCACTATTGGCTGGCTTCAAAAAAGCAGTTCCAATGTAAACACTGCCGCTTCAGAACAACCCTGCAAAGCGGTACCGTGTTACAGGGAAGCAAGCTGCCCGTATCCTATTTTTTTATCGCCCTGCACATGCTGATACAGCATGATCAGCGGATAAGCCTGGAAGAATTTCAAAAAGAAACCGGGCATAAATACTATGATCCGTTGTGGGATTTCGTACACAAGCTGAAGGATTTTGTACGGACTAATGACGCCGGATCAGTAGAAAACGATTTCAGGGAAGTTGTAAAAGCCTACTTTTTACATCACCGCCAGGTGTCGTGAATTAACCACGGAGTTACACAGGAGTTTTGACACAGAGGGCCACAGAGAAAAATGGAGAGCCACAGAGGGTAGAGCGCTATATCTCTGTGGCTCTCTACCTGATCTCTGTGGCCCTCTGTGTTCGATACTAAAATTCCGTCTCTCTCTCTGCGTAACTCCGTGGTAAAAAAGCCCTGCCGCTTACAGCCCGAAACGCGATAACCCTATTCTATTTGAAAAAGAAACCTTCCGGCCCTACTTCAACCTTTACCGAATCCTGCAATACACCCAACGGGCTCACCCGCAGCACGTAGCCGGCCTGGGTGAAAGAAGGCGTTACACCTCCGTAAATCACTTTGGTTACCGGGTCTGCCGCCAGAGCCGAAAATACACGGTTGATAACCGGCGTACCGACCTGGATGGACGAAGATGAAGTGTTGAACAAATAGGTGCTGCCAACTTCATTATAATTTGCATCAAACTGGCTCAGGACGAAGATAATATTCTGCCCATCGGCAGTCAGCGTAGCCGTACCTATTGACTTTGTCGCATCGTTTCCTGCCTCCAGGGTCGCTTCCACCTGGTCGGTAGAAGTATTGATCCGGTGCAGGCGGTTACCTTCCTTGACCCACAGCTTACCCCCGGCATCTACACCAATAGTACCTGGCGAACTGTCAAATTCCAGGGATTTCACTACTTCGTCGGTATCAGTATTAACAATGGTCAGTTTGTTGCTTGTCCAGGATGTGCGGCCTACATATACCTTTCTCTGATGAAGTACCATGTTTTCCGGTCCCTGTCCAACGTTTATTTTCTTTATGTTCGCTCCCGATTCCGGATTGACCACCGTAATGAAGCCGTCTTTATACGACCAGTCCGGATTAAACGAGTCCCAGTTGGTAACATAGGCCTTTTTTTCATTCACTGCTACGACATCCCGCGGGTTCTCGATAGCCGGTGCAGCCAACTCTGACTTTTTTTCAAAAGTAGACGCGTTTACGAAAACCACCTTGTCCATACCGACCGTACTGTGGTCGAAAAGTACAATCCCGGTTTCTCCTGCCTCGGCATAACCTTCTATCCGCCCGTCTTCAGGAGGGAGAGAAGCCTGCCCGTTAGCGAGATTATAGATATTTTCCGTTACCGTCTTGCCTTCCCGCCGGAGGAATGAAAATGTTCCGTTATTCTGGCTGAAATTCCCTCCGTTTATCACGATTATCCCTTCGGCATATTCCCCTTTAGCTGGCTCCGGGTTATCGTTGTCTTTGCATGAAACAACAAAAAATGCTACCGCTACTGCTGTCAGAATTCCCTTTAACTGATTTTTCATATGATTAAAAAAGATAAGATTTATGATTTTGATTTTAACAGGTGACAATCGATCAGCATACTGAAATGATAGTTACGTCCGGGCATAGCGGTCGACTTAACCGTGAAGTAAAGCTGGTTGGTAACATTCGCGGCCCGCACCTGGAGCCGTGCCGATACCGCTCCGATCCTGATAGATTGCTCGTACAGCAGATTCGTTAAATGAAATGCCGGGAAGCTATGGATTTCGTTGGTATACCGCCGCGATTCCGAATGTCGCTGCAGGGTCAGCGTACTGCCTCTGAACCTGACATAGGCATTCAGGTTTGAAATCCACACCGGGACGAACCTCAACTGTTTCCCCAATATTCCCTGCGAATAGGCATCATAAGCCCTTTCCTGGGTGCTCTTTGTATAGGAGACCAGGCTGCTAATCCCGGCAGCCCACCTCCCACGGCTAAAAGAAAAATAATTGTGAAACTCCCCTCCCCGGGCGAGTACCAGTTGCAGGTTTTCTGCACGGTAATTCCTGGCGGGATTCCAGTAAACCCAGTTATCTACCCGGTTATGAAAAATGTTGAAACGGCTTTCCCATTTAAAATCCCTGAAAAACCTGGCGTGCTGCTCCAGCCCCATTTCCTTATTAAACCCGGACTCCGGCTTTATTTCAGGGTTACCGAGGTCCTTCCAATACCGTTCGTTCAGCGTCGGGACGCGGTAGCTCCTTCCCAACGATGCAGTCATTTTAAGCCTGTAATTTATTTTTTTAAGAAAAGCATATTCAAAGCCCGCCGACGGAGTAAACGGAACCGCATAACCCTGAACAAATGCCTGGCGGAAATTAACTGAACCAGCCCACCCCGATTTGCCACTTACACGAGTCAGCAAAAAGACGTCACCCCGGCCTTCGCTGATTTCCGAAGCCCTGTAGCCTTCGACTTCCGCCCTGAATAGTGTAAATTCTCCTCCCGCCAACACTGATACATCCACCTGCCCGTACTGCCTTTTCAGCTCCCGTTCAGCCCTGACGCCATAGCGATCGGTAAGTGACTGATCCAGGTTTGATAAATCTCCGACTCCATAGTCTATGATATCCCGGATAAAAGATGCCCTGAACTGCCATTTCCCGTCGCTATACCTGACCATTGTCCTGAAATTACCCGTTTCGGTCCGCTCTCTGCCTACCGGATTATCAGGCGACAGGGTCATCTTGTGCTCATTTAACCAGATATGCGCCGATACGGAGCGACCTTTGGTATCTTCAAAAAAAAGATCCTGCAGCAACCCTCTTTGGAACATCTCGGAAAGCTCCAGCCGCCGGCCTTTAAAGGTTTGGCAAGGATATTCGTTATAAAAGGCAGCAGCATAAAGCTGGGTCTTACCGGCAAAAGACCATTTCTGGTTGATCCTGGTCCTGTACCTGATCATCTTCTGGCCGGAGATATTGGAAAAACTTCCAACCTCCAGCCCGCCCCTTATGGCTATTCCGTCGCTTGCGGGAGGCGTATTTTCCATTACGATGCTCCCTCCTACCGCATCAGAGCCGAGGTGGCTGGCGCCTGCCCCGTACTGCACCGATAACCTGTCGAACGAAAGGACCGGTATCGTCGAAAAATCGGTTTGCCCGAGGGTAGGCATATTGATGTTCACCCCGTTCCATAAGACGGCAGTATGATTGGAGGAAAGTCCGCGAAAGGCAATAGTCGATAGCTGCCCGTTACCGTAATTGCGGAAAGAAAGCGCAGTCGACTGCGCAAGCATTTCATCAAGCCGCCGGAATCCGAACGATTGTAAAGTGAGAGAATCCAGGCTATGGACGTATAACCCGGCCATATACCTGACAGGCGCTATGCTGCGGACAGTAACCTCTTCCAGTGAAATACTATCGCTCTGTGCCCCCGCTGTAAACAAATTTAAGCACAGCGACAGGCAAAAAATGCTTGTGTAAAGCTCCCTGCTACGAGAAAAGAGACTGTCCATAATTCGGTTCAAGCGCTACCCCGCCCTTCCTCCGAAGGCAGCGTAACCCGGCTCAACAGGCTGGTCTCCTGACTCGTCCCGCTCAGATTGGCCTTCCCATGCTACGCACAGTGGCTATGAAGCTTATCTGAACTTTTCCGGGACTTACAGTTGCGGGGACAGTCTCCGGTTTTCACGGAGTTCCCAATTAAGCAACGCCATTGACAATAGCGCTTACACCTGGAAATCGCACAAAGATAATGAAGAAGCTCTAAAAGCGCACAAGTTTCTATAAACTCCCCGTGCTCCCTCCGTCTACGGGCAGGTTGATCCCGTTGATACTACCGGCGGCAGGCGTACAAAGAAAAGCGACTGCCGCTGCTACTTCCGACGCCTCGGCAAATCTCCCGGTAGGAATAGTAGAAGCAAGATGCCGGGCAATCTCCTCTACCGGTTTACCCTGCTCCTTTGCCCGCATCGAAAATACGGCATCGAGTCTGGCAGTCCTGGTGTAGCCGGGCAGCACGTTATTGACAGTAATTCCGAATGGGCCCAGCTCATTTGCCAGCGTTTTGGCCCATGAAGCCACTGCCCAACGTATCGTATTGGAAACTCCCAGGCCGGGGATCGGTTGTTTTACAGATGTGCTGACGATGTTTACAATCCGTCCGAAGCCTTGCGACTTCATATCTTCCCAAAAAGCCTGGGCCAGGTAGTGATTGTTAATGACATGCATCCTGAAAGTATGTTCGAGGTCATCTACTCTCGCCTCGATCAGCTTACCCCCGGCCGGCCCACCGGTATTGTTAACGATGATCTGCACCTTCAAAGACTCGTCTTTGATCTGGTCAATTGCAGCCAGTACATTCTTACTATCGGAGAAGTCAGCCACAAAATAGCGGTGAACCTGCCCCTGGGAGCTGTCCAGCTTTTGAAGCGCCTTCTCCAGCCCCTCCCTGCTCCTGGCAAGGAGGATTACATTTGCTCCCAGTTTTGACAATTCGATTGCCGACGCGAGACCTATACCCTGCGAGCTTCCGCAGACGAGCGCGTTCTTTCCTTTCAGTTGCAGTTCCATATTTATTCAAGCAAAATATCGCCTAAATTAACCACAACCGGGCATTAGAAAAAAGGACCGGAACAGAAATCTGCTCCGGTCCCTTTTATAAATTTTCTGCTTTTATATTAATCACCCTTACTCACTTTCATACTAATCACTCTTACTCACCGAACTCCCCCCCGACGTACTGACGCGTATGTCTTTGGCGCCTCCCGCATAGCGGATACTGCTTGCTCCACTGGCGTCCGCCAGCAGTTTGGAACTCGGGTGAACGGTTGCAGAGCTGGCTCCCGATGCGTCTACTTCGGCTTCCTTTACCGGAAAATCCCGCGCTTTGAGACTACTGGCCCCGGAAATATCCCCTTTAAGCGACCTGGCGCTTCCATTCAGTGTAGTAGACGATGCCCCGGACAAGTCGAAGCTTACATCACCGGCCTTAATTTCCAACGCAAGCTTTGCCGCTCCCGAAACATCCAGCTTCAGGTCATTCCCGTTGTCAAAGCCCGCCGCCTTCATGGAAGCTGCCCCCGAAAGGTCTACACCTGCCAGCGTCGGCATTTCGATATCCAGCGTAACACCTTTTCTCCTGTTCCTGTTGTTTTTGTATTTTATCACCAGGGTCCCGCCGTTTACCTTTGCTTCCAGGTCATCCAGGTCCTGCTGCTCCCCGGTAGCGACTACCCTGAAGCTGCTGCTTTTCGATACGTTTGCCTTGAAAGCGCTTCCGACCGATAATTTGTCAAAACCTTTCAGGTCGAAAGTGCGCCTGCTTTCCTGCGCATGGGCGACGCTTATTATTCCCAGCACAAATACCATCCATAAACTCAGCTTTTTCATAAATCAGGTCTTTAAT
>CAZLTN010000114.1:0-16798 GCA_964562455.1 uncultured Cytophagales bacterium
TGCCGGGTGCGAAAATATCAGCAGGCCCCCTGAAAGAGCATAAATTTTCCACCCACGAGGGCGGGATCAGGGTGCCCTTCCTTGCCCGTTGGCCCGGGAAGATCCCCGCCGGTAAGGTGCTCCATCAACCCGCGATCACGATGGACCTGATGCCGACCTTCCTCCAGGCCTGCGGTATTGCACCGCCGGCAGGATATGAAATGCACGGTGTTTCCATATTGCCGATGCTGACGGACCGGCCGTTTGAACGTAAGGAGCCGCTGCATTGGGAAACTCAGCACAATATGGCCGTAAGAAAGGGCGACTGGAAGCTGGTTCACCAGTTCTGGATGGATAAGCCTTACCTGTACAACCTGGCTAAAGATACCGGTGAGCAGGACGATCTTGCAGGGAAGCACCCGGAAATTGTGGCGGAACTCCTGGTCGCACACCAGGAATGGCTCAGCCGCTGTTATCCCAACCCTGTTCCGCATCAGAAAAAACGATCCGACTATAACTTCCCGTTGGAGTGAATTTTTACTTACTGGCAGGCATGAAGCATCTATTCGCGATATTATTGGTTTTATGGGTCATTTTACCCTCTTTCGCTCAGAAAAAGCCCAGGCAGAAGCCGGCAGCGGTTAAAGCGGAAGCTGCAGTAAAAAAGGCCCTGCATCACGGCGTGTATGATTTTTGGAGGGAGATTCCCGAGCAGGCGGTTTCAAACGACGGTAAATACCTGGCCTATGTTGTCAGCCCCGGGGAAGGAGACGGCTTTCTTTATATTTCTAAATCGGACAACGGAGCAACTCTTGCAAAGATCGCAAGAGGAAGGAATGTCAGGTTCACTTACGATTCCGGGTATGCGGTATTCAGGATAAAGCCGGAGCATGATAAGGTGAAGGAAGCCCGGCGCTCCAAAAAGAAAAAAGAGGAGCTGCCTAAAGATTCCCTGGGGATCCTTTCGCTGACTACAGGTGAATTGAAAAAGTGGCCTTCTCTGGTTTCGTTCCAGGTACCGGAGAAAGGTGGCGGTTGGCTGGCGTACCAATCGGAAGCCGGGTCCGATTCGACGGCCGGGAAAACCACTAAGGCTAAAAAGCAGAATGATGAAAACGGCTACACGCTGGTTGTCCGCAAGTTGCAGGGCGGAGAAGAGAGTTCTTATCCGTTCGTGAAGGAATATGTTTTCTCAAAAGACGGAGCCAGCCTGGCTTTTACGTCTACCGGCGACGGCTCTGCTCATCCGGCAGGAGTATTTGTCCGGGAGAGGGAAGGGAATGCGCCGAAATCCATCTATAAAGGTCACAGTAAGCATTCATTCAAAAAGCTGGTATTCGATGAGCAGGGCCGGCAGTTGGTTTTCATTGCCGATCTCGACACTAATTCAAAAACGCAGATAAGAACTCCTGCGCTTTTTTACTGGAAGAAGAACGATACGGAAGCGACACAGCGGGCAGACGGGAGTTCGCATTCCGACGACAGGAGATGGCTGGTAAATGGCGAGTATTCTCCGAAATTTTCGAAGAACGGGGCGGTGTTGTTCTACGGTATCAATCCCGAGCCGGTAGTACCCGACACGACGCTGCTGCCCGAGGAAATCGTAAACGTAGAAGTATGGCATTGGCAGGACAGCCGGCTCCAGCCGCAGCAGAAGGTATCGGCCGAGACCGACCGGAAAAGAGCGTATCCGGCTGCGCTTGACCTGGCCGGCGGAAAATCAGTACAGCTGGCGGGTAAAGAGCTGGAGGGAGTCAGCCTGGTTAACGAGGGAAATGCAGGCTTTGTGTTGCTTTCCGACCCTTCCGGGTATGCGCATGAGCACTGGGACTGGCACCCGAAATCGGATGTATACCTGGTCGACCTGCAAAGCGGGAATAAAAAGCTGGTGAGGAAAAAGCTGGAAGGGAACGCGAATGCTTCACCGCTGGGAAAATATATTTATTGGTTCTCCAACCCGGATACGGCGTGGTTTGCATATTCGGTCGATAAAGGCACAGTTTCCAGGCTGACTCATAACCGGATGGTCAGGTTTGCGGAGGAAGAAGACGATCATCCCGACTACCCCGCGCCCTATGGTGTGGCGGGCTGGACTGCCAATGATGAGCACATCCTGGTTTACGACCGCTATGATATATGGCTGATTGATCCGCTGGCGCCTGCGTCGGCCGTCCGGCTGACGACGGGCAGGGATAAGAAACAGCGGTATCGCTATGTCAAGACCGACCCGGAAGAACGGTATATAGATGCCGGCAGGTCGTTGCTCCTCAGATCGTTTGACGAGGTATCGAAACAGGAAGGATTTTACAGTTACGCGCACCGGGACAAGTCGTTGAAAAAGCTTTACGAAGGCGATTTCCGGATCGGGGCGTCGGTTATCAAAGCACGGGCTGCCGACAGAATACTATTTACGAAGGAGACATTCAGGGATTTTCCCGACTGGTATGTTTCCGATCTTTCTTTCCGGTCTGTAGCCCGTTTGACAAACGCTAACCCGCAGCAGGAAGAATATCTCTGGGGGACGGCCGAGCTGGTAACCTGGACGGCTGGCGATGGCACCCCGCTGAAAGGCCTGCTGTATAAGCCGGAGAATTTCGACCCGGCGAAGAAATACCCGATGATGACCTACTTCTATGAAAAGAACTCGGATAACCTCCATGCCCATTTTGCCCCGAAGCCTATCCGGTCTTTTATTAACTACTCGTACTTTACGAGCAACGGGTATCTCGTTTTTGTCCCCGATATCGTCTACCAGGTCGGCTACCCGGGAGAAAGCGCTTATAATTGTATCATCCCCGGTGTGCTTAGCCTCGTCGATAAAGGCTTTGTTGACAAGGAGCGGCTTGGTATTTCAGGGCATAGCTGGGGAGGATACCAGACCGCTTACGTCGTGACCCGTACCAATCTCTTCAGGGCGGCGGAAGCGGGCGCGCCGGTATCAAATATGACAAGTGCCTATGGCGGCATACGCTGGAATACCGGCATGGTACGCCAGGCACAATATGAAAGAAACCAGAGCCGGATAGGCGGGACGCTCTGGGAAAAACCTCTGCATTTTATCGAAAATTCTCCGCTATTTTTTGCCGACAAGGTGTATACACCCGTCCTGATGATGCACAACGATGATGACGGCGCCGTACCCTGGTACCAGGGAATTGAGTATTACCTGGCGTTGAAAAGGCTGGGTAAGCCTGTTTGGATGCTTAATTATACGGGTGAAAAGCACGGCCTTACCCAGCGTCAGAACATGACTGATTTTGCGATCCGGCTTTACCAGTTCTTCGACCACTACCTGAAAGACACGCCTATGCCACGCTGGATGGCTACGGGGCTGCCTTACCTTGAAAAAGGAATCAGGCAGGGCCTGGAGCCTGCGGGGAATTAAAAAGGCAGCATGTACTACGGGAATTGTTTTCGCAGTATTTTTACCAGCCCGGAAGCCGCTTGCCGGCAGCGGGCATCATTCAATGGAGCAAGAACTACAAATATGGTCCCTTTTCCGTACGGGCGACAGAGATGCCCTTGCCAGGATTGCAGACCTGCACTACCGTTCTTTGCTTCGTTACGGGATGAAATTCGGGCTGGACGAAGCCGAAGTGCAGGATTGTATCCAGGATTTATTTCTCGATCTCTGGCAAAACCGCAACAAGGTCGGGGATACCGCTTCGGTTAAAAATTACCTGTTCAAATCAGTCAGGAACAGGATCATAGACTGTATCCGCCAGAAACAACGCTTCGGGACCGAGGACGACCTTTCCTGGCAGATCAACTTTTCTGACTTTCACACCGTTGAAAAAGAATGGATCGAAAAGGAGCATCTGTCGGCGGTGGGCAGGCAGCTGCATCAGCATATGGAACAGTTGCCGAAGCGCGAAAAGGAAGCGTTGTACCTGCGCTACTACGAAAACCTCAGCCTGCCCGAAATTGCCGAGGTAATGGGTGTCAACCGCCAGTCTGTAGCCAATTTCCTGCAGAAGGCGCTCCTTAAACTAAGGAGCAGGTGGGCACTCCCGGTCATTGCTTTGTTCAATTTTTTATCTTTTTTTTCCGGTAATAGGGTATAGCGCCCACGGTTTTTCGTAATAATCCTGACGGCCGCTTGCAGAAGCGCTTTTAACTTTTCAGGGTAACGGGAACCGATGAATTTCGAAACAATACAGGATTTTTTGGATTACGAACGCTTCAGCGAATGGCTGCAGGCTTCCGACCCCGGGTTGGATCGGTTCTGGAAAGACTGGCTGAAAGCAAACGGGGATAAGAAAGAGCTCTTTTACAATGCGGTGTCTGCATGGCTGCTGATCCGCGAAGCTCCCCGCAACTGGTCTGAAGAAGGTGTAGCCGCGAAGTTGTCGGTTTTGAAGGGCGCGATCACGACAGAACCCGAACCGCGTCACTTGCGGCGGTACTGGTATTATGCCGCGGCAGTTGTGGCATTCCTGGTCATATTGTCGGGTATTGTGAAGCTCGGGACCCGTTCCTCTTCCCCGGAGGAGCGCTATTCGGGCCGGGAGCTGTTCCCGGAAGAATGGAAAAGCATTGAAAATAACACCGGGCGGCCCATGCTGATCAACCTTCCCGACGGCTCGTCGGCCCTGCTTTCCGAAAAGAGCAGGCTGTCGTTTCACCCTCATTTCCTGGAGCATCACCGTATCGTCAACCTGCATGGGGAAGCCTTTTTTGAGGTGGTTAAGAATGCGTCCGACCCCTTCCTGGTCCACACACCTACGCTGACCACCAAGGTGTTGGGGACCAGCTTCCGGGTGAGTTCTTTCGGAGAAGAGGACGATTCAAAAGTTACCGTCATGACCGGTAAGGTAGAAGTGAGCGTGCCGCGGTCTGCGGAAGGTGTATTTTCCGGCCAGCGGGTTGTCCTGGTCAGGAATGAAGAGGCAATATTGCCCAGGCATCAGGACCAGCTCCTTAAATCGATGCCGGAGGAGAGAAACCGCCCGCTTCCCAACCTGCCTGATTCCTATTCTTTCAACCTGAAGTTTGTACCGGCGCCGGAAATATTCGCGACGCTCGAAAAAATGTATGGCGTCAGTATTATTTACGACGCCGAACGTTTCCGCCATTGTACCCTGACCGCCAATTTGGAGGATATCCCGTTTTTGAAGAAGCTGGAGCTGGTTTGCGCAGGGATAGATGCGGAGTATACAATAGACGGGACGGTAGTCCGGATCTCGGGCGCAGGTTGCCCGCCATAACTAATACCATCATTAACTATAACAGTGCCTATGACATACCCTTAACCTCTCTGTCGAAAAGGCGATGATGCCGCAAACATCATCGCCCTGTACCCCTTTTTCTGATCCCGTTAACCAGGTGCTTCCGTAGCGGAAGCAAAGGGGAGTATTTTGCCGATTCCGTTTATTATTATCAACAAAACATAACAAAGTTATGAACTTAGCCTTATTTAACCGTGAGGTTATACTCAAAATTATGAGAATCACCTTCGTCCAGACTCTGCTGATACTTCTGCTGCTCAATATTAGCTGGGCAGCTCCGGGCCTGGCTCAAAACCAACTGAATCGTACCATTTCCGTTACGTTCAGAGAGGAGCCTCTTGAGCAGGTGATGGAGAAGCTGGAAAAGATGACCGGGGTTAGCTTTATCTACAGCCGGGAGATTATCAATTCTTTCCGGACCGTCTCATTTAAGGCTCAGAAAAAAAAGCTGGGCGATGTTCTCGACGAAATCCTGGAGCCGTTGTCTCTTCAATACCAGGTGGAGGAGAACAGGATTATTATCAGGAAGGCGAGGAATGAGTATCCGGCGCTGCTCCCCGGCCCGCCGGTCAGCATGATGCGGGAGGTCGTCGAGAAAATAAGCGGCACGGTAACCGATGAGAAAGGAGAGCCGCTGCCTGGAGTCAATATTATGGTGAAGGGAAGTACCAGAGGCACCACTACCGACGCCCGGGGCGGGTTTGAGATTGAAGTGCCCGACAGAAACTCTGTATTGATGTTTTCGTTTGTCGGCTTCGTCAGCCAGGAGATCCCCGTGGGAAACCAGAATGTCATCAACCTCAGGCTTGAGGAAGATAATAAATCGCTCAGGGAAGTAGTGGTAACTGCTTTGGGAATGAAAAGGGAGAAGCGTTCGCTCGGCTATTCAGTAGGTGAGATAGGCTCGGCTGAGCTCAACAAAGTGCCGCAGGAAAACGTGCTGGGCGGTCTGCAGGGAAAAATAACGGGTTTGCAGATCAACAACTCCTCACCGGAGCTGAACGCCGAAACACATGTTTATATACGTGGAACCAATTCCCTTACCAATAATGATGATCCTCTTGTTATTGTGGACGGCGTTCCTTCCGGGAACCCCAATGTGCTGCAGGATATCAGCCCGAGCAATATTGCAGCAATTTCGGTGCTGAAAGGTCCGAGCGCAGCGGCACTCTACGGATCGCGTGCCGGGAATGGCGTGATCCTGCTTACGACCAAAAACGGGTATTCCGAAACGAAAGGGCTCGGCGTTTCCTTCAGCTCGGGGTACACCTCTACCGTTCCCTACCGGTTCGTTGACATGCAGAGCCGCTTCACTACCGGGAAAAGGGGAATATTTGACGAGACAGCCTATCAGCACTGGTACGGGCCGGAAGAAGGAACGGAAGCAGCTCAGTGGAATACCGGAGGCGTAGTCAGTCCTCTTAAATTTTATCCCAACAACCGGCAAAACTTTTTCCGGAACGGTTTTAGCCTGATCAGCGATGTAAGTGTAGGAGGGAACTACGACAAAGGGAACTTCAGAGTCTCGTTCAATCATCTGAAAGGAAATGGCAATACTCCCGGAATGGAGCTCAATCGGGTAGGAGTCAATCTGGCTGGCCGGTATAACATTGCCAAAAACGTATCCGTTTCCACCAACCTGAATATCCTGAACTCCTTTTCAGACAACATGTTCGTGCAACTGCCGGGACAGTTTGCCTACATCGACATCAACACCCTGCCGCCTCATGTCGATATCAACGAGCTCAGGGACTATTGGGGAATTCCGGGTGAGCTGCAGCGGAATGTCAGCAAGAGTTATAACAACCCCTGGTTTGAAGCGCTGGAGCATCGCATGCCATTCAAAAGGGACAGGAGGATAGGAAATGTGGCCCTCAACTGGGATATTCTTCCTGAACTTAGCCTGACCTCCAGGATCTCGGAGACTTTTTCTTACGAAAAGAGAGAAGAGCTGAGCCCCTGGAGCCTGTATGGCGGCAAGACGCGTCCCCGCGGCGGGTACAACGCAACCACCGAGGCTATCCGGGAAATCAATGCGGAAGTCCTGCTTTCCTATAAGAAAACATTCGGGGATTTTTACCTCGCACCATCTATAGGAGGAAACCTGATGAGCCATTCGACGGAACTTACGTCGGTAGGAGGAGACAACCTTGTTTTACCCGGTCTGTATACCGCTTCCAACGTGGAAAGGGCAGGGCTTTCATACCAGACGGGTGTGTACAAAAAAGCCATCAACAGTGTGTACGGAATGCTCTCCACCAGCTACAAAGACCTTCTCTATGTAGATTTTACGGCCCGTAATGACTGGTCGAGCACTTTACCGGCCGATCTGAGGTCGTATTTCTACCCGTCGGTATCTGCGAGCCTGATGCTGAGCGATATCGTCTCCCTGCCGGGTTGGGTAAACCTCCTGAAGGTCCGCAGCGGCTGGGCGCAGGTCGGTAAGGATACCGACCCCTATTCCATTCATAATGTGCTTTCGAGAGGTACCTGGGGCGATCTTACTTATTATACCAATCCCACCAGCCTTCCGAATACCCGCCTGAAGCCCGAAATAGCGACTTCCTATGAGGCGGGCCTTGATTTCTCGTTTCTTTCCAACCGGGCCAGGCTCGACTTTACGGTCTATAAAATGCGCAACCGGAACCAGATACTCGATGTCAACGTGTCGCAGATGAGCGGGTACAGCGCAGCCAAGATCAATGCAGGGGTGGTAGAGAACTGGGGCACTGAAATAGGCTTGCATCTTGTGCCGGTCAAAACCGGGAAATGGCAGTGGAATTCGACGATCAATTTCACCCGCGACCGCAATAAGCTGACGGAACTGACGGAAGGAGTGGACCAGGTGGTCTTCTGGCAGGAAAACGGGGCAAGCGCGATTACACGTGTAGGCGAGCGGCTGGGCGACATTTACGGCTATGACGCCGTAAGAGTGAAAGACGGGCCTTATAAGGGCTGGGCACTCCTCAACTCCAACGGCAAGCTTCAGCAGGATAATTCGCAGATCGTTAAGATCGGGAACTACATGCACAAGTTCATGATGGGATTCCAGAACACCGTGAGCTATAAATCCTTTACCCTTTCGGCAAGCATCGATTGGCGCCAGGGCGGACAGTTTTACTCGAATACCATGCAGCGGTTTGCCAGGTCAGGAATTGTCGAAGATTATAATAACGGAGTCCATTCCAGCACATTTTCCGGGATACTGGGATCCAATTCCTTTGGCGGGGACGCCGGTAAGCTTGCCGATGAAATCAAATCACACCCGGAAATTTACCGGGACGGGAATGTCTGGATAGGCGGACGCACGCAGGATCTGGGTGGATTTCTCTATAACGGGGTATACAACGGCGCGTTTTTCCCGGGCGTCATGGCCAACGGGTCTGACGGCTATACGGAGAATTTCGGAGGGCCGGGTACAAGATACATCAATACCTGGGAAGTACATGAGCCGGGTGGGGGCTACTGGGACATAGCCATAGCCAACAGGTTTGTTTATGATGCCTCGTTCGTCAAGCTGAGAGAGCTTTCATTTTCCTATGATCTGCCCGGAAGCTGGATTGAAAAAGCGAGGATCAGGAAAGCTTCACTTTCCCTGTTTGCCAGGAATATCATCCTGTGGACGGGCGCCGGGATAGGGATTGACCCTGAGCTGGCTTATATGCGCAGGCAGTTCGATTTCCAGAGCAGGGGAATAGAACGTTTCGGGGGTGCAGGTCCGTGGATTGCCTCCGGTGGTGTAACTCTTAAACTCGATTTTTAATTTCCTCAAGCCTATGAAACCGATATTAAAGCATGCCCTGCCAGGTGCGGTGCTATTCTTATTTGCTGCCTGTAACGACCTTACTGAAATTAACGTTAACCCGAATCAGCTGGGCGCCGACCAGATCAATTCCAAGTATGTGCTGACATCCGCGCTTGCGCAGACTGCCAACTTTTATATCCGCGAATACACTTACGGCTATACTTCCGAGCATGGGATCTCGGAAGGGATGCAATATCTTCAACGGGATTATATCGGCTACGAAATCAACAGCTTCGTCTGGAAACCGACGGACTATACAAGCTTCAAAGCGCTGACCGACAGCCAGACGCTGCTGGATAACAGTGAAAAAGCGGCCACTGAAGAGGAAAGAAAATTCTATAAAGGAGTAGCATCCGTTTTGAGGGCTTTCTGGTTCGGATTTTATACCTCGGCGTGGGGAGATGTACCATACAGGCAGGCGCTGCAGGGTAATGCCCAGCTATTTAAACCGGAGTATGATGCTCAGAAAGATATTTTCAAAGGAATTACCGAAGAGCTGAAATCTGCGAACGAGGAGCTTTCCGGGCTGGGGACGATGTCGTCCATCGCAAGCGCCGATCTTTTATTTGGCGGGAATGCGCTCAAATGGCGGAAGTTTGCCAATTCTCTGAGAATCAGGTACTATTTGAGACTGGCAGCCAAAAAA
Source organism: uncultured Cytophagales bacterium (assembly GCA_964562455.1). GTDB lineage: Bacteria > Bacteroidota > Bacteroidia > Cytophagales > Spirosomataceae > Ravibacter. The sequence goes on from CAZLTN010000114.1 coordinate 9,659, forward strand.
GATGAGCTGAAAAGCGATAACCTGGATATAGAGGCCGATATAAAGCAGATCCTTGCAAATCCCACGCAATACCCTGTGTTCGAGAGTAATGCCGACAATGCGGCGGTGGCACATCCCGGTACGGATGCCTTTAATTCATGGATCGGCGGCCCGCTTGCCAATAGCAACCGGTCACAGTTTTACCGGAGAAAGCCATGCTCCTCAATTATGGATTACCTGAAGCAAAGCGCTGATCCGCGCCTTGCTACGTGGTTCCGGCCGGTCGATGTGCAGTTGAAAGTGGGATCGGGGAGTGCGGAATATGTCAAAAGTCCTTCCGGCCAGATTATCCGCTATGTTCCCCAGTATAATGAAAGCCTGGATACTTCGCTCTACGTGGGCCTTAAGCCCGCGTTGGGAGACCCGAACATCTATAACCTTGGGTCTACCGCAAACCTGAGCCAGATAAAGGCGCTGAACGGATCTCTTTACCTGGATCAGGGAGCTAACCCGCATGTTTCCTATCTCGCCGACATATATACTCAGAATACCAATCCACTTGTAAAGGCTGTTTTGATGAGCTATTCGGAATTGAACTTTCTCCTGGCCGAGGCGGCCCTGAAAGGCTGGATAGGTGAAAATGCGTCGGTATATTTCAGGAAAGGAGTGGAAAGCAGCCTGGATCAATATCAGTTGACCGACGGCGTTCAGAAAGTGTATGATCGTAAAACCCATCAGCTGACTGCTTTTAACCGCGCCGTGTTCGTAGGCAACCTGGAAAGCAGGTTCAAAAACAATCCCAGCGAACAGTTGGAACTGCTGATGTCTCAGAAATGGGTTGCTTTGTGGATGACGCCCGAATTCTGGTTCGACTGGCGCCGCACCGGGTTGCCGGACCTGTCTGTAAATATCGTGGAAGGGTCTAACGGAAATAAAATTCCTGTACGACTGGTCTACGGGACCAAGGAATACGTAGTAAATGAAAGCAACACACGGGCAGCGGTAAGTAAGCTTCAACCGGCTGAGGACAGCCAGTGGACGAAGATGTGGCTGCTGCAAGGAACCTCCAAACCCTGGTGAAACAGCTTGTAAAACAAAGCGTATATGTTCTCGATCCTGATTAAAAGGAAAGTAGTCTTTCTTTACCTGCTGGGTATATTTTGCACGGGCCGGGCAGCCCTTGCAGAGCGTTACAACAAAATAGTACTGGTCGTCCCGGATTCGCCGTCGCCGGCAGAGCGCAACATCATGGACCTGCTCCAATCCAGGGTTTCTGAAAAATCGCCGGTACGTTTCGCCACGATCAATGCTTCCGGCTCCCGGCTTGCAGGTGAGGACGTACCGGGAACACTGGTTCTTTTTACAGGCGTAGCTTCGGGAAACCCGGCGCTGAATTTGCTTCTGGCCGACCGGAGGATTGCACCGGTAAATGACCTGAACCCGGGTCCGGAGGGGTTTCTGCTGAAAACGGAAACAGGAGCTCCCGGGAAAGGGGGTAGAGGAATGATGGCGGGCGTCGATAACCGTGGTCTTCTTTACGCAGTGGGCGCTTTTCTGAGAAGCTGCCATTTCCTTGCGGATGCCATAGAGCTGGAAGCCTTCCAGCTCCGTACGGCTCCGGCTTTCGAGGTGCGGGGTACGCAGTATGGTCAAAGTCATGTGGCGCTGAACAAGGCGAAAGTACGCCCGTGGATAAAGGAAGATAAGGAAAGGGCCATTCTTGACCTGGCACTGGCAGGAGCCAATACTTTTTTTGTTGAAAAAGGGCCTGCCCAGGAAGCGGAAGATTTTGCTTTTCTCAAATCCTATGACCTGATGACCTGCGGGACATTCAATCCCAATATGGCGCCGACAACCGATTTCCCGGTTGCGTGGCGGGCATCGGAATCTATCGGGCGGCCTAATTACATTTGTCCGTCCGTGCCTGAAGCGAGTCAGTATATCCTGGATGAATGTGAAAAGCACTTTAAAAACCGCCCGTCTTTTGATTTTATCCAGCTTAAGGGCGGCGATGGCGGTGGCTGTGAATGCGACCGCTGCCGTCCGTACGGCAATGTCTTCATTCATCTCAGCGAAAAGGTAGCCGGTATCATCCACAGGTATCATCCCCGTACGAGGATTTATTTCACCAACCAGAAATTTGATAACGAGAGCGATATCTCGATATTGAACTATCTCAATGAAAAGCCGAGAGAATGGCTCTGGGCATGGGGATATGGGCCGGGGTCTGATGCTACAAGCTGGCAGCCCGGACATCGCCAGAATCACCGGATGGATCTGTTTCGCTACCCTGGATTCGGTCCCTATGGCTTGTATCCGAAAGAGCTTCTGCATCAATTGCCGGCAAGACATAAGATCCTTTATTTCAACGAGGTGACGCATTGGAGGTATGCTCAGCACGGTTATGCCCAGATGTATCCCCGGGCTGACAAAAACGGCGACCTGCCTCCGCACTGGAGCCATGAGATTTATGAGCGGCGCCCCGACCAGGCGTTGACCATGGTGTATGACCGGCTTACCTTTTTCGCATGGCCCCGGTATTATCACCGGGTGTTCAACGACCTGATGCGGTATGGGGCCGGGGATATTACCCATTCGAGCGGCAATCATGATCATTTCAACCAGTGGATGTGGCAGCGGCTTCTCTGGAATCCGCGTATGGAGGTTGCCGAAGTAGTTGAGGAATATGCCCGGAATTGGTTTGGAAGGGAGGCGGCACCGTCGATGGCTTCGGCCATTCTCCAGCTTGAGTCGAACATGGAGGAGCTGAAAGACGAACCGCTGCAGTTGAAGAAAGGGATAGAGCGCTATTACCGTAATGTAAGCGAAGCCGGTAAGAAAATCCCGGCTCATCTTCTTAAGAATAGCTGGCTCTGGCGAATGTACCAGCAAAAGGGCGCTCTGGATCTTTATATTAAACTGGACCTGCAGCAGCAGCTTCATGCCAGGAACCAGGTAGAGCAGTATATATCAGCACGGAAGCAGGCGGTTAACTGGACTTATCTCAACGGGTTAATAGACAAGGTCCTGGCCAATGAAACACCCGAAATGGTCCGCCTGAGGGCAGAGGCTACGAAACTCGGAGAAGAGAGCAACCTGCTTTTCGGCACCCGGAGCGAGGCTATTTTCGACCTTGAGCATGACTATATCGGGCTGGGCTGGCTAAAGAGGCAATTGGCACGCGCGCAGGCGACCACGGATGAAAAAGAGCGCCTCGGACTGCTGGAGATGGTCACTGATTATGAAGGAAAGGCGTCTGGCGCGCTGTACGATAACCTGGGGACTGCCAACGATGCGCTCAATGTGGTAACAGGCTATCCCTACGATCACGGACAACCCTATGTTCCTACCATGCTTTCGGAGGCCAACAAGCCCAGCCAGCGGTCCATGCATTTTACCCAGGATGAAGACCAGGGCGTTACACTCCGTTACAGGAATCTCATTCCCGGCCAGGACTACCGGCTAAGGCTTACGCTGGTGCGGCCTGTTTTCCAGGAACGGTATCTGGAGAGGATGAAGCAGAAATCACAGTCGGTGTATGCAAACGGGGAGCTATTGGTACGCGACCTGGAATTACCTGAGCATATGAGTGATTTCTTTACTTTCGATATACCGGCTTCGCTGGTACGTAACGGCGAGCTGGAGATCAGGCTGGCAAAGGACCCGTCAGTTTTGTCCGGCGATCGTGTCGCAACCGAGCAATGGCGCAATACCGGGGGATGGGGCACATTGCTGTCGGAAGCATGGCTGATACCGCAAAAACGATAATGTGCTTTTCTCTGCCGGTTTTTTGACCGGTGTCCGGGCCGCTGCGGACGATATGGGCCGGATCTGCATGCCGATTAATTATTTGTATGATATTTGCAGATAATTAATTGGCGTTTGCCCGGGGCGATATTTGCCACGAATTCACGAATAAAAAAGCCGATCGTCGTTTGCTACGGGTTCCTTCCGATATCAGCTCGTCCGAATTTGAGTCTCTCAAGATTCAGGATATGACGTTCGTGGCCTATCGTAACGAGGTGTACCCGTCGAAGTACGACGTTTTTTTCGAGGAGCATGCCGTTATCGTGGTATTGGAGGGTGATAAGAAATTCACCAGCCCGACGCAGGAGGTTCATGTTAGCAAGGGCGATATACTGTTTGTCCAGCGAGGTTTTTACTTGATGTCTGAATCGATCAATGAAGCCTATAAGAGCCTGGTTTTCTTTTTTGATGAAAAGCTGCTCAAAGAGTTTGTAGGTCTGCATCCCGAACTTTTCACTACCGAAGAGCCGGCCGTTGCACTGGAACATCCTATTCTTTTGCTCCGGGCAGATGATAACTTTGAAAAATTCATCCAGTCCGTTTTTCCCTATTTCCGCTCGAGGACAAAGCTCAAGAACCACTTTTTACGCCTCAAATTCCAGGAGCTGCTGCTGCACCTGCTCGAGCTGAATACTTCAGGGCAGCTTACCAGGATATTGTACAGCCTTTATAAGGGAGAGAAAGCAGATCTCAAGTTCCTGATGAACAGCTATTATCTCAAACCGCTGACCCTGAATGAGCTGGCGCGATTGTCAGGCCGGAGCCTTTCCGCCTTCAAGCGCGATTTCCAGGAGGAATTCGGCGCATCGCCGGCGCTGTGGATCAAGAGTAAACGGCTGGATTACGCGGATTTCCTTTTGAGAAACAGCGCTAAAAACGTTTCCGAGATCAGCACCGAGATCGGTTATGAAAGCGTTTCCCACTTTATAAAGAGCTATAAAGAGAAGTTCGGTGTAACGCCGAAGCGGCAGGGATGATGAGGTGAAAGTCAGGGGCTGACATGGTGATTTGATTTTTTGAGCCGAAAATGATAAATTTGAAAAAAGAGAGGTTTAAATGATAGATGTTCATCCGCAGTATATCAAAGATACCAAAGGCGATAAGTCATTGGTCGTTCTTCCGATTAAAGAGTTTGAATCCATTATGGAAGAACTTGAAGAATTGGAAGACATCCGCCTTTATGACGAGGCAAAAAAAGAAGATACGGGCGAGCGCATTCCATTTTCTGATTACTTAGCCGGCAGAAAAGCAAAGAATGCCTAGTTATACGATTGTCCTGTCGAAAAAAGCCGAAAAGCAACTGGACAAGCTATCCGATCATATTGCATTCCCAATTTTTGACGCTATTCAGGATTTAGGGGAAACCCCCCGGCCGGCAGGATACAAAAAGCTTAAAGGCAGGGAGGGGTATAGAATTCGGGTAGGAAATTATCGTATCATTTATGATATTTATGATACCGAACTGATTATTGACGTGATCACGGTGGGACATCGAAAAGATATTTATGAATAAAAAGGTTATTTCCTTACATACTATACCGGAAATGCCACTTCCCGCTCAAACTGCTGTCCAGAACTAAAATCGCTATTTTTTGGTCGTTTACCGTTATGGCGGTTTACACAATTATGAGGTAATTTGTATACTCATTTTTCCCTCAGGCATGCCGGGCGCTCAATGAGAGATTTCTTTTAAAAATTGTTAACTAATTACCAGCCGAAATAATACTGCAGAATATGAGCAATCAGCCAAGTACATTGTTCGACAAGGTGTGGGATGCGCACGTTGTACGGAAAATCGAAGACGGGCCGGACGTGTTTTTTATCGACCGGCATTTTATCCATGAGGTGACCAGCCCGGTAGCGTTCCTTGGGCTTGAAAGCCGCAAGATCGGCGTTATGTATCCTGAGCGTACTTTTGCAACTGCAGATCATAACACGCCTACAATCAATCAGCATCTTCCGGTACAGGATCCTCTTTCTGCCAACCAGTTGAAAGCGCTTGAAGAAAATAGTGCAAAATACGGGATTTCGCACTGGGGGTTGGGTAATGCACGCAACGGGATAGTCCACGTCGTAGGTCCTGAAAACGGGATCACACTTCCGGGAATGACCATTGTTTGCGGTGATTCGCACACTTCCACCCACGGGGCATTCGGTGCAATTGCATTTGGTATAGGTACATCGGAAGTTGAAATGGTACTTTCTTCCCAATGTATCATGCAGCCCAAACCTAAGAAAATGAGGGTAAACGTAAACGGGACTTTGGGTAAAGGAGTCACTCCGAAAGACGTTACGCTTTATATTATCTCGAAGCTGACTACTGCAGGTGCTACCGGGTATTTTGTGGAGTATGCCGGAGATGTGTTCCGGAATATGAGCATGGAAGGCCGTATGACGGTTTGTAACATGAGCATTGAGATGGGAGCCCGCGGCGGGATGATAGCGCCCGATCAGACTACCTTCAATTATATCCAGGGACGGGACCAGGCGCCTAAAGGAGAGAAATGGGATGAAGCGCTTGCATACTGGAAGACGCTAAAAACAGACGAAGGAGCGGTTTTTGATAAGGAATATAATTTCGACGCAGCCGACATCGAGCCCATGATCACCTACGGGACTAACCCGGGTATGGGTCAGGGTATATCCAAGGCGATCCCTACTTCCGGGCAGGTCGAAGGAGGTAAGGCATCTTTTGAGAAATCGCTGAATTATATGGGATTTCATGAAAATGAATCCATGCTGGGCAAGAAAATAGATTATGTATTCATTGGAAGCTGCACCAACGGTCGGATCGAGGATTTCCGTGCGTTTGCGTCTGTAGTGAAAGGGCGTAAAAAGGCAGATCACGTGACCGCCTGGATCGTTCCGGGGTCACATGTCGTAGAGTCGCAGATCAGGGAGGAAGGGATCCTGGATATTCTGACCGAGGCAGGCTTTGAATTGCGCCAGCCGGGGTGTTCGGCATGTCTGGCTATGAATGACGACAAAATTCCGGCGGGGAAATATGCTGTCAGTACTTCTAACCGGAACTTCGAAGGAAGGCAGGGGCCCGGCGCCAGGACATTGCTCGCAAGCCCGCTGGTAGCCGCCGCTGCTGCTGTAACCGGCGTGGTTACAGATCCGAGGGAGTTGTTGTAAAGTTACACAGAGGGTCACAGGGTTTTTACAAGCGGCCGGGTTACTGATAAACTTTAATACCCTGGTATTAAAAGATGGCATCAAAAGATTTCTCAGATAACGCCTCTGTGGTTCTCATAAACTCTCTGTGCTTCTCTGTGTCCGCCCTATCTATTTAAAATTGTCTAAATAATCAAAAGAAATGGCTTACGATAAATTCACTATATTAAAAAGTAC
>CAZLTN010000115.1:0-16443 GCA_964562455.1 uncultured Cytophagales bacterium
ATTAACCTGGGGCTTAATTTTATCCTGATCCGGCAGACAGGCGTAATGGGCGCCGCCTATGCTACTCTTTGCTCCAATATTATCGGGTTTACAGTAGCGCAATATATCCTGAAGCGGGAGATAGGAGTGGAGCTGAAAAATACCCTGATCTATATGTACCGGTTTTACCCGGAATTCTATAACCAGCACGTCCTGCCTGTATGGAGCAGGAAACCGAATATCGATAAATACTAAAATGACAGGCGTAAAATTTATCGGTAGATTGGGAAATCAGTTGTTTCAATACCATTTCCTGATGTACCTGAAGTCGCGTAATCCACGCAGGTTGTATTTTTTTCCAAACCCGCATCATGCCTACCTGACCAGGTATTTCGACCTGGGATGGTACCATAACCTGACGCTGGGATCTAAATTATACTCCCTTTTAATGCGGAACATTCCGGAGTTGCTGCGCTTTCGATACATCCAGGTTCATAACTTCGTGTCTCCGCGGGAGATTACACCCCAAAACGGGTGTATTTATGAAGGCTATTTTCAATCGGATTTTTACCTGAACAGGATCGATGCCCATGTGAAAATCCGGATACGGCCGCAGTATGCAGAGCAGTTCAGAGCGCTATACGGCGATTTATTCGACAATCACAAGGTGGTGGTAGTGCACATACGCCGGACCGATTATCTAAGCTATGGCAAGCGTGACATTTCTCTGCCAATGTCATACTTCAAACGGGAGCTGTCCAATATCCCGGACCTGGAACAATACAAGGTGGTCCTGGTAAGCGATGACATCGGGTTTGTAAAACATGCTTTCGGCAACAACCCTGAATACCTGTTTGTATCCAACTCTGAAATCATTGATTTTCAACTGATCAGCAATGCCGATATCGCCATTATTTCAAACAGTACTTTCAGTTGGTGGGCGGCGTATCTGTCGACGCGGAACAAAAGGGTGATCGCGCCCGCGAACTGGCTGGGTTTCAGGATTGGCCGGGAGCACCCGAAAGGTATTATGACAAGCCGTTTTGAATGGGTAGAGGTGTTTTAGCAGGTCAGGCCAGGGACCGGTACAGCTCGAAAGTTTTGTTTATACATGCCTCGATAGGAAAATCCCGGAGCCGTGTTCTGCCGGCTGCTATAAGCTTCCTGCGGGTGTCTTCCGACCCGATAATCCCGTATATCCCGGCAATCAGGGCTTCTTTGGAAGTGGCTTCAAAGTAATGGACGGCGCCCGCGCCGACTTCCCTGAAACAACGGGTGTCGCTTAGCAGCACCGGGCAACCGGCCTTAAACGCCTCCAGGATCGGCAGCCCGAACCCTTCGTACAGGGACGGGTAGACAAATACCATAGCCCGTGAAAAAAGATAATTCAACTCGGCGTCTGAAGCGTTGATATGACAGACTCTGTCCGCCAGGCGGTTTCTGAGCAAATATTCTTTTTCGGCAATCCCTATGGAGCCTCCGCCTGTGAGTACAACGGAAACAGACGGATGCGCGCTGAGAACTTCTCGGCAGGCATCCATAAACAGGAAAAAATTCTTATAGCCACTGCGGTCCCCTACGTAGAGAATATAGTTTTCGGGCAAAGGCGAAACCGGGTGGTACATCGTTTCGGACAGGACGTCTATCCCATGATAAATGACTTTTATTTTTCCCGGGTCCGACACATTTCCGTACTCGAGCAGGTCCGATTTAGTGGTTTCGGAAATGGCAATGATAGCGTCTGCACGTTCGATATTCATCCGTTTGAATTCCGTTAGCGGATCATGAGCCCAGAAATATTCGGGAAGTATTTCGTAGGTCATGTCGTGGATGGTGGTAACCAACGGTTTTTTGAGGTACGGTAGGAAATAAGGATCGTAGTAGGTAGGATGAAAAATATCGAAACTGTTTTTCCTGACAAGGTTCCGGGAATAATATTTGTTCAGTTTATACAGGTAGTCTTTCCCGGTTTGCGTTTTGAAAAACGACCGGAACAGGCGATTGCCGAGCAGTCGGGGAGTATTTGAGAGGTATTGATTTTCAGTATATAATACACCGGTTTCCGAGGAAAAAGCGCCGCCCGAATCTTCAATTGCGTTGATCAGAGTGGCAAAATAGCGACTGATCCCGCCATAGCGCTGTGTGGTGAATTTCTGATGGTCAAATAAAATTTTAATCATGCTATCGGTTGCCGCGTAGACGCTGAGTAGGTATATTCGTTGAGTGTATAATAAAATCGGCTAAAAAGCTTCCAGCTCTGTTTTGGATGGATTTAAGAGGTCAAAATATTGTCGTTTTCAGCTTGTTCCGTTTTGATGCCGACATTGAGTCAACAGCTTTTATTGTAGCCTCCAAACTGGCTGAAAATAACAGGGTCTTTTACATCGATAACCCCTATACCCTCAGAGATTGCTGGTTAAACAAAAATAGCACCTCTTTTAAAAAAAGGCGGCGTTTTTTTTCATTGTTTTCCAGCGAAGTCATCGATGCCGGCAACCCGGATTTCAAGGTGGTGATCCCGCCGGTTCTACTCTCTCTGCACTTTTTGCCCGAAGGGCTCATGTACAGGTTTTTATTAGGGCTGAACGAATCTTTAATACGCTTCAGAATCAGGCGTGTACTCCGGAAATTCGGTATTTCGGACTATATATTTATCAATGCGTTTAATTTTCATTATCCTACCGTCGCACAAAAGCTGTCGCCGCGGCTGAAGGTATATTATTGCCTTGACCCGGTAGCCGGAAATTTCGACGGAAAGCATGGCGTTAAGTCGGAAATGATGCTTGTCCGTGATTCCGACCTGGTGATTTGCAGCGCCAGAAGCCTTTATGAAAGCAAGCGGCAGGTTAACCCGGACAGTTACCTGGTTCCGAATGCTGCGGATATCCGCCACAGCGGGAAGGCTCTCCTGCCTGAAACGGTGGTTTCAAAATCGTTGCAGCACATTCCCCGCCCGGTTATCGGTTATTTCGGGAGCATAGAGCACAGGTTTGATTTCAGGCTGATGTATGACGTGGCATCAGCTCATCCTGAGTGGAGTTTTGTACTGGCAGGTCCCGTTTTCGCAGACGATCTCATGGGCCTCGAAAAGCTCGGGAATGTTCATTTTGTCGGAAGGGTACCCTATTCCGAAATGCCTTCGGTAATCAAAGGCTTTGATGTGGCGGTTATCCCTTTCAGGAAAGATGACCTGAGCGCCGCGGTTTTCCCGTTGAAACTTTTTGAATATCTGGGAGCGGGGAAACCAGTGGTAGCTACAGATTTTAACCCGGACCTGGTGGAATATACAGGAGATCTTGTCACTTACTGTACCGACGCGAGATCGTTTTCAGAGGCCGTCTCCCGTGAAATGAAAAACGACAGCCAGGAACGCGTAAGAGACCGCATACGCCTGGCAGCGCTCCACACCTGGGAAAAACGGGTAGAAGTAATTTCATCCCTTGTTTCAGAGAAGTTGTCAGGATAAGCCTGTTTAGGAGTAGAGGCGTTCAAACTCGTCAAAACCCAGGTTTACTTCGTTTTCCAGCTCCGAAAGTCTTTCAGCAAGGTCGGAAGTAACAGTACCTGCACCCAATTCATTTTCGATTTTCTGATAGGCGGAGGCGGTATCAATAAGCCCTATACTCATCAGGGACGAGCGAAACTTATGTATAGCCTTTTTCGTCTCGGCATATTCCTTCTCTGCGATCGCCTTAATAATACTAATAAGTTGCTCCCTGTAATCTTCCCGGAAAATGGATTTGAGTTCTCTGATCAGGTCGATGTCTCCACTGGTGATTTCGGAGATATATTTCTGATCTACATACTTCATCCCGGCGACTTCATCAATATCCGCGGTTCCTTTTGCCATTTGCGGAACCTCGTTTCCGCTGGTAAGCCTGAATATTTCAGAAACGAGCTCACATTCCCTGAATGGTTTCGAAATGTAGCTGTTCGCTCCTATCCTGAGACATTCTTCTTTTTCCCCGATCATGGCATGCGCAGTCATTGTAATAATCGGAGTGGTAAGCTGAAGCTTGTTCCTTATATTCCTGATGGCAGTATAACCGTCCATTACGGGCATCTGGACATCCATGAGTATCAGGTCAAAAGTTTCTTTTCCGAGCGCTTCGAGTGCTTCCTGTCCGTTGTTGACAATCGTAACCGGAAGATTGAGTCTTTTAAGAACTGCAGATAATAGCTTCTGATTGAGAAGGTTATCTTCTGCGGCCAGGATTTTGAGCGAGTCGGGTCTTATCTGAACGTGCGGATGATATCCGGGTCTTTCAAGATGTACCGGAACCTCCGCTATCTCGAAAGGAAACTCGAGAATAAACTGTGTCCCCTTTCCTACCTTACTTTCCAGGCTGAGCGAGCCTTTCAGTAGGCTGACAAGCGATTTTGCTATGCTAAGCCCGAGCCCGGTCCCGCCGAACTCCCGTGTAGTGCTTTCTGAAGCCTGTACAAACCGGTCGAATATTTTGGTTGTTTTTTCTTCCGGGATACCGATACCCGTGTCGGTGATGGTAAACCGGATGTTTTGTACGGAGGCCACTATCGGGGAAATGGGTTCAACACGCATCGTTACACTTCCTTGTTCGGTGAATTTTACAGCATTGCCGCAGATATTCAAAAGGATCTGCGTAAGACGCAACTTGTCGGTCAACACCTGGGAAGGAAGGCCGTCCGAAAGGATCTGCTGGTAAACAATTCCCTTTTCGGAGGCCTTCTGCCCTAGCAATATAGCTACTGAATCCACCAGTTCGGGAAGAGACGTAGGCTGCATATCCAGGTGTACTTCCCCTACCTCTATTTTCGAGATATCGAGCAGGTCGTTGATAAGACTGAGCAGGCTTTTTCCCGCTACCTGGATATGGCTTATGTATTCGCCGGCCGGGGAGGCAAGCTGCTCGTTTTCCAATAAATAGGTAAAACCCAGTATAGCATTGAGCGGCGTACGGATTTCGTGGCTGATATTGGCAAGGAACACATCTTTGATCACCGCCGATCTTTCGGCATTGTCGCGCTCCGTCTGAAGGGATTTTGAATAGAATTCACTGTCCGTTACATCACGGAAAACCGAGATCGCTCCTATGATTTCCCCATTGTAGTCGCAAACGGGCCTGATATTGCTCTCGAAGACGATTACTTTATCATTTTGTATAAGATGTGTCTTTTTGCCGACAAGCTCCGCTCCTTTCAGGGCAGCGGAAAGGCTAAGGTTGTGAGAATTATAGCGATGGTTGTCGTTGATGTCGGTCAGGGTTATCTGGGTAGTGAGGGTTTCTAGGTCGGGCGGCGTATCTCCCGATACACCCAGCATTTTTTTGCCGCTGCCGTTGAGCATCAGGATTTCCTTCTGGTTGTTGATAACCATCACCCCGTCAGGAATAGCTTCGATGTATTGGTTAAGCATCCGCTCTTTCCGGTAGATTTCGCGCTTGAGCGCGCGTTGCCTTCTCTGATCTCTCGAGAGGAACACAATAGACAGCATCGTTATGAAAAAACCGGTGATGCCCGTCCCGATCATAAACATTATGGTTTGATTCCTGCTCCGCGATGAGAGCTGCTTGTGGTATCCCATCTGTTTGCCCTCGATCTCCTGGATCTCGCTGATTTTGGTTTCCAATCGCTTGAACAAGGCAATTCCGGTCCCGCCCCGAATCAGCGTGGCAGCGCTGTCGAGGCCGTACTGGCCATATACATCTGTCAGAAGCTTGGAAAAGGAAATGATCTGTGCCGAGATTTCCCTTACTTCGTTTACCCTGGTAGTCTGGTCAGGGGCGTAGCTTACGAGGCTGTACAGCGTGTCGCCAATGGCCGATATCTTGTTTTCCAGGGAGTGATTAGAAGTCAGCAGCTCTGTGTTGCCCGTCACGATATATCCCCGCACGTTGGATTGCAGGTCTTTTGCCTTCAATGCAAAGTTGGCAGTCTGGTTAAGGACGCTGATCGTATTGTTTACACGGTCGTTCTGAGAGGCTAATTCCTCAAGGCTGGTGTAAGAAAAATAGAGCGATATGAAGACGAGTATCATCCCGACCGTGATACATATCACAGCGAACCATTTTTTGAACGATTTGGAGACGCTTAGCATTTGAGTTGAGTAAATCAGGAAGGCAAAAGTATTTCACCCGCAAAGGTAAACATAGAACCGTGTATCAGTTGGCCGACTTCACAATTTTACGGTACGCGACTGCATTACCCTGCTTCAGCTCAACTACGTAAATCCCGGCAGGCATATCCGCTACATCGATGCGGTGCCCCTTTATCCGCGAATTCGGAAGGGTTTCCGACTTATGCAGTCGCCCGACCGAGGCATCAAAGATCCGGACCTTCAAATCGCCGGGTAATTCGGTTTCGAGCCCGACTGTAATATGGCTGGTGGCTATATTCGGGTATATCACGGGTGTAACGCTGAACTCGTGCCGCGCGTTTTTGTCTGACTGATCGTCTGCGACCAGCACGGCATGCCGATCCTCCGAAATGGTTGCCGGGGCATCCGAATAAGAGGGTACAACAAAAACAGGGGTTTCTCCAACCGTGACGGTAACCTGGCCGTTTTCAACGTCTACTTCCTGCATCGCCATGTCTTGCTGCCCGGCCGTCGGGGTGTAAATCCTGGCTTTTGGATAGCCGGTTAGCGAAAGGGTGTAGCTGCCCGTCAGCCCGCTTTCGGTCGGCATTACCAGTACATACATGTTTTCTCCGTTGTATCGATAGCGGTCGACCAACGGGTATTGAGATATCGTTTCTTCGAAATGATATTCCCCGAACAGATTTTTGGTCTGGTACAGGAAATCGGCCGAAGGCCGGCGGGTAAGGTTGGAAGCTTCGATCAGGCCGGAAGTTCCGAAGATACCCCCTGAGGAATTGTCGTCAAACATCTGGTAGAAGAATACCTTGCCTATTCCGTGTCTTGCAGAAAACAGCGACATACGGAGTATCCAGTCGGCCTGGGTTTCGAGAGCAGTTTTATTCCCGATAGGAACTGCTTTCAGAGGGCTGTCCTGGTGGACGTCAAACCCGGTTTCTGTTATCCAGACCGGCATGCCGTAACAAAGCTCGTTCGCAACTTTTACAAAGGCTTCCGTTTTGACATTTGCGTTCGTCACCTCTACGGCGGCTCCCCTGTCGGAAGTGCCGCTTTGCGAAGAGGAAGTGTTGTCGGTGTAGATGTGATAGTTGATAACATCCCAGCACAGATCCACTTCCCCGTTGGATTTGTACCCCCGGAATTCCCTGCACCAGTCGACCATACCCCGGATATATTCCGGTCCTGAAACCAGGCCGGCTACTACTACTTTCATGGCAGGATCGGCATTTTTTACTCCTACTCCCTGTCCCATGGTATTTTTATGCCCATCGTAAAAAGCCGACAGGTTGGCCGCATATTCCCGGGCTGTCTGGTAGGCAGGGCGGCCTTTCCACCATTTATCGCGTTCGTTGTCGCATTCCATGTATTTGACCAGCCCTGTCCCGATTTTAATGGTATTGGGATTGTCACCCGGCCACCTGGGTATGTCATAAACACTCAGCAGGGTGGAGTCTACCTGGGTGTTGCTTCCGTAGCGCGCCGCAAACTGGAATGCTATCCGTGCCTGCTGTATATAAGACTGGGGCAGGGAGATATCGCTTCCGTACAATACGGGTATATTTTCATGATCCCTAATATTCTGTGGGTACGAGCTGAGCATCCACCCGGGAAGGGTCTTGATACAGGCCAGCACGTCGATGCCTTCCTGCTGGCATCTTTCATAGATCTGGTCGTAATGCCAGCCCCCGCTGAGGGTCGGATTGAAGCTGTACACACCTTCAGAAGATTCAAGCTTCTCCCAATCTATATAATGACGGATACCGGAGAAGCTTTTTGCCATTTCCATTTTATCCTCGTTAATCTGCCATGGTGTATTTCCGTCCTGGAAATTCCATTCATACACATTGACGCCCAGCATATTTTTCAGCTTGGCCGGTGCTGGCGCTGCAGAGAGTGCCGGGGGTGTTCCCGGAGTGTGGGTTCCATAGAACTCAAGTTCGGTAGGAAGGCCGCTTCTGATACGGAGCACCAGGTAACGGATATTGGTGATTGCCGAATCCAGGTTAAAGCGTGCGTCGCCGCTGGTATTGCGATCAGGGTAAGGGCCTGTCCAGGCTCCGTAGCTTTCTCCTGTGAAGGTCGCTATCGGTATACGCTGCCATTGGTCGTTGATGACCGAAATAGTCATCGGCTTGTCCGCGAATATTCCTTCGAAATCGAACATCCTGATCCGTTCGATTGTGATTGTTTCGTCGTCATAGAGCGGATAGTAGGCGTCGTATTCTTCCATCACCATCCCCCAACCTATTTGTACGTTCTCGTTTGTGATTCCGTCGAAAAGGCTGTGCAGCCCGTTTTCTGCGTTATTGAGAATATACCATCTGGCCGGATCCAGCATGATTTTCGGAGCATTGGAGCTGCTGGGCGGCAGTACGGTGAGGGTCCTGGAGACTGGTTCGGCCGCCAGGTAATGGGTGCTTTCCTCCTGTGAAGCCGTAATCGTGGCGGTTCCTGCCGCCAGTGGCGTGGCATACCATGTGCCGCCTGTCTGATGTACTGCTACGATGGAAGCGTCGGACGAGGTGACGTGTACCTGACTTTCTGTATTGTTACTCGAAATGCCGAGGTCAACGGCCGCGGTTCCCGCTTCAAGACTTGCGGGTGCCGGGAATCCGATCACCGAAGCTGTTTGCGGAATACTTCCGTAGGTCACTTCGAACCAGTTGAAGTTGAAAGTTCCTCTTTTGGCATGAAGGCGTAAAAGCTGGTTTCCGGCAGGCAACACGGCAGTTGTGCTGATGTTGCTCCAGCTTTGCCATCCGCCGGTCTGCGGGACATTCACTTCTCCCAAAACCGTTCCGTTGTTGTTCCTGATTTCGATAATGCCGTAGCCGTATGCATTGGCGATGCGGAAATTGAAGATGTGGCTTCCTGCCTGGGCTACCGATACGTTATATTCCATCCAGTCGTTATCGTCTATAGAGTTGACGTTTATCCCGTTGTCCTGGTCGCCGTTATTTTCGGTGCCTACATCTGAAGCCAGATCGAAAGACTCTGCCTGGATGCGGCCGGGGATGGCTTTGATGTTCTGCTGCGCCTCGAACCAGTTGAGACTGAAGAGCCCTTTGGGAATGGAAATCCGGAGCACCTGGTTGCCAGAAGAAAGCCAGACCATCGCCGGGACGGTCTTCCAGTTGTTCATGCCGCCCGTCCGCGGAACTGCGAGCTGGCCCAGCACGGTGCTGTCGGCAGACACTACCCGGAGCATGGCGTCATCGCTGAAGCCGTTGGCTACCCTGAAATTAAAAGTATAATATCCTGATGCCGGGACATTGACCGGGTAATCCAGCCAGTTGTTGTCGCCTATCCAGCCTATTTCCTGGTTCCCGTTGTCGTCGGAGGTATTGCCTGCAGAGAGGCCGCTCGATGCGGAAAAGTCTTCAGCCTGGATCCGGCCGGGCAGCGACAGGTAGGAAGGTGGCGCGAGTATCTGAAGGAGCTGCGAAGCTGTGGCTTCCCGGAAATGTTCGCTCCTGGCCTGTGAGGCCGTAATCGTGGCAGTTCCCACAGTAAGAGGTGTGGCTTTCCAGGAGCCGTTTTCGAACGCTACCGAAACTACTGCAGTATCTGAAGAAGAAAAGACGAGGGAGCTTTCGGTGTTGTTGCTGGAAGCACTGAGCGCAAGCGGGCCATCGCTGAGGAACCTCACCGGCAACTGCGGAAAATCAATGACGGTGGGGATAAGTTCACGTTCAGTTTCAAACCAGTTGAAGTTGAAAGTCCCCCTTTTAGCCAAAATTCTGAGTACCTGAGGTCCGGCAGTCAGGGAAGCCGTCGTCTCGATTGAGCTCCAGCTTTGCCAGCCGCCGGTTTGGGGTAAGTTGACTGTCGCGAGCGTATCTCCCTGGGAACTGACCACCTTGATGATGCCGTAACCATACGCATTGGCGATACGGAAACGGAAAGTGTAATCGCCCGTTTCTGTTATGTTGACGACATAATCCATCCATTCGTTATCATCGATGTTATTGACGTTGAGCCCCCCACCCGTATCGGAAGTATTCTCCGTATTTACCTGGTATGAAAGATCGAAGTCTTCTGCTTCTATTCTGCCGGGAACAGGCCTGATAGTCTGGCTGATTTCAAACCAGTTGAGGCTGAAAACACCCTTGTAGGCAAAAAGTCGCAGGGTCTGGCTGCCTGCGGGCAGCCAGGTTAGCAGCGCGGTAGTTTTCCATTCGTTCATGCCCCCCGTGCGAGGTACGACCGTTTGGGTAAGCACCGAGCCTGCCGTATTGCGGATTTGCAGCGTGGCGTCGTCGCTGAAGCCGTTTGCTACGCGGAATTCGAATTTGTAGTAACCTGCCGAAGGCACCGAAACTGCATACTCCATCCAGGTACTGTCGCTCATCCATCCTATCTGCATGCTGCCTTCTTCGCTCGAGCCGGAAGGTGTGACGCCGCTGCTGGCGGTAAAGCTTTCGGCTTCTATACGGGCCGGAACAGGAACCGGAGATTGTGGAAAAGCATGCAGGGTGGTGAGAACAGATAAAAAGAATAAGATAAAATTTTTCATAAAACGTTGAGATTGATTATTGAGATAATTGGAATTCAAATTTTCCGGGCAAACAGGTAATCCAGGTTAAACCGGGTATGACGGTATAAATCCCTGATGACGGATATCAGCGGATTCCCGGATTTGCGCCAGAAATTGCGTTTGACGGTACTCGGTTCGGAAGTGGAGTTGATCTGTTCAAAAACGGTAGTATAGTCGTTGTAAAAGAGCCCTTTCCCCTTGTTGGCCAGGAAAGACATCATCATTCTGTATTCAGTAACGTCCGTTTTGATCCCTTCCCTGTAGCGGCCGAACCGTGAAAAAAAGTTGCTTTTTCTGAGATGGGGATGATCGCTGTAGTAATAGAATTTCCTGTATCCGGGCAGGAGCAATTTAAAGATCATTTCTGAAAACCCGTTCCTGACAGGTTTTAAAAACGGGTAAGGGAAATAGGCATAAAACCTGATGATGTCCAGTTTCTCGTCTTCCCGTATCAGTGCTATTGCGTCGGAGAATACGCGGGGAAAAATAGCCTGCGGTACAAAGTCTTCCTGAACGTACAGTGTAAGCGGCGTTGTAACGGCATCCTGGCCTTTGTTGATATTATTTCCCAACCCTTTGTTGACCGGAGTAGTCACCAGTTGAAAGGTGTACCGCGATTGTAGCTCCCTCAGGTAATCAAGATGTTCGGGTCGGCTGCCATCGTCAGACACTACTATATTTTCAAAACGACAGTCGAGCTGTTCAAAGCCTGACAGCAGTCGTTCAAGTGATGCGCTCCGGTTATAGTGGGTAACGAGCAGGGTAACTTCCGGGAAATACATGATAAGGGGTTATTTCAGAAATCCTGATAAGTTCTTTTTTAGTTTATTGTATGCTTTCCTGGCAAGTCGGCGGTAGTCGCCGATGGGCTTGAAGTCTTTCCATGGCGTGAGGCGCAGGTATTTATAAAATTCTTCCCGGTAGGCTGTGTTTCCCCGGTAGGTTTTGAAAATAGGTTTAATGTCCAGGAAATGAATCAGGTAGGGATCCTTAATATCGAGAGCGGAGAATGCGTTCCATCTTTCGTCGAGCGGCAGCCATTGATTGTTCAGAACGACGTTGAGCCCGTACTGGTCCGCCATGTCTACGTCGCTGATATTGTCGAATAAGGCTTTAATCACTCTGTTCGAAACATCCTCTTTCCGCCACCTGACGGGGTCGCCTACGAGCAGACCGGCATTGAAGTAAAGATCGTCGGGGTGGAAACCGAATTTTTTGTAGTTAGGTATACCTCCCCAATCGCACCCTACGGTTTTGGACAAGTCCTGCACGGCTCCGAACAGCCGGCCTTGCAGGTCGGTATGCCAGAGCTTTGAAACGTCTTCCAGCACGATCATGTCGACATCGAGGTAAATAAACCTGCGTACGTCGGCGGGGATGATGTGGGGCGCAAATAGTCTCAGGTAAGTCGTGATCGGGAAGGAAGTCCTGTCGACCGGGATCCTGATGCCTGCCGGCAGGACCTCGTGGCTTTTGAACCAGTGAAGCGTAGTGACGGAAGGTGTGGCGCACTGGCTTAATTTTTCCCGGTTCGCTTTCGAAATTCCGTCGTCTATAACATAAAGGTCGATTTTTTCCGTCGTCCTGTGATTTTCTTCAATCGATTTGATGAGTGCACCGAGCAGTATCGCATAAAAGTTGTCGGTTGCAACTATGATTGTAATGTTTTCTTTATGACTCATGTCAGGGAATAAAATTTATAAAATTTTCTTCATTATTTGTTCCGGATTTGCCTTCTGAACCGGTTAAGAAATGCTTTCCAGATACTTCCGTCGTCCATCAACCGGCGTGAAGAAGTAAACACGGTTGCCTTTTTTGAAGTTACCCTGTGAAGCCGTCCGAAAGACATAAGATTTAGCGCCATTCGTCCATCTTCACTCTCATTTACAAAGTCGCTTCCTTTAATGTTGTCATATTTTCTGCTTCCGCTTATAATAAATCCCCCGCTCTGAAGGCCTTTCCGGGTTTCAAAACCCATGTTGAAGCCGTAAACGTTTACAAACTCTTTTCCCTGCCTTCGGCGTAGCGCGATGACTACTTCCCCCGTCAGCTCATAAAGTGCGAGGCCCAGCCGGTTTTGACCCTCGGGAGGTAAAAAAGAATAATTTCCGTACACGCAGGAAATGCTTTTTTCGGTCACCAGAGGCTCAATCATACAGTTAATCCAGTCTGGAGGGTAAATAGTATCAGAGTCCGCGCATAAATAATATTTTCCCTTTGCATTTTCCAATCCCATCTGGCGGGCATGCTGTGTTCCCTGGAGTGTCTGGACATAAGATTTTACACCGAGGACATCAAGTACGCGCTGCGTGTTGTCGGTCGAATTGTTATTGACGACGATAATTTCGGTAGGCAATCGCGGGTGGTTGGCAGCAAGTGAAGAGAGTGCCCGGTAAATATTGTTTTCCTCGTTCCAGGCCGGGATGATCACCGAAATTTCCGGGTCGGGGCGGTTGAACGGTTTTAATTTCTGCCTGAGCGCTTCGATCTCGTCAGGCGTAAAGTCGGAGAACCGCTTTTTGCTGTAAAGGTGCGGTTCGATCCAACGGGGAAGCTGGAAAAAGTTCATTCAGTTGAAGAGAAACAGAATTTAAAGTAATTGAGCAGGTTTGGCCGCAGAAAGGTCTTATAATCCGGTCGGAAGCATGGCTGTGTTTTTCATGAATGTTACGTTGAGTGTTTGTTTTCAACCAAAGCGGCTATATCCGGATGACCGTTTTGGTTGAAACAGCTTAAAATTATATATAAATGGTTATTTTTGAAAGCGGCAGGAAACTGTTTTCTACGCGGCCTGATCTGCACGGCCTAAGCGCTGCGATACTCAACGTTTGAAAAATTGAATGAAGCTTGTCTCTCTTATTACGGTTAATTTTAACCAGCCTCTTGTCACCGAAGCTTTGCTGGAATCTGTTATTACCCTTAACCACTATAAAAATATCGAGGTTATCGTGGTCGATAATGGAAGCCGGCATAACCCGGTCCCGGCATGGGAGCAGAAATATCCGCAGTTCAGGTTCATCAGGTCTGATACCAATCTTGGCTTTGCCGGCGGGAATAACCTGGCAATCAGAGAGGCAAACGGAGCCTGCGTTTTCCTGGTCAACAATGATACGATTGTAACGGCCGGGCTGGTATCGAAGCTGGTGCAGGCACTGGATACGCATCGGGAAGCAGGCGTGGTTTCGCCCCTCATCCATTATTACGATCAGCCGGATATGATACAGTATGCGGGGTATACTCCTATGAATTTCTATACCGGCAGGAATTCCTGTATCGGCCAGTTTGAAGAGGATAAAAGGCAGTATGACGGCCCTGCCCGCGAAACGGCCTATGCACATGGAGCTGCTATGATGGTGAACCGGGAGGTGCTGGAAAAGGCCGGGCTGATGGACGAACGCTACTTCTTGTACTATGAAGAGCTGGATTGGTGTGAGCGGATCAGGAGGGCTGGGTACAGGATTTTTTTCGAACCGTCGGCGCTGATCTACCATAAGGAATCGGTTTCGGTCGGTAAGACCACCGGGCTGAAAGAATTCTTTATGCACCGGAACAGGATCCTGTTTATGCGAAAAAACGCAGGAGCTGCGGCTTTTACGATATTCTGTATGTATTACGCAGCCGTGGTAGTGCCCAAAAGTATGATCCGTTATATCCTGGATGGCCACCTGAGGCTGGTACCTGTAATGTTCAGGGCTATTGGCTGGCATTTTACTCATCCGGCGGATAGCACCGATCCAGGGTATCCCGTTTCTGTTGCCTGAACCTGTTTTCTGTAAAAAAGAATGAAATTTTTATTCTGGTTATCTCTTGGTTTGGTATTCTACGCCTTTTTAGGTTACGGTATATTATTGTTTGTTCTTGTAAAACTCCGGCGGTTACTAAAGCCTGCCCGACGAGCGGTACAGCCTCCAGACGATCAGTTGCCTACTATGTCGCTCATCATTGCGGCGTATAACGAGGAAAATACCATAGAGAGGAAAATTGAAAACACCCTGGCTCTTCGTTATCCGGCCGATCGCCTTCGTATTATATTCGTGACCGACGGCTCTTCCGACCTTACGCCCGGGATTGTTGCCTCGTACCCGGAGCTCGGGCTGATGCACTCGCCGGAAAGGAAGGGGAAGATCCATGCAATTCACCGGGTTATGGAGACTGTCAGCTCTGAAATTGTAGTGTTTACCGATGCCAATACATTCCTCAATCAATCGGCCCTGGTGCTGATCGCAAGGCATTACGCTGACCCTGGCGTAGGAGCGGTTTCCGGCGAAAAGCGCGTCAGTATGGACGCCTCGGCTGATGCGACTGCAGGAGAAGGTTTTTACTGGAAGTACGAATCGCGGCTAAAAAAATGGGATTCGGAGCTTTATTCTGTCGTGGGTGCGGCCGGAGAGCTGTTCAGTGTGCGCCGCTCCCTTTACATGCCCGTTCCTGCCGATACTATCCTTGACGACTTTATGATCTCGATGCTGGTTGCCGCACAGGGGTCCCGCATTGTATATGAGCCGGAAGCCTATGCTGTAGAAGAAGCATCGGAAAATATAACTGAGGAGCTCAAGCGCAAGGTGAGGATTGCCGCCGGGGGGATACAATCTGTTTTACGACTGTTGCCATTGCTCAATCCTTTGCGATTCCCTATATTGTCGTTCCAGTATGTGAGCCACCGGGTATTGAGATGGACAGTTACGCCGCCCGCGCTCATTCTGGCTTTTGCGCTCAACATATGGATCTGCCTGGATAGCCCGGAGCTCGTCTACCGGCTGTTGCTGGCGGGACAGTGCCTGTTTTACCTGATGGCGCTACTCGGGTGGTGGGCAGAGCGGAAATCGGTTAAAATCAGGGCTTTTTTTATACCTTATTACTTTTGCATGATGAATTATGCCGTATTGGCCGGGATTTTCCGGTTTGTTTCGGGAAAACAAAGCGCAGTATGGGAGAAGGCCAAGCGTAAAGGGGCTACAGCGGGAGCATTATTAAGTGTATTGTCTTTTGCGGGCATATTCGCGGCGTGCAATGGCACGACAGAGAGTAAGACCAAAGCGCCGGAAGAAGTAAGGGTTGTTGTCAACGATACCATCCCGCCGGAGCGTGATAAAGTAAACGCCGCTCCCGTAGCTGCTTATTCGGTCAAAGTTCCTGATGAACTGAATGAATTCCAATTTGCTGTAAAGCTGTATGAGACGCCATTGAGGTTTCGCTACAAGGCAACTGTCAGGTATAAGATGATGGACGTTAAGGACAGCGTGGATATTCCTAATTTTGGTTATCAGCCACGGGTAGATGTAAAGAAAGCCGAAGGTGATCTTGCCTGTATGATAGGCTTTTATGATGAAGAGGGTAATTTCCGGGATTTAAAGAAAGTAGAGGTGATCAATAACCAGCTCAGGATACGGCAGGTGAAAAGATATGGTATAGGAACGGTGAAAAAGAAATAGTTCTAAAGCTCCATATCCGTGCGAATTGTTTAGAAGCCCGGATCGTGCCAATTTCCGGTTTTAACCCGGTTAGGTATGAGATTTTATTCTGAAGACGATGAGGGTGGCAGGCCGGTATGGATGTCACCGGAGGAGATAGCTGATCCCGGCAGCCTGTTGCAGGGATTTTGCGAGGAGTATTCGCTTGGCAGTTGTCGTTTTTATTTGTGGAAAATGCTGACGGCATCAGTATCGGCCGGGAATCACCCGAAGGAGGCATCAGCCGGAGACCAGCTTTATTTTTTTGAAAACCTGATGCCTGCATTGGAGGCGCTATACCTTATTTACAAGGCTCCCATAGAAGAGAAACAGGAAGATTTGTGAGTCAAATCAAGCAGCTTCTGAAGGAGCTGCACCTTCTCCTGTTCGGATTTAAGCAG
>CAZLTN010000116.1:0-16205 GCA_964562455.1 uncultured Cytophagales bacterium
CGCTCCTGCATGTGGTACATTTCCGAATCGTACGCAATGAGGCCTATTTCTTCGTATCCGTTCTGCAACAGGTGGAGAGTAGCATCATAAGAAGCCTTGTAGTTGTTGGTCGTTACGAAATCCGTATGGATCTGCGGAAAATGCCGGTCAAGCAGCACAAACGGTATCTTTTTCTCTTTGAGGAAAATGATATTGTTCTGTGAATTTTCGGCAGAGACGATGATAAAGCCGTCGACCTGCCGGTTGAGGAGCACGTTCAGAAGATCCCACGATTTTTCGGCTTTCTCGTCGGAGCTCCCGATAATAACCGTATAACCGAACTTTTTGGCCTCGTCTTCTACAACCCGGGCTATATTGGCAAAAAAGGGATTTGAAATATCTGCAATAATCAGTCCTATCGTATGGGTTTTGCCGCTCCTGAGACTCTTCGCCACATGATGGGGCTCGTAGTTCATCTCTTTCGCGATCCTGCTGATCTTTTCAGCCATTTCTTTTCCGACCCTGTTTTCCTTCTTATTGAGAACATACGAAACAAGGGCGGTAGAGACGCCTGCCTTTTCAGCGATATCCTTTAGTGACACCCTCTTTTTTTGCATTGTACCGGGAGGTTTATTGACTGCTAAGGTCTGATAATCGTTCCGTCTTCTTTCCTTACCTGCCAGTTCGAGCGCGAGGTAATCGGGAATTTGGCTGCCGCTTTTTCATTTATATCGACTCCCAGGCCCGGCACTTCGTTGACATACATATAGCCGTTTTTCATTGTCGGGCAACCCGAGAATACTTCCTGCGTCTGCTCGTTGAATCGTACCGCTTCCTGTATGCCGAAATTCCATACGGCAAAATCGATGTGCGCGTTGGCTGCGTGGCCGACCGGCGTTACGTCGCCCGGGCCGTGCCAGGCCGTGCGGATGTTGAAGAATTCTCCCAGCCTGGCTACTTTCATAGCAGGTGTGATGCCTCCTATCTGCGAAACGTGTATGCGGATATAGTCAAACCACTGGTTGACCATCGGCTCCAAAAATTCATTGAGATTGTTGAAAAGCTCTCCCATTGCCAGGGGCACGGAAGTGGTCTGTCTCAATAATTTAAACCACTTCATATTCTCGGGCGAAAACGGGTCCTCCACGAAAAAGGGGCTGTATTCCTCCAGCCGTTTGATAAGGTTGATGGCGTCCATAGGCTGGAGCCGCTCATGGATGTCATGCAGCAACTGCACTTCCTCGCCGCAGTGCTTCCTGACTGCCGCGAACATTTCAGGCACGGACTTCAGGTAAAACCGTTCATTCATATAGTTGTCGGTTTCTCCGCCGAAGCCGGCCTCCTTAAAATCAGGTTTACGGGACACACTGCCCACAGCCCCATATCCGCCCTGCTGGATGCGGATATATTTGAAACCTTCCTCCATAAATTTCTTCACGCTTTCTACCGCTTCTTCAGGTGTCTTACCTCCGGCATGCGTATAGGTAGGGATCGCAAATCTGCACTTTCCGCCCAGGAGCTGGTACACGGGCATGCCGGCCCTTTTTCCCTTTATATCCCAAAGCGCCTGGTCAAGCCCCGACAGGGCATTGTTCAGTACAGGCCCGTTCCGCCAGTAGGAGCTTACGTAGATTGCCTGCCAGGTATCTTCTATCTGGTCTACATCCCTGCCCACGCAGAGCTCATTGAGGTATTTTTCAATGGCCGTCACTACTGCAAAGGCCCTTTGGGTAAAAGTTGCACAGCCCAGGCCGTACAGGCCCGGCTCGGTAGTCTCGACCTTTACAGTTATGAGGTTGGAACCTTGCGGCGCCGTCACGATCGCCTTTATATTTTTTATCTTAACGGGAGCCATGCCCTTCGCATAAGAAGGGGTTTCCTGGTTTTCCCGCGCCTGCGTTGTACCTCCGAACAGGGAAAGTAACCCGGCGGAGGTCCCGAGGCCCAGCATTTTCAATGCTTCTCGTCTTTCATTTTTCATATGCTTGCTTACTGTTTAATTGAATGAACCTACTTTTTATCCCACCAAACCCTTGTGCTGAGCGTATTTGGCCCTTGCCGGCCGATAGCCTCGTTCAGGTTCGCCTGGTTGACGACGATCTCGGTGTCGGGATAAGGAATCCGCCTGATAAAATCTTCTCCCTGCAATTCCGACCCTGGATAGGGGTTTTTCTTTAAAGCCGGGTAACCGCTTCGCCTGAAATTGGCAAATACTTCCGGGCCGCACAAGAAAGACGAAACCCAGTATTGCGTGTTGATGTCTTCGAACTCCTTGCCTGCAGTGAGCGGATGTGCGGCAAGATAGCTGTCTATAGCGCCAGCCGATATGACAGAAGCTGAGCCGTAAGCGGAGAGTTGCTCCAGGTTGGCTTTCACCCCGTTTTTAAAGAGAGCTGCGGGATCACCGCTGGTCCAGCCCCTGTGTGCCGCCTCTGCCAGTAAAAGCTGCGTTTGGGAATAGGTAACATGAAATTCGGGCGCATCGAGCTGCAGGACGGTATTGAAATTGGCTTGCGTGTAGTCCCAAAGGCTTACCACTCCTTTTGCGGCATAGGTAGTCCGTATCGAAACGTCGTCATAACCCATCGGCATACCGATCTGGACGGCCGGGTCGCTGGACTGCCGGGCAGCCGTCTGGTCTGTCCCGCTGGAGGCGCCCACGTGCCTGACCGCAAATATCTTCAGACGGGGATCGTTATTTTCTTTCAGGTAATTGACAAACGGCTCTGTAAGATAATAGTTGGTTTTTTCGCGTGCTGCCAGGTGGTTGGACACCCAGTTGTTATACAATGCTGAATGACGTGTTACCGCGTTGTCTGCATTTGACGCAATGAGACCTCCCGTCACGGCTTTTGTCACATACGACTGAGCAGTGGCCGGATCTACTTTGGATAGCCTCATCGCCGCCCGCAGCAGGAGAGAATAGCCGAATTTTTTCCATTTTGCGACATCGCCGCCATACAAAATTTCAGTTGTGACCTTATCTTTTGACGGGTCCAGGGCAGCCGCAGCTTCCTCCAGCTCTTTC
The DNA here is from genome assembly GCA_964562455.1 of uncultured Cytophagales bacterium. Taxonomy (GTDB): domain Bacteria; phylum Bacteroidota; class Bacteroidia; order Cytophagales; family Spirosomataceae; genus Ravibacter. The sequence continues at coordinate 3,008 of CAZLTN010000116.1, forward strand.
AGCAGGTCCGTATAGATAGACTGCTGCGTGTCGTATTTGGGGGAAATGATTTCTTCGAGATATCCCTTCCCGGCTTCCGTATAAGGCACGTCCCCGTGGTTGTCGGTAATGATCATAAAAGCGTAGGCTTTCCAGATGCGTGCCATCTGGTGGAGGTTGTGGCGACTGGCGTCACCTTTTGTGACTTCCACTACATCTACGATCTGCTTGACGACGTTGCGGTAGAAGATCTGCCAGAGCTGTGTAACGTTTGCCGCTACAAACTGGTTGTAGTTTGCTCCGGCCAGCGAACTGCCGTAAGGAGTAATGATCTGCTGGACGATGCCGAAATGATAATTCAGCATTTGCAGCGTTTCGGTCCCCTGGGTATAGGTTGCATCCAGTATGGCTTTGTTGAGCACAAAGTCGGGCGACAGGGATGTAGGATTTACCTTGTTGGTATTGATTTCGTCGAACCCGGCATCGCACCCCCCCAACAGGTGGAGAAGCACACACAGGCTCAGGATATTTAAGGTCTTTTTCATCTGGAATATGAATTAAGTGACAATAAGTCAATTAGACAATCAGAATTTTGCGCTCAGGTTAAAACCCATTGAACGTGTCAGAGGCAGGCTGGGCCAGAAATCGAGGCCTGTGGCATTGTCCGAAGAGTTGAACAACATTTCCGGATCCATGTTTTCGGTCCATTTTTTCAGCACCGCGACATTATTTGCTACGAAGTTCAGCCTGAGCCCTTTTACGAAAAAGCTTGAAGGAAGCAGTTTGGTGAAGTCGTAGCCTGCCGTTATCTGGCGGAGCTTCCAGTGACCGGCATGGAATACCATGTCTTCATGGACGCCGATCACGTTCGGTCTTTCATAGAATGGCTGGACCAGTGCTTTTGTCTGGTTGATCTCGCCGTCAGGATTGACGCCTTCCCCGATAACATAGCCTTCCGCCCGCCCGACCAGCGTCATTTTATGCAGCCCGTGGCGCAGGTAATTCTGGTTTTGGCCTGCAATAATTTTGTGACCCAGTTTGAAGTCGATAAGCGCCGATACCATGATGCCTTTGTAGTTGAAGCTGTTGGTGATCCCGCCGAAATACCTGGGGAGCGCCGATCCCACATTTCGCAGGACGTCGTTCCGGAGGGCCAGGCCACTGGCTTTGTCGAATACCTGCCTTCCCTGGGCGTCCCGGAGGTAATAGAAAGTATAAAGCTGTCCTATCGGTTTCCCGACCACCTGGTTCAGCACGCGTCCGCCTCCTCCTCCGGCAGTTATAACGGTATCGTTTTCTGCCAATCCCAGCTTGAGTACCTTCGAAGTATTATAGGAGACGTTGAAGTTTACATCCCAAGAAAAGTCCTTTTTCTGAACCGGCGTGAATGTGAGCAACATTTCAACTCCCTGGTTCATGCTCCTTCCCACATTGATAAGCTTATTGGTATAGGAAGAGGCATCGGAAACCTGGGCGGCCAGTATCTGGTCTTCGGTGATTTTGTGATAGTAGGTAAGGTCGAGGCCTGCCCGGTTGTTGAAGAACTTCATTTCCACACCCACCTCCGATTCCTTCACTCTCAGCGGCTTCAGGTTACGGTTGGGGATGGACGATGCGTTGATTCCGCCGACCGGTACGGACTGGCCGCCGGGCGTGGTAGCCATGTTGTTGTTTACCGAATAGTACAGCGCGTTTGAATAAGGCGCCACGTTATCATCCCCTACCTCGGCATACGCCGCTCTCAACTTGCCGAAGCTGATCCATTCCGGCAATTCGGGAAATGCCTGGGAGAATACGAAACTACCGGTTATGGAAGGGTACAGAATGCTCCTGTTTTCCGGGGCCAGCGTAGAGAACCAGTCATTGCGCGCCGTCAGGTTCAGATAAAGAAACTCCTTATAGGAAATTGTGGCGGCCCCGTAAAGAGAGTTGATCTTCTTTTCGGAAAGGCTGTACAGAGGGTCTTTCACACGCCCGTTCATCACTGTATAAAGTCCCGGCTGAACAAAATCCTGTACCGCGACACTGTTGAAATCCATCTTTACGTAGCGCGTATTCCCGCCGAAGGTAGCATCGATCCCGATGTCGCCGAAGGTATGATTGCCCCCGAGCAGGAAATCGATATTACGTTCGGTGAATTTCCTGACATCCTGTACAAATGCCCCGTTGATATAACCCGAAGGCGCCGCTGCGATCGGTGCATAGCCGTTGGGGATGTTATAGTCCTGGTTGCGAACATAGTAGTCCTGTGCTACGCGCCCCTGCAGGTAAAGCCATTTCGTAATGTCCCATTTTAAGGCTACGTTCCCGAAAAGACGGTTTCTGTCGATATTTTCTTTGTGATAGTTGACTGAGTAATAAGGGTTATTGCGTACCAGGAACCTTGAAAAGACAAACTCCTTTCCGTCCGGCTGCACCTGGTTTGCTTTCAGGGCTTCAAAAGGCATCGAGTTGGCCAGCGTATAAATAACAGTTGCCGTAGCGAAATCCTGCGCATCGATTTGCGGAGGATTGGTATTGTTTTCGAGGGAATAGTTAATATTACCCAGGGCAGTCAGCTTGCTGTTGATCTTCTGATTGAATCCGAGATTGATCGTTTTGCGGTTGAATTTGGAATTGGGGACTATGCCTTTGTTGTCGGTATTGGCAAAAGAAAGGCTGAATCCGCCGTTGGCCCCGCTGTTGGACACCGTAACGGTATTTGTAAAGTTGGTCCCTACGTTATAAAACTTGCGGATACGGTTTCTTACCGGTTCATAAGGCCATTCCTCTCCGTCGAAAAGGTACTGTTTCATTCCCGGCTCAAATTTTTCCCCGAAGCTCCAGACACCCGACGTAGGCTGACTGTTGGGGTCGTTGGGCCGCTTTCCGCCCTCTCCCTGTCCATATTCATACTGAAAATCGGTGAAGTCGAGAGGCGTATCGGTAGTGAAGTTCAGGTTGTAGTCCACACCCCAGCCCTTGCCGGTTCCCCCGCTTTTTGTGGTGATCATGACCACCCCGTCTTTGGCTCTGGACCCATAAAGCGCTGCCGCAGTAGCTCCTTTGAGAACAGTCATCGACTCGATGTCGTCAGGATTGATGCTCGACATGCCGTCGCCGCCGTCAGAGCGGTTGGTGATCCTGGCAGCGCCATAATCTCCCCCCAGCGCATAATTCGAGTTGTCTACCGGCACCCCGTTTATAACGATCAGGGGGCTGTTCTGGCCGCTGAACGAAGATTGTCCCCTGATTCTTATCTTGGCCGTACCTGCAGGTCCTGTCGACATAGTGCTGATGTTGACACCGGCCATTTTACCCTGGAGGGTGCTGAGCAGGTTAGGGGTACGGTTGACCGCTATCTGCTCGGCGTTAACCGAGGCAGTGGCGTAGCCCAGCGTCTTGGCTTCTCTTTTTATCCCGAGGGCTGTTACGACTACCTCGGCCAGGTTACGGTCCTCTTCTTCGAGCTGTACATCTATTACGGTCCTGGAGCCCGTTTTTATCTGTTGGGTTACAAACCCTATGTAAGAAAACACGAGCTCGGCATCCGCCGCTGCATTAACAGAGTATACACCGTTAATGTCGGTAACGGTCCCGGTAGACGTTCCGGAGACCAGCACGTTAACACCCGGTAGCGCCTGACCGCCCGGGCTGGTTACTTTCCCTGTAATCCTTGTTTGCGCTGCAACCGCAGATGCAAACAGGAGAAGGAATAAGCCGGATAATAAAGCAAAGTTTAATTTCATAGGAAAATTGCTTTAAGTTGTTGAATGTTAGGTTTTTGTAAAGATTGCTCATAGCAAAGCCGCGCGGCAGGGCGCCGCGTAGTAACGTAATACTCCTCTTGTCATACCTGATGTGCAGCCGGCACTACCAATTGTGGATAGCGCCGTCCGGACTTTTAAGGTAGGGATGCGGGAATTTGGTGTTTTCGGTTATTTCCATGATAAAATCTGCTTTCTTCGGGTTGAAAGCAACTCCCCATCCCGGTTTGGGATTGAGGTAGAGCCTCCCGTTCCTGAAAAGCAGGTAGTCATCATTGAAATAGGCCGGGCGCTCGGGTTCGCCTCCGGCCAGCTCCATCATACATCGGGCAGGGCTGCTGGAGCCCAGTACGTGCACCAGCGCCGCTGTAGACAGCGGGCCGGTAAAATGCGGTATAAGGCCGACGTAGTGAGTTTCGCACAAAGCAGCTATTTTCTTCAGCTCGGAAACTCCGCCGGTATTCGGGAGCGTGACCCTCGAATAATCGATCAGGCGTTCTTCAATCAGTTCGTTCGTATCCCAGCGGTCTCCGAACTGCTCGCCTACAGCAATGGGAACTTTGGTCATATTCCGGATGGTACGGTACACCCCCGGGTTTTCGGAACGGATGATGTCTTCCACGAAATAAGGCTCCAGTTTCTGGAGCTCGTCGCAGATTTTAATGGCTTCAGTAGTATCAAAGCGTGTATGGAGATCGATGGCCCACCTGCCTTGTCCTCCTACAGCGGCGTCGATCCTCTTGCAAAAGTCAATTGTTTTCCGGGCATGTTCGTAGAAATCGAAAGGCACCTGGGGGTTATTCCCGCCTGTAGGCCCTATACGATAGCACCTGAGACCGGCCTTTATACAATCTTCGGCTCTGCCTTCTTCAGTTGTAGCCTTCGAATTTCTGAACCCGGTAGCGTAGCATTCTACAAAGTCCCGGGTGGCTCCCCCTAGCAGCTCATAAACGGGCACGTCCAACGCTTTACCTTTTATATCCCATAGCGCCATCTCGATCGCACCCATCCCGTGAAGCTTTTCCCTGCCGGGCGGATAAAACATGCTCCTGTAGAGATACTGCCAGAGATGCTCGATCCTGAATGGATTTTCGCCGATAAGCATGCTTGCGCACTGTTCGACCATATCTTTTGTCCCGCCTTCTCCTATCCCGATAATGCCTCCGTCGGTTTCAATTTCCACAATTCCGCGAGCCTGGTTAAACAGAGGCTTATTGTATCCGGGTGCAGCGTAATACCGGATTTTGGTGATCTTCAGGGATGGTGGCGCCGCCAGGCTCCGGTTACCCTGTAAAAGAAGACCGGCCGCCCCGCAGACTGCGTTCCTGATAAAATTCCGCCTTTGCATTTCGTCGATAGGTTAAGGTGAAAAATAGTAAAATTTTGTTAATCGTTTAACGTCTGGGGTTTTTATATCCCTTTGCCGCTGCTTATGGTTTTAACGTTCAGAATATTTTTATTTCACAATAGAGGGTCAAAAGAGCTGTATTGCCAATGTGTTCCCAAGTGGAAAACTTTTCCGCTGAAAAAGAGGATGTTATTAAGTACTAAAAGAAGTATTAGTATAACAAATATATTGTTAATCGTTTAAATTGTCAAGAGTAATTTAAGATTATTTTTATTTTTTTATTTGTTTATCTAATGAGGGTAAGGAGCGGAAGAATTTGTTGAGTTGCCCCGGCTTGCGCACTGTTCGACCATATCTTTTGTCCCGCCTTCTCCTATCCCGATAATGCCTCCGTCGGTTTCAATTTCCACAATTCCGCGAGCCTGGTTAAACAGAGGCTTATTGTATCCGGGTGCAGCGTAATACCGGATTTTGGTGATCTTCAGGGATGGTGGCGCCGCCAGGCTCCGGTTACCCTGTAAAAGAAGACCGGCCGCCCCGCAGACTGCGTTCCTGATAAAATTCCGCCTTTGCATTTCGTCGATAGGTTAAGGTGAAAAATAGTAAAATTTTGTTAATCGTTTAACGTCTGGGGTTTTTATATCCCTTTGCCGCTGCTTATGGTTTTAACGTTCAGAATATTTTTATTTCACAATAGAGGGTCAAAAGAGCTGTATTGCCAATGTGTTCCCAAGTGGAAAACTTTTCCGCTGAAAAAGAGGATGTTATTAAGTACTAAAAGAAGTATTAGTATAACAAATATATTGTTAATCGTTTAAATTGTCAAGAGTAATTTAAGATTATTTTTATTTTTTTATTTGTTTATCTAATGAGGGTAAGGAGCGGAAGAATTTGTTGAGTTGCCCCGGCTAAGGTTATTGTGTTGACGGTGGAAGCGCAAAAGCGACGTAGTTGCTGCCTTGCCTGAGGCCGTACCTTACTCCTCCGGCTGCAATCACGACGTATTGCCTGCCATCTTTCAGGTAGGTGACCGGGGTAGCGAAGCCACCGGCCGGGAGCTTATGCTTCCATACCTCTTTGCCGTTTTCTGTATTGAAGGCGCGCAGATGCTCGTCGTAGGTAGCGGCAATGAATAGAAGCTTCCCGGCTGTGACGAGGGGGCCGCCATGGTTTTCGGTACCTGTCGGCACTCCGCCTTCATTTGCCAGTTGAGGGTATTCTCCCAGCGGAACTGTCCACCGGTATTCTCCCGTATTGAGATCAATGGCATTGAGTGTCCCCCAGGGTGGCGTTATGCCCGGATAGCTGTCCGGGTCGCGAAACTGCACCATCCCGTTGGGAAGATAAGGTGGCTGATACGGGAAATCATTTGTGGCAGGGCCGGACGCAGCTACGTCGGTCCGGTGGATATCGTCCGTGGCTGTGGTCGGCGAAGGACGGTTCAGGATGTAGGCAATTACCGCATCGCGGTCTTCCCTGGACAGATGCTGAAAGGAAGGCATCCGTCCTTTCCCCGTATAGAGGAGCCCGTGTATCTGCCCGGCCGACATACGTTTCCCCACATCTTTCAGATCCGGGAAAGCCGCTTCGGCGCCCTGAGCGTTATTGCTCATGTCGTGGCAGACCGAGCAGTTGGTGTTGTAGATCACCATTCCCTTATCGTGGTAACCTGGCTGCAGCGCGGGATTTTCCCTCATTTTGAGCCACCACAGCATGTCGTTGCCGTTGATGTAAAAGGTGCCTTCCGGATCGGTGGCCGCGCCGCCCCATTCAGCCCCGCCGCCGAACCCGTAGTAAAGGGTCCCTTCCAGGCTTGGCGGAAGGTACTTGTTGCCGGAGTTACTGTTATTGAACCTCTCGAGGATATAGTCGTGCGCTTCGGCGCTACGACGGGTAATGTCCTCCTCTTTAAGGAATTGTCGCGCAAAAGGTGCCGGCTTGTCGGGGATCGGCTGGGTAGGCCACGGCTTCTCACCCGGCAGGGCGGGAGAAACGGGCACTGAAACCTCTCGTACAGGGAAAAGAGGCTCCCCGGTTTCACGATTGAACACGAATACATGGCCGTCTTTTGTGGCCTGGGCCACAGCATCTATTTTCTTCCCGTTGCGCGTCACCTTCAGGAGGTTGGGCGGACATGGGATATCGTGGTCCCAGAGATCGTGATGGATGGTCTGGAAATGCCAGACCTTTTCTCCTGTTGCTGCGTTCAGCGCGATGACGCAGTTAGCAAACAGGTTCTGGCCTTCCCGCGCTCCCCCGTAAAAATCGACCGATGGCGAGCCTGTCCCGAGAAACACCAGGCCGCGTTCCTTGTCGACTACCATCCCGGCCCAGCAATTGGCGCCGCCCAGCTTGCGGTATGAATCGGGCGACCAGGTTTCATAACCCGGTTCGCCGGGGTAGGGGATTGTCCGGAACGACCATGCCAGCTTTCCGGTACGGACGTTAAACGCCCGGATGTTCCCCGGCAGGCCGTCGCCGCCCTCGGCAACCGACGATCCCATGATGATCATGTCGCGGTAAATGACCCCGGGCGAGGTTGCCCGTATCGAATACAGGCTGACATCGTAGCCGAGCTCATCGACCGTTCCTAACCCCTGGTGAAGGCTTGTCTCCCCGTTTTCTCCAAATGTTGTGATCCGTTTGCCGTTTGCGGCGTTTATTGCATACAACTTGGGTCCAACCCCGTATAATATCCGTTTATCATCCTTGTCTTCCCAGTACGTCACCCCTCTCAACGGGTGGTATCTCGGCCTGGTTTCGGGGTCTTTGAAAGGGTCAAACTTCCAGATTTCCTTCCCCGTAGCGGCATCCAATGCGAAGAGCTTCATCTCCGGGGTAGTGCCATATAAGACCCCCCTGATCACGATAGGCTGGCACTGGATGTCCATACCCCGTTGCGATGCATCCTTATTTTCGCCCGTATCGTAAGTCCACGCAGGTTCCAGGTTATGCACATTATCAAGGTTAACCTGTGTGAGAGGGGAATAACGGCTTCCTCCGCTGTCGCCACCGTAAGAAGGCCAGTCAGAGCCGTTGTCCCGGCCGGCTTTTTGCCCGGGCATGAACAATATCCCCAAAAGGGAGCCGAAAATGCAGATCAGCAGCCAGGTCGGCAGGTTATTCCCGGAAGATTTGTGTCCCATAAAAAAGGGTCAGGGTTTTGCATAAAACTCGTAGGAGATGCTCCATTCGGTTACTTCTCCGGATTTAAGCGAGATATTGATGTAAGGTTCGGGGCAGGCTGTCGTCGGACAGGCCCAGTATATCATTGTATCTACAGGCCTGGAGCCGGTTACCTGTACTCCGGCGCCGGTTTTCCTGTTTTCGACCGTAAAACTGTACGGCGCAGGAGTATCTTTAACAGCTTTCAGGTCTTCGCAAAAAACATGCTCTCCTTTCTGCAGTTGCCGCGTGAAGGTGAGAGACCGGTCTTTGGCGTAGGCTATGTCTCCGAAACCGTTCCCTTCGGCTGCTATGTCAAAGCCGAATGTGGTGGAGAGGCCGGGGCCTGTAGGCTCCCGGTCAATCATAAAAAAGTTATGATTATAGGTGTTTGTTGTAATAGGCCTGCTGCCGGTGTTGGTCAACCGGTGTTCTATGACGAGCCGGGGCTCACCTTCTGCGAGTTTCACTACTTTTTCATAAAGATAAGCATACCCGTTGCCGCTTTTCAGCTTCTGGCTGAACGTGACCCGGTTACCCGTGACACCCACCTCCCATTCGCCTGAATCGGTCACTTCGTATTTCCTGGAGAATGAATACGGTTTGCCGTCCGGCCTTCTCAACAGGCCGACACCTACCTTGACGAATTCCTCCCCCGGCCCGGCCTCATCGAAACCCAGTGGTATTCTGAACTCGTCCACCGGGCCCATAATGGCGTCGTGCAGAAAAGGGTCGTATTTTTCGAACCACTTACCAAAATAGGAGTGGTTTTTGTATTCCAGGCTACTTATTACCCCAGCCCAGTCAAAGCGGGCTCCCCGGTAATAACCGTTTTCCCTGTCAGGTAAATACAGTTTTGCACTGACCAACCCGTTGGTAATGACAGCCTCCGGCAGATCCGCGCCGGGCGGTCTGCTGCCTGCCGATATTACAAAAAGGAACGCCGGAAACAGAAGCCGGGCGTGTACCAATCGAATGTTTGCCAATAGCTGATTCCTGATGGCCATTTTATAAATATAAAAATTGATGCGCCCGGTTGGGGGCCTTTCGGAAATCCCGTTTACCGCACAAAGAACTGCGATTTCCCGCTATTCTTTTTTATTGGTTTTCGCAAGGCTTCCCCTGCCTCGATCCCAAGATCCGCCTCGATGATGTCCGTGCCTGACGCAACCATTTCCCTGTATCGTTCAAAAAGTGCTTTCCTGCCCGTAATCTTTCCTTCGGTATACTCTTTGTCGATGGTCCGGGAGCTGCCCCTGATGCACATCACTCCTTTGTCATGCAGTTCACGGAATATCCCGGCATCTTTCGGAGTGGTGTGCGTAACAAAGGCTACGACATTCTGCCAGGGGATTCCGGCGGTTTCAATATCCGACATCGCCTTTTTATCGGGTACCATGAGCTCCATTACAATGTCCGGGTCCAGGCTATAGCATTTTTTTGCATCTTCAAGGCTATAGACAATCAGTGCCACCCACGATTGAGCCCGGTGCTCCTGTATTTTTTTTACCCGCGCTTCGACAGGCACATCTTTCTGGTCCACAACCAGGACCGTTTTATTCCGGGCCCACCGGATAGCCTCATCCAGGGTAGGAATGTTCTCTTTCGTGACATCGCCGTTTACATCTTTCAGCCGCAACTTCCTGATTTGCTCAAAAGTGTGATCGGCGACTTTGCCGGTACCGGTGCTTGTTCTTTCAAGCGTGGCATCGTGCATCAGTATAATAACGCTGTCTTTTGTGTACCTGGGATCTATTTCGAGAATAGACCAGGTATTCCTGAGCGTGTTTTCGAAAGTGGCAATACTGTTTTCCGGGAATCCCCGCCGGACCCCGCCGCGATGAGTGCTGACGAAGGGGATCCGGCCGGGAGTGTAGCGAAAGAAACTTTTTAACGTTTCGCCCGGAGGTATTTCAATGCGATAAAGATCCCGGACCTGGGCGACCGATATTTCGGAGCCCGGTAAAACCGATAGCGACGCCACCGCGAGGACCAGGCCCCGGAGTGTCTTTTTAGCAAAGAATTTCATTAGCAATACGATATGATAATCGGCTAATGTAAGAAAATAAAAGATTGCCGGCTCAATTCAGGTTAGGGTTGATCGACGTATCGGCAAACGGCATCGGCAACCAATAGCTTTCCCGGGTGATTGGCTTGATAGGCTTGAGGTCGTCCGGGTGCTTTTTGGCGTTGGCTTCCTCTACCTTCTCAAGGCGGATCAGGTCAAACCAGCGGGTTCTTTCGCAGGCGAATTCCCAGGCCCGCTCCTGTATCACTTCATCGGCAAACTGGGCCGCTGTAAGCCCGTCGGCAGGTGACAGCGCTTTTGTACCTGTAGCCCGGCCTCTTAAACGGACCTGGTTCAGGGCATCATAAGCTGCCTGGTCCGGCCCGCCGGTACCGCGTGCCTTGGCTTCCGCATAGATGGTCAGCACGTGGGCGTAGCGCATCATGACTGTCGGTAAAGAGATGCTTGATGTCACCAGGTTTCCTTTGATATACCATTTCTTGTAGTAAGGGTGTTTTGTCTGACTTTGCTGCCATGGAATTTTGGTGGCTCCCAGGCCGAATTCGGTACGGAAAGTTGCTTCTTTGCGCGGTCCCTCCGGGAATTCGTAGAAGAAATTAAGCTCGGCAAACATATCGTCCCAGCCTCCTTCCTCACCGGGCATCGTAGTGCTGCCGTATGTAGCATTGGCGGTACCGCTTCCTCCCAAAAAGCCGCTTACCTGGAACACTGCTTCTGCCGTACCGGGTGAAGCGGGGTCGTTTTCAAAAACAGCGGCAAACGTCGGGAGCAACTGGAAACCGTAGGCATCCTTGCTATCGATAACCTCCTTCGCCTTGGCGGCAGCCAGGTCGTATTTGTCGGTTTGTTTCAGGGGCCAGCCGGCCATGGTCAGGTACACGTCGGCCAGGAACGCCTTTGCCGAACCTTTGTTAGGCCTTCCGGGTGCGCGCTTGGCATTCGGAAGGTTGTTTTCGGCAACCTTCAGGTCGGCTACGATGAGGTTATATATATCGGCCGGCGTGGACTTTCCGATGGTAAGCAGCTCCTCTGAATACAGCTCGGTGGTGACCAGCGGGATATTTCCCCAGAAGCGCGTGAGCCAATAATAGGAAAAGGCGCGTATAAAGTGTGCTTCCCCTACGATAGTAGTGATTGCAGCCTGGTCGCCGGTCGTGATTTGGTAGTTATTGATCACGTTATTGGCTCCCTGGATAGCTTTGTAGCAGCCATTGTATACGGCGTTAGAGCGTTGGTTGGTGGTCGAGACGGCAAACTGGTCGAACTCCCGCCAGTCGGCTTTATTACTGGCCGGGTGCGTGGTGACATCGTCTGCGCCGATCACAGCGGCGTTTGCCGAAGGGTGTATGAATCCGTAACCCCATTGATTGGCTAACCCCCGGTAAGCTCCGGTCAGGGCCGATTCCAGACCATTCTGGGTCGACAGGACATTGTTGCCGTATAAAAGCCCGGTAGTGTCTTCTTCGAGATAGTTATCGCATGATGTTCCGCACAAAAGCAGGACGGATAATATAATCAGGTTATTTCTTTTCATGATAGTCAGGATTTGATGTTTTGCCTGTCCCCTTCCGGGGCTGAAATGTTTTTAAGGGTTTCTCCGGCTCAGAAGCTCAGGTTGATACCCAGCGTATAAGTCTTGGAATTGGGGTACGAGGCGTAGTCGATCCCGATCGCCGTATCGGTGCCCGACCCAACATTGCTCGACTCCGGATCCGGCCCTTTGTATCTGGTTATTGTCCAAAGGTTCACACCGCTCACGAAAATCCTTCCGTTTACCTTGTTGCCGAGGAAAGCGGTTGGAATGTCGTATACCAGGCTGATGTTTTTCAGGCGGACAAAGCTGCCGTTTTCAAGAAAGCGGCTGGATTGGGTAAAAGGCTGGTAAGTTTTGGTAAATGCCGGCACGTCTGAAGTCTCGTTCCCCGGGCGATAGTAATCCCTGATTTCCGCGAGGATAAACTGGCGTGCATCACCTGATCCCGACAGTGCAGCCGCACGGGTATAGTTGAGCTTGTCAACACCGAATACTCCCTGGAAAAATATGTTGGCGGTAAATCCTTTATATGTAAAAGTGTTGTTCCAGCCGCCTGTCATTTTAGGGAAAGCCCTGCCTATGATCTGGAAATCGTCCGTATTGATGTTGTTGTCGCCGTTGAGGTCCTGGTAACGCGGATCTCCGGGTACACGTCCCTGTAAGGCCGCTTTGTCTGCATCGGCTTGCTTAAAAGTGCCCAGGTAGTTCAGGCCCCAGTATGAACCCAGTGGTTCTCCCGGCATTAGCATAAATTCGTTAGTGGTCGACATTCCCGCACCCACTCCGGTCCCGGTACCCAGTCTTGACAGGCCTCCCAGGCTGATGACCTGGTTTTTGAGTGTCGAGAGGTTCAGGTTGGATTCCCAGGTGAACCGGTTACCGGCTACCGGGCTGCCTCCGACCGAGAATTCAAACCCTTTGTTTTCGATTTCGCCCACATTTCTTGCCTGGGTACCCCCGCCGGCGTAGTTGGGGATGGCGACGTTCAGTAGCAGATCGGTCGTATTTTTCTTAAAGTAGTCGGCCTCGATGCGGATCCGTCCGTTCAGGAATTCCATTTCCACGCCGACGTCTGTTTGTGATGTGGTTTCCCATTTCAGGTTACGGTTCCCCTGGTTGCCCTGGATCACGCCTACGACAGGGGTGGTGTTGCTGAAAGCCACCTGGGTGGAGCCGTAGGGCGATAATGTTGCATAAGGATTGATGGCCTGGCTGCCGGTTTTACCCCAGCTTCCGCGCAGTTTCAGGTTGCTGAAAAGATTCAGGTCCCTGATAAAAGATTCCTCTGATAAGCGCCAGCCCAGCGCAATTGACGGAAATACGCTAAACCGGTTGTCCGGGCTGAATTTCGATGAGCCGTCTCTTCTCACGGCAGCCGAGATCAGGTATTTGTCCTG
>CAZLTN010000117.1:0-15930 GCA_964562455.1 uncultured Cytophagales bacterium
CCTGGTCGATGGGGGAGTTGAGCAGTACGGGTGTCCTGTTCATACCCAGGCTGGCGTTGATGGCCAAGGTGCTCTGGATGTAGAAGTTAAGACTTTCGGTGGGTTCAGGGCCTATATTGAGTACACCGTCATTCCTGTTGTCGATACCGAGGTTGATGGTATAGACGCCCGGGGCAGGGAATGTATAGATCAGGACATACTCGTTGCGGGTGGTTTCGTTACCGACATCGATCATGCCGTCCAGGCCGCCTACCCTTGGCGACTCGTAGGACTTCGGGTCGCCGGTGATCCAGAACCATACGTCCGTATTTCTTATTGCCGCGTCCTTGCCCCTTGAATCCATATTATAGTAGCCTGTAAACTTGATTTCGTAGGTGAGGGCCGTTTGCGAAATTCTTTTAGCCGTTATCTCACCCGCCCGTACATGGGTAGCGTACGCTTTTGTGGTCCAAAGCAAAGTGATGCTAAAGAAGAGGAGAATAAACCGGAGCAGCATAGGCAGGGATTTTTCTTGATAATACCGGCGCCGGGTGAGAGGCTGGCAGGCGACGCCGGATTTTGGTAAGTAAACGAAGAATGGACTTTAAATTATACAACTGTCGATTTGTTTTGTTAATTTTTTGAGGACTTAGACGCAGGCCGGGTGAGTAACCTTCCAACTTAAAAAGATTATAAATAATTGACAGGTGTTTGAAATGCCCACACCTTAGTTGGATGAAACTTGAATGTGACTTACCTTTGGACACCTATAAAATGAATAATTTTTACACAAAACACTCTGGCTGTTTGCTATGTCTTGGCTAACCCAAACTTTGACCAGTTCAATAGGCAAAAAGGTCCTGATGTCTCTGACGGGGCTGTTTCTATGTCTTTTCCTGGTGGTGCACCTTATTGGTAATCTTCAGCTTTTTAAGGATGACGGGGGTTATGCATTCAATACCTACGCGGTAATGATGACTACTTTTGCCCCAATCAAAATCATTTCTTACCTGAATTACTTTTTTATTCTCTTTCATGCGTTCTGGGGTATTTACCTCGAGGCTTCCAACCGCAAGGCGAGGAATGTGAAGTACAGCGTGATCAGGAACCAGTCCACCTGGTCGAGCCGTAATATGGCGGTGTTGGGCACGATTCTCCTGGTCTACATCGTAGTTCACATGGGAGATTTCTGGTACAAGTTCCATAATGAGCCGCTTCCTTATGTGCAGTATACGGAAGTGCTGAATACGGGAGAGATCTTCAGCCAGCAGATGCCTGAAGGCTATACCCAGGACGTGAAACAGGTTGAATTTACGAGCTCCGACGAAGGAACGCGGACGGTGATAGTGAAAGACCTGTACCAGACGGTGGCTGTCGCATTCCAGAACTTCCTGCTGTCTTTCTTCTACCTGCTGAGCATGGTAGTTGTCGGCTTCCACCTTTACCACGGCTTTCAGAGCGCGTTTCAGACACTTGGCATCAATCATCCCAAATACTCGCCTTTCATCAAAGCGATCGGGGTTTGGGTATTCGCATTTATAATTCCGGCGGCTTTCGCTGCGATGCCGCTATATTTTTATTTCAAGCAATTTTAAAAGGGTTTTGCCCTTGATAACGATATAATCTAACAAACGAACATGGCAGGCTCATCACGTTTGGACGCTAAGGTTCCTTCCGGACCGCTGGATAAAAAGTGGTCTCAATACAGGTCGACTGTTCCTTTGGTCAACCCTGCGAATAAACGCAGAATAGAGATAGTAGTAATAGGTACCGGTCTGGCAGGGGCTTCAGCCGCGGCTTCTCTTGCTGAGATGGGATACAAAGTTAAGGCTTTCTGTTTCCAGGATTCTCCCAGGAGGGCGCACTCGATCGCCGCCCAGGGGGGGATTAACGCAGCTAAAAACTACCAGAACGACGGTGATTCGGTTTACCGCCTGTTTTACGATACCATTAAGGGTGGAGATTACCGTGCACGTGAGGCAAACGTACACCGCCTGGCGGAAGTTTCCGGTAATATTATTGACCAGTGCGTGGCGCAGGGAGTACCTTTTGCCCGCGAATACGGCGGATTGCTCAGCAACCGCTCATTTGGAGGTACCCAGGTGCAGCGTACGTTTTATGCTGCCGGTCAGACAGGCCAGCAGTTGCTGCTGGGAGCCTATTCGGCGCTTGAGCGGCAGGTGGGGATGGGGACTGTAACCATGTATAACCGCCACGAGATGATGGAAGTGGTGATCATAGATGGGAAATGTCGCGGAGTGATCGCAAGAAACCTTATTACCGGCGAGCTGGAAAGACACTTCGGTCATGCCGTCCTGATCGCTTCCGGAGGTTATGGGAACGTTTTTTACCTTTCCACCAATGCGATGGGAAGCAACGTTACGGCCGCGTGGAAAGCCCATAAGAAAGGCGCTTTCTTCGGAAACCCGTGCTTTACACAGATTCACCCGACGTGTATCCCGGTCTCGGGCGACCACCAGTCGAAGCTGACGCTGATGTCGGAGTCGCTCCGTAATGACGGTCGTATCTGGGTGCCGAAGAAGAAAGACGATAACCGTGCCCCCGGAGATATTCCGGAAGACGAGCGTGACTATTACCTGGAAAGGCGATACCCTGCATTCGGTAACCTGGTGCCCCGCGATATCGCTTCGCGCGCTGCAAAAGAGCGTTGCGATGCCGGCTATGGGGTAGGCACTTCCAAACTGGCGGTTTACCTCGACTACGCAGCAGCGATCGACCGCTACGGACATGGCGAAGCCAACAAGAACAACGTTCATAATCCGTCGAAAGAAGATATTATTAAGTGGGGAAAGGCTGTGGTAAAGGAAAAATACGGCAACCTGTTTGACATGTACAAGCAGATAACCGGTGAAGATCCCTACGAAGTACCGATGCGCATATATCCGGCCGTTCACTACACAATGGGTGGGCTTTGGGTCGATTATAACCTGATGACGACCGTTCCCGGATTGTATGCACTGGGAGAAGCTAACTTCTCCGACCATGGCGCCAACCGCCTGGGTGCATCTGCTTTGATGCAGGGCCTCGCCGACGGATACTTCGTGATTCCTTACACGATCGGCGCTTACCTGTCGAACGAAATCCGTACCCCGGCTATTCCTACTACGCATGAAGCATTTGTGGAGGCCGAGAAAAGTGTGGCAGGCAGGATCAATACCTTATTGAATATCAAAGGGTCAACCTCTCCGGAAATGTTTCATCGCCGGCTCGGCAAGATCATGTGGGACAAATGCGGGATGGCCCGCAACAGACACGGGCTTGAGTCTGCGATCCAGGAAATCCGTGCTTTGCGCCGGGAATTCTGGACCGATGTAAGGGTGATGGGAGAAGCGAAGGAGTTTAACCCTGAGCTCGACAAGGCAAGCAGGGTAGCCGACTTCCTGGAATTGGGCGAGCTGATGTGCATCGACGCGCTAAACAGGGAAGAGTCGTGCGGCGGTCACTTCAGGGAAGAGCATCAGACGGAAGAAGGAGAGGCGCTGAGGGATGATGAGCACTTCACTTTCGTTTCTGCATGGGAATACATAAAAGAGAGTGATTGGGAGCTTCATAAGGAAGAACTTGTTTACGAAAACATCAAGATTGCCCAGCGTAGCTATAAATAATTATGAGTCACGGTAATATGAATCTAACCCTCAAAGTATGGCGTCAGAAGAACAGCCAGTCGGAAGGGTATTTTGAGACACATCAGTTGACAGGAATATCTCCGGATATGTCTTTTCTCGAGATGTTTGATGTGCTGAACGAAAAGCTGGTCGAGGAGAACAAGGAGCCGGTCGCTTTCGACCACGATTGCCGGGAAGGGATATGCGGCATGTGCTCAATGTATATAAACGGGCGTCCTCACGGTCCGTTGGAGGGAGTTACGACGTGCCAGTTGCATATGCGGTCTTTCAGCGACGGCGATACCATCGTGGTAGAACCGTGGCGCGCTACAGCTTTCCCGGTCATCAAAGACCTGGTTGTCGAGCGCTCGGCATTCGACCGTATCATCGCTGCGGGTGGTTTTGTTTCCGTCAATACGGGAAATGCGCAGGATGCAAATAACATCCCGATTGCCAAGGAAAATGCGGACGATGCTTTCGCTGCTGCTGCATGTATCGGTTGCGGCGCCTGCGTGGCAGCATGCAAGAATGCTTCTGCCATGCTGTTCGTTTCGGCTAAAGTGTCACAGTTGGCTCTTCTGCCGCAGGGACAGGCCGAACGCACAATAAGAGCTGAGAAAATGGTAGCTCAGATGGACGAGGAAGGATTTGGTTCCTGTACCAATACGGGAGCCTGCTCCGCTGAATGTCCGAAAGAAATAAGCCTCGAGAATATCGCCCGTTTAAACCGGGAATATCTCGGCGCGAAACTGAGTTCCAAATCCGTCTGACGGACGGAACAAAGCATACACAATAAGGGTTATACCTTCAGCGCATATCTTCGCGCTGAAGGTATTTTTATTTTATTTTTTTAATATATGTCGTTATCATCAGATCTGTTGATCCGTTCCAGGAGAAGTATTTTCCCTCCCAGCTACGTCAGTCAGCCCATACCAAAAGAAACCATACTGGAGCTTTTGGAGAATGCCAATTATGCACCTACCCACCGGTTGACCCAGCCGTGGCGTTTTACCGTATTCATCGGCGATGGCCTTAAAAGGCTGGGTGATTTTATGGCTGAAAATTATCGCACTACCACAAGCCCGGCGTCTTTTTCGCAGGCCAAATATGACGTAACGCGTGATAAAATACTCAAGGCCGGTGCAGTACTAGCTATCAATGTCGAGCTGCATCCTGATCTTGTACCCGAATGGGAAGAAATAGCTGCCACTGCGGCTGCAGTACAGAATATATGGCTTTCGGCATGGGAACGCGGGATCGGCGGATACTGGAGCACACCGGGGAGTGCCCTGGAGCCTCTTGCCGAATTTCTTAACCTGCCTCCGGATCAGAAGAATATAGGGTTGTTTTACTTAGGATACCATAATGCTCCGGCAGTACCGGCCAGGCGTACTCCCATTGAAGAAAAAGTGGTTTGGGCCGAAGCCTGAGCTGTTGTTTTCAGCTTCTGGGAGCATAGTAGATGATACAAACTCCCAGAAGCGCTATTAAAGCCCCGGCAATATCATATTTGTCGGGAGAAAAACGATCGAATTTCATAGACCAGAGGATTGACATCACGATGAAAAATCCTCCGTAAGTTGCGTACACTCTTCCGAAATCGGAGGGTTGCCAGGTAGCCACCACTCCGTAGAGCGCCAGGATGACCGCACCTGCCAGGCCATACCACCACGGCTTATTTTCCTTTAGCCACATCCATACGAGGTAACCACCCCCGATTTCACAAAGCCCGGCGAGTATGAAAACGAGGATGGATTTAAGCGCTGCCATGTTAATTCGCAGGAATAATCTAAACCACCTTTACAATTACCTGTAAAAGAAATTCATCCATTTCGATTTCGGCAACCGGCTCGCCGTTGAGCCCGTCCAGGAATTGGAGATCGACGGCCTGGACTTCCTGGCAGATATAGGATTTGTTGATCCTGAGCGATTCTGCAAGAAGCGGGTCGTTATCGACGAGCGAGATATGAATCTTGTCCGTCACCTCGAAACCGCTGTCCTTTCTGAGGTTTTGAATACGGTTTACAAAATCCCGGGCAATTCCTTCCCCCCTGAGCTCATCCGTCACCGTGATGTCGAGTGCTACCGTTACAGACGCGTCGGCAGCAACAGACCAGCCGGGCACATCTTCGGTAGTTATTTCCACATCTGCCAGGCTTATAGAAAATGGCTCACCGCCGATTTCCAAAGGATAGCTCCCTTCTTTTTCCAGCGCCCTGATATCGTTTGCGGCGAACCCGGAGATAAGGGCGGCGATATCTTTCATTTTCGGGCCGAATTTCGGTCCCAGCGTCTTGAAGTTGGGTTTGATGCGTTTGGTAAGCACGCCCGAGTCGTCGTCGATAAATTCGACGCTCTTTACGTTCACTTCGGTAAGGATAATGGGGACGACAGTTTCGATCTGCTGCCGGGTAACCTGGCTGAGTACAGGGACGAGGATCCTGGACAGGGGCTGGCGGACTTTCAGTTTATGACTTTTCCGGAGCGAATGCACCAGTGAGCTGATACGCTGCGCCAGTTCCATAGACTTCTCAAGTTCAGGAGCCATCGTTTCAGGCTGATCTTCCGGCCAGTTGGTAAGATGCACCGACAGGCTTTCGGAAGACAGGTTCCTGAAAAGCCATTCTGCAAAGAACGGTGCGATCGGCGCCATTAGTTGCGAGACTGTGACGAGGCACTTGTGCAAAGTGGTGTAAGCAGATATTTTATCGGGTGTAAGCGCGCCTGTAGCCGATCCGCCCGTCCAGAACCTCCGGCGGTTCAGACGCACATACCAGTTGGACAAATGTTCAGTAACGAATTCCTGTACAAGGCGGCCGGCTTTGGTCGGGTTGTAGCCGTCAAACTGCTCGCCGACCTCCCTGACCAGTGTATTCAGCCTCGAGAGGATCCAGTTGTCCAGCTCAGTGGGGGCACCCTCACTACTGTCTGTGATGTAGTGGCTATAGTTATCCAGGTTTGAGTAGAGCGCAAAGAAGTTATATGTGTTAAAGAGCGTTCCGAAAAACTTGCGCTGTACCTCCGTAATACCATCCTGGTTGAATTTGAGGTTGTCCCAGGGTTCGGCATTGGTAATCATATACCACCGCGTGGCGTCCGGGCCGAATTCAGCCAGCGCTTTGAACGGATCGACGGCATTGCCCAGGCGCTTCGACATTTTATTGCCGTTTTTGTCCAGTACAAGCCCTGTTGAAACAACATTTTTAAACGCTACCGAATCGAACAGCATCCCCGCAATGGCGTGGAGTGTAAAGAACCATCCGCGCGTCTGGTCGACGCCTTCGGAAATGAAATCTGCCGGGAAGCTATGATTGAAAGTTCCAGTATTTTCAAAAGGATAATGCCATTGGGCGTAAGGCATGGCGCCCGAATCAAACCAGACATCGATGAGGTCGGGCTCTCTGAACATGACTTTACCTTTCCCGGAAATGAGGAATATCCTGTCGACATAAGGCCGGTGCAGGTCAAAGTTGCCTGCTTCGAGCTGGGCAAGATAAGTTTCGTTGAAGGCCGTCTGATCAGGCGTGAGAATACCCGATTCGTTGGCTTTCAGTATATTTTCTTTTAACTCGCCGACCGAACCGATGCATACTTCCTCTCCATCCTCAGCTCTCCAGATAGGCAGGGGGGTACCCCAGTAACGGCTCCGGCTTAAATTCCAGTCGACCAGGTTCTCCAGCCAGTTGCCGAAGCGGCCTGTTCCTGTACTTTCAGGGTGCCAATTGATGGATTTATTCAGTTCGGTAAGCCTTTCCCTGACAGCCGTGGTCCTGATAAACCAGCTGTCGAGCGGATAATACAGGACCGGCTTGTCCGTCCGCCAGCAGTGGGGATAGGTGTGCTCGTATTTTTCTACCCTGAACGCCTTGCCTTCCTCTTTGAGCTTGATGGCGATGAGCACATCGGTGGGTTTAAAGTCAGGCTGATCCTGTACCTCCTGCGGATAGTATTCGGGCTTGACAAACCTTCCGCCGAATTCGCCTATTTCCGGTACGAAACGCCCCTGTCTGTCTACGATAGGGGCTTCTTTACCCAGCTCGTCTTCTACCAGGATGGCCGGAATACCGTTGGCCTGCGCCACCCTGAAGTCGTCGGCGCCGAAAGTAGGGGCGGTATGAACGATCCCGGTACCATCTTCTGTAGTAACGAAATCGCCGACAATTACCTTGAAGGCCGGTTTTGAAGGCTGTACATAAGGGAGCAACTGCTCGTACCCGATTCCTTTGAGGTCGATTCCTTTAAACTCCGCTAAAATGCTCCAGGGGAGGATCTTTTTGTCAGATTCCTGGTAGGTATCGAAGCCGTTATCCCGTCCTTTTTCGCTGAAATATTTGCCGACCAGGTCTTTGGCCAGGATTACATTGACAGGCGTATGCAGGTAGGGATTAAAAGTTTTGACCAGCGCATAGGTAATATTGGCGCCTACAGTCAGCGCAGAGTTGGCCGGAAGGGTCCAGGGTGTGGTCGTCCAGGCCAGGAAATAGTCCGGGCCCCAGTCAGATGCCGGCAATATGCTGTTTTCGGCGACCCTGAACATAGCCACGATAGTGGTATCCTTTACATTTTTATAGGTTCCCGGCATGTTGAGCTCATGCGAGGACAGGCCGGTGCCTGCAGCGGGAGAATAAGGCTGAATGGTATAACCCTTGTAAAGAAGCCCTTTTTCATGCAGTCTTTTCAGCAGATGCCAGATGCTTTCGATATACTCATTGTGATAGGTGACATAGGGGTTCTCCATATCCACCCAATATCCCATCAGGTCGGTCATCTCCTGCCATTGGTCGGTGAAGCGCATGACGGCCTCACGGCATTTGGCATTATATTCTTCGACGCTTATCGTTTTCCCGATATCTTCTTTGGTAATGCCCAGCTCTTTTTCCACCTGCAGCTCTACCGGCAGCCCGTGCGTATCCCATCCGCCTTTTCGCTTCACCTGGAATCCCTGCAGCGTTTTGTAGCGGCAGAAGATATCTTTGATTGTACGGGCCATAACGTGGTGTATTCCCGGGGTGCCGTTGGCAGACGGAGGGCCTTCGTAAAAAGTAAAGGAAGGGGAATCGCTGCGCAAGTCAACGGATTTTTCAAAAACCTTTTGTTCCTTCCAGAAATCCAGGACCTCTTTGGCCAGCTGGGCATATTGCAACCCTTTATATTCTTTGTAGCTCATCTTTACACGGGCGATCCCTGTCGCGCTTAGTTGGAAATCAATCACATTGACTTCTTTTTGGGAGCGCAAAATTAAGCAAATTTGAGATAAAGGTCGATGTTTGAGGTAAGGTTGGAAGGGAAAAAGCGCGGGCAGATTAAAGAAAACGAAAAAAAAAGTTGCGGAGGGCTTGCGCCGAATAATCTAACCGGATACCTTTGCATCCACATTCGACGAAGATACTTTTCCAGAGAAACTTCGTCAGGCCGCAGAAGTAGCTCAGCTGGTAGAGCGCGACCTTGCCAAGGTCGAGGTCGCGGGTTCGAACCCCGTCTTCTGCTCAAAAGCACCGGAAACGGTGCTTTTCTTTTCTGACCCAAACGAGGGGAGGAGCCGGGGTGGTGGAACTGGTAGACACGCAGGACTTAAAATCCTGTGGGCCGCAACGCCCGTACGGGTTCGATTCCCGTCCCCGGTACCAAGGTTTGAAAAGTCTTTCAGGCTTTCCTGCTGAAGGATCAAATATAGAGGGAGTTTAGCTCAGTTGGTTCAGAGCATCTGCCTTACAAGCAGAGGGTCGGGGGTTCGAATCCCTCAACTCCCACAGGTTGATAGTCAGAGAGTTACATGGAAGTGTAACTCTTTTTGTTTTTAGGTGTGGATAGGATTTGATACACAATTTGATACACAAGAAGTACTTCAACTGTTGTTCTAACGGTTTACTTTGAACATTTAACAGGCAGGTGGCAACTGTTCCTGTAATTTATCAGTGATGTGATGATGCCTGGCCAGGATGGCTTCGATCTCCGCAATCAGTGCAAGTCGTACCCACTTACGGCGCACATCGGGTTTATTCTTCTGACTTCAAAGGCTGCACACCAGGCCCGCCTCCAGGGATTGCAGGCAGGAGCCGACGATTACGTAACCAAGCCATTTCAGATGGATGAGCTGGAGTTGCGCGTTCAGAACATGCTCCGGTTACAGCAAAATATACGTGCCCAATTGAGAACCGAGTTATTCAACAATTCACCGGATGCAACACCCCGGATCACAGATCCGTTCCTTAGCCGTTTATACCAGGAGATTGAAACGAAACTCGCCGATCCTAACCTCATGATAGATGATCTGTGCAAGGCACTTTCAGTTAGCAAAAGCACGCTCAACCGTAAACTGAAAGCATTGCTGGACGCCTCCGCTACCGACCTTATCCGTCAATACAGGCTCGAGAAGGCTGCCCATCTTCTACAATCAGGAATGGACATTGCGTCCATATTCTACAGCGTGGGCTTCGGAAGTCCGTCTTATTTTACACAGTGCTTCCGAGAGCGGTATCACCTGACCCCTTCAGAATTCCTCTCCGACCCCCTTTGATCCAAAATTGATAGGATTTGAATCAAAAATGATAGTGCCACCAGAGCACTGAAAATACTTTTGTACTCTTTACAAACCGAATTTCCAAAACCCTCGATAGGAAGAAGATGAACTAATGTGACGTACACTATCCGTGCGACCCAAAGAATACCGGACGCTTTCCTGCCCTTATACGCCCAACCCAATAAGATCATTTGATTTAACACTCAGGTAATCCACTTAAAGTAAAGTGAACATGAAGACAGTCTATACCATCTTGCTGGCGTTGATAAGCCAGCTTACCTTCGCTCAAAGCGATTTTGTTACCAGATGGAACCTCGCCACAGCAGGCTCCGGAGCTACTCAGCTTAGTTTTGGTGTGGCTACGTCAGGCTCGGTCAGCTATACCTGGACAGAAGTATCGCCCGGTACCGCCACAGGTTCTGGTGTTTTCAGCGGATCTCCTGCTAACATTACGGGCTTACCCGCAGGAGCAATCATTGAGCTCAGTATTTCACCTGTCAATTTTCAGCGGTTTATCATCAATAACGGCCCGGACAAAAACCGGCTGATCGACGTCAGCCAATGGGGAACGACGGCTTGGACTTCGATGCTTAATGCCTTCTGGGGGTGCGCCAACCTGCAGGTCGGCGCGGCTGATGTTCCCAATCTGAGTGGGGTTACGGATATGGGGTTGATGTTCAGAGATTGCGCCGTCCTTAACGGGCCTGCTAATATAGGCACCTGGAATACGGAGAACGTAACGGTGATGTTTGGACTTTTTAATGGTGCCCGGGCGTTTAATCAGCCTTTAGGAAACTGGAATACCCAAAATGTGACCAGTATGTCTTATATGTTTCTAGCTGCCGAAGCTTTTAATCAACCTATTGGCAACTGGAACACGCAAAACGTGAAGGATATGGCTTCAATGTTTTCTGAGGCCAGGGTATTTAATCAACCTATCGGGAATTGGAATGTCCAAAACGTAACCACCATGTATTACATGTTTGGTGCCGCCACAGCTTTTGACCAACCTCTGGGAAACTGGACACTGAAACCTTCTGTATCATTAACTTCGGTTTTCAACGGAACAGCCTTGAGTTGCTATAACTACAGCGAAACGCTGAAAGGATGGAGTGCTAATCCTAACACCCCGAATGGACTCACCCTGGATGCGTTTGGCAGAACCTACAGCCCCAGCGCTGCTGCCGCCCGTTACAATCTGAACATTAACAAAGGGTGGGGGATTTTTGGCGATGCGCAGTCGGGTACTGAATGTTTGGGCGTCCTGTCGTATTTCAATACCCGGTGGGATCTCTCTCTGGCCGGCTCCGGGGCTACCCAGCTTAGTTTTGATGTAGTAACTTCGGGTGACGTGGCTTATAGCTGGACAGAAGCATCCCCCGGTAATGCCACAGGGGCGGGTACTTTCAGTGGCGCTACCGCTACGATAGCCGGCCTGCCCGCCGGGGCTATGATAGATCTCCAAATCTCGCCTGTCAATTTCCAAGGGATCCGGATCAACAACGGTGCTGATAAAGATCGCCTGGTTAGTGTCAGCCAATGGGGAACGACTTCCTGGAGCTCGATGGCCGGGGCTTTTCATGGCTGTGTCAACTTGCATATTAGCGCTACCGATATCCCCGATTTGAGCCTGGTTACCGATATGAGCTCAATGTTTAATGGATGCACAGCCCTTAACGGTCCTCTTAACATCGACAGCTGGAACACTCAAAACGTAACTAATATGAGTTCGATGTTTAGCGGGGCCGGCGCTTTTGATCGGAACATTGGCGGTTGGAATACCCAAAACGTAACGGATATGAGCTCAATGTTTAATGGGGCCACTGTTTTTGACCAGTCTTTAGGAAACTGGACACTGAATGCCGCTGTGAATTTAGCCGCCATTTTTGATAATAGTGGTTTGGGTTGCTATAGCTATAGTGAAACGCTAAAAGGGTGGGGGGCTAATCCTGCTACACCTGTGGGACGTAATCTGGAAGCCGGTGGCAAAACCTACAGCCCCAGCGCCGAAAACGCCCGTAATCATTTGATCAATACAAAAGGGTGGACGATTACGGGCGATACGCCCTCGGGCGCCGAATGCTCTCCACCTTTGTCCGTTACTCAATTTGTCACCCGCTGGAACCTCTCCACAGCCGGGTCCGGGGCAACCCAGCTTAGTTTTGGTGCGGCTACTTCCGGTTCGGTTAGCTATACCTGGACTGAAATATCGCCAGGCTCGGCCACGGGATCGGGTACTTTTGATGGTTCCACCGCCACAATTACCGACTTACCTGCCGGAGCCACCATTGAGCTCCGTATAGCACCTACCTATTTCGAACGGTTCATGATCAATAACGGTGCGGATAGAAACCGGCTGATCGATATCTCTCAATGGGGATCTACCGTCTGGAGTTCGATGGCTGAGGCCTTCTATGGCTGCGCCAAACTAAAGATTAGCGCTACAGATATACCCAATTTGAGTATCGTTACAGACATGAGGTCGATGTTTAATGGGTGTACAATCCTTAACGGCCCTCTTAACATCGACAATTGGAATACCCAGAATATTAAGAGTTTGACGGAGGTGTTTCGTAACGCCAGTGCCTTTAATCAACCGATTGGTAACTGGAATACGGGACAGGTTACTTCCTTTAATAAAATGTTCAATGGTGCCAGCGCTTTTAATCAGCCTATTGGCAATTGGGATACCCAAAATGCCACGAATATGAGCGAAATGTTTTTTGGAGCCAGCGCATTTAACCAAATTATAGGCAGCTGGAATACCGGAAATGTGACCAATATGAATGGCATGCTTCGGGGAGCCAGCGCATTTAATCAACCTATCGGTACCTGGAATACTGCCGCCGTGCTCGATATGGCGCTCCTGTTTCGCGATGCAATTGCTTTTAATCAACCCATTGGCAGTTGGATTACTCAAAACGTGACTGCTATGAATGGCATGTTTCAAAATGCCGGCACTTTTAATCGACCACTTGGTTGGGATACTCAAAACGTAGCCAATATGAGCGAGATGTTCCGCGGTGCCGGTTCTTTCAATCAATCCATTGACGTTTGGAATACGCAAAACGTGATCAATATGAGCGGCATGTTTCAAAATGCCGGAGCTTTCAACCAATCCATTAGTAATTGGAATACGCAAAGCGTAACCAATATGAGTTCTATGTTCCAGGGTGCCGGAAGTTTCAATCAATCGGTCGGCAGTTGGACGCTGAATTCTGCTGTCAGTTTAACATCCATTTTTACGAATAGCGGGCTGAGCTGTAACAGTTACAGCGAAACGCTGAAAGGATGGGCCGCCAACCCCGCCACACCGAGCGGGCGTAGTCTGGAGGTCAATGGCAGAAGGTACAACCCCGGCGCGACAGATGCCCGTAATCACCTGGTCACAGTTAAAGGGTGGACCATTGAGGGCGATATTGCCGTAGACGCAGATTGTGCGACGCCAATCGCAGTTACAGAATTTGTTACCCGTTGGGATCTCTCCACTGCCGGTTCCGGAGACACCCAGCTTAGTTTTGGCGTGGTTACCTCGGGCCCGGTTAGCTATACCTGGACCGAAATTTTGCCTGGTACTGCCGCAGGATCGGGTACTTTCAATGGCTCGACCGCTACGATTACAGGTCTGCCTGCAGGAGCTACCATCGAGCTTCGTATCTCGCCTACCAATTTTCAAAGGATCCGAATCAATAACGGTGCAGATAAAAATCGGCTTGTTGATGTCAGCCAATGGGGGAGGACTGTCTGGGTTAGCATGGGTAGCGCCTTTAGCTACTGTGAAAACCTACAAATCAGCGCCACGGATGTGCCCAATTTGAGCATCGTTACCGACATGAGCTATATGTTTACCGGATGTCGTACTCTTAACGGCCCTGATAACATAAACAGTTGGAATACCCAAAACGTGCACCTGATGAGTTACCTGTTTTACGGCGCCTGGGCCTTTAATCAACCGGTTGGCAATTGGAACACGCAAAACGTGACGGATATGACCGGGATGTTTCGTGAGGCCAGGGCCTTTAATCAACCGATTGGCAGTTGGAACATGCAAAACGTGACCCTCATGGATCAAATGTTTTCCACTGCCGACGTTTTTAATCAGCCGATTGGCAATTGGAATACCCAAAACGTGTCAAGCATGTCCGGCGCGTTTAACGGCGCCCTCGCCTTCGATCAACCAATAGGCAATTGGGAGACCGGAAACGTGACCGATATGAGAGCTATGTTTTATGGCGCTCTCGCTTTCAACCAACCGATTGGCAATTGGAACACTCAGAAAGTAACGGCTATGGGTAGTATGTTTCAGGGGGCCATTGCTTTCAACCAACCTATCGAAAATTGGAATATCCAAATGGTAGCCAATTTGAATTCAATGTTTAACGGAGCCAGCGCTTTTGATCAGCCTTTGGGAAATTGGACGCTGAATGCGTCGGAAGGATTAACTTCGATTTTTACGAATAGTGGCTTAAGCTGCTATAACTACAGCGAAACGCTGAAAGGATGGAGTGCCAACCCTTCCACACCCAATTTGCGTACTCTCGACGCCTCTGGCAGAACCTACAGTCCCAGCGCAGCGGCAGCCCGCAGCAATCTGATCAATACGAAAGGGTGGACGATCAGCGGTGACGCTCAGTCGGAAAGCGAATGTCTGGCGCCTGTGTCGTCGGATCAATTTATTACCCTATGGAACCTCTCCACGGAGGGTTCCGGGACTACCCAGCTTAGTTTTGATGTGGTTACCTCAGGTTCGGTTAGCTATGTCTGGACAGAAGTGCCGTCCAGTGGTGCCAGAACAGCCGCATCGTCTGCCGTGACTTCGGGTATGGGGACTTTCAGTGGCACTAACGCTACCATTACCGATTTGCCCGCCGGTGCTACCATCGAGCTCCGCATCTTGCCGGAAAATTTTAGCGGGATTCAAATCAATAACGGCCCCGATAAAAACCGGCTGGTCGATGTCAAACAATGGGGAACAACTGCCTGGAGTTCTTTGGCAAGGGGGTTCTATGGCTGTGCCCATCTGCAGGTTAGCGCTACCGATGTACCCGATCTGAGCGGGGTTAATAATCTGAGCGAGATGTTCAGGGAATGCACAATACTTAATGGACCTGCTAATAT
Organism: uncultured Cytophagales bacterium; assembly: GCA_964562455.1. Lineage (GTDB taxonomy): Bacteria > Bacteroidota > Bacteroidia > Cytophagales > Spirosomataceae > Ravibacter. The sequence goes on from CAZLTN010000117.1 coordinate 15,244, forward strand.
CGGTAGTTGGAATGTCCTGTCCGTGACGAATATGACTTCCATGTTTCTCGATGCCACAGCGTTTAATCAATCCTTGGGAAACTGGGCGCTGAAACACTTTGCAAATTTGACCTCGATTTTCACGAACAGTGGCCTGGACTGCTATCATTATAGCGAAACCCTGAAAGGGTGGAGTAATAACATTGCTTATTTAGTCACCCTGTCTGCCGATGGCAGGACTTACAGTCCCAGCGCAGTGGATGCGCGTAACAATCTGATAGAAAATTCGGCTTGGACTATTACGGGCGATGTTGCCTCTGAAACGGAATGTTCTGATCCGCTCCCGGTTTCACTGGTTTCGTTTTCGGGACAAAAAAACAACGAAAATCAAAATGTCTTGACATGGACCACAACCGGGGAAATCAATTTTGACCGCTTTGAAATCCAAAGCTCTTACGATGCAACCAACTTTCGGATAATTGGAATAGAGCGGGGTCAAAGGAGTAACTATGATCCGTCGGACCGATTCAATCAGAATCATGGGCCGAATAACTATACCTTTACAGACCCGACACCCGGTTTTTCTAATTATTACCGCCTTCGTATGTTCGATACGGATGGTTCATTTGAATACTCCCGGATCATCTATATTGACAATCGGATGACGAAATCTGTCGTGGGCAATTTTTATCCCAATCCCTCAAGCGG
>CAZLTN010000118.1:0-15594 GCA_964562455.1 uncultured Cytophagales bacterium
GGTGATGTGGTGATGTGGTGATGTGGTGATGTGGTGATGTGGTGATGTGGTGATGCGGCGATGTGCTGTAACGAGCGGAGTCGAAGAGTCAGAGTACGCCGAGGGAGTCCAGTTCGCGGGGAGAGACTGTAGGAGGGAAAATCCCGTTATGGATTTTCGATATGATATACCCGGCGGTTTTGGCTGCCCTGGCCTCGGTGTCGAACCCGTGCTCGCCGGGCATTCCCGGTACTACATCCTGCTGGATTAAAAGCAGTGTGTCGCCGGCAAAAATTCTATATCCCCATCCGTTTTGAGTAGAATAGGTCTTGTAGGTCAGCTTGGGAGCCCCGGTTGTCGCTTTTTTATTTTTCCTTGAAACAAAGAAAAAAAGGATACCCGCCAGAATCAGGATGAGGAGAATAAGTTTATTTCGTCCCGGCATAAATCAAACGATATTTTATTCTTAAAATAAGAAAGGGAACATAAAAATGCTCCCTTTCTCTATTATCTTCAAAAATGGCTTAGTCGTCGTCGACCTGGGTAGCAGAAGGATCGAATCCCCAGAAATCGTCAAGATAGACGCCCGATTGCCCTGTACCGTAATAGATTATACCATTTATAGAGAACCCGATCGCGTAAGAGCGCTGTCCTCCTTCGAAGCTGGTTTTCTGTGTCCAGGTATCTGCGACAGGATCGTATTCCCATACATCTTTAGTCGTTGAGGTTCCCAAACCGCCTATGATGTAGCCTTTTTCGTTGAGAGACACTGCGATAGCATTTGATCTTGCATAGTCTTCAAGCTCAGCCTTCGGAACCCACACTTCGGATGCGCCGGGATTGAATTCGTAAAGGTCCTGGTGGACAACCCCTGTGTTTCCGCGACCGAATCCCACATATGCCTTGCCGTTTACGACAAAGGCTGAAGCTCCCTGGCGCTTACCGCCAATAAAGCTGGTAATCTGGCTCCAGGTACCGCCCTGGGCATTGGGAGTATATTCGTAAAAATCCTGCTTGAAGTTCCCGTCAAATCCAAGCCCTACATAAGCCTTGCCGTTGACTACGAACGCGGTAGCATACTGTCTTTCGGGAGAGCCTGATCCGGAAGGCAGCGGCGCTACCTCCGTCCATTTGTTGGCAGCCGGATCGTATTCCCAGAAATCCTTTTTATAATCACCGTCATAACCTGTACCGATATAACCCTTGCCGCTGACGGAAAAGGCTACTGCATCCTGGCGTGCGGTTCCGCCGAAGCTGGCTTTCTGAGTCCAGAAACGTTGCTGGGCATTATATTCCCAGAAATCTTTAAGCCTCTCCTGGTTGCTTGAGTAGCCCAACCCCACATACCCCGAGTTGTTCAGGGTAAAAGCAACAGCGGACCGCCTGGTTATTCCCTCGAAATCGGGTAATGTTTTGTGGTACCAGTTGCCAACATATTCAGGCTCAACGTCATCGTCCTGGCAACCGCTTAAAAAAAGCACCGAGGATGCTAACATTGAAATAGCTATAATTCTTGTTTTCAGGTTTAACATGAGGTTGTATGGTGTTGTAATACGCATCGGTATACTAAAATAAGAGGGCGCAAAATTGAGTGTACACCCTGTATAAAAAAAACAATTGAGATGAAATGACTAATTGTGTAGACAACCGGATGGCCGGATCTATGCGTTTATCCGCTGCTTGAAAATATCATAATTACTGTCGCTGATCGGGATTAAATGATTGCCAATTTGTATTCTCTGATTTCTTATTACGTCGATCTTCGAAATAGACACTATAAACGATTTATGAGCTCTGAAAAATGCGTCGGAAGGCAGCTTTTCCTCTATGCTTTTCATAGTCATACGCGTCAGTATCGGGCTCTGTTGATCGGCGGTATAAATTTTAACGTAATCTTTCAAACCTTCAATATGGGTAACCTGGGATAGATTTACTTTTATCAAAGCATAATTCGAGGTGACAAATATATAGCCGGATTCGCCTCCCTGGCTGTCCGAGTCCTTTTTTTCTTTATGACTGAGCTGTATCAGGGCTTTTTGGGCTGAGGACATAAACCTTTCTGGATGAACGGGTTTAATAAGGTAGTCCACAACATTCAGGTCAAATGCCTCCAATGCAAACTGCCGGCTGCCGGTAACAAAAATGATTTTCGGGCGCTCAACTATATTTGCCACAAAATCAATACCTGAAAAACCCGGCATTTCCGTTTCACAGAACATCAGGTCCACTTTCTGGTTCAACAGGCCCGCCATGGCTTCAAAGACGCTTGAATAACTGCCCGTAAGATTAAAAAAAGGTGTGTTCTGGATGTAGTCCCCCGTAATTTTCAGGGTGTCTTCATCTGAGTCCAGAACGATACAATTATATTTCTTCATTGCGTGAGCTTCAATCCGGAGGGCCGGTATCATTACCGGTGCCGGTGCAATTTCCAAAGATTTGCGATATAATACGCTACACGACATGTTTTTGTTGCGATTTATTTAAAACGGTTAGTTTGTCTACACAGTTGGTCCGTTAGTCTATTTCATGCTGTTCGGCGAAACCCCTTGGCTAATTTTACCATCTCATATTGAGAACAGGTATATTTTTAAGGATGCATATTAGTTTGAAAAGGTTGCTTAGCCCCCCCCGGTAACAGTTGGGCTGGATTGCTTCTACTGGTAATCGTTGCGGGATGCGAATGGGGCGATAGGAATATTACGCTTGTAAGGCCGAATACAGACAACCTCCAGGTGGTTTATACCGATACGGTGACTGTTCTGCGGTCGACGGTTATGAAAGATTCGCTTTATTCTTCATCTGGCAATATACTGGCCGGACGCTATGAAGACGAATTGCTCGGCGGGATAGAAGCGAAAGGATTCCTTCTTGCCAGTGTTGCCGCCGGGATTTCCCTGCAGGAACGCGCTGTGTACGATTCACTCGTACTGATAACAAAGTGTAATTATGCCTATGCTGACACGACCCGTCGCTTCAGGGTGTCGGTACATGAGCTGCTCGACGATATTACAAGGGATCATTTCTTCAATACCAGCAATGCTGCCTACGAAAGCAGTCCATTGGGGATAAAAGAGTTTTTGCCGAGGCCCAGATCGAATGATTCCCTCCGGATCAGGTTGTCGGATCAGTTGGGGCAGAGGCTCTTTACGGAGGGCCGTGCCAATAATATCAAGAGCCAGGAGGCGCTGATGAAATACTTTAAAGGTCTGGTACTGGTGGCCGGACAATCGAATAAAGCCGGTTTTGTCGGCTTTGTCAAAGAAAATACATCGATTCAACTACATTATCACGTCGATGGCCCCGACGGGAAAACCAAGTATAGCTCCGAACTTACGACGGGACATTTTTTTAACCAGGTCAAAAATGACCGTTCGGGTACTGATTTCGCAGGCCTTGTTGCTTCCAGGAACGGGCTTTCCTCTGTGGCTACCGACGGTGTTTCGGTAGTGCAGTCAGGAGTAGGACTGATGACGCGCCTGGATTTTCCTTTCCTGCACCAATTCGGGTTTGATCTCGGAAAGGTGATCGTCAACCGTGCGTTTCTGAGGATACAGTTGCCCAGGAACCCCGCGGTGCCGTATATGGCGCCGCCCGCCAGGATTGCGCTATACACCACCGGCGCAAATAACGACTGGGATTTGTCTTCCCCGGCAATAGTTACCGGTAAATTTGAAGAAGACCTGGTGTATAACGAAAGGTACTACCAGTTGGATGTGTCCTCACTTATGATGCAGCTGGTACAGGAAAAGACGAGGAACCCCTACGGGTTTTTAATAGGTCCGTTATCCGGAGGTTCGGATAACGCTTCTACTTACCCGACTACTCTCGACCGCCTGGTGTTGCCGAAAGGTTCCGTTAAGCTGCTGGTTTATTATACAACTCTTGTCGAGTAAAATCCGATAAGCACCGGGAGGGCCTATTTGTCCCGGCTGTCGATATCAGGAAGTTCTTCAAACATGCTTCCGAAAACGGCTTTCCCCGATATGCTGGATGCAATCTCGGTAAAAAGAACATCTTTAGAACCAGTATCTGCCTTTCTTGCCGTTGATATAGCGGAGCCTGTGATCGCCGAAAGGGCAACCTGCAGCAGAGGGTCCTGCTCATCCCCGTAAGGATAAATCCTGAGCCCTTCGACGGCGGGAAAATCCGGCCGGAAGCCGGAAGTATATTCGGACATTTTCAAACTGTTGAATGATTTTGAGACAATAGGCTGAAGGCCCCACTTCGTTCGCTTTTTAGCGTCGCTTATGGTAACCGAGCCTACATTTTTGCCCAAAGTAGTTTCGCCGACCACTTTGACCGGCATATAGGGTGTAAGCCCGTTGATAAGCAGCTCGCTTGCAGAAGCCGTCCGTCTCGATGTCAGAACGTAAACCCTGTCGATAAGGCTGCCTATATTTTGCTCTTTGATGCTGAAATGGTCCTCGAAATAATCACTGCCGTATTTTTTCTTTAATGTCTTTGTGATCCCGGGGTTATATTCCTTGATGCTGAATATATTTTTGTCCGTCACGCTTCTGGCGATCAGGCTTGCCAGGTGGACGGCAGAGCTGACATAGCCTCCCGAATTGTAGCGAAGGTCGACAATGAGTTCGTCGACCTGCTGCTTCCTGAACTCATCGAAGACAGATTCGAGCTTCTGATCGTATTTTTTGTCGCTGGTCCCGTTGGTGGAAGGGTAGAACTGATGATAGACCAGGTATGCGATTTTTTTATTTCCTATTGTCCTTACTGAATAAAAATGGACGGGGTCTTCCTGGAATCTTACAGGGGTAGCGGCTACTGTCGCAATGCTGTCAAAAGAATTGGATGCTGTGTTGAGCAGTGCAACGGTGAATTTTTTTTCGCCGGTACCTGAAAGCAGCGTCCGATAGTTGGAAGAGGTAATGTCCTGTCCGTTGATCCGGGTAAACACATCTCCTCTTTTAAGCCCGGCGATATCGGCAGGGGAGCCGGGTAGGGTATAGAGTACGGTGCCGAATGTACGGTTAAGAGAAGCCGAAGCAGTAATCCGGTATTCCATGCCCAACGTTACTGTCTCTCCGCTGAGGGAGGATGTCAGCTCATCTACATTGTTCTGTATCCAGGAAAAACGGTCGCCGTCAGGCCTCTGGCCGGCGTCGAAAGAATATAGCAGCGAGTTGAAAAATAAATCCGGAGACGATTGATAATCAGGGTTTGCCGGTATTTTGTCTTCCCAGTAATACCAAAGCTTCATCTGGTCGTAAATCCAGTGATTTACATCCGTGTCGGAAGTGAAAGGGTCGTACGACTTTTCTTTGCAGGCGGTTACGACAAAATACAAGGACAGCAGGCTGATGAAACGAAAAACAGGCTTCATTTAATGTGACGATGTGACGATGTGGTGATGTGATGATGTGGTGATGTGGTGATGTGATGATGAGATGATGAGATGATGTGGTGGGTCGGGAAGGCGCTGTTATGTCAGAAGGTTGATAATACGCTTTCGATGAGTGAGCAGGCTTCGTTCATCTGGTCTTCGTCGATGATCAAAGGCGGAGCAAAACGTATTTTATTGCCGTGAGTAGGTTTGCACAGCAGTCCGTGCTCCATCAACTGCAGGCATATCTGTCCGGCGAGAGGCGAGTCCTCCGGAGTATCTATTTCAATAGCATTGAGCAATCCTTTTCCTCTCACTTCGGCGATAAGGCCGGTTGTCTGTTGAAGTGCTCTCATGCGTGCCCGGAAAATCTCTCCCATACGGTCAGCGTTTTCCGCCAGGTTTTCGTCCGTCACCACCCTCAGGGCTTCGACGGTGACGGCGCAGGCCAGCGGGTTGCCCCCAAAAGTAGAACCGTGTTCGCCCGGTTGGATGGTCAGCATGATCTCGTCGTCGGCCAGGGCGGCTGAGGTAGGGATTACGCCTCCTGAAAGTGCTTTACCAAGAACCAGGATATCCGGCTTTACGCCTTCGCGGTCACAGGCAAGACGCCTGCCGGTGCGGCCTATGCCGGTCTGTACTTCGTCGGCGATAAAAAGAACATTATATCGCGTACATAATTGCCTGACTCCTGCCAGGTAGCCATCGTCGGGGACAATCACTCCGGCTTCACCCTGGATGGGCTCTACCATAAAGCCCGCAATATTCGGGTTGTTCTTCAGGGTTTCTTCCAGGGCTTCCAGGTCGTTGTAGGGGATTGTCTCCAGCCCGGGAAGATAAGGCCCGTAATGGTTGCGGCTTACAGGGTCGGTTGAAGCCGAGACGGCAGCTAATGTCCGGCCGCAGAAATTGTTGTCGGCAAATAGTATTATCGCCTGCCCTGCCGGGATGCCTTTTAATTTATAGGCCCATTTCCGGGTGAGTTTGAGGGCTGTTTCGACGGCTTCTGCCCCTGAGTTCATCATGAGCACCTTGTCATACCCGAAATACTCAGATAGAAACTGCTCGCATTCACCCAGCCTGTTGTTGTAAAAAGCCCTGGAGGTGAGTGTAAGCTGCGTCGCCTGTCTGGTGAGCGCCGCGATAATCCTCGGATGACAGTGCCCCTGGCTGACGGCGCTGTAAGCCGACAGGAAATCAAAATATCTCTTTCCGTCGGTATCCCAAAGGTAAATTCCTTCTCCCTTTGCGATAACGACCGGTATCGGCTGATAGTTGTGCGCACCGTACCGGGCTTCCCTTTCGATTGCTTCCAGGGCTCCGGCCGGGCTTATTGAATGGTCGATAGTCATGTGTCAGGAGTCGAATAATTTTATAAGGATAAAGGTACAAAGTAACTTTTATCCTGCCTAAACAATAAATCTGAAAATTAATTAAGCGATCATTGGCTTTCCGAAGTAATTTTAATACCTTTGCAACCGCTTTTAGAGAATTGAAACAGAAAAGTCATGGCCAGAGTTTGTCAAATTACAGGAAAGAGAACACGTGTCGGAAATAATGTTTCCCACGCGAACAATAAAACCAAGCGTAAGTTTTTCCCGAACCTGCAGAAGAAGCGTTTTTTCATTCCTTCTACCGGTGAGTGGGTTACTTTGAAAGTGTCTACTTCAGCGCTTCGTACCATTAATAAAAATGGTATTGAGACTACACTGAAGGATGCTTACGAAAAAGGTACTTTACAGTTCTGATATTCAGCAGCGGTACCTGTTTCTGAAGAATTTTGCAGCCTTTCCGGTATGGAGAGGCTGTTTTTTTATTAGACCGGCTTAACCCCCGGGTTGAAACCCCAGGGCTGCGTAAAAAGGCGAGGGTGTCTCAAAAGATAGTCCGATGTACCGTCAGGCACTACCCATCTGTAGAAAAAAGGAAACCGATGCGACGGCATGCCCCGTACGGGGCATGAAGAAGATTACAAAAGACTATTTGGCCACATGGTATATTAAAGAACTTTTTAGACACCCTCTCTCAGGTGGCCTATCTACTTCTTTTTCTTCCTCTTCTTCCTGTTTTCGAAAGCTTCTATTTCCTTAACGATCGAATCAAGGGTGGGGGCTGATTCTGCGGTGGCTTCAAGGGTTTCGCGGTAAGCCTCTTTCGAGATATCGATCCTGTTTACCGGTTTGGTGATATAGGTCTCAATTTCTGCGAGAAGTCCCTTTTCTTCCTCGCTGCAGAATGATACAGCCTGTCCTTTCCTGGTGCCCCTTCCTGTGCGACCTACCCTGTGTACGTAGTTCTCGGCTTTTTCCGGCAGGTCATAGTTGACGACTATATCGACATCGGGTATGTCGATACCCCGGGCGCCTACATCTGTGGAAATCAGTACTTTCGATGCTCCGCTTTTAAACTGGTCCAGCATTTTAAAACGCTCCTGCTGGTCTTTGTCGCCATGGATAGCTACCGCGCTGATCCCCACCCGGTCGAGTGCTTTCAGGACACGCTCGGCCCGGACTTTCGTCCTGACGAATACCATAATCTTGTCGTCGGGATTGCTGTTGATGATCCGCTCCAGGAAAAAGCGCTTGTCATTCATCTCTACAAAAGAGACGGCGTGCTGTACATTTTTAGAGACCGGGTCTTTGGGTGAGACCTGGATACGGATCGGGTTGGTGACCAGCGAATAGGCGAGCCGCTTTATATTTTCGTCTATTGTGGCGGAGAAAAAAAGTGTTTGCCTTTTCGGTGAAATGCGTTCGGTGACGTCCTGTATATCTTTGATGAACGAAGGGTCGAGCATACGGTCGGCTTCGTCCAGGATGAGTACCCGTACGCGGTTAAGACGGATATACCCCTGGCTGGCCAGGTCGAACATCCTGCCTGGCGTAGTGACGAGGATGTCGATACCTTTCTCGAGCTTTGCGATCTGCGGAGCCTGCTCTACACCGCCGAATACGCAGAAGGTAGATACCCTGGTCCCTCTCCCGATTTTTTGAAATACCTCGGTAACCTGTAACGCCAGCTCCCGCGTAGGCACCATAACCACGCATTTGATGCCTTCGCTCCTGGCGGAAGCATTAAGTTCCATGATTTTCTGAAGAACCGGTATAGCAAAAGCAGCGGTTTTGCCGGTTCCGGTCTGGGCCACGGCCAGCACGTCCTCGCCCCGGAGAATGGAAGGTAGCGCTTTGTACTGAATATCGGTAGGTTTGACGAAACCGGCCTGCGCCAGGTTATTTTTTATGATTTCAGACAGACTGTAGTAGTCCTTGAATTTCATCGGGGGTAAAATGTTGTTGAACTGTAAAGGTAATGAAAAGCCGGAGGTATGGGAAATATGATTTAGTTGTATTATATTGCACGGGTGCACTGAGTCATGATGAAATGGCCGCGTTAAGCAGTAATCGAAATGTACGAAGAAGAAATTTCCATACAGGAACGTCTGAAAGAGGTGTTCGAAGCGCTTGGAATCACTATCTACCAGATTGCCAAGGATCTGGGAGAGAATTCCTCCAAGTTTTATAATATATTAAACGGCCGGGCCAATCCTTCCTATGACACTATTGCCCGTATACTTCAGAGCTATCCGCAGGTAAGCGCGGACTATTTGTTGAGAGGAATACTGCCGGTGCTCCGGGACGGAAATGCGAAGGTGAGGCAGAGCGGGGTGGACGAACCTTATCGGGAAATACCTTACCTGCCAGTAAAATTTCATGCTACTTTTGTGGAGACTTACACGGAAGGCTTCCGTTACAGTGATATCGGAGCCTACCATGTGCACAGGGAGACGGTGAGCTTCCTGAAAAAGCCTGTTGTGATTGAAGTATCGGGCAACAGCATGAGCCCGCAGCTCGTGGATGGCGCCAGGGTCATTGCGACCGAAATCAGCCATACCGACTGGCTTTATCAGTCGGGAGGTGTTTTTGCTGTAGTATACCGCGATTTTTTCGTGATCAAGCGCATCCGTGAGAATGAGCTTCTCACCAAACAATACCTGACCCTGCACTCAGACAACCCGTTGGGAGGCAGCGTAAGTGTACCGGCGCAGGACCTGCGGGGACTATGGAAAGTGCATGGCATCGTGTATGCTCCGGTTGAATGATTTTAATATTGATCCCGGTTTAGGGAAACAGGAATAATGAACGATTATTTATCCACTTTAAATGACCCTCAACGCAAGGCAGTATTGCACGGAGAGGGTCCGATGATGATTATTGCAGGTGCCGGCTCAGGAAAAACCAGAGTGCTGACCTACAGGATTGCCCACCTGATAGAAAATGGGGTCGATCCCTTCCGCATCCTTTCGCTGACTTTTACCAATAAGGCGGCGGGAGAAATGAGGGAAAGGATAGAAAAGGCAATAGGGCTGGAGGCGCGTAATATCTGGTCAGGAACTTTTCACTCGGTCTTCGCCAAGATACTCAGGTTTGAGGCCAGGTACCTGGGATATACCAGCGATTTTTCGATTTATGATACGGACGACTCGAAATCGCTTATCAGGACAATCGTGAAGGAGTTTAACCTCGATGACAAGATTTACAAGGCCAATGTGGTGTTGAACCGGATTTCAGGCGCAAAGAACCGTCTGGTATCCGCTGACGACTACCTGAACAACCCGATCATCCAGGCCGACGATGCAACGAGCAAGCTACCCGAGATCGGCCGGATTTATAAAGCCTACAGCATCAGGTGCTTCCAGGCCAATGCCATGGATTTCGACGATCTTTTGTTTAATACCAATGTCCTTTTCAGGGATTTTCCCGAAGTGCTGCACAAATACCAGCACAGGTTCCACTATGTAATGGTGGATGAGTTTCAGGATACGAACGTTTCGCAGTACCTGATTACCCGCAAGCTGTCGGCCGTGCACCGGAATATCTGTGTTGTAGGCGACGATGCCCAGAGTATCTACGCATTCCGGGGGGCCAATATTGAGAATATACTCAACTTCGAAAGGGATTTTCCGGATGTAACGGTTGTTAAGCTGGAGCAGAACTACCGGTCGACACAAACTATTGTAAATGCCGCCAATTCGGTCATTGCAAAGAATAAAGCGCAACTTGAGAAGAATGTATTTACCCGGAATTCGGAGGGAACGCCTATCGATGTCCTCAAGGCGGGCTCGGATAACGAAGAAGGCAGGTTGGTGGCTACTTCCATTTTCGAGGAGAAAATGAAAGACAGCCTCAATAATGAGAGCTTCGCGATCCTGTACCGGACCAATGCGCAGTCCCGGGCGTTCGAAGAAGCGTTGCGCAAGCGGGGAATCAAATACCGGATCGTGGGTGGGTTGTCTTTCTACCAGCGGAAAGAAATTAAAGACTTGCTCGGGTACCTGAGATTTACCGTTAATCAGCGGGACGAAGAGGCGTTCAAAAGGATTATCAACCTGCCGAAGCGTGGTATCGGCGACTCTACTGTTGCCAAAATAGTAGTGACGGCCGCCGAGAACGGGGTAGGGGTATGGGAGGTCGTAAGCAATATCAATAGTTTTGTAAGCGGAAGGGCAACGGCCCCCATCGACCAGTTTTCTACCCTGATCAAGAGTTTCCGCGTGCTTACTGAAATGGGGAAAAATGCCTATGAGGTTGCCAGCCATATTGCGCAGGCTTCAGGGCTTCTCAGGGAGCTCCACGAGGACAAGACGGTGGAAGGGCTGTCCAGGTATGAAAACGTGCAGGAGCTGCTGAACGCTATAAAGGAATTTGTCGACCAGGCCGATGAAGACGAAGATGCAAGCCTCAGTGCCTTCCTTCAGTCGGTTTCGCTCCTTACCAATGCCGACGAGCCTGATGAGGACGGCGACCGTGACAGGGTCACGCTGATGACCATACATTCGGCGAAAGGTCTGGAATTCAGGAATGTATATATTGTCGGGATGGAGGAAGATCTGTTCCCCAGCCAGATGATGCTCGAAAGCCGCCAGGATCTGGAGGAAGAGCGCCGGCTGTTTTATGTGGCGATAACGCGTGCGGAGGTAAAGCTTACTTTTTCATACGCTGAAAGCCGGTACCAGTGGGGGCGTCTGAAAATGTGCGAGCCCAGCCGCTTTTTAATGGAGGTTGATTCCCGGTTTCTCAGTTTCCAGGGACATGGCGTAGAAAGAGAGCCCAAGGGCGGAACGGACAGAGGTCCGCGTTCATTCGCTTTGAAAACACCGGCTCAGAAGCTGGTGCCCCGGACGCAGGCTGCCCCAATCCATACTCCATCAGAGGGTTTTACCCCGAGCGATACCTCGTCGCTGGCTGTAGGTCAACGGGTCGAGCATCAGAAGTTCGGGTTTGGCGTAGTAGCCAGGATAGATGAAAACGGAGCGGACAGGAAGGCAGTTATCGCTTTTGACGATGCGGGGGAGAGGACCCTCCTGCTCAGCTTCGCAAAATTAAGAATTGTCTAAAGACCGAAAGGCCGGCCATTTCAGGCCGACGCCGGTAGCTGATTTCCACCAGCCCATGGCTATTAAAATTTTGAACGGGATACGTAAGAAAATATAAAGTCCTGCTTTAAGTATTGTCGGGCTTTTTTAGCTTTTATCTGTAACTGACTAATTACTTAAGAACCAATGTTTAAAGATAAGGATCTTGACCAAATAACGAGAAGGGGTAGCGATATCAGCGCGGTAAACACGCAGATAAAATATTTTGTAGATGGTTTCCCGTATTTAAAGCTTGAAAAGGCCGCCCGGGTAGGTGATGGTATCATCAGGCTGGACGAGGAGGGGGCAGAGCTGAAGATGAAGGAATACGAAGAGATTGTAGCCGATCAGCCGCTAACCCTGCTCAAATTTGTACCGGCTTCAGGCGCAGCATCGAGGATGTTTAAGTCCCTTTTCTCTTTTCTTGATAACGGAAAAACAGATAGCTCCGTTGAGGAGTTTTTTAGCAAGCTTGGGGATTTTGCCTTCTACGACAGCCTGAAGCAACTGATGGCGACTGATGGTATAGATATTGCCACGGCGGACAGGCAGACTATCGCTGAGTACTTTCTGACAGACAAGGGCCTGGGATATGGAACGCTTCCCAAGGGTCTGCTTGAATTTCACCGCGCAGCGCCGAGGCCCAGGACTCCGTTGGAAGAACATCTTGTAGAGGCGACCCAATATGCCAGCTCGGGCGGTACTGCCCTGCTGCATTTCACTGTATCTCCGGAGCACAGGGATAAGTTTGAAAAGCTTGTGGTAGAGAGGCTGCCTTATTATGAAAGCTGCTTTGAAACTAAATTTTATATCTCTTTTTCAGAGCAGCTTCCTTCTACCGATACTATTTCGGTTAATCCCGACAACACACCTTTCAGAGAGCCTGACGGCAGCATTTTGTTCAGACCGGCCGGGCACGGCGCGTTGCTCGCCAACCTGGGTGATCTCGATGCCGACATTATTTTCATCAAGAATATCGATAATGTTGTTCCGGATAGCCTTAAGCCTACTACAGTCAAATATAAAAAGGTGCTCGCCGCTATACTGCTCGACTACCAACGCAGGATCTTTGATTACCAGGCCAGGCTGAAGGAGAATGTTACGGAAGAACTATTGCAGGAACTCGACGGCTTTTACAGCAATGAGCTGTGTACTACACCACCCGCAGGTTTTGAAGACTGGCCGGCCGGTGAACGTGCGGCTTATTTTGAACGTAAGCTGAACCGGCCTGTAAGGGTATGCGGCATGGTTAAAAACCAGGGTGAACCCGGCGGCGGCCCGTTCTGGGCGAGAAACAGGGATGGCAGCGTCTCTCTGCAGGTAGTGGAATCGGCACAGGTAGACCTGTCCGACGAAGAACAGAAAGCCACATGGGTTACAGCTACACACTTTAACCCCGTCGACCTGGTGATAGCTATCAAAGACGCCGAAGGCAATCTGTATGACCTGGATAAATTCCGGGACCCTGATACCGGGTTTATCTCTTCTAAATCGAAAGATGGAAAAGACCTCAAAGCCCAGGAATTGCCCGGCCTCTGGAATGGATCTATGTCCGACTGGAACACTTTGTTTGTGGAAGTACCGCTGATCACCTTTAACCCGGTCAAAACCGTAAACGACCTGCTAAGGGAGCAGCATCAGTAGCTGGTACCTGCTCTTTTACTTTGTTCGCAGCCTGACCAGCCGCTGGTAGACTACCTCGGCTTCGTCCTGGTAGGGATGAATTTCTGTTTCCGCAATTTTATGGAACATATATTCTGCCTGGGCGATGCTGCCTTTTCTTAGGTAAGCCAGCGCCAGGTACCATTCGGAAGCGTTTGACACTGTTTCCTTCATATTACGCGCCGGCTTCTCGAGGTAAGCACATGCAGCTGCCGCTTTACCGGTTTTCAGCAATGCAATTCCCCTGTACAAGTTGGCTGAATCCGCCTTCAGTCTCGAAAGCTCACGATCGGTGACGCGGTAAGCCGAAGGGTAAGAGTCCATCGCTTTGAGAGGCACCGGATTGAAATGCGCATTGAAAATTCTGCTGGCCGTACTCCCGGTTACAGGCTGCTGCGCCTCCGACTGCAAAACATAGCAGGTGAGCAGCACAACCAGGAAAATATTGACGGTCTTCCTGGTCAAAGCTACCTTGTGAAGCTTTTACCCACAAATTTGAGGACTTCGGGGAGGGCGGTCCGCCAGTAGGGCCACGAATGCCCGCCGTCGCGGACCCTGAACTCATGGGGCACCCCTTTGTCGATCATAGCGGCATGAAGCGCCATGTTTCCTTTTATGAGGAAATCGTCATCTCCGCAATCTATATAGTAGCGTACCGACTTCAACTTTTCCAGTGGAGCGGTTTCAACGATTTTGAGCGGCGAATTATCGTACCAATGTTTATTGAGACGGTCTTTTCCCCTTAATCCTTTCTGTAGGAAAACACCCATGAAATTGTCCCAGCGGTCGTCCGCAACCTTCAGTATTTCATCGTCGGTCCAGACGGCAGCGCTTAAAGGGGCTGCCGCTGCGAACATATCAGGATGTTTCAGTGAGAAAATAAGGGAGCCATATCCACCCATTGAGAGCCCGGCAACCGCACGAAATTCCTTTTTGCTGCGGGTACGATAAGTTTTTTCAATTTCCGGGATGAATTCATTGATGAAGAACTCTTCGTAGCGGACTTTCCCGTCGTGCGAGTTGATATAGAAAGACACTCCGCCGTCCGGCATGGCGATAATGGTTGGCGGGGCATCGCCCGATGCAATCGTTTTATCGGCGATGTGCTGGACCTCACCGAATTGAGTCCACCCGGTTTCATCATCCGTATAACCATGGAGAAGGTATAATACCGGGTAGCTGCGGTTGGTATTTTCGTAGCCGGAAGGGAGGTAAATGCTGTATCTTACTTCCTTTCCCAGGATCTTGCTGTTGATGGAGATGCTTTCTTTGAGCGTGCCGTATTGGGCCATGCAAAGTGAGCTTAAAAGGGAGAGACAGAAAATAAATAATGATCTCATATGATTAACCGGACAATGTGATGACGAGATAATGTACCCGGCAGCCGGGTACGATGATCATACCTTTGGATCCTAAAGGTATGGATTTCCGGCAAAAGTGTTTTATTTTCGATGCTTCTTTCAATTTTGAAATTATTTGATTTCCAGGACCTCTTTCTTATTGTATTAATGCAGAATAAAGCCTTTAGTACCTTTATGGTTGCCATGGCAGTTAGCCTGACAGCCGCTTCCGGTCAGCAGAATGTTTCCCCTACCTTCGAACGAGTAAAATACCAGGATAAAGCACTTGTAACCGATTTGGGTGTGGGCCTTTGGGCCTGGCCGCTTCCGATGGACTACGATGGCGACGGTGATATGGACATGGTAGTTTCGTGCCCCGACGTGCCTTTCCGTGGCGTCTATTTTTTCGAGAACAAGAGCGGCGGGGAGTTCCCTGTTTTTGAGCCACCGGTAAAAGTGGGGGAGTTTATCCGTAATCCCCAGATCTCGTATGTGAAGGGAGAGCCGCGGGTAATCGACCGGGGGTATGAGCACGTCAGTTTCAGGACTCCTTCCCTGTCTTATCGTAAGCTCGTTTTTCCCCCGGACGCAGTAATGGCGGATTTCAGGAAAAAGCAGCGCTTTACCCAATATACCTATGTGGACTACGATAACGATGGCGACCAGGATGTAATCGTCGGGATCGACGACTGGACCCAGTATGGCTGGGATGACGCTTACGACAAAAACGGCAACTGGACGAACGGCCCCCTGCACGGTTATGTTTACCTCTTTGAAAATGTAAATGGCGGTTATACCAACAGGGGGCGATTGATGGCCGGAGGCGAAATACTCGATGTGTACGGAGCTCCCTCCCCGCA
>CAZLTN010000119.1:0-15592 GCA_964562455.1 uncultured Cytophagales bacterium
CGGCAGGAAAACGAATGCCGGCATGATCGGGAAGCGTGAATTCGACCTGATGAAGGACGGGGTTATATTCCTCAACCTTTCAAGAGGACATGTCGTCGATATACCTGCCCTTGCCGAAGCGGTGAGAAGCGGTAAAGTCGCCGGAGCAGGGGTCGACGTATTCCCGCAGGAACCCAAAACCAATAATGAACCTTTCGTCAGTGAGCTCCAGGGACTTACCAATGTTATCCTGACCCCGCATGTGGGCGGAAGCACTCTTGAGGCCCAGGAAAACATCGGCAACTTTGTACCGGCGAAGCTCCTGGAATACATGAACAACGGGAGTACCTACGGAAGCGTTAACTTCCCTGAAGTGCAGTTGCCCAAACTCAAAGATTCGCACCGCATCCTGCACATCCATTCCAATGTGCCGGGCGTACTGGCTAAGCTGAACAGCATTTTCGGCAAAAATCAAATCAACATCACCGGCCAGTACCTTAAGACCAATGAAACGGTCGGCTACGTGATCGTGGACATTGCCAGGGGTTATAACCGCGAATTCATCCAGGAAGTAAAAGCAATCGACGGGACTATCCGTTTCAGAATGTTATATTGATGGTTACATTTTTCACACCGGGTCCCGCCCAGCTTTACCCTACTTTTGAAAAGCACCTGAGAACTTTCCTGGATAATCAGCTGGGTTCCGTTTCACACCGCAGCCAGGTTTACCGCGACCTGCATGCGTTTACGGTAAGCCAGTTGCGCACGTTACTGAAAGTCCCGGAAACCCATGCGGTCCTCTTTTTAGGCTCCGCTTCCGAAATATGGGAAAGAATCCTCCTAAGCACGGTGGAAGAACACAGTTTTCACCTGGTCAACGGCTCTTTCTCGAAAAAGTTTTACCAGTATGCTTCGGGGGCCGGCAAAAAACCTGCCAAATTCGAAAAGCAGCCGGGCGAGGGCTTCAGTTCCGGCGAAATCCGGGTTCCGGATGAAGCCGAGCTGATCTGCGTTACCCATAACGAAACCAGCTCAGGAGTGCAGATGAGCGCAGACGATATTCACCTCCTGAAGAAGGCCAACCCCTCCAGGCAGATAGCGGTCGATATGGTTTCATCGGCTCCATACCCCGATTTTGACTACAGCCTGATCGATACGGCGTTCTTTTCAGTCCAAAAAGCTTTCGGCCTTCCGGCAGGACTCGGAGTATGGATCGTAGGCAAACAATGCCTCGAAAAAGCAGTCATGCTGAAAGAGCAGCGCAAAATCAGCATAGGGGCTCATCATGACCTGCCGACCCTCTGGAAAAATGCACTTAACAATGAAACTCCCGCAACGCCGAACGTGATGCTGATCTATCTTCTCGGGAAAATAGCTGAAGATATGAATGCTTACGGAATAGATCGCATACGCAAAGAAACGGAGCAAAAAGCGCAGCTCCTGTATGGTTTTGCGGAAAGTACTGACGGCTTCAGCCCTTATGTAGGTTCTCCTCTCCACCGCTCACAGACAGTTGCGGTCCTGAATACGGAGAGGGCTTCTTCCGAAATCATAGCGCGGTTGAAGGAAAAAGGCATAGCGGTCGGCAGCGGCTACGGCGACCTGAAAGCGTCCCAGGTCCGGATCGCGAATTTCCCGGCGGTAACCATAGCGCAAACCGAGGAGCTGATAGCGGAATTAGCCAAGATATAATTTGAAGCTTCTTTTTACGGGATCACAAAAAAATACCGCAAAACAAAACAATGCAGGAATATAACTTTCTAAGGAATTTTTAAGTTCTAGAAAAAATACAACGCTAAAAATTTGGAAACGGGTTTGAAGTTATTTTAACTTTGTTTCACAAATTCAAACAATACACCCAGAAGAAATGAAAAAGATCTTAGCATTTGCGTTTGTTGCCACTATGGTTTCTTTCGCAGCTTGTACCAGTAAGCCTACAGAAACTGAAGTAGTAGAAGAAACAGTAGAAACAGTAGTTGAGCCTGAGGTTCCTGCTGCTGCAGATACTACTGCAACTGATACTACAGCTGCTCCTGCTCCTGCTGCTAACTAAGAAAGCGACAGCATTAAAATCAAAACGGCCGTGGACGATGTCCACGGCCGTTTTGATTTTAATGCCTTTCTCTAACCGTACACTCACTCCCCTCACATTCTTATCACCGAAGGGGCATAAATAACGTTTTTCATACTATTTTTGCCCCTGATCATACTGAAGCCGTTTTACGAACAACTTATCACTGGCCTCTATAGCTGCGTTCCGCTATACCACCGAAAAAGTAATTAATGAAGAATACCAACGCGTTGTCCGATATTTATCGCAGGAGCGGCGACCTGTTTAACATAGGCCTTTTGCTGTTTTCTGTAGTTCCGCTTATAAGTCTGTCCTTTTACAATCACCCTTCCGCCGTCGACGACTATTGTTTTATCTACACTGTACGCGAGCACGGATGGATCGGCGGCATGAGCAAGTACTACAATGAATGGACCGGCAGGTATTTCAGCA
Source organism: uncultured Cytophagales bacterium (assembly GCA_964562455.1). Lineage (GTDB taxonomy): Bacteria > Bacteroidota > Bacteroidia > Cytophagales > Spirosomataceae > Ravibacter. Next base: position 2,483 of record CAZLTN010000119.1, read on the forward strand.
TTTTCCTGACTCACAGCAGCCCGTTGATATTCAATTTTTTCGCGGGTTTTAAGCTATTATCCTTTTTTCTGATCCTCGGACTGGCCGGCAGCATTTACCTGCTCATTAAGACCATTCTCCCGGCTTACTCCCGCCTTGCCCATCTTGGCTTTACCGGCGTCATCATGTTCCTGTTTCTGCTTCGGATGCCCAGCGTACCCGAAGCATTTTACTGGGCAGCTTCTTTTGCAAACTATACACTACCGGGCATCATGACACTCCTCTGGATCGTCCTTACCATTCAATGGTACCGGGCTCCCGGGAAACAAAAGAAAAACATCATAGCCGCAACTTGCTCCTTCCTTATATTCGCTGTTATCGGATGCAGTGAAACCGCCATGCTCATTATGGTCGTGCTTATCGGGTCCTGGCTTTTCTACCGCCTGGTGGTTATCAAAAGCCTGGATATGCTGATGCTGCTGGCGATGATCACGACCTTGTTTTCCTGCTACCTCCTGTTCAGTTCTCCGGGCAATACTGCCCGACTCGAAGGAAACCCCATCAGCGGCGATATCCCGATGGCTACCCTTGTCACCATTAAATTCATTGTAAAAATTGCCGGTGACTGGCTTACCGGCACACCGGTACTGCTCTTTACACTCTGCTGGATATTGGCTATCGCCTCCCGGAAAGCTCCGCTCCCTCCCTTCTTCTCCGTGCCGGTCTGGCTTGTCATGATGAGCTACCCGGCCCTGCTGTTCGTGGTGATCTTCCCGTCATTCTATGCCATCAGCACCGAACTGGATCCGACTCCGCGTGTGGTCAACAGTCTTTATTTCTTCTTCCTGATGGGATGGTTTTACCTGACCGGAATAATGGCCTACCGACTTCGGACGTTTATTTCACCGTCGTTTTCAGTTGGAAAGTTTGTCGTGCCGGCCCTGTACGGGATTTGTGCTTTGTCAATTGTGCTTTCCGTTAAAAGCACTACGAACTTCAAAACCGCGTACCGCGATTGGCTGAAGGGAAAAGCTGCTGCTTACGACCGTGAAATGAAGGAGAGGTACGCTATCCTGATGGATAAAAATAATACCAAACCTGTAATCCCGCCTATTAAAAACCGGCCCGAATCGCTGTTTGTCGGGGATATTGAGAAAGATCCCAAGCACTGGTGGAACTGGTGTATGGCAGGTTATTTCGGAAAAGATTCTATCCTGCTGTCGGAAAGCGCGCCTTCAGATCAATAAATGTTAAAGCCGGATTGTAATCCATGATGTACTTACAGACATGACATCAAGCCAATCGAATCAGACCTCCCGGGCGATTGCTTTTATCGCGTTTCCCATCGTGATCTGGCTCTTCATAATCGTACGTTACGCGGAGAATGTCCCCTGGTTTGACGATTTTGATCCGTTTCCCGATTTCCTCAGAAAGTGGATCCTGTCTGACGGCAGCTTTGAAAAGCTGAAGCTGATCTTTCAGCCGAATAACGAGCACCGTATGATATGGGGAAAGTTGGTTGCGCTGGCATATTATAAGCTTACAGGTACGCTCGACTTTCGCTTTCTACAGATTTTCGCCGGCTTTTTCACACTTGGGACACTGTTTCTCTTCTGGAGAGCCTTCCGGAAAGCAGGACTGCCCATCCTGTTCTTTGTACCCATCCCGTTCCTGCTTTTCCATTTACAATATTACGGAACCTACCTTTGGGCAATTTGCGGACTGCAGCACCAGCCGGTAGTCTTTTTTGCGGCGCTGACGTCCTATCTGCTGGGGAAGAACCGGTTCTGGCCGGCGGTAGCAGCTGCTGTCTGTGCTAACTTCGCTATGGGTAACGGCGTTTTGGTTTGGGCCTCAGGCTTTGCCATACTGATATACCTCAACCGCCCCCGCCTTCTCCTCATCTGGACTGTCCTGGGCGCCGCCAATATATATCTTTACTTTTACGGTATGTCACCACAGGGAAATGAGACGAGCTTCGCTTTCCTGAAGCAGCATCCCCACCTTTCCTTCATAGGCTTTTTTACATTTCTTGGCGGTCTTTTCGATCTTTCGCCCGACAGGCATATCAATACCAGGAGCATCGCTACCTTTATCGGGGGGTTCCTGGCCGGTACTTACGCCATATGGTGGATAATACGCTTTGTTCTGCTGAAATCGCGCACACCGCAACCCTCACAGGGAAAAATACAGGCCGACAGCTTTGTAATAGGGGTACTGGTTTTCATATTTGCAAATGCCTTTATCATAGCGCTGCTGCGGCCCCGTTTCGGAATAGACGTCATGCTGGTCAGCAACTATAAGATCTACCCCGGAGTGTTCTTTGCCGCGGCATATTTTTCTGCGCTGCTGTTGAAACGTCCCTCAAAAACTGTTTTCAGGACAGGCCTGGTCGTTGCAGTCTTACTCTGGACCGGGAGCCTGTTCAATTATTTTCCCACTGTACGGGAAAGAAGCTTCTACTTCCAGATCAACGCCTATAACCAGCGGGATCATCAATTCGGCCTTGGTTTTGAACCGGGCTCGGAAGCAGCTACGTACATCAGCCGCCTGGTCGGGTTCCTCGCAGAAAGGGACATTTACCATTTACCACAAAAGCTCGACACCCAAATAGACATTGTGAGGACAAAACCCGCTGCCAGGTTAGATTTACCTTCTGCTGTCCACGAGGAGCCCGAAGCGATAATAGTTCAAATCCCGGACCTGCCGCCTCCCGCTCTCCTGGGTAAAATACGCTTTTTCTATGTAAAGTCCGGAGACAAAATACTTCTGTTCAAAGCGGAGCAAAACTCAAACCAGGGGCGGAATTTCCTTAAAAAATTTACGGAAGGAGCATTTTTTACACTCCGGAAGCAGCTTCTCTCCCCCGGGACCTATCAGATAGGTATTTACGACGACCAGGTCCGGTCTCATTTCCTGTTGGGCGAATTTACCGTTCCTGAAGCGCCGGCCGCGCTTAATTAGTTATCCAATCCGCTCACTTATTTCGAATCAGGTTGCTTTTATCCCAGATCACCGATTTCGTACCGTCAGCCTCACTGGCCTACTGCCTGGAGCTTCATAAGAGGTATGATTTTGAATTTAAGCCGGCGCGCCCGCGCAAAACGAGGCTCGGTGACTTTACCTACCGACCCGGAATGCGGCCGGCTATTACGGTCAACCGCAATCTGAATCCCTCTGCATTTTTAATCACTTTCCTTCATGAAGTCGCCCATTGTGCGGTCTACAGGCGTTACAGGAAAAGGGTAGCGCCTCACGGAGCAGAATGGAAAGCCTGCTTTCGTGAGATATTACAACCTGTGCTTTACCCCGATTTCTTCCCCCCGGAAGTTTTGCCGGCGCTGAAAAAATACGCGCTTAACCCGAAAGCTACCACTGCGGGTGACATCACTCTTGCCGAAGCGCTGAAAAAGCTTGACCAGCATGAGATCGACGGCAACAAAAAGGTACTGAAACATCTGGAAGAAGGAAGTTTATTCGTTTTTAACGGAAGAGGGTTCAGGAAAGGACCGTTGCGCCGGACCCGTATACTTTGCACAGAAGTATCCTCGAAAAAAAAATATACAATAGCTGCGCATGCCCTGGTTGAAGAACAACATTAGAGCGACTTCGGTAAAGCCGGCATTATTATGCTGCTTTATCGGCAGCTTTCTTTCAATCTGTGCTTTTTCACAACCCTCCTCTGTACTCTCGAAAGGCAGCTGGTACAAGATCGGAGTTACCAGAACGGGAATTTACAAAATGGATGCTGCCTGGTTCGGCACCCTGGGAATCGACCTGAAATCAGTAAAGGCCGGCCAGATTGGGTTATACGGCAACGGCAGCGGGGTCCTCCCCCAGCCCAACAATACCGCCCGTCCGGCAGACCTGCAACCCAATGCGGTATGGATAGATGCGCGCAGCGACGGAAGCCCCGAAGCCGTTTATTTTTACGGAGAAGGCCCCACTGTCATTAGTTTCGACCCCATATCGCAACGCTACCGGCACCAGGTCAATCCCTATACCGATACGACTTACTATTTTCTCTCGCTCGGCGGGGCGCCCGGACTACAAATAGAACCATACAATCCGCCCGTTCCGGCGTCTATTGAAACCGTCAATACCTTTGAAAATTACTGGCTTTACGAGAAGGAGGCTGTAAACTTGCTCAAGTCCGGGCGGGAATGGTGGGGTGACTACCTGGGGACCACGCCGTCATTGAACCTCGAGCCCGAATTTCCCGGCCTCGTTCCGGGTTCTGAAGCCTTGCTGAGTTTCGGAGCCATCGCCTCGGCACAGGTTCCCACGCGCTTCCTGTGGCAGGCGGGCGGCGCCGCTATCGGCGAGCAAACGGCCGGAACCGTTTCTACCTATCGCTACGACCTGAAAGCTCAGAAAGCAGAAGCCGACTTCAAATTTCCCGTCGCGACAGGCGCGGACGAAAAATTAAAGCTGAATGTCACGTACGACAAAAACGGGCAGGCGGGAGCAAGCGCTTACCTCGACTACGTAAGCCTGCAGGTCAAATGCAGATTGAGACAATACGCTGCACCGACGCTCTTCCGCATTCCTCCGGCTACGACCGGCAACCCGGCCCTGGAATTCGGATCTACAGACAGCAATTTTATCCTGTGGGACGTCACCGATCCTTTGAAACCCGGGGCCTGCACGCTTCATAAAAAAGATAACGGAAGCATTTCGCTGGTCCCGCAGACACCCGGCATAGCGCGCACCTACATCGGCTTCACGAAAGAACAGGCTGTTTCTCCCCAGTCGGTCAAAAAGATCCCCAATCAGAACATCCGCGCGCAGTCTGCACCCGATATGATCATCGTCACTGCCCGCGAATGGGTTGACCAGGCCGAAAGGCTGGCCGCTTTCAGGGAGAGCAACGATGGCCTCGACGTACTGACCGTCACGATCGAGGAAGTATTCAACGAATTTGGCGGGGGGAAACCCGACATGACAGCCATCAGGGACCTCTGCAGGTATTTCCACAAGTCAGGCCGCCTGAGATACCTGCTGCTGTTCGGAGATGCCACCTATGACTTCCGGAATAAGAAAGGAGGCGATACCGACCCGCAATTCTATTTCCGGATCCCGTCCTATCAGAGCAGGGAATCACTGCACCCCGTATATACGTTCGCTTCTGACGACTATTTTGGCTTTCTGACCGACGACTCGGGCGAATGGACGGAAGATCCTTCCGGCGACCACCTGCTCCAGATAGGTGTCGGCAGACTGCCGGTAAAAAACAGGGAGGAAGCAAAGAGAGTAACCGACAAGCTGATCGATTATACATCGGGGTCGGTCAGGGGCAAATGGCGCAATAGGGTTACTTTCGTGGCCGACAACGGCGATAATAACATACACCAGCAGCACGCCGATCAACTGGCACACCTTGTTACCGGAAAGTTTTTGCCGTCGAGGGTATTCATCGACGAATATCCGCTCACGGCTACCAGCCTGGGCAACCGCGCTCCCGCCGTCAATAAAGAGATAAGGCGAAAGGTAAATGATGGCTCGCTGATCCTCAACTTTACAGGGCACGGGGATGAATCGGGATGGACGGACGAAAAGATCTTTACGCTGGCCGATATGCAGGCATTGCAGGGGTATGAGAACATGCCGCTTTTTGTAACTGCCACCTGCGAATTCGGCAGGTATGACGATCCTTCGGTTGTGTCGGGCGCCGAATTGCTCCTCCTGAGCGCCAGGGGAGCTGCTATCGGCGCTATGACAACTACCCGGCCTGTTTTTTCCAGTACTAATTTTTCGATCAACCAGGCTTTCTATAATGCCGTCAACCAGGGAATCACCAGGCTGGGCGATATCACCAGGGTTACAAAAAACAATAGCCTGGCCGGCGCCCTGAACCGGAATTTCGTATTGCTGGGCGATCCGTCCATGAAGCTCGCTGCCCCCGAACTGCCCGTCCGCTGGATCTCCGCGCCCGATACCTTACGTGCTTCGGAGAAAATCACGCTAAAAGGGGAAATTTATGACCCCGAAAACGGAGCGACGCATACGGGGTTTACCGGAACTGCCTATGTTTCGGTATATGATGCGCCCGTACAATTCAATACCCTGGGCGCAATTGCGCCTGCAGCAACCTACGAAGAATACAGAAACAGGATTTTTGAGGGAACAGTAAGTGTCTCAAACGGGAAATTCGAAGTAAATTTTGTGGTACCCGGAGAAGGGACAGATGGTCTCCGGAAAGGGCTGGTGAGCGTTTACGCACAAGATGGCCTTCGCGATGCTGCCGGACGGCTTGAACCTTTCCTGGGCCCTGCCGCTAACCTACCCGCTTCCGATACGAAAGCCCCTCTCGTTACCGTCTTCTTAAATACCGATACCTTCCGGGACGGAGACCTTGTCGATGCCTTTCCCGTCCTTTATGCAGACATCAGTGATGAGAGCGGCATCCGGATTTCCACCGGTGCGCCCGGAACCTGCGCCATGACGGCAATCCTTAACGACACCCTTACGCTCCCTGTATACGACTATTATTCCTCCGATCTGGATTCGTACCTGAGCGGGAAAATCGCCATGCCGCTGGACATACAGGAAGAAGGTGAGTATTCGCTCGTCATCAGCTTTTGTGATATTTACGGAAATTCTGCTCAAAAAAAGATCAGGTTCAGAATACGTGAAAGCGCGTCGCCGGAAATCCGGTCTTCGGTTGTATTTCCTAATCCGTTTACAGACAAAATCTCCTGGCGTATAGAGCACAACCGGCCGGGGCACGACCTGGAGATAGGGTTCAGGCTGTTTTCGAGGACCGGTCACCTGATTTTTTCGAACCGTCAGACTCACTACAATGCTTCCGGGTTTATTGAATCGGGGATTACGCTTGCAAATGAAATAAAACCTGGACTGGAAATATACCTTTACGAGCTAACGCTACGTTCTTTACAGGATGAGACCACCGGAAGGGTTACCGGAAAGCTTGTCCACTACCATTGAACAAATAAAAGAATTGTAAAAAATTAATATTAAAGCTATTTTCGCAGCGGATTAATATCGCTGATATCCAAAAGCCGGCATTTATCGCCTATTGCAAAAACACTTTATATGAAACGTATTTTAGCAGTACTATCCACCACCTTCCTTCATCTGGGCGTAAGTGCTCAAGCCATCAATAACTCCAACCTACCATCCGGCAGGATTCCTGCAGGTTCTACGCTGGCATTTCTGAATATTACTCCGGATGCCAGAAGCGCTGCTTTGGGCGACGCCGGTGTGGCGGCCACACCCGATGCAAACGCTACTTTCTGGAACGCTTCCAAGCTCGCTTTTATAGAAGAAGATATGGGCGGATCGCTCTCGGTCAGCCCCTGGCTGGGCGATCTTACCGACGATATGTTCATCGCCTACCTCACAGGCTTCAAGAAACTGGAGAAAGGGCAAACCATCGCAGCTTCGCTCCATTATATGAACAACGGGGAAATCGACCTGAGAAATAACCAGGGGCAACCCCTTGGAAATTTTAACTCCCGTGAGCTTGCACTGTCGGGAACCTATAGCCGGCAGCTCAGCAACAAGCTGGCGCTCGGTCTGACGCTCAAATGGATTTATTCCAACCTTTCAGGCAATGCTGTAGGCACAGGTTCGTCCATCAAACCTGCCAACACGGCAGCGGGCGACATCAGCCTCTACTACAACGACGGCATGAAAGACGAAACAAGCGGCAAAGAATTCACATACGGCCTGGGGCTTACATTTTCGAATTTCGGAGGTAAGATCAGCTACGGAGAAGACAGTTATTTCATTCCCACGTTTTTACGCCTCGGAGGCCGCATAACCGTCTCCGGCGATGGCATCCATAAATTCAATATTCTTGCCGACGTAAACAAGCATATGGTTCCGACCCCGCCATACATGGAAAGGTACGTAGCTTCCGACGGTAGCAACCAGACCAGGGTGGTCAGTGGGAGATCTATGAGTGACCTGGGCCTGATGAAAGGTGTTTTCGGATCTTTTTCCGATGCTCCTGACGGCTTCAGCGAAGAGTTGGCGGAAATTTCGTACGCAACGGGGATCGAATACTGGTATCACGGAGTTTTCGCAGCCAGGGTAGGTTACTACGGCCAAAGCGAAAAGAAGCTCGGCCATAGCAATGTTACTTTCGGGCTCGGGGCAAAATTCCGGAAGAAATTCAATGTAGATTTCGGTTACATGGTGCCGCTCCGCCAGGGATCGCCGCTGGCTCAAACCTGGAGACTGTCGCTGGGTATCGCCGTATTCAAAGCAACCGATATTATAGAGAATTAATCCTGACACTTTGTTAAACAGGCGAATGACAGATATCAGCCGGTCATTCGCCTTTTTGTTTTTATATGCCCGACCGGAAAGCAACCCCATCCTACAAAACCATCACCTCCCCGGCAATACCGGGATCCAGCAAGCTGTTATTGGACAACGGTATTCCTCTGCACTGGATCAGCACAGGCGATCAGGAAGCTATAAGAATTGAATGTCTTTTTCCTGTTCCGTCGTGGCAGTATCCTCACCCGAAAGTTTCTTTTTTCGGAGTTAAAATGCTGCTGGAAGGAACGGGAAGCAAAAGCTCGGCAGAGATCGCACAGGCGCTCGACCTGTATGGAGCATTTACCGAGATAGTGCATACCCCCGACTACTACGGTCTGACGGTCTATACCATGCCCAAATTCCTCCCGCATGTATTGCCGGTAATAGCTGAAGTATTCGACGACGCTTCTTTTCCTCAAAATGAATGGGACAATCTTCTGAACATTGTTTCCCAGCAATTGAAAGTCAACCAGGAGCAGAATTCGTGGCTTGCCGGCTCAAAATTTAAAGCTGCTTTGTTCGGTGACAGCTCGAGGTACGGGTATTCCCAGAATGAAACCGACCTCAGCACGCTTCGAGTCGAAGAGGCTAAGGCATTTTATTCCTCCTTTATCAGGGATTCTCCTTTTTATATTTTTGCTTCCGGTAAAGTCAGCGATGCTTCCGTAGCGCTTATAGGCAGGTACCTCGGTAGCCGCAAGGTCGTACATCCGCCCTTACCGTCGCCAGTGCCGTCTCCCGGTCTGGTTCCCGTAGCAAAAGGGATGATAGAGGTAGATAAACCGGGCAGCAGCCAGTATACACTACGGATGGGCAGGAAGGTTCCGGGCCGTCTTCACCCCGACTATTTTAAAGCACTTGTAACCAACGAGGTGCTCGGCGGGTATTTCGGCTCGAGATTAATGAAAAACATAAGGGAGGAAAAAGGGCTTACCTACGGGATTTCTTCCTATCTGCCCGCTTTACGGGATTCGGCCTACTTCATGGTCGCCACAGACGTCAATAAGGATTCACTCAACGAGCTCCTGGCCGAAATAAAAAAAGAGTTTGACATCTTGCAGACACAGGCTATCCCGGACAAAGAGCTTGATAGGGTAAAAAATGTGATGTCAGGTGAATTTGCACGATCGCTGGGAACAGCCTTCGAAATAGGCGACCTGCATCAGACTGCCGTCATGTGCGGCCTGCCTGCATCTTTTTATGACACTTACCTGGACAATATCCGTGCCGTTACTGTCGAAGACGTACAATCTACCGCCCTGGATTTATTCGATACCGGGCAAATGACGGAAGTTGTGGTAGGTTAATAAAGTATATTTGTATATCAAAGAAGGTTTTAAACAGTAACTACCTGTAAAATGACCCAGAGTAAAAAAGAAAGCATTTTGGAAACTTTACGGGCGGACGGGATTCTGCCCCTGTACTATCATCCGGATCTGTCAGTCGCAAAAGCGGTGCTTAAGGCGACTTACGACGGCGGGAGCCGCGTGTTCGAGTTTACCAATCGCGGGGAAGGAGCGATCGACGTTTTCAGACCTCTCGTCGAATACGCCCACCGGGAACTCCCCGGGCTCTGGCTGGGGATCGGAACTGTTTACGATACGATTACGGCTAAAATCTTCATCGAAAGCGGAGCTGATTTCGTAGTACAGCCTATCTTCAACGCAGCTGTAGGCACGGTTTGCCAGGAAGCCGGGATCCCCTGGTTCCCGGGAGTGTCGACGCTTACCGAGATTTACAATGCCCGGTTGTCAGGAGCCGACGTGGTAAAGCTTTTCCCGGGCGATGTGTTGGGATCCAAATTCATCAAAGCCATAAAAGGCCCGATGTCTGATGCCAGGATAGTTGTAACCGGGGGAGTAAAACCTACCTACGACAGCCTCAAAGAATGGTTCGACGCCGGAGCTTATGCAGTCGGACTGGGTTCTAACTTATTCCCGAAAGAGCTGATCGAAGCAGGTGATTTTGAAAAAATTACCGGGCTCGTTGAAAACAGCCTGGCTATAGCCCGTAACGTAAGACAAAGCCAGTCCTGATCATATCGGCGATATATTGAGCCCGACCGTATAATCTTCTATTTTCAGGTTCTTTCCTTCCTGCGGGAAGGGAAGAACCTGGTAGACACGCAGACCGTACTCATTGTCGCCGAGCTTAAATGTCTTCACTTTGTCCTTCTCCGTATTTGCGTAAAAAAGAGTTTCCACTCTTACCGAATCAGTGCTATTGCGGACCAGAACGGACAGCTCGACCCAGCCCGGCTGTATACATATCACATTCTGCGGGCAGCGCGTATCCTTCAGGCTCTGAAGGAACACCGTCAACACGTCGGATTTGCCCGGAAACTTCAGGCCGCTGCCATTGAACTGCAGGTCTGCGGAAGGAGACTCAACCTCTGAATCCATCGATTTACACCCCGCCAGGCCCCCTATTGCCAATAGCACCCAAATCACGGTCGTTCTCATTTTTCTTGCTGATGCTTTTGTTTCCTAACTTATATTCATATCCGTCCGGGTCAGGCTTTGCCTTTTAACGACATCCATACCCGGGCTCGCATGATATTAAGATTCTGCGTTCGCGCCAATAGTTGTAACCTGTACGGCTTTTTTTAGAATAGCCGGCGCTGCCGCCGTTTACTCCCCTGTTTCTTTATTTTTTAGACGCACGACCGTGCGTTGCTACGTCTTTATTTTTTAGACGCACGGCCGTGCGTTGCTACGTCTTTGTTTTTTAGACGCACGACCGTGCGTTGGTGCGCTGTTTATTATTACAGACGCACAGCCGTGCGTTGCTACCTTTTTATTTTCAGCCTGTTCAGGGCACTCTGATATTGCTGCGCATTCAGGTTATGCTCGCTGAGCGTTTCAGCAAATGCATGATACCCCGAAAAATCAGCCTTGGCACACATATACAGGTAGTTATGCTGCTCAGGGTTCAATACTGCGTCCAGCGACCTGATGTCGGGCAACCGTATCGGTCCAGGCGGAAGGCCTGCATAACGGTAAGTGTTATAGGGAGAATCGAACATGAGCTGGTAGTTCAGCACCCTCTTGATACCAAAATCGCCGAGGGCGAATTTCACGGTAGGATCAGCCTGGAGCAGCATGCCACGCGAAAGCCGGTTGAGGTAAAGCCCCGCAATTCTCGCACGTTCGTCAGGCATTTTCCCCTGCTCCTCCTCTACTATGGAAGCCAGCACTGATACTTCATCGGGTGTGAGATTCAGGCTTTTTGCCTTGGCTTTCCGGTCGTCGTTCCAGAATTTATTATACTCACTGTGCATCCTGTCCAGGAAAGTTTCTACAGGCACATCCCAGTAAATATCATAGGTATTAGGTATGAAGATACTGATGATACGCGTGGTATCGAGCCCGTATTTGGCTGTCAATTCCGGGCTGGCAAGCGCCTCTCTAAGTTTGTCCTCACCAAAAAGGAACCTGGGCCCAATCCGTTTAATAAGGTCTCTCTTCAGCCGGATATTATTGAAGGTCAGCCTTACAGGATCCTGCTTTCCCTCCCTAAGCTTGTTGATCACAGCCGGGTTGGTCGCATCGGGAGGAATGACATATCGGCCGGGTTTGACACTTTCCTGGTACTTTTTTATTTTCGAAAGAAACGCAAACGACACATGATCCTGGATGACATCGTACTTGTTGAGAGAATCCGTCACTGTTTTAAAAGTCGCCCCCTTCGGTATGTACAGTACAAAACTTTCTTTTTTGCCAACCTGCAGATTGGGAGTCCTGTACATTTGCCAGAAGTAGAAAGTAAAAGTGACCGTCACAATGGTCAACGTTAGGAAAATCCCGATTTTAAGGTTTCTCGACATAGTAGTCTTTACTGATCTGATAAAGCAAAAGCTTTTTTACAAAGGTCGGAAATTTTGCGGATTCGTCTGTTATCTATATTTGCGGTGTGATCCGCGAAATTCTCATTTAATGAACATAGGTAGTAAAGTACGCCTGCTCCACGGAAAGGAAGAAGGTATTATCACTAAAATCAAATCGGGCAAATACCTCGAAGTCGACCTCGGCGACGGCTTCAGTATCCCCGTCCTGGCGAGCGAGGTAGTCCTGATTTCGCCGATGGAAGCCCGGCTCGAAATGCCTGTCTCAAAGCCTTCGGAGCCCGGCAGAAAAGACGTCTCCGCAAGCCGGCAGGCTTTTGCGGTAAAAGGCATTTATCTCGCATTTGTCCCTATCAACGACCGGGAAATCGTGCTTCATGTGATCAACCTCACCGGCTGGCGGCTCCTGTTCACCATGTTCGGCAGGAGCGGCAACCAGACCAGCGCGCTGACATCAGGCGTGCTCGAGGCCGGGACATCCCACCAGGTCACAAAGCTTCTTCTGAAAGATTTTGAGCAATGGCCGGTGTTCGACACTTCACTCCTTTACTATTCGGACGAAAAAACGCCTGAACAGTTTGTAATGAAGCATTCGCTCAGGTGCAGGATACAGAGCTTTCACAAACACGCACAGAAAGCTCCGCTTTTGAATGTCAATGCGCATGTCTTCCAGATCGACTCTGAGACAGGCCCGCCGGAAAAGGAAGCCCGGGATATACCGGCCGATATTATAAAAAATAAAATGCTGGAAGGCAGCTCCGATACTGCCGGGCCTTCCCGGAATTTCAACCGTTCTCCTGCCGAAATCGATCTGCATACCGAAGCCCTAGGGCTTGACATTACCGGGATGCCGGGCAGCCAGATACTAGAAAAGCAATTGTCGGCGTTTAAAAACTACCTGGAACAGGCTATCGCTGACGGGCTCGACCAGGTACTTATTATTCACGGAGCCGGACAGGGAACCCTCCGCCAGGAGATCCACCGCCAGCTCAGCA
>CAZLTN010000120.1:0-15438 GCA_964562455.1 uncultured Cytophagales bacterium
TTTGATGCCCGATAAAGCTGATTGCGGCAGGATCGGCAACACCACCCCTGGAGATCTGCTTCCCGCCGTGCTGCTCGCGTACCAGCGCATCGTCGGCGGCCTCATCGGCAAACTGCCAGGTAAGCAGGTCGTTCTCTTCGACGATCGCCGTTCCTTCAGTGCCTATTATTTCAAGTCTTTTGAATGATCCGGGGTGAGCGGCAGTCGTACATTCTATCGTCCCCAATGCCCCGTTTTCAAAGTTAAGAATGGCAACCAGTGTATCTTCAACCTCGATTTCGGTATGGCGGCGGTTAGCAGCGAACGCATGAACCGACTTTACGGGTCCCATGAACCACTGCAACAGGTCTACCGAGTGTATCCCCTGGTTCATCAGGGCCCCGCCTCCGTCCAGGGCCCAGGTGCCGCGCCAGGCGGCAGAGTCGTAGTAGGCCTTGCTGCGGTTCCATTTAACATAGGCATTGCCGATCACGGGAGCGCCTATTCTTTGCCCGGCAACCGCATCTTTTACCCTGATATTTACATCCTGGAACCTTGAAGGGAAAATGACTCCGATGTGTACACCGGCTTTTTCGGCGGCATTTATCAGCTCGTCGCACCTTTCAACGGTGATTTCCATCGGCTTTTCGATCATGCAATGCTTACCCGCGGCAATGCTTGCCAGGCCGGCCTCAAGATGGGCGCCTGATGCGGTGCATATGCAAACTACATCGACATCCGGAGAGGAAACCAGCTCGCCAAGGCTTTCAAAGGCTTTGCAACCGTAGCGTTCCGAAAACGCCGCAGCTTTCTCGCTGTTCCTGTTATAAGCGCCTGCCAGCCGTGCATTAGGGATCTGCTCTATTGCACGGGCATGAAAATCGGCGATAAGCCCCGTTCCGACTATTCCGATACCGTATATTTTCGTCATTCAATAAAATAAATTGGTTTAGGAAGCATACGTAACCACAGGGTTCTGAGGCCACATTTCCCTTACCTTGTGAAAAGCCCTTTGAATGATATTGCTCACCGATTGCGGATTGATACAAAGCTGCGAAGCAATTTCCTCGACCCCTAAGTTATGGAAAAAGCGGAGATAGATCACTTCCTGCTGACGGGGCGAAAGGGTTGAGATCAATTGCTGTACCTGGTGGTTGGCGATCCTGTCGGCCTCAAGTTCGATAAAAGAATCTTCTGTCGAACTTTCAAAAAAGGGAAGCTCATTTACTTCACTGATCTCGACCGTAGGCTTCAGTTTCCTGAACATCTTGAACAATTGGTGCCTGAAAGCCTTCATCAGGTAATACTTGACATATTCCGTCTGGTTGATCGTGCTCCTGTATAACCAGAGGTGAATGTACAGCTCCTGGATCGCATCTTCCACCAGTTGCACATTGGGAGTGAATTTCAGGCCGTAATGGAGCAGCTTCCGATAGTAACGACGCGATAGCTCGGTGAAGGCGCGTTGATCAGCTTCGCGGTACCGTTGCCAGAGAATCTCATCAGTAATCTTCTTCATGGTATCAGGTAGTTAAGTTATTTGGGGTTAATAATCAGAGTAGTTTGTAAAATGACCTTCCTGCTTAAACCGGGTTTGCAAAAGCAACCAGGTCTTCTATAATCCTTCCGTCGTTTTCGAACCGTGCCAGGGTGTAAATCCTGTTGTCGGGCCCTATGGCAATGGAATTGACGTAAGTAGGGATGCTACTATCCTCATACACAATGGCTCCATGGTCCGTGTACGTACCCGAAGGTAAGTGAAAAGTAACGAGGTGCAGATTTTCCAACCCTTTGGCCGCACCTTTTGCAATTTCCGAAGCGCCTTTTATGCGGCGCCCGTTTTCATACAACGGGCTTCCTGTCAGGTAATAGATGGTTTCGCCGTCGGGGCCAAGGATAAATCCGAGGTAGCCGTAGCTGAACTGATCGAACATACCACTTTTCCGGGAAGGCAGGGAAGTGATCCGCTCTACGATTTCGACCTTCCGGCCGCGTGGGTCGAAGCGGAACAGATACCCGGAATTCCCGTGAACGCCATATGCCGCATTTTCTTCCGGGTACCAGAAGATCTTGCGCCAGTTGTAACCCATGCTCCCGGGCCTGGTAGGGTCGTATTTGCCGAAGTAATCGAGTCTCAGGTCGACATCTTCCAGCTTTTCGATGCTGCCCCGTTCGGGATGATAGCTCAGGATATCTCCTTCAGCCACAGAAAAATATACGGTTCCGTCCCGGGGATCTACGACGAGCGAGCGGCATAGCGTCCGGAAGTCTTCACCGGGAGTACCTGCTTCTCCCTTACCCGATATCCTGCCCAGGTTTTTCAACTGCCCGGTGCGCACGTCGAAATGAACGAATTGCCCGGTAGGCCAGGTGATCCCGTAGATCTGCAGCCTGTCCCTGTCCATCGTCATCGACACCATGCCTTCTTTGTCCGGCAATGTAGCAAGTCTCTCAAAAAGGCCTTTTTCCAGGTCGTAAGAGAGGATATGCCCGCCCGGATATAGCTCATAGCCATCGGGAGTAGTTACGGGCATACGATCCATACCGTCTATCAGTTGGTAATAGCCGACATGGGTCGAGAAATACAGCTTGCCGCCCGCTTCATGGAATCTCACGTGGCTTTTGCCCTGCGGGACTGCTTTCCCGTTTTCCTCGCCGCATATTTCCGTAAGATCCCCGATCAGTGCCGGTTTTCCGGCCCCCGGATCAAAAGCGTACATTTTTCCGCCTTCCTCAATGGAATCCGAAGACAGGACATAGTAGATCTTCCCGTCGCTCGCAGCAGAAATTGCGTTGTAGGTATCGTGCGCCTTCGGAAAGCCTGAATAGTACTTTTTTGCAATAATGCTCATGGCTTTATTTACCCGTAAGTCCAACTTTAGTGCCCAGCTCGAAAGCTTTCCCAAGTATATCCGATTCGATGGAAGGCTGCCATTTGGAAGGCAGCCCGTAGACCATCTGCGAGGTTTCTCCTTCGTAACCACCTTCTCTCAATACCTTCAGTGAAGGGATGTAGCCCATTACATCATTGGTATAAGCAGCCACGAATACGTTGTTGCCGAACATCTGTTTAAGCTTGACGGTGTATTCGATGGTCACTTCTCCTCCCAGGCTGAAAACAGGCTGCTCGCCTATCATCCACACCTGCACAGGGTAGGGGTATGAGGTTATAAAGCCTTCATTCTTAACGGCTTTTTTCAGCATACGCTCCGCCCATTGTTTTTCGTATCCCGACTTCTCCCTGACGAGCTTTTCAAGCTGTTCTTTTGAAGGAGCGGGCATCAGCTTCAGATCTATTTCATCATAAGCGACCGACAAAGCAGGAGAAAGTGTTTTCATCGGTTCCTCCAGTACACGCGTTACGGCGCTGGCAAGATCCCAGCCATATTGCTGCGCCCTGGTGACTCCCCGGCGCGGCATCGGGTTCTGATCGCCTGCCGAGCCGAGAAAAAACATGGCTGTAGCACCCGGATATTTCTTTTCCAGCTCATCCTGGGCATATCCCGGGTAATCGCCCGACCATTTGTATTCGTTCAATACCGTCGAATGACAGGCATAACCGAACAGGATAGCGGCAATGGTATTGTCAGGATTTGAAATTTTCAGGACCGGCACGGAATAATCACCCGGACCGTTCAGCTCGAACAGTTGCTGGATTTTTGCTTCCTCGTTGGTTCTGCGGTTTACTGCAAAACGCGCCACACCGGTCTCCGTCTCGATCCTGACGGGCTTCAGCGCCTTCAGCGCCTGCTCACAGATTTTAATAATTTCTTTTTCGAAAAAAGCCGTATAACGGACAATTTTGGCATCTTCCCCGGCTGTCAACGGGTAAATGTCAACCAAGGCATTTGATAAGACAGGGCCCGAGTGGGTATGTGAGCTGCTAAGGATAACCTGTGCTTTGGATAAGCCATGCTTCTGCTGGAGATACCTGCGCACGTTATCGGACACTTCTTTTGAAAATCCGAGGATATCAGTCGTGATGAACAGTGATTTGTTCCCGCGGGCATCTTCCAGGGCAAGCGCCTTTCCCCAAAGCTCCTGCCCGGTCCCTTCAGAAGGCTTGGTCCTGAACCCGTACCCCGCCATCCACATGTTTTCGGAAGGCGTTATCCTGGTCCGGGCAAGCCCTGCTTTCCATCCGTTCTGTGCATTCAAAACGGATGGAAAGAGCGTTGTTAGTGCAAAAAGAAGAATGTAAAAGGATCTCATTTATTTCAAAGATGCTTTTAGTTTATCAGCATTGTCATAAGTCTTCTTAATAGCCGCTGCGATGTATTCCATGTCGCTTTTTTCTGCCAGCAGCATGTTCTGGGTAAACCATACTGCTTCCTCGCACAGTTTGTCGTTTTCCGGGCAGCGGTTGTTTTTATTGTAAGTCGCAATGTCCAGCTCCTTTTTCGAATAGATCTTCCTGTAGGTCTGTGTTTCAAAGGTATGGGCCAGGTAAGGCTGCGTGTTCAACGGAGTATAACCCGAGGAACAGGGGACTCCTTCAGCTCTCAGGGCTTTCAGGAAATCATTGCGGCTGAGCCCTTTAAAGGCGTCAGCCTTATACCTGAGGGCATATAAATGATATGCGCCGCGGGTAGTATCAGGATAGGTTTTCTGAGGAACTATACCCGGAATATCTTTAATAAGCCGGGACAAATGCGCGGCATTTTCATTACGGACTGTCGTTTCCTGATCGAGGCGTTTGAGCAGTGCCAGCCCGATAGCCGCCTGGTATTCGGTGAGGCGGATTTTAGTGCCCTGCATGATGCTGCCCGTCCCGATAGTCCCTGCTACAGACCCATACGGAAGGCCCAGGTTACTGTACGAGTAGCACTTGTCTATAAAACTGTCGTTATTGGATACGATAGCCCCGCCTTCTCCGATGGGCAGGTTCTTTGAATTCTGGAAGCTGAAGCACCCCGCATCTCCGATTGAGCCCACTCTTTTGCCGTCGATTTCTGCGAAATGAGCCTGGCAGGCATCTTCTATTACTACCAGGTTGTGTTTTTTGGCGATCGCGTTGATTCTTTTCATATCTGCAGGAAGGCCCATGATATGGACCGGCAGGATAGCCTTCGTCCTGGAGGTTATCTTTGCCTCTATTTTGGCCGGGTCCATCTGGTAGGTCAGCGGATCTATGTCGACAAAAACAGGTATCGCATTATTGCTGAGGACCGCAGTAACGCTAGCTATAAACGTATAAGGCGGAACCAGGACTTCGTCGCCTGCGCCAACTCCGAACTGTGAAAGGGCTGTTACCAGTGCGTTGGTGCCGTTTACCACTGTAACGCATCTCTTGGTGCCAATAGCATCTCCCCAGGTTTTCTCAAATTCCGAAACTACACCCGCACGCGACCAGACCCCGCTCCTTAATGCTGCCAGTACTCCCGGCTCATCAGTCTCAGGTACCCAGCGCGGCCATTTCGGCCATCTTTGCGCCGACCAGGCCGGCGTGCCGCCCAGTATAGCCGGCTTTTCAGAAAGGGTAGAGGCCAGGCTCGTATTTTTTGAGAGCCCCTCTGCAGCAACGATAGAAGGTGCCAGGATAGCGCCAAGCCCGCCCGCAGCATTTCTGATCAGGAAGTCGCGTCTCGATTGCTTATTAGTAGCCATGATAATCGGTCAGATGGGTGTTTGATTATTTCCGGGTACGTACCCGGAATCTTAAGCTAAAGTAGATGTTTATGTTTTATTATCCAAATTTTAACAAATAATCGTTGCCAAAAGTTTTTTGAAACAGTTAAAGCAATCAGAAGTGCAGGTTATTTGCCGAATAGTATTTTATTGATTCAATTGGTTTATTTCGAGAATAAATAGCAGTTCAGTATGTGATTATTTTAAGATTTTATTTTCTGGTAATACCGACTCACGAAAGGACTTACGGAATGGGCTAATCCTTTTGGAAACAAAATATATGGAGGTATCCCACAATCCGCAATATCAACCGGTGGCTTCTTTCAATCCGGCAGATCGTGTACTGCCAGTTTCAACCTGAGCGCCTGCCTCTTTACTTCTTTCAGGATGTCTTTCTCCGTTTCGTCATGCCAGGGAGTGGTAAAAACTGCCGATCGTTCTCCTTCGTACCCGCCTTCTTTCAGTACCTTATATGAAGGGATATAGGACATCTGATCGTTGCTATAGCCCAGTACAACGGTTTCATTTCCCAGCATTTCCTTTATTCTCCAAGAATATTCGGCGACAATTTCACCGCCCAGCATTACCATGGGCAGACGGCCGAATTTCCAGATCTGTACCGGGTAAGGATAGGAGTTCCCGATAGTTTTCCCGCTTTCAAGCTGGCCGGCAAGCACTTTTGCCTGGCTTACGATCCAGTTGGGGTTCTTAACCGTGTCTGCCGCTACCGCCTGCAGCTCTTTTATGCCCGGCGCCGGTTTTGCAAACCTGAGGTCGATTTCGTTGTACGAAAAAGAAAGACCGGGAGCCAGGTCGTGCATGGGGCTTTCGATGACCGTTTCTACGGCAAGCGCCAGTTCACGGCCATATTTTAGCGCCAGCGGAAGGCTGCGCCTGGGAAGCGGGTTTTGGTCGCCGGCAGCTCCTATAAAGAACATGGCTTGTGCCCCGGGAAATTTTTCTTCCAGGCTTTGCTGCGCATAGGCCGGATAATCGCCCGAAATCTGATATCCCGAAAGTACCGTCGGATGGCAGGCATACCCGAACAGTACGGCCTTTATACCGCCGGTCTTGTCGGTCACCCTGACGACGGGTACACTATGGTCGACAGGGCCTTTCAGTTCTGAAAGCTTGTCTATGTCGCTTTCCCGGTTATTTCTCCGGTTAACTGCAAACCGGCAGGTACCGCTGCCGGACGAGATGAACGCGTCGAACGGACGGGCCAGAGATTCACCGATAGCCTCTACCGTTTGCCGGATCAGCCGCTGTGAGAAAGCAGCAACCACTTCAAGCTCTGCCGGGGTAGCCATGTACTTCAGTTTATTTACATCGACTTCCGGTCCCGAGTGCGTGTGCGAGCCGTTCAGGACTACCTGTTCCTCTTTCAACCCGTAACGTTCCCTTACCCGGCGCCGTACCGAATCGGTGATAAATCGCGGGAAGCGGATAATATCGGCGCAAACCATCACGGCCCTGTTTCCTTCCGCATCGGTAAACGAAATTGCCTTCACCCATAGGTCTGAAAGGTTCGCATCCTTATCGGAAGGGCGATTCCTGGCCGCATATCCTCCCATCCTTATCGGTTTGGAAGGCGTTATATTTCTTTTCCCGACCCCCACTTTCCAGCCGGTAGCCTCTGCAGTCAGGAAACAGCCCAGCAGGCAGATTAAAGAGACGTACTTCATTTGAATAACAGGTTTCAGGTTAGTTTTTATATCGGAATCTACCCGGATTAAGTCCGGCAGGGACGACACGACAGCGCCCGGTGTCCCGCCCCTGCGGGGCTTACCTCCTCCGGATGGTGCTTCATAACCACGGGGTGCGCCCTGCTTCACCCGCGGTTATGAATGGTGCCGCCCCTGCGGGGCTTACCTCCTCCGGATGGTGCTTCGCGACCACGGGTTACGCCGTGCTTCACCCGCGGTTATGAATGGTGCCGCCCCTGCGGGGCTTACCTCCTCCGGATGGTGCTTCGCGACCACGGGTTACGCCCTGCTTCACCCGCGGTTATGAATGGTGCCGCCCCTGCGGGGTTTACCTCCTCCTAGTTAAGTCCCAAGAGACGGCTACCGGACGGAATTAATCATCACATCAACTAATCACCACATCAACTAATCACCACATCAACTCATCACCACATCATTTAATAACCTTATACATAATACTCGTATCATAATCAGTATAATGAATATATTTCCTGTTCTGCATCCATAGCAGCACATTTTTTTCGCCTTTCTTCCTGAACCTGGGAATAAAAGGGCGGACATTGTCGAATCCGGAATTCCGGGTCACAGGCGTTATTTTCCAGTTGTTCCCGCCACGCTCCTTTTGGGCCTTACTGATTTCGAAACGCCCGTCGACCTGGTGCGACAGGTAAATTACCGACGGATCTGACGGGTCGAAGGTCATGCCTCCTGAATAATTGACCTCACGTTCCCTGGCCCCCGGCTGTGTCTGAGGAAACCATTTACCCGATTCGATAAGCTTGTGATGCTGCCAGGCACCTCCTTCGTAGCGGGCATAATAATAGTGGTGCAGCGTGTCGGTAGGGTAGCGGGTATAGGCTACTACCGGCTTGCCTTTATCTACAACAATGTCAAAAATCCAGGCTTTGCCCGTCTCCCGGGATGCCTTGTAAATAACGCTGGCATCTGCGGGATGGAAAGGAAGCTGATCGACGGTACAAATCCTGCTACCGTCCGCGCGCCAGAAAGCCCCGTCCTCGTAGTAGCAATAGTAAACCGAGTTCAGGGGTTCTACGGCAGGATGCCCGTCAGTGAAAATCATGTGTATCCTTGAAACCCCGTCGGAATAATACTTCACGTAGGGCCGGTTGTTGACATCAAGATCTTTGGACGTGACCACTACTTTCGGATCCGACCATGTTTTGCCGCCGTCTTCCGAAGTGATCAGGTTAGGCTTAAAACCGGTCCATCTTCCGAAACAGTAAATCCTGTTATTCTCGCGGCTCAGCATGAAAGGATTGGCGTAGGTATAGGTTTCCCTCACGAAAGTTTTGAGGAGCGCATCCGTTTTCGGCAGGAAAACGTGAGGCTTGCCAAAGCTTTTTACATCTCCCGGAACTGCTGTGGTGTTCTGTATCACGCCCAGGGCGTCTTTCTTGCCGCCATGCCAGGTGTACATAGCCAGCACATTGCCGTCGGGCAAGGCAAGGAACGCCGGATTGTCATGATCATCCACTTCAAGTTTGGAATAGAGCGTTGTTTTTGCCGACCTGCCGGTTTTGAGATCCAGGGAAGCGGCTTCTATGCTTCCGTCCCTGGTCACCCAACCGGTCACGATCAGGTTTTTGCGCGGATGTGAGTAAACGGCACGGGGATCGCTGAACCAGCACCAGGCCCCGTCGTCTGTCAGCTTATCCTGCGCCTGGCCGGAGGCGGGCAGGAGAAAAAGTAATACCAGGCTAACCAGGTGTTTTTTATTCATCATCATCTTTATTTATATCTTTAATAATATCACTACCGGCTTTTATTCATACTGAGTACAGGCCGTTTTACCGGATTATTTCCATAATGGCTCCTTGTGTATATCCTTAATTTGATAGCTAATATACCCATCTTCCGGTCATACCTGCCTGCAGGTTGCTTTTGAATCAGGGGATAATTAAAATTTCATTTTTTTATCCTTCGGGAGTAGTCCTTCTTCCGGTTTGTGTAGTAGTGTAAACATATCCGGGAAAGTATCGGATTTTCTTACACTTAAAATAGTATGCAAACATAATAATGACAATCTTCCTTTTTTTGCAGTAAAACCTGTTTTTTATGAAAAGAAAATTTATCAATCTTAGATTATTCCCCATCTGCCTGGGGACTGCCGTCCCCATAGGTATGGAAATTCTGGCCATGATGCCGGTAAATGCCGGTGCAAAGAGAATAGGTAAATCCTGGTAATAAAATATAATTCTGTGAGACTTATATTGTTGTGCACTTATGCGTGGATATGCCTTACAGGCTTATTCACGCTTTCTTATGGGCAGTCATTTAAGGCAGGGGCAGCGGTGCGGGTAATTACTCCCGATCCCCTGCTGCCGTTATCGGGCGGAATGGGTATACCCAAACCCGCCACTGAAAAGAAGGGAGATCTTTTTGCCAGGGCCCTGGTAGTGGAAAATAACGGCGTGCGGGTTGCTTTCGTAAGTATCGACAACCTGGGCTGGCCATCGGCGCTCGGTGACCGGTCGCGGAAGCTTGTGAAGGGGATCCCGCCCGAAAATATCCTGATAGGCGTTACGCACACGCATAGCGCTCCCGATGCTTATGGTTTTCCTGATGAATCAGGAAAATCTTCCGTAAACCTGGAATACCTGGATTGGTGTGTGAAACAGGTCGCCGATGCCGTGAACGAGGCGGTTAGTAACCTGATGCCGGCGACTTTGAAAGTAGCGATGGGTGAAGCCAAAGGCCGTATTGCCTTTAATTACTATGCAGAGAACCTGTACGACCCGCGATGCGGTGTGATACAGGTATTGTCGGCAGGCGACAGCAAAAAGGTGATCGCCACTATGGTCAATTATGCCATTCACCCGGAAGTACTCGGTTCAAAAAGGGGCATACTGAGCCCTGATTTGTGTGGGCCGCTTTATGAAAGGATTGAACAGAAAACCGGTGGAACGGCAATTTTTATGAACGGAGCACTCGGAGGAATGGTAACCGCCGACAACCGTGGAGACGGCAAATCGGAACCGGATATGTGGCAGGAATGCATCAGGATAGGCCACCTGCTGGCGGACGAGGCGCTGCGTATCGTTAAAGACGCCCCGGTAATCAGCAATCCCCGGGTTTCCAATATTGCGGACAGGCTTACACTTCCCGTCGATAACCAGGTCATGCGTGCGGTCCTGAAGAATTCCCCGGTCAGCCTGATGAAGAATGCCGATGATAAAGTGTCAACGCAGGTTAACCTCGTCAGGCTTGGTCCGGCTGCGCTTTTGACTATTCCCGGTGAAGCGCTGCCTAATATCGGCTACTACCTGAAGCGCAATATGCATACCGATTTTCCGTTTCTGCTGGGATTGACCAATGATGCTTTCGGCTATATCATGACCAAAGAAGATTTCCAGAGTTTCAGGACCTACAATTATATATCCAGGACCACGCTTGGTGAAAATACCTACGATCTGTATCGTGATTTTGTTTTTAAGCTCCTGAAGAGGGAATAGCGGTAAGAAAAACATCCAGGGGTTAAGATCATTGACAGGTTCCCGGATAGCCAAGAACCTGTTATCCCTCTCACATTAAAAATTTAATATTTTATCCTGATACAAAATGCTATTCAAAAATCGAATTATTACGGTCTTTCTTCTTTGCCTGGTTGCGGGCATTTCCTTCGGCCAGGTTACTCCCGAAAATGCACTGGATAACTATATTGCCAACGGTGACAAAACCTATAAGTGGGAGGAAAAAGAGTCATTCTCGGAAAACGGGGTGACTGTCAACCAGGTCCTTCTTACTTCGCAAACCTGGCAGAATATTGTCTGGAGACACCAGCTGACTATCATTACGCCTGAAAAGCGGAGCTATGACGGAGCGCTTCTTTTTGTTACCGGAGGCTCGGTAAAAGACGGTGAGCCTAACTGGAGCTCCAAAACGAATGACGGCCTCCTCAGGGGCCTGATGGGCCTTGCGCTCGAAAATGAAGCTACCGTGGCACTGATCAGGCAGGTCCCCAACCAGCCGCTTTACGACAACCTGAAAGAAGATGCCCTGATCTCCTATACCCTCCATAATTTCAAAAAAGATAAGGACTATTCCTGGCCGCTTCTGTTTCCTATGGTCAAAAGTGCCGTAAAAGGAATGGATGCCGTCCAGGAATTCTCTTTGAAAAAGTATAATCATAAAATCAACCGGTTTACCGTGTCAGGCGCCTCCAAAAGAGGATGGACTTCCTGGCTTACCGGTGCTATCAAGGATTCGAGGGTAGAAGCAATAGGGCCGATGGTAATAGACATCCTTAATATGCCGGCCAGTCTTGACTACCAGATCAAGACCTGGGGAGACTATAGTGTCGAGATAAACGATTATGTAAAGCTGGGAATCCCCCAATCGCACAGCACGCCTGAGGGACAGGCGATTACCACCATGGTAGATCCATATTCCTACCGCGCCCGGCTGACTATTCCGAAAATGATTTTCATGGGTACCAATGACCCCTACTGGGTAGTGGACAATATCAAAAATTATTATAAGGATATACCGGGAAAAAACCTGCTTCATTATGTGCCCAACGCAGGCCATGACCTCGGCGGCGGAGCGCAGGCCATCCAGGCGCTGGGCGGCTTCTGGTCGCATACGCTCCGCAGCAAAGACTATCCCGAATGCACCTGGGACCTGTCGGTAAAGAAAAAAACTGCACGGATCGCAGTAGGCACGACTCCCGGGAAGCTGATCGGCGCGACACTCTGGTCGGCGGATTCGAAAGACAAGGACTTCAGGGATGATAAATGGAGCAGTGTGCCGGTAGAGGTGTCCGGGAAAAAGACCTTGAAGGTAAGGCAATCCCTGCCGGGAAGCGGATACAGGGCATTTTATGTAGATCTTAAGTACAAGGCGCCCAACGGGACCGACTATACTACGAGCACGCGGGTCTTTGTATCAGATACGGAAAAGGTGTGGATCGACTGACGTTTTACAGAGATATTAGTGATTTGTTTTTCTAGGATATTGACATTTTTTTATAGATTCTTGACTAGTTTTAGCATGTTTCCATAAAAGTTTTGAGAAAAGAAGTGGTCTTTATTGAAAATACGAAGTACTAAAGTAGTATTATTTTAACAAGACTATGGAGATCTCACGTGCCAAATACCTTGTGGAAGCGTTGATCAATAACAAATTGTCGCGGGAAGATCTGGATGACCTGGTGAGCGGAATGAATGACGACAAAATAGTGGAAGTTTATTCCGACGTACTGGAAGGCTATTTCAATGATCTGCTGAAGGATCAGGATGAGGGCAATTATTGAACAAAATGCCGGGAAAGAGGCGCCGTCTTCGATAACAACAGAAATATAAAAGTAAGGCAGGCAGAAATCAATCTCTGCCTGCCTTTATGTTTAAGATTATTTTATACCCAATAAGAATGCCCAGGTCAAATATTGTATTCGTTTTATTGTTTGCAACCCTCTCGCTTGTTTCCGGGTGCAGAAGCAGGGTTGAAAAGGATTCGGAGTTGTCGGTCAAGGAAATTGTGGATAATCTTGTTACCAGGATATACGACACCTATACCCCGGAGCAGATGGACACCTTGAGCAGCTCCTACATTTTGAGCCTTCTTACCGGTCAGGAAAAAACGGTATTGGCCGGACGTTACTGGATGTTTGATGTCAATGTGCCTTCCAGAGTTTTCCTGATGCGGCATAAAGATCAGGAAGAAGTTCCGTTCTGGCTGGAAGCAAGCGGATTTTCAAAGACAGACATGACTGTCGAAAATGAAATGTATACCTACGAGGTGTGGCAGAAGGATTTCCCGGCAGGAAGGGTGAAGCTTGGGATCAATGGGTTCGACAAACACCGCCCGGTCTATTTCGTAAGTGTGAAGCCGCTCTCGGAAAGTGACAGCCTGTTAGTCAGTCCTGTATTCCCTGAAAATCAGCATATCACGAAAATGGATACCGGCGCATTTACTTACCACGACTGGGACGGGCTCGTACTTACATCCGTCCCGCAGATACTGCGCGGAGGCCAGCTGCTGACCACCATTCGCGGGAGGGCAAGGGAAGCGCATCTTATACGCGCATTCCGCGATACACCTTACCCTTCGTCAGCCTTACCTGACCAGGTATTGCTGACCTGGAGCGGTGACCCTGCCACATCGCAGGATATTCAATGGCGGACTACGAGAACAGTGGGAGAGAGTCTGGTGCAATACTGGCCGGAGGGCCTTGCCGATACGGCGACTGTAGCGGGCGAGGCCTTTGTTATGGAAGACAGGCTGTTGAGAAATGACCGCTTCGTCAATCGTTATACTGCCAGATTGAAGAACCTGAAAGCAGGGACCAGATACCGGTACCGGGTAGGAAATGGCAAAACAGGCTGGACTGAAGCATTTTCGTTCAGCACCGCACCAAAAGAAGTGAAGAGCTTTTCGTATATCTGGTTCGGCGATACGCATTATTCTCCTGTGTTTGGCAATATGCTGCAGAAAACCAGGGAAAGGCATCCCGATGTAAGCTTTTACCAGATTGCCGGTGACCTGGTATCGACCGGACTGCACCGCGATGACTGGGACAAGCTGTTTGCATACACCGGCAATGTATTTGCCTCTAAGCCGGTCATGACCATTCCCGGTAATCATGACAGCCAGGATGGCCTTGGTGCCTGGATGTACAAAGAAATGTTCAGTTACCCGGAAAATGGCCCGGCGGGGGTTCCGGCTGAAATGACATATGCCTATAAATACGGGAATGCACTTTTCCTGATGATCGATGCGACATCTCCTTTGCAGGTACAGACTGAATGGATTGCAAAACAATTGTCGGAGACCGATGCGGTCTGGAAATTTGTGATGTTTCACTTTCCCCCTTACAACTTTGTGGAACCTTATCCGGAGATCATCGCTGAATGGGGGCCCGTCTTCGATAAATACCACGTAGATATGGTGATGGGCGGACATATGCACTACTATCTGCGTACCAGGCCGATCTATAACAACCAGGCGGTAAATGATTTTTCGAAGGGTACTGTATACACAATGTCGATCAGCATCGAAGGAAAGCAGGAAGAATGGCCGGACGAAGAGTACGCCGTGAAACGCTACCCTGGCGGGCCGCTATACCAACATATGACCATTAACGGTAAAACACTCAGGTACATTTGCTACGATCCCGAGGGAAATATTAAAGATGAGCTGAGTATCACCAAGGAATAAGGAGATACGAATAGTAATGAAATAATTAAATCTGTAAATTATATTTTTCAATGTCTAAGGAACATCTGGCCTTTTACGGAGGTCGCAAATCGGTAGAGAAAAATTTCGGATGGCCCGTTTTTGACGATAACGAAATAAAAGCGGTAGAAGAGGTATTGCGCAGTGGTAAATGGGGAAGCCCGAACTGCCAGGACAAGGTAGCCGAATTCGAGCAGGCTTTTGCCAGCTATTGTGGTACAAAATATGCCGTAAGCTGTGTAAACGGATCTGTCTCTCTGCGGATAGCCATCATTGCGAGCGGTATCAGACCCGGCGATGAGGTGATCGTGCCTCCCTATACTTTTATAGCAACTGCTTCTACGGTTATAGAATGTAATGCCGTACCTGTTTTTGTAGACATAGAGCCGGGGACTTTTAACCTGGACCCCGCTAAAATAGAAGCGGCCATTACTCCCCGTACCAAAGCCATCATACCGGTACATTTCGGCGGGCTTTCATGTGATATGGACAGCATTCTTGCCATAGCGGAAAAACACGGGCTGACAGTTATAGAAGATGCAGCTCACGGTCATGGGGCAGAATATAAAGGCAAAAAGCTCGGAAGCATAGGAAAAGCAGGCAGCTTCAGCTTCCAGTCGTCTAAAAACATGACGAGCGGCGAAGGCGGAGTCGTAGTGACGAACGATGAGGAAATGTACAAAGTAATGGCCTCTCTGCGGAATGTCGGCAGGCTTGAAGAGGGCCAATGGTATGATCATTTTAACGCAGGCTGCAACTATCGTCTTACGCAGATGCAGGCCGTCATTCTGACCGAGCAATTGAAACGGCTGGAAGAGCAGACCCGGATCAGGCACGATAACGGGCGTTACCTTGCGCAGCTTCTAAATGAAATAGAAGGGATCGAGCCGCTGAAAAGCGACGTAGGCGAAACGCTCAACTGCTATCACCT
>CAZLTN010000121.1:0-15091 GCA_964562455.1 uncultured Cytophagales bacterium
GCAATTTACAAATAAATCAAACCTGAATCTCGACTTGCTTCGTTTTTTGTAACGAGGCATTCCGGATAGCAATCTGCCTGGCAAGCTCCCGCGCGGCATCTTTAAAAGCCGCCCCCTGAAGGGTATTTTCATCCATTACGGCCGGGCGTCCCTCATCTCCAGCCTCCCTTATACCCTGCACCAGCGGGATTTCCCCCAGAAAAGGCACATCATATTGCTCAGCAAGCCTCCTTCCGCCTCCCTGGCCGAAAATATAATACTTATTGTCCGGCAGCTCCTCAGGAGTAAAAAAAGCCATATTTTCAATGACCCCCAACACGGGCACATTTATCTGCGGTTGCCTGAACATCGCCAGCCCCTTGGTAGCATCGGCCAGCGCCACCTTCTGCGGGGTGGTCACAATGACAGCCCCCGTGACGGGTACCGTCTGTACCAGGGTGATATGAATATCGCTGGTTCCGGGCGGAAGGTCTATCAACAGGTAGTCCAGCTCCCCCCAGTCGGTATCGCCGAAAAACTGCTTTAAAGCCTGGCTTGCCATGGGGCCACGCCATACGACCGCACTATCCGCAGGTGTCATAAAGCCTATGGAAATCAGCTTGATACCATATTGCCGGATCGGGTTGATCAGGTTTTTGCCGTTTACCTGCGAAATGGTCGGCTTCATGTCCTCCGCTCCGAACATCACCGGGATAGAAGGCCCCGAAATATCGGCATCTATAATCCCTACCTTTGCCCCGGCGCGGTAAAGCGCCATAGCCAGGTTTGAAGTAACGGTTGATTTCCCTACCCCGCCTTTCCCGGAAGCTATGGCTATCACGTTCTTCACACCGGGGATCAGCGCTCCTCCGGTACGGGCGGTAGTTACATTGGCCGAAAGATTGATGATAACCTCCAGATCAGGCGACACCAGTTTATGGATCGCCTCCGTACATTCTCTCCTGATCAGTTCTTTCAGCGGGCAGGCCGGAGTCGTTAAAACGACTGTAAACTTCACCTGGCCGACACCTACTTCTATATCGCGGATCATATCGAGCGTCACAAGATCTTTTTTCAGATCAGGCTCCTGCACCGTGCTCAACGCCGCCAGTATCTTCTCTTTGTTAACGGTAAACTCCCCCATTTCTATTGGTTAATGTCCTGTCAAGCGCGTTTTTATTCCGACAAGCTGTTCATAATAAGGAAACACCATCGGGCCGAATAGAGTTTACGGGTAGTTGTTTTTTAGAATCAAACTAATTTCCTCAATCTCTTTTTCCACCATCAGCCGGGATTTCAGTCCCCGCAACCTTTCCAGCGTCTGTGCCAGGTGCTTCCGGTATTCGGGAGAATACCCGTGCCTGGGTTTGTGCCCCAGCATCTGTACTACCTGCTGCCATTCCTTGAAAGTTTCGTGGGTATCGGCATCCAGGTAAGCCTTCAGGAAAGTACGGAAAATATGGTCGGTAGCCACCGAATCGGGATGTATCAGGTCGGGTTCGTAAAACCGGTAATCCCGCAGCTCATCGAGCATGATCTCGTAAGCCGGGAAGTATACGACATTTTCATGCCTTTCTTCCAGCTCATGGCACAGAAGCCTCAGAATCGACTTGCTTACCTGGTTGAGCTGGAGCGTATCGCGTGTGTGCCTCACAGGGCTCACGGTCAGAATTACCCTGACTCCGGGATTCAGACGGGCAATAAGACCAAGCAATTCCTGCATTGCGCCCGACAAGGTTTCGAGCGTGAGCAATTCCTTTCTGAATTCCTTTCCCGGGGATTTATGACAGTTGGTGACCAGTTCATTCGTTTTCAGGTACCTGTATGCAAAAGCGGTTCCGAGAGTAAGGATAAGCACATCCGTATTCTGGATAAGCTGCCTGGTCTGGTAGAGGCTTCTCCTGATTTTCCCGTCAAGATCGTCGACCGACACATCGGAATAAACCGACGAGTGAAAGTCATAATGGAAAAACAGGTTCCCGTCAGACCTGAGATAGTGCCCCACATGCGGTAGTGTGGCTGAATAGCACATCTTTACGATCTTGGCGATGGAGTAGGGATTGAATACCGTGCCGAAAAGATTAGGCAACACCCTGAACTTGCTTTCAAATAACTGGTTACCCACCACCTCCGCAAAACAGGACCCGATCGTCATCAGGCGGGTTTCATAGTTTATCTTCCAGGGTGACGGCGGTACCTGGACCTCAGTGCTTAGTTTCATAGCTCATACTGCCCGACGAATTCTTTCTTCCCGGAGCGATTAGACAAATCTTTATTTTTCCCGCGCAAAATTACCTCCTAATCTGCTCCCAAACAAAGAACTCTTCAGGAAACCTGGTCGACGGAAGCGTGCATTTTCTCATCGTCCAGCTCACCTTCCCACCGGCCGATAACAGCCGTTGCAAGACAGTTGCCGATTACATTGACCGATGTGCGGGCCATGTCCATCAGCTCATCGATACCCATAATCAGCAGGACAGGCCATTCGGGCAGGCCGAAATTGGCAACCGCACCCAGTAGTATGACCATGGTAGCCCTGGGGATACCGGCCACCCCCTTGCTGGTCAGCATCAGGAGAAAGACCATCGCTATCTGCTGCGATATCGGGAAATGGTGGCCCGACGCCTGGGCTACGAAAATAGTCGCCAGCGCCAGGTATAGCGTAGAGCCGTCGAGATTGAAGCTATAGCCGGTAGGCATTACAAAAGATACGACCTGCCTCGGAACCCCGAATTTTTCCATTTTTTCCATCGCCTTGGGCAACGCTGACTCCGAGCTCGTGGTTGCGAAAGCTATGGAAACGGGCTCCGCTATATTTTTGGCAAATTTCAATATCGGTATCCTGCAATAAAGCGCTATCGGCACCAGGACCAACGCAAGGAATGTGATCAGGGCAAGGTACAAAGTGACCAGCAGCATCCCCAGGTTTTTCAACACTTCGATTCCCATATGGCCCACCGTCTCGGCGATAGCGGCGCCTACCCCGATAGGGGCGAAAAGCATCACCAATCCTGTGAATTTGAACATTACCTCCGCCAGCAGCTCCACCCCTTTTACGAATTTCATTTTCTTTTCTGAAGGCAGCAATGCCAGCGCTATACCGAAAAGCACACTGAACACCACGATCTGGAGCACCTGGCCCTCGTAGATAGACTTTGCGATATTCTCCGGGAACGAATGCACGACGACTTCCTGCCAGGTCTGCTGTGCCACTTTGGGAAGATGCTCATGAAAAGCTTCGGGAGGCGTCAATCCCGCCCCCGGTTCCATCCAGTTTGCGAACACCAATCCTATTACAAGGGCAAATGTTGTAACTACCTCGAAATACACCAGCGACTTCCATCCCATACGCCCTACCTGCTTAAGGTCCGAATGCCCGGCAATGCCGGCCACCAGCGTTGCAAAAAGCAGGGGCGCGATGATCGTTTTGATCATTTGGAGGAAGATTTTCCTGAGGAAAGACAGATTGGTAGCTATTTCGGGGAAATCGTGCCCGATGCCTATACCGACCACCATCGAAACCAGTATGGATGTCGTGAGATTTCTCTTCACAACAGCATAAATAACAAACCCGGCGATGGTAAGCCATCTCAGCACAAGCTGTATTGTTTCAGGTACCGGGACGACCGAATAATAATCGAGCGCAGCTACAAGCGAAGTTAAAGTCAGCAGTATCCAGGTGAAAGGTAAAATTTTGCTTCTCATGCAGAATATTATTTGGAAAAAAGCGAGTCTTTCAGTAAACATAAACAATATGTTAAAAGGATGGGGGTTATTTCGGAAGATTTCTTTCATAAACCGCATAAAAACATATGAAAATACTATAGTTGGAATTAGCTTTGTCCCTTATCTGCAACCAACCACATACAACCGGCATGACGCCCTTTCTGGAGACGATCGAAATTGTAAAAGACTATAACCAACACAGGGCGCTCGACCATGTAAGCATCACCATTCCCAAAGGCTCGATTTTCGGGCTTCTGGGCCCTAACGGCGCAGGAAAGACGTCGCTGATCCGGATCATCAACCAGATTAC
This sequence comes from uncultured Cytophagales bacterium, assembly GCA_964562455.1. Lineage (GTDB taxonomy): Bacteria > Bacteroidota > Bacteroidia > Cytophagales > Spirosomataceae > Ravibacter. Next base: position 4,016 of record CAZLTN010000121.1, read on the forward strand.
AGCACCCGATAGCGGCAGGGTGATATTCGACGGAGTGCCGCTGAACGAATCGCATATCCGAAGGATCGGCTACCTGCCTGAAGAAAGAGGGCTTTATAAAAAAATGAAGGTCGGGGACCAGCTTTTATACCTGGCGCAATTGAAAGGGCTTTCGGAAAGAGAAGCGATGCAAAAGCTGAAAACCTGGTTTGAAAAGTTCGAGATAAAACCCTGGTGGTCGAAAACTATCGCCGACCTTTCAAAGGGTATGCAACAGAAAATCCAGTTTGTATCGACCGTCCTCCACGAACCGGAGCTTATCATCCTTGACGAACCGTTTTCCGGGTTTGATCCCATCAACGCCAACCTGATCAGGAACGAAATCCTGGAGCTGAAGGACAAAGGTCATACCATCATTTTCTCGACTCACCGTATGGAATCGGTCGAGGAGCTTTGCGACAACATTGCGCTTATTAACCGTTCAAAAAAAATACTTGACGGCCCGAAAAATAAAATCAAGGCAGATTTCAAATCCAATACCTACCGCGTTGAATACGAAGGCTCGCTTCCGGCAGAACACGATCTTTACAAAGTAGTGAGTACTTTTGCAGGAAAAGACGGCCTGAAAGGTTCGGTTCTGTCGCTTACCCCCCGGGTAACCGCCAACCAGCTTCTGGGCGTGCTGATAGAACAGGTCGAAATACATTCCTTCGGTGAAAACCTGCCCTCCATGCACGATATATTCATACGGGCGGTGGGAGAAATCCCCGAATCCTGACCCCGGCAGGGAAAGTTTTTCTTCCATGGTATCACGCATATAAACTACTTGTCGTTAATAATTGTAAAAGCATCATCGTAACATCATCATGAGATTGTCCGCCATCCGAAATTTACTCGCAACTGCGTTGACTATAACCACCCTTTCATTGCTGCTGTCAGGATGCAAGGATGAAGAGGAGCTTCGGCCTAAAACCATTTCCGATATCATACAGCAGGACGACCGGTTTACGATACTCCGGGCCGTTTTGAAGCAGGGCGGCATGTCGGATGCCCTCCGGACAGGATCCTTTACATTTTTCGCTCCCGACGACAATGCATTCCGGAAAATGAGCATTACGGAGCCGGGCCAGGCAAGTTCCCTGACAAGGGACTCGCTCCGGTCGGTCATCCAGTACCTCGTATTGGAAGGGATCCATCCTTCGTCGGAGTTCGAAGGAGGCAATAAAAAACCGGTCGTGGCTTTTGACCGTAACACGCTGCTCGTAACCAAAGATGCCGGCCGCTTTATGGTGAATATGGCAAATGTTACGGCAGCCGATCTGAAGGCTGACAACGGGCTTATCCACGTGCTCGACCACGTCCCCTCGACCTCACCCATGACGATATCCCAGTGGGTTGCGGCCAACCCCTCTTTCTCTTTCCTTGCCGCAATGGCCCGGAAAGCCGCCGGAGCAGATCCTGACCTCGCAGCACTGCTGCTTTCCGAGAATTCCGCATTTACTTTATTTGCGCCTTCAAACGAGGCCTTTATCAGCTCCGGCTTTGAAAAGATCGAAGATATAGAGACGGCAGAACCCATCGTACTGGCCTCAATCCTTTCGGCCCATATTTTAAGGAATGCTTACTTTACCACCGAATTCAAGACCGGTCAGGTAGGTTCGATCGGCAACCATTCCCTTTTGATAGCCGTCAATGACAAGATAACCGTTGCGGCAGAGCATAACTCGGGAACTTTACCAACCATTACGCGATCAGATATCCTGACAAAAAACGGGGTCATACACGTGCTTGACAAGGTGCTGATTCCCTAATATCTCCCCTCAGCGCTTGACCTTTTCGGATAAAATGCCGAATTTTATCTGGCAAGCATTTGTGAAGAAGATATGATATTGTTAACCCCGCAAAAAAAGTGGCGAAGATGGTTAGGAATATTCTTCGGGCTATTGCTCTTCGGGCTCTGGAGATATGCCCACCATGTTGAATTCAGGATCAGCGACGATGAGATCAAGTCGCTTATCACCGAATACACTGATACTGCCCGTATTTTCCGCTACCAGATAGACAACCGGAATATCCGCTTTGCCGAATTCGGGGCGGATTCATTGCCTGTCACCATTATGGTTCATGGTTCACCGAGCTCCATGAATTTCTTCCGGGCTTTCTATACAGATTCGGTGCTGCTGTCCAAAATGATGCTCGTCGGGGTTGACCGTCCCGGTTACGGTTATTCCGATTTTGGAAAAGCGGTTACTTCCATCAACGAACAGGCCCGGCTGTTGCAGCCTATCATCGATAAGTATGCGAAGGAAAAACGAAAGGTATATCTCGTGGCATCGTCGTACGGAGGATCTGTTGCTGCCCGGCTTGCAATGAAAAATCCGAATAAGGTACGCGGACTGCTTTTTATTTCCTCCTCCTTCGCTCCCGGTCAGGAGTATACCTACCCGGTCGTCAGCGATATGCTGGATTCACAGTGGTTCCGTTGGTTTTTTCCGAAAGTGCTCAGGGTGGCCAACGATGAGAAGCTGAGCCATGAATCTGCACTGAAGGAGATCCAGGACGGCTGGGAAAATATAAGAGCGAGAGTGATCCTTATGCATGGAAGGGCCGACGGCCTGATTTATTATTCCAATGCCGAATACGCCAAAAGTAAGCTTAAAAACGCCCGGTTTCTAAAGCTAATCTCGCTCGACGGGCTCGGCCACAGCATCCTCGACGATCGACCGGATCTGGTGGCTGAGAATATTCTGGAATTGATTCGTTGAATCCCCCTTCAACTCCGCTTAGGGAGCGGAGGGTGGTTCATATTGCTTCCGGGGCCTGAGCGGAGCCCGAGGCCGACGACCGGATACTACTGTGGTAAACTGCCAACCCGCCGATCGGCTTCTGAACTATTTTCCCGTATATCAATCCTTTTTCTTCCAGAACAGCCTTCAGTTCATCCTGGAAATGCCAGGCGACAGAACCGGTAAATGACACGGGATAGGTTTTAGCTCCCGCGTGCTTCAATACGTATTTGTCCAGGAAAACGCCAAACGAAGTCTTCAGCAGATTCTGGATGAAAGGATGGCTTTTGTTCGCGCCCGCAAAGCGTGTGTAAGCAGCAAAATACCTGTTGGGAAAAGGTTGCTTATAGGCCCTGCTCAATATTTCCATGCGGTTGACGCCCGGATATTCCGCGGCAAATCTCCCGGCGAGATCATCGGGCAATTCCTTGTGAAGATAGGCGACCACCAACTGCCTGCCCAGGTGTCCCCCGCTGCCTTCGTCGCCCATCCAGAAACCCAGCGATCCGATATTTCCTATGATCTGACGCCCGTCGTAGAGACAGTTATTGGACCCTGTTCCTAGTATGCATGCTATCCCGGCCTGCCGCTGACATAAGCTCCTGGCTGCTGCGAGCAGATCGCTTTCTACTTCCACATGCGCTGACGGGAAGTGCTCCTTCAGGCTTTCGGCAACGGGCCTGGAGGAGGTTTCATCTGCACAACCGGCGCCATAAAAATAGATCGCCCCGGGAGCGCCGGTTACCCTGGGAAATACTTCTTTCTCCAAAAGGGCGGAAATGACTCCCTTATCCTGGAAAAACGGGTTGATTCCCTGTGAGTTCCACTCGGCCAGTATTGTCCCGTCGGTCCCGGCAAGCAACCAGTCGGCTTTGGTAGAACCGCTATCGGCAATCAGAATAGTATTCATTAGGTAAAAATAGTTGAAAGTGGAAAGTTGAAAGTGGAAAGTTGAAAGTGGAAAGTTGAAAGTGGAAAGTTGAAAGTTGAAAATGGAAAGTTGAGGGTGGCCGCTGCGGCGGTTGAAAGTTGGAAACCGATTCTCCAAGCGTCTTTCCCGAAGTGCGGCATTCATTCATCGGCGGTGGGTGGCGGATGAGCCCTATTCACCGACAGTTTATGTACCGATGGCTGAGTTCTGATAGCTCATGGCTATTTGATAATTATAAAATTTCTGATCTCTAAATATAATCAACATTCTTCCGATTCCTATTTCCTCCTGGTTCCGTTCCGGCATAAAAGCATCCGGTAAGGCAAACGCGATCAGAGAGGAAGAACGGCGTACTGCTAGGAAGTAGCCTTAAACTTATGTACTTTAGCAGGAGTTATTATGAATAAAGTCTACTAATGGACTATCGTGCCTTAACTGATACTGAGCTTGCCATACACCTCAGAAATGGTGACGCAGACGCTTTTCAGGAAATATACTTCAGGCACTGGAAAAAACTCATCATTATCGCGAGAAATAAGCTTCCTCTTACAGACAACCCGGAAGACCTCATACAGGATCTGTTCGTGAACCTCTGGGAACAAAGGAGTAAAATCACCGTTTCTAACCCGGGAGCCTACCTTTATACCTCTCTCCGAAATGCAATTATCAACCGCTACCGGTCGCGCCTTCTCCATGAAAAGTATGCCGTGCAAACCGCGGAAGCGCTCCTCTACGAACAGAATACCGAAGACGAAATAGCGCTTAACGACCTCATCACTTCCGTAGAACGGCAACTGGACGACCTTCCCGAAAAGACACACCGCATTTTCAGACTGAACCGGCTCGAGTACAAATCCGTTAAGGAAATTTCCTCCCTGATGAACATCCCTGAAAGAACGGTCGAACACCATATTACCGTAGCAGTCAGAAAGCTCAGACTGTTATTAAAGGACTACCTGATCGTGGCAGCCCTCCTCCTTTTGTTCTGAACAAAAACGTGATATTGAAACATTTCAATAAATCCTCCCGTTTTTCTACGCTCTCCATATAAACTTTCCAATAATATATAAAATCTTTTGCGGCAAAATCCCCGTTGTTTGTCTATTAAGTCGGACAATGGAGAATGGAAAGTGAAGAATCACAACTTTCAACCGCCGCAGCGGCCACTTTCAACTTTCAATTTTCAACTTTCAACTTTCAACTTTCAACTGTACTAACAGCTTTTATACACATGAAGTATGAGCCGAAAAGAGTTTAGCTTCCTCCTGAAACAGTACCTGGCCGGAAAATGTACGGAGGAGGAAAAAAAATTTGTAGAGCATTGGTTCGGGATTATCCGGAACGAGGACCGGGAAAACCTGAATTTCTCTGACCTGGAAGAACTCGAGCCGCTGATGTGGGAAAAAATAAAATCCCGTACCGGCGCGACGACAGCACCTCAGCGCAGAAAGACACAGGTATTTATATGGCGGTGGGCGGCAGTAGCGGCTGCATCCGTTTTGATTGTCATTGCAGGCCTGACCGTCTTCAAACACGAAAAAAAGGAATGGGTATCTCAAGACACCGATATCCGGGACAATACAGACAGTTGGGTTACAAAACATAACCAGTCAGACCAGCCGGAGGAAATCAGGTTGTCTGACGGGAGTACAGCAGTTCTGAATCCCGGCAGCTCACTGTCCTTCCCGGAAGAATTTAACGGAACGGAGAGAAAGGTAGTGCTCACCGGCGACGCTTTTTTTAAAGTCAGCCGTATGCCTGAAAAACCTTTTTTCGTCTACACCGGTAATCTTGTAACCAAAGTGCTCGGAACAAGCTTTCACATAAAAGCCAATGCCGAAAAAGGAGTTTCTGTCGAGGTCGTTACCGGCCGTGTTGCCGTTTTCGAGCGCGCTTCCGCTACTGATCAGGAGCGGTTGAAAAAAACAGAAGAAATCATACTCTCGCCCAATCAGAAGGTGGTTTATTTCGAAGACAGGCATGAGCTTATAACCAGCCTGGTGGATAATCCCAAAATGCTCTCCAAGCCGGAAAAAGACAATGTTGCACCTTCTTTTGTATTCGATGAAGTGCCTATGACGACCGTTCTGCACCAGCTTGAGCAGGCATACGGTATATCCATCGAATTGGAAAACAACCTTATGAGCAACTGTCCTCTTACGGCCGACCTTTCGGATCTGGCACTTTTCGACCAGCTCGAGATGATCTGTGCAGCTACCAAATCCAGGTATGCCGTACTGGGGACATCGATCCTGATCAGCGGCGAAGGGTGTTCAAACCTGGAATAAAATCTTTCACTTAAACCCAGAAAAGCCTATGTAGACCCACTACAAAAAAAGCTGATCGTGTTGGTACCACGATCAGCCGTCCGTTCTCCCGTTTGGTTGCAAACCACTTCATCATAAAGCATTGGTACTGCCGATGAAGGAGGGAATTATTTTGTAAAACATCCATTTCACAAAACTTTCAAAGATATGAAGAAAAACCATCCGGTTTACGACCGCCTGCACGGCAATCCATATACCGGTTTTTTAGAGCGGCTAATGAGAATTTCCTTGTTCCAGCTATTCCTGACAATTGCCTTTACGGGGCTTTCCTATGGTTTTGACAGCAAGGCCCAGGAGCTCCTTCAGAAAGCTGTTTCCATCCAGGCCGACAAAGCCCAGCTACGGCAGGTCATCCATATGATCGAGAAACAGGCTTCCGTAAAATTTATTTATAGCTCGGCACATATCCGGGCAGGCCGCCAGGTAAATCTCCATGTGACCAATATGAAGCTTTCTGAGGTTCTGGACCGCCTGCTTACCCCGCTCGACCTCGATTACAGGATCATAAACGGCCGGATCGTACTTGATAACACTACGCCGCTGCCGGGTTCCGACCAGGATAATACAGGCTGGCAAATGCAGGCCCCGCCTGATATCAACGTAACCGGCAAGGTCGCAGATGAGAAGGGAGAAGGACTGCCGGGAGTCAATATTCTTGTCAAGGGAACCCAGGTCGGCACTTCTACCAACACCGACGGAAGCTTCAGCCTGAAGGTCCCCGATCAGGGAAGTGTCCTGGTGTTTTCGTTCGTAGGGTTCATTTCCCGGGAAATCGCGGTTGGCGGACAGACACATATGGAGGTAACCCTGCAGGTTGACACAAAATCGCTGGAAGAAGTTGTGGTTGTAGGCTACGGAACGATAAAAAAGAGCGATGTGACCGGTTCGGTTGCATCGGTAAAAGCCCAGGAACTTACTGCATATCCGGCTATCGGGACCGTACAGGCTTTGCAGGGACGCGCAGCGGGAGTACAGATACAGGCCAACAACGGTGAGCCGGGAGCGGCATTTAAAGTCAGGATCAGAGGCGGCTCTTCTATCAATGCCAGCAGCGACCCCATTTACGTGGTCGACGGATTTGTAGGCGGGGCGCTTCCTCCTCCCGAAGACATTGAATCTATCGAAATCCTGAAAGATGCCTCTGCCACTGCCATTTACGGATCAAGAGGAGCTAACGGCGTCATTATGGTCACCACCAAAAGAGGATCGTCCGGAAAACCCCGCATCGAACTCAACACTTCCTTTTCCAGCCAGACCGAGATCAACCGCCTGGAGCTCCTGAACGCTCAGCAGTTTCTCGACTATGTCCAGGAAATAAGGCCGAACGTGGTATCACAGGGTGCGGATACCGACTGGCAGGACCAGGTACTGAGAAAAGGCGGAATCCAGAATCACCAGCTTTCAATAGCCGGTGGCAGCGAAGCCGTCAGGTATTATGTCTCAGGAGCATTTTACGACCAGAAAGGTATTATTCTCAATTCGGGGTACAGCCGGTATTCGGTGACCAGCAATATCGATATACGGGCAACGAAGCGCCTCAACCTGGGGCTGAATATGTTTGTTCAGCGGGTGTCCAGGCAACAGTCCAAAACCCAGGAAGGTTCAGGCAGTCTTACTCCCGGTGTAATTGCCTCAGCATTCAAATTTGAGCCCGACCAGCCTATAAGAGATGCTTCCGGCAAGTTTACGGTTGCGCGTCTGAACGACCCTATCGACAATCCTTACGCCATCGCTTCCCAGCTCGAAAATACATCGCTGAACGATCGTATACAGGCTAACCTTTACGGCGAGTATACCATTCTGCCCGATTTGAAATTCCGTACAACGCTCGCGGCTACCACCAATAGCGGCAGAACCGGCGAATATACACCGACGACGCTCAATGAAGGACGTACGGTGGGAGGACGTGCCTCAGTCAACGGTTCGAAAAGTACGTTGCTCCTGAATGAGAACTATTTTACCTATTCAAAGACAATTGGTTCCAATCATGATCTCAGCGCCATGCTGGGGTATTCCTACCAGACTTCTTCCAGCGAAAACTGGGGCGGTACGGGTCAGTCTTTTATCACAGACGCGGTCTCATACTGGAACCTGGGCGGGTCTTCCGTCTGGCAGAGCCCCACTTCAGGCCTTACGGAATGGCAGCTTGCCTCTTATTATGCCAGGGTCACCTATTCCCTGTCTGACCGCTACCTGTTTACCGGCAATATCCGTCGCGACGGCTCATCCAATTTCAGCAGAAATCATAAATGGGCTGTCTTCCCGTCAGGCGCCTTTGCATGGAAAATGTCCAGCGAGCCTTTCATGCAAAACGTACATGCCGTCAGCCACTGGAAATGGAGGGCCAGCTACGGGCTGACCGGTAACCAGGCTATCGATCCTTACCAGACTATGGCCAGGTTTTCGAATGTGTTTACCGTTATCAACGGAGTCACCGTCAATGCTGTACGACCCACCACAGTCGCCAACGACGACCTCACCTGGGAAACTACCCGTCAGCTTGATTTCGGTACCGATATAAGCCTGTTCAACAACCGCCTGAACCTGACGGCCGACTACTATCGCCGCGTTACCAGCGACCTGCTGTTCAGCGTGCAGCTACCGCAGTATTCGGGCTATACCAGCCAGCTTCAGAATATTGGTTCGGTAGAAAACAAAGGGTTCGAAATAACTATTAATACCAGGAACCTGACGGGTGACTTCAAATGGAATACCGATCTCAATCTTTCTGCCAACCGGAACAAGGTACTTAAGCTTCCCGGCGGAACTGACATCATGTACGGTTCGGGGCCGGGCCACCTTGTAGGACTGGGACAGACGCAAATCCTTCGCGAAGGCAGCCCGGTAGGCAGCTTCTTCGGATGGATCTATGACGGTGTCTATCAGCAGGGCGATGAGTTCATCCCCGGCGGAGGCTTCGAAACGGTTCCAGGCGGTGAAAAATTCAGGGATATCGACGGGGTAAAGGATGCTAACGGACAGCTGACCGGACAGCCTGACAAGGCGCTAAACAGCGACGACCGGACCATCATCGGAAATCCTCACCCTAAGCTCACATGGGGCCTTAATAATGATTTCAGTTGGAAAGGGTTTGATCTGAATATCTTTTTCCAGGCCTCGCAGGGAAATGATCTGCTGAGCTACACACTGATGGAACTTAACCTGCTCTCCGGTATCAATAACGCTACGGTAGAAGCCCTGAACCGCTGGACGCCCAATAACACGGATACGGATGTTCCGAAAGCATTTGTAGGGCGTACCCGCCGGGTGTCTACGCGCTGGATTCATGACGGCAGCTTCGTACGCCTGAAAAATATCGCTTTGGCTTATAACCTGCCGCAATCTGTGCTCAGCAGGCTCCATATAAGCAAGTTAAGAATCTATGCCAGCGCACAGAACATCCTGACGTTCACACAGTACAAAGGTTATGACCCCGAAGTCAATTATTCATCCGACGGCAATGTCAACAGCAATCGTAACCTTGGTCTCGACTACGGAAGTTATCCCAACGCAAAATCTTATACGATAGGACTTAACATCGGATTCTGACAATCAAACGATGATGAAAATGAAAAATATCAAAATATATAGCCGTTACCTGCTCATTACGATGCTTGGCTTCACCCTCGGATGTGCCGATCTTGAAGAAAAGCCGGTAGGCCTGCTGGCTCCCGAATCTATGTTTAAAACTGCCAAAGATGTCGAAACCGCGATTTTTGGTTCTTACGGGTGGATTGCATCCGAAAGGTTGTACGGCAGGCAATTTGTATCGGCGCTGATGCTGAGAAGCGACATGGAAGACATAGGCGACCGGGGCACGCCGGCAGAAAGACAGCAGGTCAACGACTTCAACATGGACGACAACAACAACATGGTGAACCAGTTCTGGCCTTATTGGTACCAGGTTATAAGCGCGGCAAATGCAGCCATTGCCGGAGCCGGGTCGCTCAAACTGCCGGATAACGAAATCAACCACCTGGTGGCAGAAGCAAGATTCGTAAGGGCCTTCAGCTATTTCCACCTTGTAAGGATTTTCGGCGACATCCCGTATATCGATTATTTTATCAATAATCCCAATACGGTCAAAGAGATATCGAAAACTCCTGTAAACAAGGTTTATGAGGGTATCATAGCCGACCTTGAATTTGCGAAGCAATGGCTTCCGGACAAGCAACCGGCTAGCGTCAGGAGCAGGCCCTCCAAAGGAACTGCTGCTTCCTACCTTGCGTCCGTGCACCTTACCCTTCACGACTACCAGAAAGCCTATGCCGAAGCCAAATGGGTTATTGATAATAAAGACCGCTTCGGGTACGCGCTGGTTGCCGATTTCCAGACGTTGTTCAGGGCTCCGCAGGCAAATGATATGGCCGAACACATTTTTGCCATTGATTTCCTGGGACTGCAAAGCGGGGCCGGAGGTGCAAATGATGATATCATGCCTCCTATGACGGGAATCAGGGGCGGAGACGCTCCCAGAAGCGGCTGGAGCGTAATCGTGCCTTCCATGAAAGTCTACGAAACATGGGATTCGCGCGACTACCGCAAAAAAGTAAGCTTCGACGATTCCCTCCTGATTGGCGGCAAGATGGTTTCCTACCACCAGTTTCCCAATACTCCGAGACCGCATATCGCAAAATATGCGAGATATGCAGGCAATTCAAATTCGGAAGGACGCTATTCCGACCACAACTATGCTGCCTTCCGGTATGCGGAGGTGCTCCTGATTGCAGCCGAGGCCTCAGCCGAAGTAAATGGTGTTAACCCGGAAGCGATATCCTATATAAATGAGATCAGGGCCAGGGCTCGCAACCAGGCCGGAAAGCAAAATGACTACCCGGCAAATGTGACCGCGTCAGGGCTTGACAAAGCCGGTTTTATAGACCTGATCCTTGACGAAAGACGCCTGGAGCTTGCCTTCGAGTACAAACGCTGGTATGATATCAAACGCAGGGACCTTGGCGACCGTGTCTTTAAGGGTGCCAACGCACTGGAGCCGCACGCCAACTTTGACAAAAACCGGGACTACCTGATGCCGCTACCACGCCTGGAGCTC
>CAZLTN010000122.1:0-15003 GCA_964562455.1 uncultured Cytophagales bacterium
GATGTGGTGATGTGGTGATGTGGTGATGTGGTGATGTGGTGATGTGGTGATGTGACGATGTGGTGATGTGATGATGTGGTGATGTGATGATGGCGGGGAAGGATTCGCCGAAGCAAAGGCAGTCCCGCAGGGACGACATGAGAATAACCTCCGGTGTAACCGGTGGCAGATGCTGTAACCGGTGGCAGATGCACTGTCAGCCTGTACGGAGCCCCGGAGGGGAGATACATGTCGCGTAGTTCTGCCGCAGGTGCGGCGCAGCGGAATCTGTGCCTGATCTATAAAAAAGCCCGGCTCGTGAGGGAGCCGGGAGTGTACTCGTACTGCGATTTTGCAACTTTAATCTTAAACCGTGGAAAGTGGCCGTTTAAGGTTCGGAGTCAGGGCTGAATAGGCCATTATATTCTGGACTATCCCCCCCGAGGGGTGGCGCACAATCATGTTCATTTGTCTCTGGATTTCCACGGTGTCGATATAAAACGACATCAGGTCTTCACTTGAAACCAGGGCTTCGGCAATCTGCTCGTTTTCTTCGTTTGTTGTTTCCGAATAAGCATAACGGACAACATCGTCATAAGTAAAGGTTTTTATCATAATATGGGGTACGTTGGCTGAATTGCTTGCGTAAGTTAATCAGCGCGTAACGCATTCTTCCCAAAGCGGTATTGATACTCACTCCCGTAGCATCGGCAATCTCCTGGAAGCTCATGTCGTTGTAGTGACGCATGATCAGGACTTGCTTTTGTACATCAGGTAAACGTTGGATCATTTCCCTTAACTGTTCGTGAGTTTCCTGACGGATTTGCAGCGATTCGACTGAATCTTCTGAAAAGTCCAATGTATTGAATACACTGCTACCGTCTTCAAACACTACATTTGGATAGCGTTTATCGCGCCTGAAATAATCAATAGCTAGGTTGTGTGCTATCCTGATTATCCACGGTAAGAATTTACCTTCTTCATTGTACCTCCCTGACTTGATCGTATCGATTGCCTTGATAAAAGAGTCCTGGGTAAGGTCTTCAGCAATATATTGATCTTTTACTATCAGGTAGATAGTTGTGTAAACTCTAGACTTGTGGCGATTTACCAGCTTTTCGAAGGCTTTCTCATTGCCACGGATATACAGAGAAACTAGTTCACTGTCGCTAACTTGGATCTTCTCCATCTGATCTTCTCGATTTAGTTAACGTAGATCCGTGTGCCTATATTGTCTGCTGGTTTAAAATTGAAGAATATAGTTTGCTGTCAGGTATCGGTCGTATAGTGCCGATCACACTTCAAAATAAGGGAATGAATGTCGTATATGCAAAAAAAACTTATTTTATTTTATGTTGCTATCCGGAATTCTGTAGACAAGACAATACGGAAAAGGTTTAATAAATCGTTTTGAATACTTACGACTTAACAATTTGGTGATGTATACTTAAATATAATTTTCGAATTTCGTCGCTGACATCGCTTACTTTCAGGTGTCGGAAACCGGATTAATTTTATATGGTATGAAAACAATTCTTGTCCCGGTTGATTTTTCAGAAAACTGCCTTTCGGCACTGAATGCAGCCAAATTGATTGCCAGGAAAACAAAAGCGAAGATCTATCTTTTACATGCATATTTTCCATACGCGCCTACCGAGATAAGCGTTCCGGTGAGCCTGGATATTTACAGGGACGTGGAAGAGTCGATGAAGGATAGCCTGAAAAGTTATGTGGAGGAAGCGCGGGCAGAAGGCCTGGAAGCGGAAGCGATCTGGACGGAAGGGAAGGTTTTAACCGCTGTCATGCAGTATGCGGAAAATCTTAACGCTGACCTTGTGGTAATAGGGCGTACTGGCAGCGGCGGCTTCCTGGACAAGCTTTTCGGAAGCGTGGCAACCGATATCGTGAAAGAGCTGGAAAGTACCCCGGTGCTGACGATCCCGCCGGGAGCTGTGCTTGAACGCATAGATAAGATGGTATATGCCACGCGGTTGGAGAACGACGAAAATGTCGCGATCAGGAAGGTGGCAGCCATAGCCGGGGACCTGGGCGCGCAACTGCAGTTCATGAAGCTTAATTCTCTGACCCAGACTGATATACAGCCGGACGAGCAGTTCATACAGCCTATCAAGGAGGAATTTGGCTTTACGGATGAAGATTTTGTGCTGGTAGATATCGGGCGCCATTCAATAGTGGAGGAAATCGAAAAGCAGGCCCTTAACCTAAAAGCTGACATACTCGTCGTTTCGACGAAGGAGAAGGGCTTTCTCGAGGAACTCCTGGTCGATCCGAGCGTTTCTAAAAAGCTCGTGCTCAATACCAGTACACCGTTACTCACCTGCCGGCTTGAAGGCTACAGCTATTCATAGCAATACGGTAAAAAAGGACTGATACCCGGCCTTCACCGGCGTCTTAAACCGGTATCCGGGCAATAGCGGGGAAAACTGCGGTAGCCAAAGGAATCTCCCGGATCTTCAGGAGATTCCTGCGTTCGTTATGCCGGGAGAGTCCTCCTATCTTCAGACGATCTTTCTTAAAGCACCTGGTTGTCAGAATATCCAACGGAAGAAAAAATACAACGTTCCCGAAAGTGTCATCGAAACGGGAAGCGTCAGGATCCACGCAAGGAGAATATTCCTGACTGTATCGGCCTGGAGGTTTTTAATGCCTTTGTTGGCAACCATAGTCCCGGCGATACCAGAAGAAAGTACATGCGTAGTGCTCACGGGTAAGCCAAGGCCGGAAGAGGCTGCGATGGTTCCGGCCGCCACAATTTCGGCAGAAGCGCCCTGCGCATAGGTAAGGTGTTGCTTCCCGATTTTTTCGCCTATCGTTACCACAATTCGCTTCCAGCCTACCATGGTACCAAGCCCGAGAGAGAGGGAAATCATCAGGATTACCCAATCGGGGGCATAGTCGGTGTACGTTCTGATGCCTTCGCTATTGCTGAGCTCTTTTTTCAGGCTCGCTATCTGCTGCTGGGTGAGATTGGTGGCGCCGTCGTCTACGATATTGGTCAGGTTCCTGGAAATGAGCATCAGCGAGCGCCTCGCTTTCAGGCGCTCTCCTTCCGGCAGGTGATGCCCCTCAAGCGGATGGTCGATTTGCGTGCGGAGCGACGATATTTCATGCTTCGCCTCTGAAAAGACAAGACGGTCGGAGGCTGAAAGCAGGGTAGTGTCAAGCCGGGTGATGATGCGTTCTATAGCAGTAAGGTTGGCGTTCAGCTTTTCAGGATCTTTGGAGTTGTCGAGCGCAAATCGCGCCGGGACGATCCCGATCAGGATCAGCATGACAAGGCCGACGCCTTTCTGACCGTCGTTCGACCCGTGGAAAAAGCTGACAAGCGTACAGGTGGCGATCAGAATCCAGCGGATCCAGCCGGGAGGGGGCTGGTTTTTCTTAGGTTCGCTGAAAACGATTTTTCTCAGCGGACGGCTCAGCAGCCTTCTCAGCAGAAACATGATGATAATCGCCATCGAGAACCCGAAAAGCGGGGAAACCAGGAGCGAAGAGAAAACTTCCGTTGCCTTGGTCCAGTTTACGCCGACTCCTTTGGTGTTTTCCGGCATGAAGGTGAATGCCAGCCCGACCCCCAGGATAGAGCCGATGAGTGTATGTGAGCTTGAACTTGGCAAACCGAAATACCAGGTGCCCAGGTTCCAGATGATCGCGCTGAAGAGCAGCGCAAACACCATTGCGATACTATGGTACACATTCTGATCTATGAGAAGCTCTACCGGCAGCAGGTTTACAATCCCCATTGCTACCGCTATTCCGCCGAAAAGCACGCCCAGGAAATTGCAGATCCCCGACCAGACCACCGCTACGTTGGGTTTTAGCGAATTCGTATAAATGACGGTTGCCACGGCGTTGGCCGTATCATGAAACCCGTTGACAAACTCGAATGCGCAGGCCGCAAGAAGACAAAATGCGAGGAGAATGAAGATGTCAGTTTCTAAACCAAATAACATCGGCGTATATGAAGTTTGCGTGCAAAGGTAAGTAAACAGATAGTCTGCAATGTTACCAAATTATTAACTATGATTTGTTGGCGAGCTGTCCGCAGGCAGCGTCGATGTCCTTTCCACGGCTTCTTCTTACATTGACAACCACTCCCCGCTGTTCAAGGAAACGGGCGAAATTACTGATGCGATCCTCCTTTGCGTTGAGAAAATCAGCTTCTCGAATCGGGTTATATTCTATAATATTGACTCTGGCAGGTACTTTCCGGGTAAATTCCAGCAGCTCAGCCGCATCGGTCAGAGAGTCGTTGAACTTGTCAAAAATAATGTATTCGAACGTGATCCGGTTCCCGGTTTTGGTATGGAAATAATTCAGGGCTTCTGCGAGATTTTCCAGGGTATTGGTTTCGTTGATAGGCATAATCGTGCTACGCTTTTCGTCGTTAGCGGCGTGCAGTGACAAGGCAAGCCGGAAGCGCACCTCGTCATCGGCAAGGCGCCTGATCATCTTGGCAATGCCGGCAGTCGAGACGGTGATACGTTTCGGAGACATTCCAAGGCCGTCGGGTGAGGTGATCAGCTCTATGGATTTCATGACATTCGCATAGTTGAGCAGGGGCTCACCCATGCCCATATAGACGATGTTGGAGAGCGGTACCTGGTAAAGGAGCTCTGCCTGCCGGGATATTTCAACCACCTGGTCGTAGATTTCGGCCGGGTCGAGGTTGCGCATCCGTTCCATATACCCGGTAGCACAGAATTTACAAGAGAGAGAACATCCTACCTGGCTGCTCACACAGGCGGTCATCCTTCCCTGTGCAGGGATCAGCACTCCCTCGACCACATTCCCGTCCGACAGCCTGAAAGCAGATTTGACGGTTCCGTCGCTGCTTTTTTGCGTGTTGGCTGTTTCTATGGCATATATGCTGTAGTTTTCCTCGAGCATGTTCCTGGTTTTCAGAGAAAGGTTAGTCATTTCGGCAAAGCTCCGGGCTGATTTTTTCCAGAGCCATTCTTCGATCTGGGCAGCACGGAATCCTTTCTCGCCGTTGTCGGACAGCCAGGTTTTCAGTTGGTCGGCGGGTAATTTTCGTATGTCGCGTTTCGGGGCGGTCATATTATTCTGTGGTATTCTCCTCCTGTACAGACGCACGGCCCAGTGGAGACGCACGGCCGTGCGTCTGTACGAGATAATCATTTTTCCATTCTTTGATTAAACGATGGCTTGCGGGCAGGAGTTCCACTGCCTTGGCTACCACCACCGGTGCAACCGGAACGATCATCGGGTAAAGATAAGTATCGTCAGTCCGGTGAGCCGGTATTTTTATGCCGAGGGAAGTCAGGAGCCAGAATACAATGCTTACCCCGAAAACCCACGTGAAAACCCCGACCGCTGAACCTGCCAGGCTGTCCATCGTACCCAGCAGCGTCATCTTGAGCGATTTTCTCAGCCAATAGCCGAACTGGTTGATTAAAAAGACGGTCGGGAAGAAAATAACGGCAAACCCGAGGAAAGGTAGCGCCCGTTTCACAAGCCGGGCCGAAGTATGGGGCTCGAGCAGCTCCATGCCCAACCCCAGGAACTTAAATCCCAGCACGATGGCGGTAATAAAGGCGCCTATCCCTATTATTTCTATCAGAAGCCCTTTTTTATACCCGTTTACGGCTCCCCAAAGCAGCGGGACCAGGATCAGGATGTCGAGCAGCTTCATTTGATTTTTTGATTTTTTGGCAGGCCCTTGTGGAGACGCACGGCCCTTGTGGAGACGCACGGGCGTGCGTCTTTACACTAACAGAGACTTAGCCAGCGCCGAGATGGTTTTTCCATCGGCCTGTCCGGCCAATTCCTTCGTGGCTATGCCCATTACTTTCCCGAGATCGCCCGCAGAAACGGCTCCTACCCGGGCAATGATATCCTTCAGCCTGTCCTTTACCTCTTCTTCAGACAGTTGCTTGGGAAGGAAACGCTCTACGACGGTCAGTTCGGCCTCTTCCTTCCCTGCCAGGTCTTCGCGACCCTGCGATCTGAAAACATCAATAGACTCCTTCCTCTGCTTGGCAGCCTTGGTCAGGAGCTTGAGCTCGTCTTCCGCCGATAATTCACCAGTTTGGCCTCCTTTTGTTTCTTCCAGGAGAATCAGCGATTTTATCGCCCTCAGCGCACGAAGCGTATCCTGGTCTTTGGCGCGCATGGCGTCTTTAATACCTCCTTCGACTTGGCTTTTTAGTGACATGAGTTTTAAATAATATGGGAATGTTGTTCAATGGGCGAATCAACCCGTTACCTTTGTATCAGGATTGCAAAGTTACAAAATACCGGCGTATTTCTTCGTTGAAAGCCGGTTCCAAGGGTTCTGTTTGTATGACAAGGCTTAGCGTTAACATCAATAAAATCGCCACCATCCGGAATTCCCGGGGCGGCAATAACCCGAACCTGGTGAAAGTAGCGCTGGATTGCGAGAGATTCGGCGCTCAGGGCATTACCGTTCACCCGCGTCCGGACGAGCGTCATATCCGCTACCGCGACGTCTATGACCTGAAAGAGGTAGTCACCACGGAATTTAATATAGAGGGTAACCCTTCGGAGGAAAAGTTTGTGAAGCTGGTGTTGGAAGTAAAGCCTGCGCAGGTAACACTCGTGCCCGATGTACTGGGCGCCCTTACCTCCGATGCAGGCTGGGATACGGTTCTCCATCGCAACAGGTTATCGGCGTGGATCGATTCTTTTAAATCGGCGGGTATCAGGGTATCGGTTTTTGTGAACCCGGACCCTCGGATGGTAGAGGGTGCGAAAGCGAGCGGCGCAGACAGGATAGAACTGTACACCGAACCCTATGCCGCTCACTATCATACGGACAGGACTGCCGCAGTCGCCCCATTTGTTGAGGCGGCTGAAAAAGCGAGAGAAGTCGGCCTCGGGCTCAATGCCGGGCATGACCTGGATTTATATAATCTCGCTTTCCTGAAATCATCCATACCCTGGCTGGATGAAGTTTCGATCGGCCATGCGCTGATCTGCGACGCGTTGTATTACGGCCTGGAAAATGTGATCCCGATGTATCTCAGGCAGTTGGAGTGAAGGGAGTGGGTGAGAAGAGAGGTTTTTAGGTTTTTTACAACCACTCCAATACAGCCTTCAAAAAAAGAGCCGGCTGCTCGGCCTGGACCCAATGGCCGGCGTCGGAGATAGTTACCAGCTCAGCTTCGGGGAACATCTTTTTGATTTCAGGCCAATCGCTATCCAGGATATAATCGGATTTGGCGCCGCGTATAAATAACGCCGGGAGCGTAAGTGGCTGCCCGGAGGTAATGGCCTCACCAATAAGCGGCATATCTCTTTTGAGGACCGGGAGGTTGAAGCGCCATTCAAAGGCATTGTGTTCGTTTTTGAAGAGGTTTTTCAGCAGGAATTGCCTGACACCCGGCGAGCGTTCGAACTCTGAAAGCAGCTCATCGGCTTCCTGCCGGCTCGTTAGATCAGGCAGGGATATGGAAGAAAGCCCTTCGAGCAGCCGGGTGTGATGGACCGGGTATGCTTTGGGCGCAATATCCACAACGATTAGTTTCTTTACCTCTTCCGGCCAGCGCACCACATATTCCATCACTGTTTTTCCACCCATCGAATGCCCTATCAGGACAGGGTTTTGGATGTTTTCCTCTTCGATGAATTCGCGCAGGTCCCCGGCCATAGAGGGGTAATCGAGCTTGTCAAAATGAGGCGACCTGCCGTGGTTCCTTTGATCGATGAGGTAAACGGTATGTTCGGAAGATGCTATTTGTTTGCTGACAGTCAGCCAGTTATCAGAAGATCCGAATACGCCGTGAAGGATCAGTACGGGGGTGGCTCCCCCTTCAATTTTACGATAGAAAAGCGACATCTATTGATGAGTTAATGAGACAGACCCGCGAATTTACACCCATCTGCGAACGATAACTTGTTTTTTACTTTATTTACAGCTTCATTCTGTGAATGTCGGATGGTAATGTTTAGCTAAATTTAATAATATTTTGAAAAAAGCGTACGTATTTCCAGGTCAGGGTTCCCAGTTTTCGGGCATGGGTGCTGATTTGTACAACTCATCGGCAGAGGCCAGAAAACTCTTTGATAGTGCAAACGATATCTTAGGGTTCGGGATTACAAAGATTATGTTCGAGGGCTCAGATGAAGAACTCAAACAAACCCGTGTAACGCAGCCGGCCATCTTTTTACACTCTGTGGTACTGGCACGGGTGGCTGAGAATTTTGCCCCGGATATGGTAGCCGGGCATTCTCTCGGAGAGTTTTCTGCACTTGTGGCTTCGGGCGCACTTTCTTTCGAAAACGGGTTGAAGCTGGTCGCGCAACGCGCCATGGCTATGCAGAAAGCCTGTGAGATTACGCCTTCGACCATGGCGGCCGTATTGGGATTAGCCGATGAAGTGATTGTAGAGATCTGTGCAGGGATAGAGGACGAGATCGTAGTCCCTGCCAATTTTAACTGTCCGGGCCAGGTGGTTATTTCCGGTACGGTTGCAGGCGTGGAAAAAGCCTGCGAGCTATTGAAAGCAGCCGGCGCAAAAAGGGCGCTGATCCTGCCGGTGAGCGGCGCATTCCACTCTCCGCTGATGGAGCCCGCCCGGGAAGAGCTGGCGTTGGCTATCGGGCGTACGGAATTCTCAAACCCGCTTTGCCCGGTTTACCAGAACTATTCTGCCCAGCCTGCTACCGACGTAGGGGTTATTAAGGAAAATCTGATCGCACAACTCACGGGCCCGGTCAAATGGACGCAGTCTGTTTTGCGAATGACTGCCGACGGCGCCGGAGAATTTGTAGAATGCGGGCCGGGGAAAGTGCTTCAGGGATTGGTTAAGAAGATAAACAGCGAGGTGGTCGTTTCCGGGGTCCAGGCACCGGCATAAACAGGTATCGGGCTTTTGTCCTGCGGGGTATTTAATAGCACAAAGACAGGTACAGGATGTTGTTAGCAGCAGATATTGGCAATACTGATATAGTGTTCGGCGTGTACGACAAGGGTGAGCCGGTTTATGTATGGCGGACCCCATCCTTATCCGGGCAGCCTGCCTATCATTACCAGGGCTATCTGCAGCTCCAGATGCTGGAAGCGGGCATACCTGCCGGAAGTTTTGATACGACGGTGATCAGCAGTGTCGTACCGGGTCTAACTGTCGTTATCAGTGACGTGGTCGAAAACCTCCTGAGCATAAAGCCTATCCTGGTCGGTGCAGACACTTACCCGGAGCTCCGGCTGGAAATCGACTATCCTTATGAGCTCGGGAGCGACCTGATCGCCAACGCCGTCGCTGCTTACACCCGGCTTGGAAGAAACTGTGTGATCGTGGATTTCGGGACGGCGCTGACGTTTACTGCGGTGACCGGCGATGGGCGCGTATTGGGCGTCGCAATTGTACCGGGCCTGATGACGGCGGTGAGAGCATTGTTTACCAATACGGCCCAGCTTCCGGAAGTGCCGCTGGTACTTCCGGAAGCTGCTATCGGTAAAAATACCATGCATTCAATACAGTCAGGCATACTGATCGGCTATGAAGGCCTCGTCAGGAACCTGTTGAAAAGGTTCAAAAATGAGTTGGGGGAAGACAGTGTGGCGATAGCGACAGGAGGGCTGTCATCTATTATTCACTCGCTCGGAGAGGAATTTGTAGAAGTAGATCCCGGCCTTACCCTGGATGGACTGAGGATCATTGGAGAGTTTATCAGGAAACGACAGGATTCATAATAGGAAAAAAGCCTGGCTTCTTCTTTCGAAGGTGAGCCAGGCTTTTTTGTATTCAGCTTGCGCCGTATTTTATTTCACTTCTTCAAAATTTACGTCCGTAACCTCACCTTCTGACGAAGGACCTGAGCCGGGGTTGCTGCCCGAAGCCTGTCCGTCGGCCTGGGCTTCCGCATTCTGGGTAGCGGCATACAGCTCCTGTGAAGCAGCTTCCCAGGCACCGTTCAGTTTGGTCAGACCGGCATCGATACCGGCGATATCTTTTGCCTGATGAGCGGTTTTAAGCTCGGCAAGGGCCGATTCGATATTGGATTTGTTGCCGGCCGATAGTTTGTCACCGTATTCTTTCAACTGCTTTTCGGTAGTGAAGATAGTGGTATCGGCTGCGTTGACCTTTTCGATTTTCTCTTTTTCCGCTTTGTCAGCTTCTTCGTTGGCTTTCGCCTCGTCACGCATACGGTTGATCTCGTCTTCAGTCAGACCGCTGGAAGCTTCGATACGGATTTTCTGCTCTTTACCTGTTCCTTTGTCTTTTGCCGAAACATTAAGGATACCGTTCGCATCCACGTCGAAAGTAACCTCTATCTGAGGAACTCCCCTCGGAGCCGTCGGGATTCCGTCGAGGTGGAACTTACCGAGGGTCCTGTTATTGTTAGCCATCGGCCTTTCTCCCTGCAGGATATGAATTTCTACGGAAGGCTGGTTGTCGGCTGCGGTAGAGAAAGTTTCGGTTTTCTTACTCGGAATAGTTGTATTCGACTCTATAAGTTTGGTGAATACCCCACCCAGAGTTTCGATACCGAGCGACAGGGGGATAACATCAAGCAATAGTACATCTTTTACCTCACCGGTAAACACCCCGCCTTGGATGGCAGCTCCTAAAGCTACGGCTTCGTCAGGGTTGAGGCTTTTAGAAGGCTTCTTCCCAAAAAATTTCTCCACATCTTCCTGTACTTTCGGAATCCGGGTCGAACCACCTACCAGGATGACGTCGTCGATCTGGCTTGTAGAGAAGCCTGAATTCTTCAGCGCCCTTTTCACAGGCTCCATCATTCTCTGGAAGAGAGAATCTGCAAGCTGCTCAAATTTCGCACGGGTCAGGGTACGCACCAGGTGTTTGGGGATACCGTTCACCGGGAAGATATAGGGCAGGTTGATCTCGGTTTGAGTGGAGCTGGAAAGCTCGACTTTGGCTTTTTCTGCAGCTTCTTTCAGACGTTGCAGCGCCATCGGATCCTGACGGAGATCTACTCCTTCGTCTTTTTTGAATTCGTCTGCCAACCAGTCGATAATTACCTGGTCGAAGTCGTCGCCACCAAGGTGAGTATCACCATCGGTAGATTTTACTTCGAAGATCCCGTCACCCAACTCAAGGATGGAGATATCGAAAGTACCGCCACCGAGGTCAAATACCGCGACTTTTACATCCTTATTGAGTTTGTCGAGACCGTAAGCCAGCGCAGCGGCGGTGGGCTCATTGATAATTCTTTTTACATCGAGACCGGCGATCTGCCCGGCTTCTTTGGTAGCCTGGCGCTCGGCGTCGTTAAAATAAGCCGGTACTGTAATGACGGCTTCCTTTACTTCTTGTCCGAGGTAGTCTTCGGCGGTCTGCTTCATTTTCTGCAGAATAAAAGCCGAGATCTCCTGGGGAGTATATTGCCTGTCGCCGATTTTGACCCTTACAGTATTGTTGGAGCCTTTTACGACGTCATAAGCAGAAGTTGCGATTTCTTTTGAAACTTCGTCAAAGCGTTTTCCCATAAAGCGCTTGATCGAACTGATCGTATTTTTCGGGTTGGTAATCGCCTGACGTTTTGCAGGCGCTCCAACCTTTCTCTCACCATTTCCATTGTCCATAAAGGCGACTACTGAAGGAGTAGTGCGCGCGCCCTCGCTATTTGGAATTACGATAGGCTCATTTCCTTCAATGACCGCAACGCAAGAATTAGTGGTGCCTAAGTCAATGCCGATAATTTTTCCCATTGTATTAATTATGATTCGTTTGTTTTAACCGTTGTTTAGCCTGTTTAACTAAAAAGCCTGTACCAGGCCGGAAAGGAAAGGAGTGACGTGACAGATTGGCAGAAATGCACCCGGGACCGTCATATCAACAACGGAGCCTGCCAGCAGAATGTCGCTTTTTCTGCCAAAAGGCTAAGAGGGAGAATATAGTTAATAGGATATGGCTTGAAAAAGCTAACCACAGAGGACACAGAGTTAGTGTTTTTGTGCGATAATCTTCTTTGTATCCTCTGTGGCTCAAATCCTTTCCGGGTGAGGCGCCCCCTAAAAATATCTCGCAAACGCAAACCACTTCCTCTTCCCCAGGTATTCCAGGTCATGCTGGTTACTGTAGGCTTCCCGTTCGAAAGAGATATTGAAATAGGCCCTGGCGTGATTGCGGTAGAGGATGAGCCTGACGAAGTATTCGAGTAAATAGAGTATATAAAAAAGGATTAAGCCGAGTTCCAGCTGCTGGCGGAGATGAATCTGCTCGTGGTTAAGTAGTTCCTTGCCGGCGTCGGCACGTTTTACGAGAATGAACGGAAACAGCGCCATTCCTTCTACGTGTAAGCGGGGTGTTCTGATCACAAAACCTTGAAATGCCATAGCCTGTTTCGATCCGAATATCAGCGTAAATTTAGCGTTTTGAAAATAAACAGTTTAGTTTTGTACAAACTGAATTTTGAGCGAAAGTATTAGTAATTAACATGAAAGGTAAATCGGGAGTCATATTCGTAGCAGCCCTAGCGGCGTTTGCAGTTTTGGTACTTTATCTCACGTTCAGCAACAGCGGCAGCAGCCCAGCGGAACAGGTTGCTGCAGACCAGCCGCAGATGGGTCAGGATCCGTATTTGTCAGCCATGTCGGACCTGGAGGGGAACCGGGTGGATATGGAGAAGGACAAGCTGGTTTTCCTGAATGTATGGGCTACCTGGTGTGGTCCGTGCGTGATGGAGATGCCCGGGATCCAGAGCCTGTATGAAAAATACAAGGACAATGATAAGGTGCGCTTTTATATTGTATCGGATGAGGATGCAGACACGATAGTGCCTTTTATAACAAGAAAAGGGTACAAGCTGCCCTTTTTTATATATGCGGACAGGTATCCGGGCGTGCTGGACGGGAATGCGATTCCGAGAAGCTATATCATTTATAATGGCAGGATACTTGCCCAGGTAATCGGCGCTGCCCACTGGGATACCCCGGAAACGCATGAGCTTATTGACAAGGCCCTCCAGGAGTCCTGATAGTTTCCCTATATTTGCGCCATGTCTGTAAATATTGGAGCTATTTTCGATATGGATGGCGTGATCTGTCATACCAATCCATACCATTCTGAAGCATTCAGGATTTTTTTTTCTAAGAGGGGGTTCATCCCGACCGACGAGGAGTTAGCCGAGCATATGTTCGGGAAAAGCAACAGCTATATCCTGACGCATTTTCTGAAACGTCCCATTAAGGGCGACGAGCTTCGGGAGCTGGAAAACGAAAAAGAAGGCCTTTTCAGGGAGATATACCGGGACAAGGTAACGCCTGTGCCCGGGCTTATCGACTTTTTTTACGATTTGAAATCGTCAGGCTTTAAGCTTGCGGTGGCTACTTCCGCTCCTTTTGCCAACCTTGACATGATCCTGAAGGCCTTGCGGATAGAATCGCTTTTTGAGTCTGTACTGGCCAGCGAAGATGTTATCTATCATAAACCGGACCCGGAAGTATACCAGAAGTCGGCTGCGAACCTGGGAGCCAGGCCGCAGGATTGTGTAGTTTTCGAGGATTCTTTTTCCGGGATTACCGCCGGGCTGGCCGCAGGGGCGAAAGTAGTCGGTGTTCTTACGTCGCACCGGCCTGAAGAGCTGCCGGTATGCAGCCGGTATATCAGCGATTATCTTTCGGTGAACGGACAGGATATGCTGGATCTGCTTAGCTAAAAAAAGTCGTGTTCGATTATGCCTGCGTCCACTGAGCATATCGGAACGTACCCTGAGCGGAGCCGAAGGGAAGGGAGCTAGGTTTTCAGCTTTTTCTTCTTGGCAGCGGGGAAAAGGATATTGTTAAGAATAAGCCTGTAGCCGGCCGAATTGGGGTGCAGGTTGAGGTCTGTGGGCTCTTCGCCTACCCTGTGCTGATAATCTTCAGGGTCATGCCCCCCGTAAAAAGTAAAGAACCCGCGACCGTAGGTACTGTGGATGTAACGGGCCTCGCCGGCAGATTTGTTCTCCGCAAGTATGACGACATCCGGTTTGATAAATTTCTTTTTAAAGGCTGTGGTCTGTCCCAGGAAACCTTTGATCAGCGTTGAATGATTCTGGGTAAGCATTGTAGGAATAGGATCCCATTTGGCAGAGAACTGAAAGAGCGTGAAAAAGTCGTTGTTTTCGTGCAGTCCTCTTTGTTCCTGCTGGTTGTCTATCTCCGAAAACTCAATTTCATAAGCAGGGATGACCACTTTGAAATCCCTGAAAGCCAGGGTGGCATCGTAGTTAAGTTTCTGATTGGCGGACTTGTCGGCCGGGTCACCGTCGTAAACAGACTCGACGATATCGACGCCTTCCGCCGCCAGGGCAACGTCAAAGGTATCGGTAGCGTTGCACATCGCAAACATGTATCCCCCGCCTGCAACGAACTCGGCAATCCTTTTCGCTACCGCCAGCTTGAGCTGTGATACTTTCGAAAAGCCGAATTTGGCAGCGATTTCTTCCGCAACCCGCTTCTGTTCCCGGTACCAGGGGAAATCCTTGAAATGGATAAACTTGCCGAACTGGCCGGTGAAATCTTCATGATGCAGGTGCAGCCAGTCGTATTCGGGCAGCTTATCGCTGAGGACCTCCTCATCGAATATCATGTCGTAGGGGATTTCGGCATAAGTCATTACCAACGTTACCGCGTCATCCCAGGGCTGTTTTGTTTTTGGCGTGTAGACGGCTACTTTTGGCGCTTTCTGAAGCTTTACTGCGTCCATATTGACATCAGGCGCAGTAACCTCGTCCAGTATAGAAGCGGCAGCGGCTTCCGATATTACTTCATAGCTTACGCCCCTCAGGGTCATCTCAGTGGCAAATTTCTGGTTAAAGGTTACCATGAAGCTGCCACCCCTGTAGTTGAGCAGCCAGTCTATTTCCGTGTCGTAACTGTTCAATATCCAGAAGGCAATCCCGTAAGACTTGAGGTGATTCGTTTGCTCTTCGTCCATAGGAATCAGCAGGCGATTGGCCGACGAGGGTAGCAGGAATGTAAAAAAAATGATAAACGGAATAATAAAGCGTATCACCGGTTTGAATCTTTCAATCTTCATTTGCAGATTTACCATCATAAATTAATCC
>CAZLTN010000123.1:0-14883 GCA_964562455.1 uncultured Cytophagales bacterium
CCCGGTGTTTCATTAATGCCCGATGGACTGGAACAGACCATGAGCAGCCAGGATTTACTGGATCTCATTGCGTTCCTGAAAGGAGCGAACTAAACACGGACTCTAAACCTAAACCCAATGAAAACCCCATCCTTAACGCGTATCCGCTCTGCCGGTAGGCGCACAGCTACTATTCTGGCGGTAATTCTATGTGGTTCCGCACTGGTTTTGCCCGCTCAGAATAAGCCGGGCGCATTGCAGGCCGGCTCTTCGATAAGTAACATTACGCCGTTTCTGGATAATGTGCTGATCGGAGGCTTCGGATCGCCGGTTGCCAAATATATTCATGACGAATTGTACGCCAAAACCCTGGTTTTGGACAACGGTTCTGAGCAGATTGCGATAGTAATTGCTGATAACTGCCTGATACCGCGCGAGGTATACGATGAGGCGCGGGAGATCATTCAGAAGCGCACGGGAATAAAAAAAGAAAATGTGCTGATGGCGGCCACTCATACGCATTCCAGTGTAAGCGCTATCAAGACCGGAGAGCAAGTCGGAGATTTTAGCTATGGCAAACAACTGGATGAGTACCAGCAGTTTGTAGCGCGGCGGATTGCCGACGGCGTGCAGCGGGCATTCTATAACCGGGAACCCGCCAAAATAGGGTGGGGCTCGGTAAACGCCCCGGAACACGTATTTAACCGGCGCTGGTTTATGAAACCGGGTACGGATATGACCAACCCTTTCGGTGTTCAGGATAAGGTAAGGATGAACCCCGGTGTGGCAAATCCTGCACTTGACAAACCGGCCGGGCCCACCGATCCGGAAGTGTTCTTTGTATCAGTCCAGGCGCTCGACGGGCGTCCTATTGCACTGCTGGCTAATTATAGCCTGCATTATGTGGGCGGCGTTCCGGGCGATCATGTTTCCTCTGACTATTTCGGCGTATTTGGCGATTACTTCAAGAAACTGGTAGGCGGAGATAAGGCAGCACCCGGATTCGTGGCGATGATGTCCAACGGTACTTCGGGAAATGTCAACAATATCAATTTCCGGGGGCCGGTGGAAAAAATGGGAGCTTACCAGAAAATGCAGATTGTTGCGAAGGATGTCGCCGATAAGATCTTCAAACAGTATTCCCGGATTCAGTACAAGACCAATGTAGCGTTGGGGGCTTCCTATTCGGAATTGGACCTGGAGGTCAGGAAGCCTACTGCTGCAATGCTTTTACGTGCCCGGGAAGTAGTAGCAAATCCGGACAAAATTAAATTGTATCACCCCCTGGAACCTTTTTATGCCCAGCGCCTGATCAGGGTGCAGGAGCGTTGGCCGGAAAAGGTAAAAGCTGTCATGCTTGCCTTGAGAATCGATGACCTGGCCATTGCCTCCATCCCATTTGAAACCTTTGCGGAAACAGGTCTTGAAATCAAGGAAAAAAGTCCTTTCAGGTCTACGTTCACAATTTCACTGGCCAACGGCTGGTACGGCTATCTGCCTACTCCCGAACATCATGAGCTGGGCGGGTACGAAACCTGGCTTGGCACCAATTACATAGAAAAAATGGGATCCCGCAAAATAACCGACAGGCTGTTGGAACAGTTGAAGGCATTTGAGTGAGAGGACAGCCGTTTAGGCACCCCTTAAGATCATTAATAATCTGATTCCTACCTTTTCCAATTTTTTACCCTAGTCCAATGAAGATCATTGACCTTAAATTCAAATTTTGCAGCAATTGCGCTTCGGGGCTGTTATTGGCGGTACTCTGCCTGTTTTCCGCCAGTTTGCCGGCGCAGCCCGCAACCCCCGTGCTTCAGGCGGGTGCGGCGCTCAGTAATATCACTCCTTTCCTGGGTGGCGGAATAGTCGGGAATTTCGGCATTCCTCCCGAGGCGAAGTACATCCATGATGAATTATATGCCAAATGCCTGGTACTCGATGACGGACAGGAGCAGATAGCGATCGTGATCGTCGATAACGTGTCCATCAACCGTGAAGTATTCGACTATGCCAGAAAGCTCATCAGGGAAAGTACAGGTATGAAGGCCGAAAACGTACTGATGGCTGCTACCCATACTCACTCGAGTGTAAGCGCGAGCAGCGTGGGAGACGAACGTATGAACTACAACTACGATACCCCTTTAGACGAATACCAGACCTTTGTAGCGAGAAGGATTTGTGATGGCGTCAGACGGGCAATTTACCAGAAGGAACCTGCCAAAATCGGATGGAGCTCGGCAGATGTTCCTGAGCATGTATTTAACAGGAGATGGCTCATGAAGGAGGGGACCGATGTGCCCAATCCTTTCGGCGGTCAGGACAAGGCTAGGATGAATCCCGGTGTTGGCAATCCCGACTTGTTGAAACCGGCCGGCAAGACTGACCCCGAAGTGTACTTCGTATCTGTCCAGGCGTTGGACGGCCGCCCTATAGCGCTATTGGCCAATTATTCCCTCCATTATGTGGGCGGAGTTCCGAGAGATCATATCTCTTCCGATTATTTCGGCGCCTTTGCAGAACAATTCTCGAGGTTAATAGATGCCGGCAGCAAAGCTCCGGGGTTTGTCGCGATCATGTCTAACGGCACTTCGGGAGATGTCAACAATATCAATGTAAAAGGACCAGCGGAGCGGATGCAGAGCTATCAGAAAATGCAGATCGTAGCCAGGGATGTGGCTAAGGCCATATACGATAACTATAATAAAATATCCTACAAAACAGACGTGAAGTTGAGTGCGGCCTACAGTAATCTCAACCTCAAGGTCAGAAAGCCGACTCCTCAAATGCTTGCAAGGGCGAAAGAAGTTGTAGCCAATCCTGACGGGATTAAATTATACCATTCTCTTGAGCCTACTTACGCGAAAAGAGCTATCCAGATGCAGGAAAGATGGCCCGGGAATGTAGACATAGTCATGCAGACGCTACGTATCGGCGATCTGGGCATAGCTGCTATCCCTTTCGAAACGTTTGCGGAAACCGGCCTGGAGATAAAGGCAAAGAGTCCCTTTAAATCGACTTTTACTATTGAGCTCGCTAACGGCAACTATGGCTACCTTCCTACACCCGAGCAGCATGAGCTCGGAGGCTACGAAACCTGGCTGGGGACCAACAGGGTAGAAAAGGAGGCTTCCCGCAAAATAGTAACCCGCCAGTTGGAGCAGTTGGAGAGGCTTAGGAAGTGAGAGGTGGTGGTAGAGCTGCAGGGCCTGCAGCTCTTATATAACAAATTAATAATCTAGTTTTCAGTTTATTATATGTTTTATCCGGATGAAATTAAATAAAGTCTTTATTTTTTTCGCCCTTACCTGGGCAGGCAGCTTCGGCGCGGGCTATGCCCAGGACAAGGTATTCAAAGCAGGAGCGGCGGTCAGTGTGATCACCCCGCCTATCGGCTATAGTATAAACGGTAATATGCAGGACGGCCTGGTGAAGCATATTCATGACGATACGCATGCCAGGGCTATTGTAATGGACGACGGCGGCACAAAACTGGCCATCGTGGTCTCTGATCTATGTATGGTATATAAAGAAACGCTGGATAAAGCCAAGAAGCGGGCTCATGAATTGACGGGTATCCCAGTCGAAAACATGATGATGTCGGCTACCCATACACACAGTGCCGGAACTGCATGCAGTGTTTTTCAGAGCGATCCCTCTCCCTCTTACCTCGATTTCCTTTCGGAAAGAATCGCCGACGCATTAATCAGGGCCAACAACAACCTGGTCCCAGCTCAGGTAGGATGGGGCAAGGGCCATGAAGCGTCGCAGGTTCATAACCGTCGCTGGTTTATGAAAACCGACAAGGGCATGACCAATCCGTTTGGCGGCGTGGATAAAGTGAGGATGAACCCGGGTGTGCAGAACCCGGACCTGAAGGAGCCTGCAGGGCCTGTTGACCCGGAAGTAAGTGTGCTGGCCTTAAAAGCGCTGACAGGCGAGCCGATAGCGGTACTGGCCAACTATTCGCTGCATTATGTGGGAGGAACCGGCGGGGGCGAGATTTCGGCGGACTATTTCGGTATGTTTGCCGGTCGCCTGAAAGAGATGGTAGGGCACGGAAACCCGAACCACCCGTTTGTAGGCATTATGTCGAATGGTACAAGCGGTGATATAAACAACATAGACTGGAAGTCGGGTAGCTGGAAGCCTGCCGGGGCTTACGCTCAGATGCAGCGGGTGGCCAATCTCGTAGCAGGGGAGGCATACAAGACGGTGAGCGCTATGCAGTTTGTCAGTTGGGTTCCGCTCGCTTCGGCCCAGAAGGAGATATCCCTGGGGGTAAGAAAACCCACAGCTCCGGAGCTCCAGAGAGCCCGCGACATCCTGTCGAAGAACCAGGATAAGGTATTAAAAGACAGGGATGCCATTTACGCCAGAGAATCGGTGCTGATCGACAAATTTCCCGATAAGGTGCCCCTGATTATCCAGGCATTCCGGATCGGCGACCTTGCCATTTCAGCTATCCCTTGTGAAGTGTTCGTAGAGATAGGGCTTGAAATAAAGGAGAAGAGCCCGTTTGCGTCCAATTTTACAATATCCCTGGCAAATGGCTATAACGGTTACCTGCCTACCCCCAAACAGCATTCCTGGGGCGGATATGAAACATGGAGGGCCCGCTCCAGCTACCTTGAGGTACAGGCGTCCGAAAAGATAACCGGTACGCTGTTCCCGCTGCTTAACGATTTGAAGAGGGAACCTTGAGAGTTGAGAGTTGAGAGTTGAGAGTTGAAAGTTGAGAGTTGAGAGTTGAAAGTTGAAAGTTGAGAGTTTGGGGATGAATGGGGGGGAGATTGTCTTATTATCTAAATTATAGCATCTATGAAAAAAAGAAATTTATTTACGGGAATATGTGCCTTTTTGTGGCTGTTGGCGGCTTGTTTTCAGGTGCAGGCTCAGAAAAAGAAAAAAGTGGTCCTTTTTAACGGGAAGAATCTCGACGGATGGTATACTTTCCTGAAAACCACGGGCAAGAACAGCGACCCGAAAGGAGTATTTACAGTTTCAAAGGGAGTTATTTTCATAACAGGGGAGGAGTACGGCTGCATTACTACCAACGAGGAATATGAGAATTACAAGCTTACGGTAGATTTCAAGTGGGGAGAAAAAACCTACGCGCCGAGGGTTGACCGGGCGCGTGATAACGGGGTACTGATCCATTCGCAGGGCAAGGACGGCGGATATGGCGGTGTATGGATCAACTCCATTGAATGCCAGTTGATTGAAGGCGGCTCCGGCGATTTTCTCGTTGTAGGCGACGGTACCGATAAATTCTCTCTTTCTGCACCTGTTGCTCCCGAAAAGCAGGGAGGTTCGTATATTTATAAACCTGGTGGTGAGTTGGTTACTATCAATAAAGGGCGCATCAACTGGCTTTACCGCGATCCTGAGTGGAAAGATGTGGTTAATTTCAGGGGAAGCAAGGATGTGGAAAAGCCGGTCGGAAAATGGAACCGGATGGTAGTAATAGCAAAGGGTGACACGATCGACTTGTACCTGAACGGCGTGCTCGTCAACCAGGCCGTAAATGTCAGGCCGTCAAAGGGGAAGATACAGATCCAGTCGGAAGGAGCGGAAATGTATGTCAAAAAAGTGGAGTTGATCCCGCTTTGATTATACGGAACGTCCTTTTCGTTTTATATCGCTTGGTTTTTTGTCGAAAGTTTTCCTGAATTCCTTGCTGAAGTACCTGCTGTCGTCAAAGCCGACCATGTTGGCTACTTCGTTAATGTTGAAGGAGCCGGACTCAAGTAGCTGTAAGGCCCTTCTCATCCGGATATTCTTGGTAAATTCGTTCACGGTCATCCCGGTCAGCGCGCGGAGTTTCCTGTATAAAACCGATACGCTTATGCCTGTCTGAAAAGCCATCTCGTTTACGCCGAAATCGGGTTCGGAGATATTGTCTACCACCAGTTGTTTGAGTTTGGAGATAAACGCTTCATCAGCATTGCCAATTTCGGCAAGGCCCGGTTCCAGGGAAATCGACCGGCTGTATTTCTCTTTCAGGGTTTCACGGGCGGCGACCAGGTTGTTGACCTGTAATTTCAGTAACCGGAAATCGAACGGCTTGATCAGGTAGTCGTCTGCGCCGGCCTGGAACCCCTCCATCATTTGTTGTGCAGTACTCCGGGCAGATACCAGGATAACCGGGATATGCCGGGTTTGGAAATCCGATCTCAGAGCTTTGCAAACGTCCAGCCCGCTCATGCCGGGCATCATCACATCGCACACGACCAGGTCGGGCATATGCTCCGTAGCGAGCGCCAGCCCGCTTTGGCCGTCGTTTGCTTCCAGTATTTTGTAGGCGTCTCTCAGCGTATCTGTTGCGAAAGAGCGCAGCTCGTCATTGTCGTCGATAAAAAGGACGGTGTATTTTTGAGCGTCGTCGGTTGCCGCTGGTGATAGGGCTTTGTCCGTAATGTCCGGATGGGGGATACTCGGAGGTATTATGCCGGCAAACTCAGTTGTGTCCGATGAAGAAAAGTGTTTTTTGTTTTTCAGAAGTGTCAGGCTGAAGCATGTTTCTCCTTCCTCCGATCCGGTTTTTTGCCTGCTGGTGACGGTCAGCTCGCCCTGGTGGCGGACGACAATTTCGCGGGCGAGCGCCAGCCCGATCCCATACCCGGTATTTCCGGTATTGCTTTCGTACACCTGGAAGAAGTTGGTAAACAAACGGTCGATATACCGGGGCGCTATTCCGGGACCGTTGTCCCTTACCTCGATGATTACGTGGTTTGATTCCTCCATGATCCTGACCAAAATCCGGCCTCCTTCGGGTGTAAACTTGAAAGCATTGCTCAGCAGGTTATAAAAAACCTTCTGCATTTGCGACAGGTCAAACCACAGCATAACGGGGCGCTCCGGGCTTTCGACAAGAGCGGTGATCCCTTTTTCGGAAGCGAGGTGCTCGAACGAAGCCAATGTATTCCTGATTACGCCCTCTACATTGTGCTCCCCGACCCAGAGACTGATTTTGCTGTTCTGTATTTTCCGGAAATCCAGCAGCTCGTTGACCAGCAGCATCAGCCGGTCGGAGTTGTTTTTGGCGTACGTCAGAAAGCCCCTGATCCTACTGTCGTTTTCAGCCGATTCCCATGCTTTTTCGACCGGGCCGCTGATGAGCGAGAGATGAGTCCGTATCTCGTGAGAAATATTAGTGAAAAAATCCAGTTTCGCCTGATAGAGCTCATTCTCTTGCCTGACGACCCTTCTCAGCCAGAAAAGCCGGTTGACGGCATAGACAATACCGGCGAGTATCAACGAATACAAGAGATATGCATACCAGGTTTTCCACCAGGGAGGGAGCACTACAATGCGCAGCTTCAGTGGTTCCGGGCTCCAGTATCCGTCGCCGTTGGCCGCCCTGACCATAAAGGTATAGGTACCGGCGGGCAGGCTGGTGTAGGTGGCAGAAGGGGTTTTTACGTAGTTCCAGTCTTTTTCAAAGCCGTCCAGTTTGTAGGCATATTGATTTTGATCCGACTTGAAATAGCTCAGGAGAGCAAAATCGAGCGAGAAAATATTCTGGTTGTGCCGGAAAACAAGCTCCTTTTCCATGCTGATTTCGCGCTTAAAAATCCCGGTGCTGTCGGTTAGCTCTACTTCTTTGTTGAATAATTTAAGCGAGCTGATAACGATCGGAGATGAAGTGTTATGGAGCGCTATTCTAGCAGGGTCAAAAAAGAAGGCCCCTTTATTAGTCGGGTAGAAAAAAATCCCTTCCGGATCGCTGAAAGCGGCGTGTACGCGCAATACTGCCTGGTACGGCATGCCATCTACCTCTCTAAAATATTGGAAGCTTTTCTGGTCAGGGTGGTACCTGACCAGCTCCGTACTCACGCTCAGCCAGATAAAGCCGTCCTTATCGCACATCATATCGGTCGCGAAAAAGTCGGTATCAAATTCCTGGTAAGGCAAAAAAATGCCGGACTGCCCGTTGAACAGCCAGAGACCGGCGCCTGTAACAAACCAGATCCTACCCCGGACATCTTCCGCAATCCGCCAGATGTCATCTTTGTCCTTTATCGGCATGGACGGCCGGATGGTTTCAAATCCTCCTTTGCCCCGGCGGAGCAGGAAAACGGTTCCTTTGCTGCCCAGCCAGGTATTCCCTGCTGAATCCCGGAATCCGCTTATAATTACATTTTCAACGCCGGTGCGTATGATTTCCCGGCTGCGCTTGTCAAAAATAAATGCCCCGAACGATCCGAATAAAAGAAGCCTGTCGTTTTCAATCTCTAAAATTCCCTGCACAAGCCCTCTTTTCCTGATCTGCTCAAAAAACTGGTAATCATCCCGTTTCCCTGTTTTGAGATCCAACCTGCTGAAGGTCGACGCGCCTCCGCACCATAGCATGTCCTGGTCATCCAGGAAGAAGTAGTGTAACTGCATCGAATGGGGCAACTGTAGTTTGTATGACTGTGAAACCTTCTGATTTTTGTCAAAGAGCAGTAAGCGTTCCCCGTTGTCGGATATACACCACAGTACATTGTTTTTACAGATGCCGTACCATCCGTTTTCAAACAGTTTCGAAAGTTGCTTGTCTTCAGGCGAAAACCAGGGTACAAAAGGCCTGGCGTTAATTTGTAAATAGTTAATGCCCCCGGTATAGCTCCCCAGCCACAGTCCTTGCTGCGTGTCGATATATCCACTCAAAAGGAAGTTGTCAGACAAGCCCGACGGGGCAGTCGCGTCATTTATATACCAGGTGGTGTGTGCGTTACCCGGGTCATGGCAAGCAAGTCCTTCCCAGGTCACGATCCACAGCTTTCCCTGATTGTCAGGCAGGAAGCATGAGATTTTTGGGTTTGGGTGTTTTTCATTACCTGATAATAACAGGCGCTCAAAGCGTCGGGTCACCGGATCGAAGTGGTTCAATCCACCGGCACGCATCCCCACCCATAACGTCCCGTCACTGTGGCAGTATACCGCGGCTATCTCGTTATCGGGTGAAAAGCGGCTGGCGGGATAGACTAAAAACCTTTCGAATGTGCGCCCATCGCGCGAGAACCTGACCAACCCGCCCGACGTGGCAAGCCACAGATCTCCGTTTCTATCCTCGGTAATGGCGCGTATCGCGTTGGCATACTCGTCAGCCCTGTCTATTAAAAAATGACTGAAAGTAAACCCTTCAGCGGTCTCTTCAACCCGGGCGATGCCGTTTATGGTTCCAGCCCACAGTTGTTTCCGGCTATCTTCAAAAAGGCAGAATATAGAATCATTGCCTATGCTTGCCGGGTTACCGGGGTTATGGGTAAAAGTAGTAAAAGTATCCTGCTCCCGATTCAATAAGGCCAGGCCTCTCCAACTGCCGATCCACAGCCGGTTTTGCGAGTCACATAAGATTGCCGATAAATAGCTGGCAGGCAAACTTCCCTTATCGGATGGGTTAGGGACGTAGTATTTCGAATACCTGGAATCATACCTGCACAAACCGTTAGTAGAGGCAAACCACATAAACCCGGAGAGGTCCTGCGTAATCCCAGTTGCCGAAAATGTAAGCCCGTTATCGGACAAGTGCCGAAAAACCTGCGCTTTACAGGTCTGATTGCTCCAGGTGGTACCGACAGCTAACAGGTAAAGTAAAAAACGTTTCATTGAACACGGACTAAAGGCAAATGGTCTTTATATACAGACGGGTCAGGATTACTGAAAATTAAAGTAAGGGCAGTGATGTGGGTATACAAACAGATTGGCCTGTTATTCGAATATTTGACAAGAATTTCTATATAAATTGACAAGAAAATAGCTGTTTCTCCTGCCGGTCTCCCGGTATGCAAAGCGGGTCGACTTCTCTCTGGAAGGTCTTTCGACAATAAAATTATTCTGGTCTTTCTGCTTCAGTATTCGTGTGAAATTACCACGATGAATATGTAAAAAAACACCCGGAACATCTGAGCGTCGTGTTGGGACTTCTCCTTCCGGATCAATTCCTCTCGGTTTATTGAAAAGTTTTTCTACTATCTGTTCTGTTGTTATTCGATCTATTTGCAGTTGAAATAAATACTGCTTATTCGATTTGATTTCTATTAACTAACAATTCTTTTACTCACAAAAAATGGCACACAACTTTTACACAAAATTTTTGCTCGCAGCACTGGCGTTCTGCACCTTCGCAGGTGTCTACGCACAGAGCCCGGGCGGAGTAACTCCTGCGGCATGGTACCGGGCGGGGTCGGGTACATATGCCGACGCGGGAGCAAACGCTGCTTCCGATAACGGCACTGTTCAGCAATGGAACAGCCAGGTAGGCAGCTTCCCGCTGCTGCAGGCTACGAGCGGATGGCGCCCTACCTTCTCCAATGCTACTACATTAGCCAACTTCAATCCCACCATGACCTTCCCGGGTGGCCAGTTCATGCAGTTTACGCCCGGTGTAGGGGTAAACATGATTGATCGGGCCACCGGGAGTATTTTTGCCGCTGGTTTTATGAACACCGTGACCGGATGCGGCTTGGCCGGGTTTGACGAGTCGATGGACTTTCCGGGGTTGCATACCTCTACAAACAATCCCCGGGAGCTGTTGTTCTTTACCAGTGGAGGTCCCGGCTATCAGGGTATCAGCTCCAACACATTTATCGCAGGTAGATATTTTACGATTGGCTCCGGCTGGGAAAATACGGCTACTCCGGGTACCTATCTTGGTGCAACCGTGTCTCTTGATGGAGAGCGTACTACCTATCTTCCTACCGATAACAAGATATACAATGTCAATGTAACTAATGATGGTTACAGAGATTTTCGTATAGGATGGGATAGCAACTGGGGAGCTTTCAACGGACAGCTCAATGAGGTGATGGTATATGAGGACAGGCTCTCCGAAAGCCAAATGGACAGGGTAGAAACCTACATGGCCATCAAATATGGCACTACTTATGCCGCCGGCGCCAGAAACTATGTAAACTCCGCAGGAAGCCCTGTTTGGACAGTTGCTACCAACCCCGGTTACAATAAAAACATCGCAGGTATAGCTCGTGACAATGCCGGAGCCTTGCATCAGAAGCAATCCTGGAGTACCAATCCGGGACGACAAGTATTAATAGGCACTACAGGGCTGGCCAATACCAATGCCGATAACGCTACCGGGCTTAGCGACGGACAGTTTTTACTATGGGGCGACAATGGCCTGGCGAAATCTCCCAGCGTATCTGTTTCGGGGCTTTCGGGTATTACGCACCACTTTGCGGCCATCTGGAAAGTGGAGAACACAGGCGTAAGTACCGTACGTGTAGCCTGGCCAAAAGGGTTGACCAATCTTAGTTTAATACGAAGTAGCGATGCGACCATAGGCGCCGGCGATGACGTTTCGCTTATGGCCGGCAATGAAGTATCCGTAAACGGGGTGGTTTACAACTATGCCGACGTAACGCTGGCTAATGGTACCTATTTCACGTTTGGTGGTTCTCTGTATATGCCGGGCGGAATAGTACCGGCAGCCTGGTACAGGGCCGATTCCAAGGTGTATTCGGATGCCGGCGTTACCCCTGCTGCCGATGCTACAGGCGTTGCCCAATGGAACGAGTATAATGGTTTTGGATTTGACCTGAAGCAGGCTACACAAGCCAACCGTCCGGTGTTTTCAAATAGCGCTACTTTATCAAATTTCAACCCAACCGTTACTTTCACCGGTGCCAGCGGTACAAGGCTGGATTACCTGGTTGCAGACAATGGCGAAATTATAGCCCGAAACACAGGAACGCTGTTCTCTGCAGGAAAAACAACTACCAGTGCGGGATTATTTGGATTCGGGGCTAACATGGATTATCCGGGGCTCTATATTACCGGCAATGACGACCTCACATTCTTAGGAAACTTCGGAGGAAACTGGGCTACAGACTTGGCTACTCCACCCAATGCACAAGGCAACTTCATTGGCGGAGGCGGATGGTTCAATGGAGCAAGTACCCTCCCTGCTCACCGCAACCTCATTGCCACATCATACAATGGAAGATACTTCAGCCACGATTTGCTGGACACCTGGGATACCAATATAGGCGCTTCAGACGGCAACCTCAGCGTGGGACATGATCCAAATTTTGCTCATCTTACAGGCCAGGAAAATGAGATGATCGTATTTGATACGAAGCTTACCGATGCCGAGATGAACAAGGTAGAGTCATACCTGGCGATCAAATGGGGGCAAACACTTAGCAAAGCCTCAAGCCGCAATTACGTGGGTGCCGGCGGCAACATCATTTGGGACGGAACGGCAAATCAAACGCACTACCATAATGTATTCGGCCTGGGCCGGCAAGACGTGGCGGCATTTGATCAGAGAGTGGCCAAATCTGTAAATACGGATGCCATTATGACTGTAGCAGCCGACAACGATTTCGCATTGCCAAACCACGATGGCTCCCGCAGGGATTTTGCCGGAAACGAAACTTACTTCCTGTTGGGCGACAACAATGATGTCACTACTACTCTGGCAGATATTACGGCCGGTAGTTTGGAACTGAAAAGAATCCCGAAAGATTGGCATTCGCAACGCACAGGTAGTGCCGGAACCCTGCACTTCAGTACCGACCTTTCGGCTTACGGTGCAAACTTCTCCGGCTCCAACCCTGTTTACATGATTATCGCCGATGACGCAGCCTTCACTACCAATGTAAGAACCGTATCGGCAACTTTGGAAGGTGGAGAGTGGGTAAGCAGCTACGGCTTTGACGGACAGGCGGCCAACCAATACATCACCTACGGATTTACACCTCCCACCTGCAGCGCAGGAAACGGCATAGCGCCGGGTGGGGTATCCAATGGCCTTGCATACTGGTATCGTGCAGACATGAACGCTACCAACACCGGCAATGGTTCAGACGTGACCGCCTGGCAGGATGCCTGGAGCCACACTACCTCAGCCCAAATAGCTTCGTCAGCCTTGCCCAAGTTCAAAACTGGTGCAGTAGATTACTTCAACTTCAATGCGGGTGTTAACTTTACGGCTGGCAATCAGGTAATTGGTAATACAACAGTACAAACCCTGTTCAACACTGATTTCGATATCTTTACCTTTACTAAAAATGAAGTCAATGGAAGATTCTTCAACGTAGGGGTAAACAATACGCTGACAGGTGGCAATAACTGGGACCAGCCTGCATTTATGGGGAACGGCGATATAGCCAGAAGAGCGAATGCCGCGGGAAGCTATGGCTCTATCGGTTATGTAAATCCGGGTGGAGGTCATTCAGGAATCGCCTATCACAAGTTCAGTGACCTGGCGCTTACCAAAGGCATGAACGGTGCTGCTACAGCTACGCCAATTACACACTCTGTAAGAGGTCAAATGGAAGGAGGCCATCTGTTTGGTGCAAATAACAT
This sequence comes from uncultured Cytophagales bacterium, assembly GCA_964562455.1. GTDB lineage: Bacteria > Bacteroidota > Bacteroidia > Cytophagales > Spirosomataceae > Ravibacter. Next base: position 13,294 of record CAZLTN010000123.1, read on the forward strand.
TGCCCCATGGAATGGCGATGATGGTGGCTTCGTTGGCCATATAGGCGAAACCATTGTATATGGATGCGGCAATCTTACCGATATACAACGCAGAAGAGTGGATTCGTACCTGGCCATCAAATATGGCTTTACGTTGGATCGTACCGAAACTGACGACTACCTGGCTGCTGATGCTTCTATCGTATGGGATGGCGAAACCAACACGGCCTTCAACAACAATATCTTTGGCGTAGCAAGAGAGGATATAGGGGCTTTCCACCAAAAAGCATCCAAGTCTGTAAATTCGGGCACGATCATGACCATCGCTACTACTAGTGATTTTGTAAATCCTAACAACGATGCCGCACGTAGGGATTTTGACAACGATAAGACCTACTTTATCCTGGGTGATAATGCCAATACTGCTACGCCAACAGTAGCTGTAGCAGGGATAGCCGGGCTGGAGAGAATCCAGCGTGTATGGTTGTCGCAGCGGACAGACGATGCCGGAGATCTGCATTTCAGCACCGACCTGTTGGGCTATGGTACAAATTTTGGCGGATCGATGTTTGTTTACATGATTATCGCCGATGACGCAGCATTTACGACCAACGTAAGAACCGTACCAGCAACTTTGGTAGGTGGACAGTGGGTAAGCGACTACGATTTTGATGCACGTCTCAATAACCAGTACATTACGTATGGATATAGCGAAGTGGCCCTTCCTGTAAGTCTCCTGCATTTCAACGGCTACCAGGAAGGCAGCGCTGTAACCCTCAACTGGGCTACCGTAAGCGAGAAAAACAACGCAGGCTTTGACGTGGAACGCAGCACCGAAGGACGCAATTGGACCAGGCTGGGCTTCGTAGCAGGCAAGTCGAAAACAGGGGAGAGCAGCGTGAAACTGGATTACAACTTTACTGATGCTTTGCCTCTGGCCGGTAAAAATTACTACCGTTTGAAGCAAATCGACCTCACCGGCAGCTACGAGTATAGCAGGATGGTGTTGGTGGATATCCGTCCGGGTAAAAACAGCCTGCTGGTATACCCCAACCCGGTAGCCGGCGGCAAGCTGACGCTGAAGCTGGATGGTTTGGATATTCAGTCGGTAGGTGTGTTCAGCATCACTGGGACTCAGATGAGGGTAGGTAGGCTGCAAAGAGACAATACGCTTGAGTTAGGAAACTTGCCCGCGGGTCAGTACTTCGTTCGCATAACGGGTAGAAATGGGGATGTTATAACCAAGAGCTTTATCGTGCCATAGTTTTAGTTAATCAGGGGAAACACGGTAAGCAGAAACCCGGTGATCATCATAGCCCGATCACCGGGCTTTCTGTTTTTAAGGGAATCGGGTTTACTATTTGAAAGGCGCATTGGGGGTTTACAGGATAATGCGTGTTATATTTGTGCTGAAAGATTTTCTTAACTATTTATTCTTTTAGTAATGTCAGAATCAACTAAACCTTTAAGAGTGCTTGTAGTAGGAGCCGGTAACATGGGGAGCTCACATGCTATGGCGTATCACACAGAAGATGGCTTTGAAATAGTAGGTATTGTTTCAAAAGGAAAGAGCAAGGAGGTGCTGAATGAAAAGCTTGGCGGAGGCTATGC
>CAZLTN010000124.1:0-14691 GCA_964562455.1 uncultured Cytophagales bacterium
CGTCTCTGATATGGGAGCTTCTTCATAGAGGTTATTCCCGGCAATCAGCTTGGTGAGCCTCATATGGGAGCCGAAAAGAAAGACCTTCTGCTGGATAGTGTCCTTATAGCCGAACAGAACAGCAAAAGTTATGATCGCCACTACGATCCCTATCGCTACACCCGCTATCCCAATGACATAAACGGTGGCCGAAAAAGTGCCGGCTGTATTACGGCGAATGCGTTGGGATATAAACGAGGAGAATCTCAAAAGAGAATTTATTTACCGGACATATTTTCTGAACTGCGCAAAATTAACGAAAACATTTGCTGTTTTCGAGCCTGGGCAGATTTGTCTTTACCTATGGCTATTTTCCACGCAAACCGATAAAAGGAATAATCATTTCCTCCATCGATACGCCTCCGTGCTGGAAGGTATCCCGGTACAGGTTTACATATTGATTGTAATTGTTGGGGTAAGCAAAAAAATAATCCTCTTCGGCAAATACATAGGCAGTGGAAACATGTGGTTTCGGTAGGAAGAACCGTTCCGGCTTCCGGCATACGAAGATATGATCGTCGCCGAATCCCAGGTTTTTGCCGTGCTTATACCTGAGATTTGTATTAGTTTCCCGGTAACCTACAATTTTAACAGGCTTTTGGACCCTGATCATACCGTGGTCGGTTGTTATGACCACCCTGCATTTCTTATCTGCGATCTTTTTAAGAAGGTCCATCAGCGGTGAATGAAGCAGCCACGACCGTGTTATGGACCGGTAGCCTGCATCGTCGGGAGCAAGCTCCTTGATCATCTGCATGTCAGTTCGGGCATGGCTGAGCATGTCGACAAAATTATAAACTATCGCATTGAACTGGTTGCTCATCAGGTTGGGAAGATTGTCTACCAGCGCTTTTCCCTGATTACTGTTCAGGATCTTATTATACGAAAATTTAATCTGGCCGAGCTGGTTCCTTTCCAGTTGCTTTCTGAGAAAATCAGCTTCGTAGTTGTTAAGGCCCTCTTCTCCCTCCGGAGTGTTTTCGTCGCTCACCCACCATTGCGGGAACATACGCTCCATTTCGGATGGCATCAGGCCTGAAAAAATCGCATTCCTGGAATAACCGGTGGTAGTCGGAAGGATAGAATAGTAAGCGCTGTCTTCTTCAATAACAAAGAATTCCTCGAGCAGAGGCTGTATTACCTTCCATTGGTCATACCGGAAGTTGTCTATCAATATAAAAAAAAGCGGGTCGGAAGCAGCTTTCAGAAGTGGGAATACCTTTTGCTTCATAATCTGGTGAGACAAAAGGGGTTTGTCTGCTTTCGGGTCATTCAGCCAATCCTCGTAAGATTCCCTTATAAATTTGCTGTAGTTAGAATTTGCCTCGCTTTTCTGCATAATAAAAACTTCCGACATGCCTTCATCGTCAGATTTCTCCAGTTCAAGCTCCCAGTAAACCAGCTTTTTATAAATATCAACCCACTCGTCATGCCCCAGGCGGTCCTGGTATTGCATAGCCAGCGTACGGAACTCCTGCTGGTAACTCTGCGTGGTTTTTTCAGTTATCAGCCTTTTATTATCCAGTATTTTCTTCAGCGACAGTAAGATCTGGTTGGGATTCAGCGGCTTTATGAGGTAGTCATCGATTTTAGAACCGATGGCATCTTCCATAATGTACTCCTCTTCGCTTTTGGTAATCATTACAACGGGCAGCGAAGGAAATGTCTGCTTAATCTGGGCGAGCGTTTCAAGCCCAGACATGCCAGGCATCATTTCGTCGAGGAAAACGATATCATAGTCTTTCTTTTCCACTTCTTCCAACGCGTCGGAGCCGCTGTTGACGGGGGTAACGTTAAACCCCTTGTTGGTAAGAAACATAATATGAGGTTTGAGGAGGTCTATTTCGTCGTCTGCCCAGAGGATATTATATGCCATAACAGGTTTTCTTAGTAAAGTTCGTTAACGATGCTTATTCGTATATCCTAACGAAATACGGTGTAAAGAAATTTCAATGTGTATAAAAAGCTGTCAGCCGTCGCCGTCGGCTGCTACAGTAGGAATTTTTTCGTAACTGTAGCCAGGTCGTCGGGGGTGTCGACGCCGTGGGATTCAAACCGGGTGACCACCGCCCTGATCGAAAACCCGTTTTCAAGCCATCGCAACTGTTCCAGCGCTTCCGCTTTTTCCAGTGGCGAAACCTCCAGTCTGGTAATGGCTGAAAGGACGTCCGACCTGTAGGCATAAATGCCTATATGTTTATAAAACCGGTGCGTGAGAAGCCATTCGTTCCTGGGAACTCCCCTGAGAAAAGGTATCGTCTGACGGCTGAAATACAGCACGTCATTTTTATTGTTCAGAATAGCTTTCGGTACATTTTCGTTGAAGAGCACCTCCGGATCGTCTATGGGTTTTACCAGGGTGCCAAGCTGGATTTCGCCGTTTAAAATAGCCGCAAGCTCGTCTATCTGTTCGGGCTGTATAAACGGCTCGTCGCCCTGGATGTTGACCACGTAGTCAAATTCACCGCCATTTTTCACAAACGCTTCATAGCAACGATCGGTGCCGCTTTTGTGATCCGGAGAAGTCATTATTACGTTGCCGCCGAAACTTATCACATGCTGCCGGATGCGTTCGTCATCAGTAGCGACTACGATATCATTGAGGTAACGGGCCTTTAAAACCTGCTCATAAACCCGTTGTATCATGCTTTTTCCGCCTATTTCGGCCAGGGCTTTGGCCGGGAAACGGACTGAAGCATAGCGGGCAGGTATAATTCCTAATATGTTCAAAGTGACTGAGTTATTTTTGACGTGAGTTAAGTTTGTTTGTGCCGGATCACGATACTGGAAGTCCTTAAAAAATAATACGCGCCGGGTAGCAAAGTTAAAGGAATTAATTAGGATGGGAAAAGGGACAAACAGGGCAGCGCGTATTAACTTTGTATCCAAAACAGTTTTAGTATATTGAAACCGGTCAGTGAAGAGTTTTCTTATCAAATGCCCGGGCAGATATGGCGAGCCCTTCCCTGCGTATCTGGCCGTTGGGTAATAGAATGGCGTATACCGGAAGGAAAGCGTCTGGGATTTTCGGTGATAGCTCCGTTGAACCCGGGAACTATTATGGTAGAAGCGGCAACGGACGGGATGGATTGGTGGTCGTTGCTGGCAGGAGCGGGGCTGAGCTGTTTTTTTGTACATGGTTATCGGAATACAGATGTTCCGGAACCGACAGACCTGGTTGCGTTCGACATGAACAGCGGAGAAATGAGGTGGATGCTTCCCGGATATCGTTTTGAGGGAATTTCCGATCAGGGTATGCTCCTGGTTGGAAAGAAAGATGCGGGTGGGGTCTCCGTTTTCAGGTGTGACGAGCTCACGGGCCGGGTTTGGGCTGCTTCTGACAGCAGCTTAAAGGCCGGTGTGGACTGGCAGGAAGCTTATCGTTATACAAGGGGGGAAGAATATTATGATTTTTTGGTGGCTTTTTTGAAGAAAAACATCGGGATAGTACCTGCAGGGGCAATCGAATATTTGGATTATGCCGATAAAATGGTATTTTCTTTTTACCTTTATGAAAACAATGGTTTGGCGCAATACGTCGCTGTATTGGATCGTTTCAGGAAGGTTAAGTACATGGAGGCCATTGAAAAGGATTTGGAAAAAGAAGGGAAAGGCGCACTGGTGCTGAGAGAAGGGATAATTTATTTTGTCAAGGATAAGAACAATTTCGTCGGTATTAATCTTGCTGTTTGAATGAGATTTCTGATTGGATTACTGACTGTTTTGATATTTGCCGGAGGAGACTTAAGGGGAGAGTACGCCCGTATCTATCGTCCTGATTCTGTGGGGCATAAGTGGGAGAACGGTAAGCTTTTTGTTCTTCATAAGGTAGATAAAGGGCAGACGGTTTTCGCTATTTCCAAAAGATACGGTACAACCGTGGATGCTATTAAGGGAGCAAATGGCGGAAGTATAGATGTCAAACAGGGGCAGATAGTAAAGGTGCCTTATTCGAGATATAAGAGCGCCGGCACCCGGGCAGAGGCGCCGGAAGTTGTCAAAAGCCCGGCGGAAGTAAAGCCGGCCGATACGCAGGTAAGGAGGGATGCAGCTGGTACTCACACGGTTGAGGTAGGTAATACACTCTATAACATAGCTGCAAAATATGGTATTTCGGTATCAGACCTGAAGGCGTGGAACGGATTGAAGTCTGACCAGGTGATGCTCGGCCAGGTTTTAATGGTTTCGTCCGGGAAGTTTGCAGAAAATAACCAGGCGCCAAAAGTGTCGGCGGCGGCACCGGCAGACTCGGTGCGCACCGATATAGCGGCAGAGAAAGTGGTGAAGGCGGAACCAGCAGCGCCGTCCGCAGCAGTTCATGTCAGATCGGTAAGCCAGCAGGGCCTGGCCGAAAAGATAGATGCAGGGGGCTCTTCTCCCAAATACCTGGCTTTGCACCGGGAAGCACCGGTCGGTACATTGATACAGGTGACCAACCAGTCGAACCAGGAAGTCATATGGGCAAAGGTGATTGGCCGTATTCCTGATACCAGCAACAACGAGGATATCGTGGTCAAGCTGTCCGGGAATGCGTTTGACAAAATTTCACCCCAGACCCGGCGATTCAGAGCAGAAGTAACGTATAGTCAAAAAACCGAGTAATAATGGAAGTCAATACCCGTCGCTACAGATCCAGAAGAGAACAGGAAAGACAAGAGGCTAAAAATACGATAGGTTACAAAGTATGGGTAGTTATGTTTACCATCCTGTATCCGTTTATTGCCGTATTCACATTTGTTTTTTCAGGAATCCTGATGGCTTTTTCGGCCATATCGAGAGTGGTGGTTTACCTGCTTGGGAAAGTGTATGCACGATCCTGATTTGGCGTCGCCGGTAGTTTCTGAGGCCGTTGCGGAGCTGCTCGACCTGAAATACCGGCAATTCAATGTCCCGGATTTTATTCCCTATGATCCGGTCAGCATTCCCCATAGGTTTTCCCTGAAGCAGGATATCGAGATAGCAGGGTTGTTCGCTGCAATCCTGGCCTGGGGCCAGCGCAAGACAATTATCAGTAAGTCGGTGGAGCTGATGAGTATGATGGATAACGCACCCTACGACTTTATCCTCAATCACCAGCCCGGAGATCTCAGGCGCCTCGATACCTTCAAACACCGTACATTTAATTCAACAGATCTATACTATTTTATCAGCTTCCTGAGCGAACACTACAGCCGTTACGAAAGCCTGGAAGATGCCTTTTTACTTTCAGGACCGGGAGACGGTACCACGGTGGAAAAAGGGCTGGTATCTTTTCACAACTATTTCTGCGAATCAGAATTTTTTCCCGCCAGGACCCGGAAGCATGTCGCTACCCCGGCCCGTAAATCTTCCTGTAAGCGGCTGAACATGTTTTTAAGATGGATGGTGCGTAAAGACGGGCATGGTGTCGATTTTGGCCTTTGGGAACGTCTGTCCCCCGCCAGCCTGGTTTGTCCCTGCGACGTACACGTCGAGCGGGTGGCCCGGAAACTCGGGTTGATCAGGGGACGAGGCGCAAGCTGGGCTACGGCCCTGGAGCTGACGGCTGCTTTGAGGCAACTCGACGCCACCGATCCGGTAAAATATGATTTTGCCCTGTTCGGACTCGGGATCGAAGGGTCGTTGTAGAATAGAAGGGAGTGTTACACAGAGAGCCGTGAAGGCTGAGAGGAGAGTCACAGAGACAGGCAGGGCTTTCGCTCTGTGACCCTCTGTTTTTCTTCGTGGCTCTCTGTGTCTATTTTTTACCGCAGTCTTTGATGATTTTTTCCAGGCTCAGCACATACGACATATCGTTTGCTTTCTTCGCTTCGGGAAGCCCTGCTTTTGCATCTTCTACCGCTACATCACATTTGCCAATCTTGGCTGCAATCTTCGCCCTCAATGCATAGGCCCAGAAAGCCTTGTTGGATTCCAGGGCTTTGGAAGCCCAATCAAAAGCCTTGTTAAGGTCCCGGTTTGTATCCAGGTAATAATTGGCAGCCCCGATATACGTTCCGGCTTTGACTTCAGATGCTGAAGTAAGGTTGTTGATCTGCGCCATAATCTCTGCATCGGGATCTTGCTTTACCAGGAACTTTATCTGTACTTTTTCCCATTTGATGACAACATGAGCCTGCGTAGGAGTGAAGTCTTCAAAACTTATGGTAAAATGCTCTTCCGCCTTTGCCAGCGATTGGGGCTTTACTTTAAATCTCAGTATGTCATTGGCCTGGTTGTAGGTATAAGCGCCCCAGGCATCGGCATCTTTATTAAGAATAACGGTCCATTCGCCGGTAGAAGGTATGGTAAACAGGGCATACTTTCCTGCCGCTACCGGGTTACCGTTCACATCCATGTCTCTTGAAAAGATGATGTTGGTTACTTTATTGGCCCCGGTGCGCCATACGGCGTCATAAGGTATCTGACTGCCGAATATTTTCCTGCCTTTCAGGGATGGCCGGCTGTATTCGATCCTTACTTCGCCCAGGCCGATGCCCTGCGCGATAGTAGCCGATGGGCTCGCAGCGGGAAGATTAAGCTGGGAAAAGCCGGTTCCGGGAAGTAAGGTTACGGCGGCAAGAAAGGAAATAATTGTAAGCAGTTTCATAGTTGTTTTCCTGGTGTAATGAATTGTTAAATGATACGATTATCCGAAGATAATGCCTAGTTCTTTCGAAACCAAAACGCTTTTTTTCTTGATATCCAGGTACCGGGCCTGGATATCGGTGCAGGTAGCCTCATCCAGGTCAAGGGACAACTGCTGTACCAGGACCTTCATCTCCTCGTCGAGCGAGTGCTTGAGTAGCCTGAACATAGACTCCAGGCTGCTTTTGGGAAGGACATCCAGTTCGGTAGGAACGTAAATTTCATGACGGTCAAACCAGAGGTTGCTCACTTCAAACCTGGGTGTAGTCCAGTTGATGGCGGCGGATTTGATCCCCGCATCTTCATGATGGATGAAAAAATCGGTATGGGGGACCTCGGCGCTGTTTATTTTCTGCTTGAAAATGCCCAGGATAGAATTGAAAACAGGATTTCTGAACTCTTCGTCATGAATTTCGTTCAGGATGTAATGGCATACAGTTATGCCTTCCTCAAGCTCGACGTTACCGTAAAGGACCAGTAGCCTGACGCATTCTTCTTCAATGCGGTTCCTGGTGTCACCGGAAAGGTCGGCAGGAGTGAGGTCGGCTTCTTCAGGTGCAAAAAGATCTGCCGGCGGTTCGATGCCGGCGGACCCGCCAAGTGCCTCGTTTACCCTGCGCGCCGATTCCCTCTGCTTGTCTTTCTGTTTTTGGGCGGTCTGGCTGCGGAGCATCTTATTCCCCTCTGAAATAAGTGTCTGCTCCTCGATTTTCATGCGCTCCGCCACACGGGCAAAAAAGACCTGCCGTTTAATGGCATCGGGGATCTTGGTGATACTGTTGACGATATCACTGATGATCTCCGCTTTTTTGAACGGATCGTCTCCGGCATCTGCCAGGAGAATTTCCGTTTTGAACGTTATAAAATCCTTCGACGCCTTATGCAGGTGCTCCGTAAACCCTGTGCTGCCGACTTTCCGCATATAGCTGTCGGGGTCGTCGTTATCGGGGAAAGTAACCACGTTTACATTGAGCCCCTCCTCCAGCACCAGGTCGAGGCCGCGCAGAGCAGCCTTGATCCCGGCAGCATCGCCGTCGTAAAGAATCGTGATGTTGTGCGTAAACCGGCTTACAAGCCTGATCTGCTCTACGGTGAGGGAAGTTCCTGAAGAGGCTACTACGTTTTCGATGCCTCCCTGGTGCAGGGATATTACATCGGTATAGCCTTCGACCAGGTAACAGAGATCGGCTTGTCTGATGGCGTTTTTAGCCTGGCTGATCCCGTAAAGGACGTCACTTTTGTGGTAAACGGCAGTTTCGGGAGAGTTAATGTATTTTGCCGACTTCTTGTCGGTCTTGAGGATGCGCCCGCCAAAGGCGATCACTTTTCCCGAAACGTTGTGTATAGGGAAAATCACTCTTTCCCGGAAGCGGTCAAATAATGTTTCCTTCCCTTCCCTCCTTATAGAAAGACCGGCGCTTTCGAGCTGCTGCGGAGTATATCCTTTCCGGATCGCATGACTGGAAAGGGCATCCCATTCGGCAGGGCTGTACCCGAGCTGGAATTTCTCGATGGTCGGGTCGGACAATCCCCTTTCCCTGAAATAGGTCAGTGCGATAGACCGTCCCTCTTCAGTGCCGGTGAGCTGCTCCCTGAAGAAATCCTTTGCAAAATTGAGAATGATGTACAGGCTTTCTTTCTCATTTTGCCTGATAGCCGTTTCATCGGTAACGTCTTCTTCCCGTATTTCAATATGATACTTCTGGCCCAGGTGCCTGAGGGCTTCCATGTAGCCGACCCCATCCATGTCCATTACAAACTTGATGGCGTCGCCCGCAGCCCCGCAGCCGAAGCACTTGTAGATCTGCCTTACGGGATTGACATTGAACGACGGCGTTTTCTCGTTATGAAACGGGCAGCATGCCTGGTAATTGGCGCCGCGTTTTTTTAGAGAAATATAATCCCCGATCACCTCGGTGATTTCTATCGCGTCCTTGATCTTGTCAATAGTTTCCGGATGAATTTTCATTTTTAAAACTCCACGCTAACCGGGGCTGTAAGGTAGCTCAAACTGTTGCAAAGTTACTATAACCGGCGCGGGATTTCCATTTATAACAAGATATTAGCAATTTTGCGCCTCGAATCAATCTGTCCCGGGTAAGAAATGTCTCAGATCGAGGTTTTAAAATCAGCACTGGATAAGGAAATAGAGCAATATACCTATGGTTTGGACCCTGAGGAGCTTTATGAACCTATACGATACCTTATGGACCTGCAGGGGAAGCGCCTCCGTCCTTTGCTGACGCTTCTTTCGGTAAACCTGTTTTCGGACAACTGGAAAGAGGCACTGCAACCGGCTCATGCGATAGAGGTCTTCCATAATTTTACGCTCATGCACGACGATATTATGGATAAAGCGCCTGTGCGGAGGGGAAAACCTACCGTTCACATGAAATGGAATGAGAATACAGCTATTCTTTCGGGCGACGTAATGCTGGTGAAGGCATACGGGCTTTTCCTGGACCTGCCTGCCGATTTGCTTTCCGACGCGCTTAAGAGGTTCGGTAAAACGGCAGCGGAAGTCTGCGAAGGCCAGCAGCTTGATATGAATTTTGAAACCGCGCCCCTGGTATCCATACCGGATTATATTGAAATGATACGACTGAAAACTTCGGTATTGCTCGGGTTCGCTCTTGAGCTCGGTGCCCTGATAGGCCGCGCGGGCCGTACGGCTACCGAAAAGCTTTATGAGGCCGGTGTGAACATGGGGCTGGGCTTCCAGTTGACCGACGACCTGCTCGATGTGTACGGCGACCCGGAAAAGTTCGGCAAACAGGTGGGAGGCGATATTATTTCGAATAAAAAGACCTATCTGTACCTCAAAGCCCTGGAGTTGGCCGGACATGAAGCCAGGACTGAACTGACGGATCTGTTTTCTGGTATCCCGGTAGCGGATGATGAAAAAGTCAGGAGAGTTACGGCGATTTACAATGATCTGAATATAAAGGATATAACCAGCCGGCTTATAGAATCATATTTTGATAAGGCGGTCGCAGCTATCGGCAGTCTTGAAGCGGATGAAGACCGGAAACAACAATTGCTTGCTTTTATCGTGTATCTTATGAACAGGGACCGGTAGGAAAGTAATCCCCGGTATATAATTTTAAAACGAATAAAATGTCTATCACCCTCTATATCATTATCATTACGATAGGAATTTCTTGGTATTCGTGGAATAATCCCTCGCTGCTCGAGAAACTGCTGCTGAACCCCGTCAGGGTAAGGCGCAACAACGAATACTACAGGTTCATCACTTCGGGATTTGTACATGCCGATTTCGGGCATTTGTTGTTCAATATGCTGAGCCTCTGGTTTATCGGCGAGGGTATTGAAAGATTGTTCGGTTATCTCTTCGGCCCGGTGGGCGGCCTGTATTTTGTGGCGCTTTACCTGCTGGGTATCATCGTTTCCGACATCCCGTCGTATTGGAAAAACAAAAACAACAGCCACTATAATTCGCTTGGGGCTTCGGGAGGAGTGGCTGCTGTCCTTTTTGCAGCGATCCTCTATGCGCCGCTGATGGACATTTACCTCTATTTTGCTATCAAAATGCCGGGCTTTATATTCGGTATCCTGTTTTTGGGATATTCGGTCTGGCAATCGAAAAAAGGAGGAAGCTATGTAAATCACGATGCTCATATGTATGGAGCCCTTTTCGGGATGCTGTTTATGGCGGTGGTTTACCCGGCTTCGGTGCCGGGCTTTTTTCAACAGTTATCTACCTGGAGCTTGTTTTAAACAGCTTTAACGAAAACACTGGCTATGTTGCTGAGCTATGAAATATTGGGAAACGGGACTGAACCGCTCCTGGTATTTCATGGAATAGGGCAGACCGGACCGGAATGTTTCGGCGTTTTCAGCAGGGAGCTGGATAGCCGTTTTAAAATCTATGCCTTTGACCTGCCCTTCCACGGGAAGAGCGCTCCGCTTTTCCAGGCATCGAGGTGGGACCATGGCGATGAGCCGGTTTCGAAAGAGGAATGGAGGGTTTTTATCTCGGCATTCCTTACTGAACATGGCATATCGCGGTTCAGCATAGCCGGTTTTAGCCTCGGTGGCCGGTTTGCTCTGGCCACGCTCGACCTTTTTTTTGACAGGATAGATTATGCATACCTGATTGCACCCGACGGCGTCACCGACCAGCCCTTATATCATCTTGCCACTGCTTCCGGGCTAATGAGGCGTATTTTCCTTTCTGTGATGAAACGGCGCCGGATGCTGCGGAAATCTGCCGGTATCCTGCAGAACCTGGGGCTTATTCATGCAAGCTTTGTCAGGGTTTTGAACAGGCTTACATCTTCGGATGAGCAGGCTATGCTCGTGTTTCGCTCCTGGGCGAACTTCCGGGAACTGAAGGCTTCCGGTAATTTATTTCAGAAGGATACTTCCGATTTTAAAGACAAGGTCTTTTTATTCCTCGGAAAGCATGACCATCTTGTGAAAGAGGACGATATAAGGCCTCTGCTCCGCAAACTTGACCCGCGTCAGGTCATACGGCTTAATTCCGGCCATACCACCTCAGTCGACGCCGCGGCAACAGAGATCCGTAGGATTCAACATACCTGAGAGAGGTATTTCCGGAAGCGTTATTTAAGGTTTATAAGCCGGAGAAACTCTTCTTTTTTGCGTGGATATGTCGAGAGCACGGTTTCCTTTAAGTACGGCGCTGCCTCCTTCGTCCTTTATGAATCTTACCAAGTGGTTCAGGTTAAAAAGGTGAGAGTGGTGTATCCGGCACCAGCTTTTCTCCCGGCTAAACAGGGTATGCGCGAGGTGGCTTCGGGATTTTACAGGTGGTTAGGCTGTTACCGGGTAGATTGCGGTAAAACAGGCGATAATGGTAAAGAGTAGGGGTTTTGGTGTAGTCTTAGCAAAAGCATATCGTTGTAAAGCTCAAAAGCAGGTTAATTATAGGGGTAATACGAATGGCAAAGATGCTAATCGTTCGGCGTATTGTATTATTGAAAAAAATAGCTGATTTTGCGGCCTGATTCTTGCAATGGAGAGATTTTTCTACTTTTTTGAAAGTAACAGGTTGTAGCGGAGTGACGTTATGTATCTACTTACAGGTATTGGCCGGTATTTCAGGCGTAGTAATAAATCAACGTAGGGAAGTTAATGTTGTTTCTTACTTTTTTAGCCTGGTTTGGTGTTGCAGTATTTTCCGGAGAGTCCGAGCGGTCTGACCTGTTACGGGATCAGGGTGAAAAGCTTTATGACCAGGAGAAGTACGAAGAAAGCCTGGTTTACTACCAGAAAGCCTTTGCAGAGGTTGAGAAGAAAGACCCTGTAAGGGCGGCGAATTTATGTAATGATATCAGCAGTGTTTATTACGCGCTCCACCAGTTCGACAAGTCTATAGAAAAGTGCAGAAAAGGTATTTCTATCCTTGCAGGAAGTTCCCAAAAACCTGATTCTCTGTATTTTAAGTTGTATTCCAGTCTTGGTACCATGTTTCACAACAAGGCCATGGCGGATTCGTCTACGTATTATTTCCTGTTGTCGGATAAGCTGCTGAAAGAAAACGCGCACCTGGAAGATGAGATCCCGGAATATGTTTTGCACCATTACCTGAACCAGGGGAGGTCGGTTTGGAGAAAACACCGATTTTACGACAGCATCGAATACTTTGAAAATGCACTCGCATTGAGCAGGAAGAGAAAAATGTCTTCCGAACTTTCCTATATCTATGCCAGCCTGGCGGAAGTATACGACCTTTTGAAGCAGCACAAAGAAGCCCTCGGGTGGCGTTTCAAAGCATTGGAAGAGCTGCCCGCCGGTAAGCTTCAATCGCGGCAGTCATTGTACGGAGGTATGGGACATACGTATAGGCTCCTGCAAAACCCCGACAGTGCGCTGGTCTGGTTCAATAAATCGCTCGCTACGCTTTCCCTGATTAACAGCGGGAATGAAAGGTCCCAGGTACAGTATTTCTACCTGCTGATAGAGCTCGGAGACCTTCATATGCAAAAGGGAAACCTGGCGTTAGCACAGAAAATGTTCCGGGATGCCGAGACGTTCTACCATAAACACTCGCTGTCAAAACCGGCATTGTACAGCCAGTTGATGCTGTCGAAGGGCGATTTTGAAAGGCATTCCGGGTATCTGAAAGTTGCTATGTCCTACTATGAACGATCGTTCAGGTCGGTTTTGTCGGATACTTCCGGGGCGGGAAATGCAGCAAATGTGAAATACCCCAAGTATGCAATAAACGCTTTAAAAGCCCAGGCCGATCTGTATGAACAGCGGTACCGGAAAAAAAGCGAACTGGCCGATCTCGAAAAATCCTATAGCTTGTATACCGATCTGATTGCTATCAAAAAAGAAGGTTATAAACAGGCTGCTTCCAGCAGCGACGACAGGTATTTTCTGGCCTCCGACGCTGCGCCGGTAATGGACGACGCCATCATGAACGGATTTGAATATTATACCAGGACAAAGTCAGGCGAAGCGCTGGATGTACTTTTTAACCGTTTTGAAGACGCCAATACTACCTATCTGATGGATATCATCCCGGGCGGTCCCGATAGCTATGACAGGCAACTTTCAGGTCAGCAACTGAAGTTGAAAGGTATCAGGCAGTTGATGGACGATAATTCGGTATTTATTTCCTATAAGCTTGTCGACAGCCAAATGATGGCATTTGTCGTATCCGGGGCGGACGCCCAGGTGGTAAAATGGGAAATCGACGAAAGAAAATTTTCTGCCGATTTGAAGTCATTGTTGCTCGAAGTGAAAGTAAACCCCGGTTTGGGAGCCTATGCAGGTTCGGAGTATGCACAGAAATGCTACGAGGTTCTGCTGAAGCCTCTTGAGAAGTGGACAAACCGGTATAGCCGGTGGATAGTGGTAAGGGACTGGAAGTTCTCGTCACTTCCCTTCGAGGTATTGGAGAGAAAAGGAGGGGAGTACCTGGCTGATGTTCACAGGATAGCCTATACCTATTCTGCTTCTTTTTTCTGGTTTCACCCTGTTCTCACGAAAAAGCTTCCAAACAGGAAGGACGCTTTTGTATTTGCCCCTTTTATCCGGGAAAAGCAAAGCGCATATGCTATAGAAGGTTGGAAACCGGTATCTACCGCCGAGGAAGTCAGAGCTTTGGGACAGCACTATCTTTTGGGCAAAAATGCGACAAAAAGAAGCTTTATTGAAGAAAGTGAAAAGCACTATATCGTCAACCTCGCTACTCATGCATTTGCGGACCTGAAAAATCCTAATTCTTCGTATGTCCAGTTCTATCCGGGTGTGGACAGCAAGCTATACCTGGAGGATGTGATAAAGCTCAGGATGGAACAGACGCGCCTCGTTATGCTCAGCAGTTGTTTCGGAAACGAGGGGACAGAGCTTGCAGGCGAAGGAACCATTTCTCTTGCCTACGCATTTGCTCAGGCCGGTTGCCCGTCTCTCATAACGACAACCTGGGAGGCAAATGAAAATACGATTAGCTTTCTCACTGTGAGTATAACAAAATATATAGAAAAAGGGCTTTCACTGGACGAAGCGGTGCAAAAAGCCCGCCGTGACCTTCGGACAAACGGGAAATACGGCAAATATGACCATCCGTATTTCTGGGCAAACGTCAGCTTGCTGGGAAATCACTCGCCTGTATACCGCGAAGAGAACATCCTGATCCGGAATTGGTATCTCGTTACTTCATTACTCCTTTTGGGAGCAGGCTTCCTTGTATGGAAGAGGAAATACCAAATGGTTTACTGCTTCTGAAGTTTCCTTTTTTATTATTCCTTAAGTCTCTATGTCCTGTCTTCGGCACAGTCGGCGCCTCCGCAGGTGGTTTTAGGCGGTTTAGAGAGCGAATCAGTGTCCGGGTTGATATCCTGTTGGGCACATGCGTTGAGTAAAAGAGCCGTTCCGATTAAAAAAAATATCTTTTTCATGGTAGTTTCCTGGTAATAATGATTGAAATATTATGAAAGCAGCCTCAAGGCTTGATAAATAAAACAGTAGGACTTAGCGTCTATGTTCTGTCTTCAGCACAGTCGGCGCCTCCGCAGGTAGTTTTCGGCGGTTTAGAGAGCGAATCAGTGT
>CAZLTN010000125.1:0-14682 GCA_964562455.1 uncultured Cytophagales bacterium
CAAATGGAGCCTGGGCATGTGTGCGGCTGTGAGCCAGATCGCCTTCCGGCTTGTAAATGACTCCCTTTTTTATCCAAGGCATTACGTATGCTGCTTTTTGTCCGAAAGTATAATTTTTTTCAGAAGCCAAAATTAATGTTTTCTTTCTTAGGGAAAAAATGCCTTTAGCTTCTAATATATGCCGGTTAGTAAATTAAAAGGTAAAAAAGAAAACGAGAAACGTAACTGATGCGGAAGCTAAACCATTAGTTTCCCTGTAGTCATGTCTTTGTCTGAAATAAGTAAATCAGAATCTCCGGCCTCAAATGACCAGAACAGCTTTGATAACAGGTAGCACCAGCGGGATAGGTCTTACTATCGCCAGGGAATTTGCCCGTGCGGGGTATCAGCTTATTTTCAATGGCCTGGAGCCTGACGGTGAGCGGATCGCTGCTGAAACAGTTGCGGCATTCGGGGTCAGGCATCTTTTTTTCGGCACCGACCTTCGCGATCCGGCTGGTATCAGGAAGATGGTCGAAGAAGGGCTTGATACCTTTGGTTCGATACAGGTGCTGATCAACAACGCGGGAATACAGCATGTAAGCCCGGTGGAAGATTTCCCGGAAGATAAATGGAATGACCTCCTTTCCATTCACCTGAATGCCGCCTTTCATTTATCCAAAGCCCTTTTTCCATCCATGAAGAAAGGGAAATACGGCAGGATCATCAATATCTCGTCTGCCCACGGCCTGGTCGCTTCACCGTACAAAAGCGCTTATGTGGCCGCCAAGCACGGTCTGACCGGCCTGACCAGAACGCTGGCTATGGAAGGCGGAGCTTTCGGAATTACGGCCAACGCCATCTGTCCCGGCTATGTGCTGACTCCGTTGGTTGAAAAACAGATCCCGGAACAAATGCAGGTCCACGGTATGAGCAGGCCGGAGGTCATCGAAAAAATATTCCTGAAGGAGCATGCCGTAAAAGAATTCGTCACTCCCGGAGCAATAGCCGCCACGGCCTTATTCCTGGCCGACAGCGCAGCCGCACCTTACATTTCAGGTGCGGCGATCCCGGTGGATGCCGGCTGGACGGCCCACTAAAAACAGGGCAGATCTCGATTTATAATTCAAAACCCGTTCGCTCCGCCAAACGCCTGGCTCAGTTCGATAATGTTATCGACGTTAAGCTTTTTGAAAATCTTGGATTTGAATGTACTGATGGTCGATACGCGGCGGTTCATCTCCCGGGCAATAACCGAAACAGATATCCCCTGAACAAGATACCTGGCTACAATTATTTCCATTTGGGAAAGCCGGGTTATGCCGGGTTCTTTTTTTGCCGGACCGGAGAAAAGATTTTCCCATACCAGGTCACTGCTGATGTATTTTCCCCCTGACAAAACGACCTCTATACACCTTCTGAAATCAGGTATATCGAAGTTATACGCCAGGTATCCATATACGTTCCATTTCACCAGCTTAGGTACGACATCCAGGTTACCGTTCGGAAAATCATAAAGAATTACTTTCCCGGAACCATAGCGACCCATAATCTCCGGTACCTTTTCCGTAAGTACATTATAGGTCAGACCATGACATGACATCAGCACGATTTCCGGCGTAGATTCCGGCAGTTCTCGGGAGTTTACATCCCCCGGGGAAATCTCGGCAAGTACTATATCTTCTCCCCAGTTTTCCCGGAGTACAACCGAAAGCCCTTTGGTAAATACCGGGCGGTCATCGATAATCAGGATGCTTAAACGATTAATTTCTCCGGAACCGGTCAACTTGTTTATTTTCATTTTAAATGATCAGATCTTCTTTGAACAACCAGGCGGCCTGCATTTAAACTTTTGTAACATTAGGCCTTATACGTATGTGCAGTTGCTCCCTTTACCCGGGTATGCCCAAAGTAATCATGCCGGCATTTGTTTAAATGCCGGCATGATTGGAAGATTTACACTAAGAAATACCGTATACATATTTGAGGTCAGGTGCAAAGAAGTTAGTGTGAGTCTATCTAAGACAATAGAATTAATGCAAATATCGCCTGTAACGCACGGCACGCAACTTGAAAAATCTTAATATTATGAGACTTCTCGAATTGATATTTCTTAATATTTCATACAAAAGCAGGCGGTTACAGGTCGCCGACCGCCGTATTCGACATATGACCCTGCTATTTCAAAAACCTGTTCTGGGACTTCAGGTAACTGAAATGCTCTGGGGTGATATTAAGGTATGATGCTATGATTTTCTGCGAAACCTTCTGCCCGATTGCGGGAAACCGCTTGTTCAGCTCTTCATAGCGCTGTATGGGATCAGGATTATAAAAACTGAAGATTTCCTCCAGTTTGAGCAGGCAATACCTCTCCCATAACATCCTGACAAGCCTCTCCCCTTCCTGTATATGGTTTCTGGCCCACAGGATCGTACGGAATGGGATAAAAACCACCTCTGTATTTTCGTTGGCCTGGATATAATAAGGGGATAAATGATCGAATAGCAGCCCATCGATATGCGTAAGAAAGTCACATTCTCCCGCGAAGTGCAGTGTATTTTCTTTTTCCTGCGCACGTATGTAAATCCGGCAGAACCCGGAATTGACAAAAAATATCCCCTGGCATTTTTCGCCTTCCTGCAAGAGGAACTGCGCCTTCTTGTACTTCAATACTTCCAGTTGGCAGATAAGGTCGTTCATTTCGGCAGGGCTCATTTTTACAAGGAACAAAAACGAGCTGATCAGCTTTTCAAAAGAAGGGGAAACAGGCATGATTCAGTTGTTTGAAATTCATGTTCACTACGTGTCAGGCTCTGCCGGCCAGGTTCAGCCGGGTAAAGTACGCCGGGTCTATCTTCAAAAAGAAGCTCCGGTAACGCTGACTCACCCTCGATTCGACCTCTGGGAACAATTCGGTCATCAGCTTGTAACGTTCTGCGGGCGCTTTTACATACTGAAGCCTGGAGATCTTGCAAAGCAGGTAGTAGAATCGTTCGAAAATTATCCTTCCGAGCTTCTCTCCTTCTCCTACATTGTTGTAAAACCATTCAACCGCCGATCGTGGAATGACAACGCACTCGGTATCTTCCAAAGCCTGAATTGCCGACATTGAAGGCCGACCCGTATTAAAGCTGACAAAGTCAGTAATTAAATGATTTTCAAAAGCGAAGCGGGTAACAATCGGACTCGGGTTCTCTATTTTTGATATGTTACAGAGAATGCCTTTATTGATAAAAAATAAGCGGTCGCAAATTTCATTTTCATCTGCCAGGACATCTCCTGCACGGTATTTTTTGAGAAAAATCTGCTGCTCAAACCCATTTCTCTCCTTCTGATTCCATTTGATTTTATCAGAAATAGTGGCATTTAACTTACGAAAACTACGCATTTAATATGACTTCACATTAATTTAACTTTTGGAGAATTATTTAATTAAATAATCCAGTTATCACCCATTGATCCAATAGAATTATAAGCTAAATTATAAAATTAAAGACATCTGAAATGAAAACACTTCAACATTTTTTTTGCAATAGTAATTCTTGTATAAGTGAAACATAAACACTTATAGTAAAGACTCTATACTACAAATAAAATATACAAGAGACAGAAAATATGTACTACATAAAACCCATACAATTACCAATAAATTGTAGTAATAATACTACAATTTTACAATCTCTTACTCCTTGGAAAGAATACAAAATGCCGGGCATGTCAACCGCATGCCCGGCATTCCAATCTCTCAATCATCAAACTATTATTTCAGTTAACGCAGGTCCGGGGAGCGTCTTTTCCCTCTTTTTGATTGAAATTCCTCCACCGCTGTACGGAGTGCCCCGCTTTTTTTCAGACTTGTGATCATACCCGATATTTCTTCCCTGGTATAGGCATTGCGCCCTTTTTCACCCAACTCGCGGGGTTCGGGAAGCGCTGTTCTCCTGTCAGGTTTGAGTGCGGCGCCCGATGTCCGGGCATTTGCATTGCTAAGCTTAGCCGAAATCACCCCGTTGTTGATCAGCACCGGCGCTCCTGAACCTGCAGTGAGAAAATGATAATTGTTGGCTTCGTTGGTTTCCGTGATTGCATCAAAAGCGTCAGCAACACATACCAGGTAGTAAAAACCGGTAATTTTAGGCATTTTATATTCCCAGTAGATCCTGTCGGTGTTAAAGATCGTTTCCGCTACACCTTTGCCCGCAGGCAGGTTGACATTATTCCACCAGTTACCGGCTATTCCGTGTCCGCCGCTTTCCAGCTTCCCGTTTTGTCCCGGACTGCCATAACGGTCAGTATATTCATCATAAAGCAGTATCCCGAAATCTTTGGCATCGAAAGCATTATAATAAAGATAACAGATGTTCCAGCGCGATTTTGCCGTTACTCCCTGTGTACCTGTATTGTAAACGTTGTAGGTCATTTCCCGGTCCAACTGATCGGATGTCTCTGAATTTTTCACATCGCTTACGTTCCAGGGAACAAGATCCTGTCCTGAAGCCGCGGCCTCGTCTTCTTCCGGCGGATCTACCGGGTTGTAGTCATCCCTGACGCCGTTCGTAGCTATGAAGGCCATCATCCCGAATTGCGGGTTTACCATAAAACGATAGTCGATCCAGATAAAACCCCGGTCGCCCCAGGCATTACCCCAGGAGTTGACGACCCTGAAAGCACCGTTCGCACCTTTCTGGTCGTCATATCCGACTATGACCATGGCATGATAGGCGTGCTGACCCACATTGGCGAACGAAGAATGACTTGACAGTACCTGGTCGCTCCGCCAGGTCATAAAATTATCGCTGAGTTTTGCGCCGAAGACCACCGGACGGTTTTGCGAGATGTAAGTTTTGATTTCATTGATGCCCATCCCGATTTTCCTGAAGTTGCTCAGCTTGTTTTTTCCCGCTTCCTGCTTCACGGCGGGATCAGGCGATTGGGAACAGGCTCCCAAACCTGTGTAAGGAACACTGTTCATCGAAGCAACTCCCCTGTCGATCAATTGCCGGAAGGCAGGTTCGAAATTGGTCCCTCCGCAGTCAGTTCCTCTATCTGAAGCGGGTATGGCCAGGAAGAGGTCTTTGGGGCTTGCCTGTCTTCCCGGATCGGAAAGCTGGCTGGCGGAGTAGTTGCCGTCCAGCGCGTTGAGCAATGTCTTCAGGTTATAACCCGCAGCCCATGTGACGCACGTCCCGTACTGTCCCTGGTCGCCTATAGGCGGGAGCCTGCTTTCAATGGTATGCCTTACCGGCAGCGTATTATTCCCCAGATCGAGGTAAATATTGGAAGGAATTTCCTCCGGTTTGTCTTCGCCTTTCCATCCCAGGGCAAACTCCGTGTTCCCGATAACAGGGCCCGGAGCGTCTTTGTCTTCTTCCGAACACCCTGCCGCGCCGAAAACGAGGCCGGCCAGCATGGCAGTTTTCAGTATAATGTCCGCTTTTTTCATGTGTGAGATATTTAATTGTGAAGTTGTGCGTTCGTTAAGGTGTAATTATAATTTTTTCTATATATGGCTTCCCATATCCGAACCGGGCGCCGTTCATGGATATCCCTCCCTTCAGATCCGCCCCGCTCCATTCTGTCTGGTCGTTGAATACGGCTTCATCCAGGTTTATGGTACGTGTATAGGATGCCTTCGTCCATTCAGCTCTTTCCGAAAACCTTGCTCCGCTGTAGATTACCCGCTCATAATATTTACCGTAGCCGAAGAAAGCCGCTCTTCTGAAATTTGCCAGGCTCATGTCCGTATAGCCATGCACTGAAATTCCTGTCAAAACGGCATTTTGCCAGAAATCCGATTGTTGAACAGAAAACTGGCCCAGCATGGTAGCATCTTTCCCCCAGAACGCCCCGCGTATAACCGATTCCTGCATCAGGAAGTCCCCCTTGAAAACCGCTTCCTCAAACCTGAAATCACCTGATACCCGGCAGGCCTGTAACGTCACGGGCTGTTCAAAATAGCTTTTTGTAAAACCCAGGCCGCTCTCGAATACCGCACCGCTTAAGTCTGCAGCGCTGTCTGCCTGACATTGCCGGAAATTTACCGGGTAAAGAAAGCGGCAGGTCAGCAACATCTCTCTTTCAAGGCTCATCGCGGTTATTTTCCCGGTAAAGTGGCAGCCTTCAAAATAAACGGGAGCGCCGATCTGGACCTGCACCGCCTGCGGACCGAGCGGAGTCTCCTCCCCGGCTTTTGTAAAGTCAAGATCCCCCTCTACCGTGCAGTCCGTGACAATTACGGGCCGGCCTTCCCGCAGGAGGTCTATTATGGCTGTTGCCCGGATCGTACCTGATTTCATTTCTGCCGCCTTTCCTGAATATGAGCACGACATATTGCTGAGTGACGAGGCGGTAAGCAGGCAGGCCATCAATATGGAAGCAGATCGGAACAGTTGAGTTGTCATGGTTTTTGGGTTGAATTTTTTGTTGATTCAAAGTTAGACCCTGTCCTTTTTGCCTTCAATGGCGATTAACTTGCAATTTTCATATGGTGGTTTTCAGGGATATAAATCTGGCTGATGCCGGCCCGGGAGCCGCCAATCCCGGGGTAACGAAATAAAAAGCGGATACGCCAGGATTATTTAAATTTCCGAGGCGGTAAAGCGGGTTTTGCTATTTTTGTATCCGCATCAGGATCCGGGCACGGAAATTCCGCCCCGGGACCGACGGTAGCCCGGTTGTAAGGCAAGTAGTAATAAAATAACTGTTTCATGAGTGGAAAGGATTTTGAACCGCTGGTAATATTTAATACGCTAACCCGTAAGAAAGAGCTTTTTCAACCATATAATCCTCCTTACGTCGGCATGTATGTGTGCGGGCCGACGGTCTACAACAACGTCCATCTCGGTAATGTCAGAACGTTCCTCAACTTCGACACCCTGCTGCGCTACCTGACCCATATCGGCTATAAGGTGAGGTATGTCAGGAATATTACCGATGTAGGCCACCTGGTAGGCGACGGCGATGAAGGAGAAGACAAAATCGGAAGAATGGCCAAGCTCGAGCAACTGGAGCCGATGGAAATCGTGCAGCGGTATACCAACGATTTCCATGAGGTGATGGCCGAATTCAATATCCTTCCACCCAGCATAGAACCGACTGCTACAGGTCACCTGATCGAACAGATCGAAGCGGTGCAGAGTTTTATAAGCAAAGGGCTGGCCTACGAATCGCACGGGTCGGTGTATTTCGACATTGCCCGGTACAACGAACTCGGTAATGAATACGGCAAGTTGTCGGGCAGGATCCTGGAAGACCTGAGAAACGAAACCCGGGAGCTTGACGGGCAGGAGGAAAAGCGCAGTCCTCTCGACTTCGCTCTGTGGAAGAAAGCCGCCCCGGAGCACATTATGCAATGGAACTCTCCCTGGGGGCGCGGCTTCCCGGGATGGCACCTCGAATGTACGTGCATGAGCACCAAATACCTGGGCAATTCGTTTGATATACACGGAGGGGGGATGGACCTTAAATTCCCGCACCACGAATGTGAAATCGCCCAGGGGAAGGGGCTGCACGGTAAGGACCCGGTACGATACTGGATGCATTCCAATATGCTGACCGTCAACGGGCAGAAAATGTCCAAGTCGCTCAACAATTCTTTTCTCCCGAGAGAGCTGTTTACGGGCAATCATTCGCTGCTGGAGCAGGCTTTCAGCCCGATGACCGTCAGGTTTTTCATGCTCCAGAGCCATTATCGCTCTACACTCGACTTTTCCAATGAGGCGTTACGGGCAGCCCAGAAGGGATACCGCAAGCTGGCGTCGGGGATACGGATTATCAAGATGCTGGAATACATTCACGAAGAAGGTGTAGAGATTGATCTCCGTGTAAAAGAAGACATCGAACTCTCGGTCAGGCGCTTCTATGATGCCATGAACGATGATATCAATACGGCGGTGGCGATTGCACAATTGTTCAACATGCTGAAATATATCAATATGCTGTATACGGGGCAGCTTAAGTTTTCGGCTGTCGGCAAAGAAACCTATGAACTGCTCGAAAACAAATTCATCTATTTCTTCCACGAAATACTTGGGCTTCTCGAAGAAAAAACTACCGGCGACAGCGTCCTGACCGGAATGCTTAACCTGTATAAGGAATATAAAGCGGAGAAGCGCTACGACAAAGTGGATGAAATCCGCGCCTATTTTAAGAAGCAGGGCCTCGTGATACGGGATATGAAGCACCGGATCGACTGGGCTTACGAAGAATAAGTCAATTATTTCTGACGAACGATCAAACATGAAAAAGGCGGTTTTTTGGATAATCGTATTGTTATTGTGCCTGGCGGGAGCATTTTATTATTTCCGGGACAAGGCGCCGGTTGCCCCGCCATCCGAAAGTGCCGTCACCAGCCCCGGTGCAAAACCCGAAATCCAGGGAACGGTTACATTCGCGAGCGGCGACAACCCCAGAACGATAGATGTGGAAATTGCCAGGAGCGCTTATGAGCATAGCAAGGGGCTGATGGACAGGACCAGTATGCCGCATAGCCAGGGTATGTTGTTTATTTTTGACGATATGTCGCCGAGGAGCTTCTGGATGCGTAATACAAGGATTTCGCTGGATATTATATTTGTTGACGATAAATACAAGGTGGTTTCCATCCAGAAAAACGCAGTACCGATGTCTGAAGAAAGCTTACCGTCCGAAGGCCCGGCGAAGTATGTAGTAGAGGTGAACGCCGGATTTACCGACCTTTATAACATCCGCCCCGGAGATAGCCTGACATTCCGGATTCCGTAGTTTTTTGATTAGACGATGAGACAACGTGAATTACTTTTGTGGGTTTATACCTTCCTGCTGCTTCTGTATGGTTGCCGCACAAAAAATTCCGAACAAAAAGTAGAACAGACCACGCCTGGAGTTACTGTCAGCGTGCCCGGCTTCAATGCCGACTCTGCTTATAGCTTTATAGAGCACCAGGTAGGTTTCGGCCCCCGGGTACCTAATACCCGGCCTCATGTGGCATGCGGTGATTACCTTGTAAAAAAACTGGAGTCGTTCGGCTGGAAAGTAGTCGAACAATCTTTCACTCCCACTACATTCGACGGAAAAAAGCTGAACGCCAGGAATATTATCGGCATTTTTAATCCTGAGGCAAAGCGCCGCATCCTGCTGGCTTCCCACTGGGACTCGCGGCCGTTTGCCGACGAAGACCCTCATCATAAAGAAAAAGCGGTACCCGCAGCCAACGACGGGGCCAGCGGCGTCGGCGTATTGCTCGAGTTGGCGCGCACCCTCAGGGCCGACTCCGGCAGACTCGGTATAGGGGTCGATATCATTTTCTTCGATGCTGAAGATTGGGGCAACAGCGGCAGCAGCAGCCCGGACGATGAATATATGGGAGGGTTCTGTCTCGGGTCGCAGCATTGGGCCCGCAACAAGCATATTGCCAACTATTCAGCCTATTACGGCATACTCCTCGATATGGTAGGCGCCAGAAATGCGAAGTTTCCCAAAGAAGGCATTTCTATGGAATACGCAGGCGATATAGTCAATAAGGTCTGGGCTACTGGTAAAGCGCTGGGATACGGGGCATATTTTGTAGACAACACCGGACTGCGCGTAGGGGTCGACGACCATGTGGCGGTCAACAAAATCGCCAGGATACCAATGATCGACATCATCCACCTGGATCCTTCTACCGGATCATTTTTTGATCACTGGCATACAACCGGCGATACTATGGAAAATATCGATCCCGAAACACTCAAGGCGGTAGGTCAGACCCTCCTGCATGTACTCTACCAGGAAAGCATGCCGGAGCTTTAACCGCCTCCCTCCTCCCCGAACTCCCTCTGACCGCGCTCAACGGAACATTTAAGGCAAATTTTTATTAAAATGGGTATATTGATCCCAATAATGTATTCTTTATAAAGAGTATCCAGGGGAGAGTTTTGTATTGTGAAATGCAACCCGAATTCACCTGGCTATCGTAACGTGCAACTTACAACTCGCGAAGCGGCGTGAAGCAGATTCGCAAACACATAGTATTCAACAATTTAACATTCTTTTATTCTAATGAAAACTAATATCGAAAAGGATTCCGGCAGGAGAGATTTCCTTAAAAAGACTTTAGCCGGGTCTGCCCTTGCCACTTTCGGAGGAGTTTTACCAAGCTTCGGCGCCCGTAGCTACGGACGTATCCTGGGTGCAAACGAGAAAATATCAATTGGAGTAATGGGCGTAAACAGCCGGGGACTTGCGCTGGCTCAGAATTTTGCATTGCAGCCCAACAGCGAAGTCAACTTTATCTGTGACGTAGACTCAAGGGCCTCAGAAAAAGCGATCGATATTATTACAAAAATTCAGAATAAAAAGCCTGTCAGCGAGCCCGACTTCAGAAAGGCCCTTGAAAGCAAGGACATGGATGCGTTTGTCGTAGCCGCTCCCGATCACTGGCATGCTCCTGCAGCTTTGCTGGCTTCAAAAGCAGGAAAGCACGTTTATCTCGAAAAACCATGCAGCCACAATCCGAATGAGGGCGAATTGTTGATCGCTGCCCGCAATAAATACAAAAACGTTATCCAGATGGGTAACCAGCGCCGCTCATGGCCCAACGTTGCGCAGGCCATTAAGGAAGTACATAACGGGGCCATCGGAAAGACTTATTTTGCAAAAGGCTGGTATACCAATAACCGCGCATCTATCGGGGTAGGCAAAGAAACCGCCGTCCCTTCCTGGCTTGACTATGAGCTGTGGCAGGGCCCCGCTCCCCGCAGGCCTTTCAAAGATAACCTTATCCATTACAACTGGCACTGGTTCTGGCATTGGGGTACCGCAGAATCGCTCAACAACGGCACGCACATGCTTGACCTGATGCGCTGGGGCCTGCAGGTCGAATACCCTACAAAAGTATCTTCAAACGGTGGCCGCTATCATTACAAAGACGACTGGGAAACACCCGATACACAGGTTATCAACCTCGAATTCGGCGATAAATGCGCCATGACCTGGGAAGGCAGGAGCTGCAACGGTCGTACTATCGAGGGAAGCAGCGTCGGTGTTATCTTTTATGGTGACAAAGGAACACTGCAGATCGACGGCGGGAACTCGTATAAGATTTTCAGCCTTGACAATAAGCTTGTCAAAGAAGTAAAAAACAACGTGGAAATAAACGCCCGCGACAAAATGAACCCTTCCCAGGCGTTGGATTCCTTCCATTTCCAGAACTTTTTCGACGCAATCAAAAAAGGTACTCCGCTGGCGTCGGATATTGTAGGTGGTCATCAGAGCACTTTGCTGTGCCAGCTTGGCAATATCGCCCTTCGTACAGAAAGCACGCTTGATATCGATCCGTCCAACGGCAGGATCAAGAACAACAAGGCGGCTAAGAAGCTATGGAAGCGCGAATACCAGAAAGGGTGGGAACCTACAGTTTAACGGATAGTACAGCAACATGAAGCATAAACCTGAGCTTGTGTCGGTCGAAAGCCTGACCAAAAATCAAACCATTTTATCTATCTTCCTCATAGGGGTGATGTTTTTTATCTTTGGGTTTATCTCATGGGTAAATGCGATCCTCATCCCTTACTTCAAAATAGCCTGCGAGTTGACCAGCTTCCAGTCCTACCTGGTCGCTTTCGCTTTCTATATTGCCTATTTTGTAATGTCTGTACCGGCATCCTTCATTTTGAAAAAGTACGGTTTCAAAAAAGGAATGATGTTCGGCTTCTGGGCCATGGCGATCGGCGCTTTCATATTCGTGCCGGCTGCTTTGACCAGGACCTACGAGGTATTCCTGATCGGTTTGTTCACCATCGGGATAGGGCTGGCGATTCTCCAGACTGCGGCCAATCCCTATATTACGATCCTCGGGCCCAAGGAAAGAGCAGCCCAACGGATCAGTATTATGGGTATCTGTAACAAAGCAGCCGGGATTTTGTCTCCGCTGGTTTTTGCAGCCGTTATCCTGCGGCCGACCGACACGGACCTTTTTGCGCAACTGCAGCACATGGGGGATTCAGAAAAGGCGGCCGCCCTCGACGAGCTGATCCGTCGTGTCATTACGCCTTATACCGCACTGGGAACTTTCCTTTTTGTGCTTGGCTACCTGGTATACCGTTCTCCGTTGCCCGAAATCGATACGGAGCACGAAAACGCCGAAGTGGCGACTGCGAATTCCGGGAAAACAAGCATTTTCCAGTTCCCCCATCTGATACTCGGAGCCGTAGCGATTTTCCTTCATGTGGGTACGCAGGTGATAGCGATAGACACGATCATTCCCTATGCCAATTCTTTAGGGCTGAACCTCCTCGAAGCCAAAACTTTTCCTTCCTACACCCTGTTCTGTACGATTGTCGGCTACCTGATCGGGATTACCGTTATACCCAGGTTTATCACCCAGGTGACTGCCCTGCGGATCTGTACTGTCCTGGGCACGCTGTTCACATTGGGGATTATCTATGCGACCGGGGAAATCAGCCTTCTCGGCCATACCACCGACGTATCTATCTGGTTTGTAGTACTCCTGGGGCTTGCCAATTCCCTCGTGTGGGCCGGTATCTGGCCGCTTGCCCTTGATGGCCTCGGGCGCTTTACGAAGCTGGGATCGTCCATTATGATCATGGGGCTTTGCGGTAATGCCATAATGCCTCTTATTTACGGCCATTTCGCGGATACCCATAGCACGAGGCTGGCCTACTGGGTGTTGATCCCCTGCTATCTTTATTTAGTTTTTTACGCTGCCAAAGGGCACAAAATCCGGAAATGGGCGCTATAGTAGTATTCCGATTATGAAGTTAGTAATTAGCAACGGAACCGTTGTAACGCCGTACAGGGAGATCCCAAATGGTACGGTGGTCGTAGAAAACGGGAAAATTACAGGTATATACAACGGGCCGGTGGAAGTAGCCGGTGCCGAAAAGATCGATGCCGGGGGGAATTACGTTTCCCCCGGATTTATCGATATTCATATTCATGGCGGCGGCGGCGCCGATTTTATGGACGGAACGGTCGATGCATTTCTCTGTATTGCCGAAACCCATGCCCGCTACGGTACTACGTCGATGGTACCTACCACGCTGACGGCCGAAAAAGAAGATCTGCTGAATACACTTGATGTTTACAAGAAAGCTGTAGAACAGAATTCTATGGGGGCGGAGTTCCTGGGCATCCACCTGGAGGGCCCTTACTTTGCCCTGAGCCAGCGGGGCGCTCAGGATCCGCGCTACATCCGTGATCCGGATCCTGCAGAGTATGAAGAAGTGCTGGCCTATTCATCGGATATCGTCAGATGGAGCGCCGCACCCGAATTGAACGGCGCCATCGAATTCGGACGCCGTCTCAGGGAAAAAGGTATACTGGCGGCGGTAGCGCACACCGATGCCCGGTATGAGCATGTGCTGGAGGCCTGGGACAACGGCTATACGCTGGCTACCCACCTGTATTCCGCCATGTCTGGGGTTACCAGGCAGAATGCGTTCAGGTATGCGGGGACTATCGAAAGTGCCTTTCTGCTCGATATGGACGTCGAAATCATAGGAGACGGAATCCATTTACCTGCTCCTCTCCTACAGCTTATTTATAAAATAAAGGGGGCCGACAAAACCGCCCTTATCACCGATGCCATGCGGGCTGCAGGCATGCCGGAGGGAGAAAGTACGTTGGGTTCCCTGAAAAACGGGCTGAAGGTAATCGTGGAAGACGGAGTTGCCAAACTCCCTGACCGCACCTCTTTTGCCGGAAGCGTGGCCACATTCGACCGGCTGGTAAGGAATATGATAAGCCTGGGTGGCGTCAACCTCAGGGAAGCCGTAAGAATGGCAAGCACGACCCCCGCCAGGATTATGGGGGTACTTGACCGTAAAGGCACCATTCAGGTTGGAAAAGATGCCGACATAGTTATTTTCGATAACGACATTCAAATAAAACACACCGTTGTAGGTGGCAAACTGATATATACTTCTTAACAGTATCCGGATTTATGAACACTGAAAACCTTTCATCATCAGCTTTATCAGTCGACCACCTGGCTGTCATTATTTCTCCCGACCGCCGGCAGCTTGGAAAAGAAGCTGCAGCGGGCGTCGCCGAACGGATACGCGAAATTCAGGACACCAAAGAAAACGTCAATATGATTTTTGCTTCGGCTCCTTCCCAGAATGAGTTTCTGTTATATCTCAAAGAAGCTGAAGGGATTGCATGGGAGAAGATAAATGCTTTTCACATGGATGAATACATCGGCCTGGAAAGCGATGCTCCTCAGAATTTTGCCACTTTCCTGGAAGAAAGGCTTTTCAGCCATGTACCGGTAGGGAATTTCTACCGTATTAACGGCAATGCAGGCAATATCGAAGAAGAAATTGAACGTTACAGCACCCTGCTCGAGCAAAACCCGGTCGACATCATCTGCATGGGAATCGGAGAAAACTGTCACATAGCATTTAACGATCCTCACGTTGCCGATTTCGACGACCCGGAAGTAGTCAAAGTAGTAGAGCTGGATGAGACAAGCCGCGTCCAGCAGGTAAATGACGGATGTTTCAGTTCACTGGACGCCGTTCCTACCCATGCGCTTACGCTTACGATCCCTACGCTGGTAAAGCCGCCGCACCTGTTTTGTATCGTGCCGGGCCCTTTAAAGGCGAAAGCAATCAAATATACCCTTGAGAACGAAATCACTCCTGAATATCCTTCGACGATATTGAGAGAGCATCCCGACGCCCGGCTGTTTGTCGATAAAGACAGCGCTGCTTTACTTTA
>CAZLTN010000126.1:0-14631 GCA_964562455.1 uncultured Cytophagales bacterium
CTTTCTGGAAGAAATCGTCGGTAAGGTCTTCTATGAAATAGATCGCCTCTCCTGTTGACTTCATTTCCGGGCCCAGCTCTTTGTTTACGTTCGGGAATTTATTGAAGGAAAACACCGGTATTTTGATAGCCCAGCCGTTTTTATAGGGATTGAATTTGAAATCCGATACTTTCTTCACGCCCAGCATGAGCTTCGCAGCGTAATTGACGTAAGGCTCGCGGTATGCTTTGCTAATGAAAGGCACCGTACGCGATGCCCGCGGGTTGGCCTCGATGACGTATACGATGCCGTCCTTAACCGCAAACTGTATATTGATCAGGCCTTTGACCTGCATCGCCTTCGCGATCTTTTTAGTATGCTCTTCGATCTGCCTGATTTCATCGGCAGAAAGACCGAAAGTAGGCAAAGCGGCATGGGAATCACCGGAGTGGATCCCGGCCGGCTCGATATGCTCCATAATCCCGATGATGTAGGAATCGTCCCCGTCGCAGATAGCATCGGCTTCAGCTTCGATTGCCCCTTCGAGGAAATGATCGAGCAGGATTGTATTGTCGGGAATGTCCTGGAGAATCTTGATGACATGCTGCTCAAGCTCCTGTTCGTTGATAACGATTTTCATGCTCTGGCCGCCCAAAACGTAACTTGGTCTGACCAGAAGGGGAAATCCGAGATCGCGTGATAGTTCGGCAGCGGCGTCGGAAGTCCTGACGGTACCGAATTTGGGGTACGGGATATCGAGGTCTCTCAGCAATGCTGAAAAACGGCCCCTGTCCTCGGCCCAGTCAAGTGAATGAAAGCTGGTCCCGATTATTTTTATACCGTATTTGTCCAGCTTTTCGGCCATTTTTAAAGCGGTCTGACCTCCGAGCTGTACGATGACACCCTCCGGTTTTTCGTGTTCTATGATGTCGAAAACGTGTTCCCAGAACACCGGCTCGAAATAGAGCTTGTCCGAAATGTCGGGGTCGGTAGATACCGTCTCGGGGTTACAGTTGATCATAATAGCCTCGTAGCCGGACTCTTTCGCGGCAAGTACCCCGTGTACGCACGAGTAGTCAAACTCGATGCCCTGCCCGATACGGTTCGGACCGGAACCCAGCACAACTACCTTTTTCTTGTCAGATACGACCGATTCGTTGTCGGGATCCTCCTGGGTTGCGTTGAAAGTGGAATAGTAATAAGGCGTCTGGGCGGTGAATTCTGCCGCGCAGGTATCCACGCATTTATATACCCGTTTGATACCCAATTCTTTCCGGCGGTTGTAAACGCGGCTCTCTTTCACGCCGAGCAGGTGCGCCAGCTGCCTGTCGGCATAGCCCTTCTGCTTCGCCTTCAGCAGCAGTTCCCGGGGGAGCTCTTCCAGCTCATACTGCTCTATTTCTTTTTCAACTTCAATGAGCTCCTCGATCTGGCGGAGGAACCATTTGTCGATTTTGGTAAGATTCTGAATTGTATTGAAAGACAACCCGAGCTTGAAAGCGTCGTAAATGTGGAACAGGCGGTTCCAGCTGGGATGTTTGAGGCTTTCCTTGATGGCTTCGTGGTCGCGTAGCTCACGTCCGTCGGCGCCGAGCCCGTTTCTCCTGATTTCGAGCGACTGACAGGCCTTTTGCAGGGCTTCCTGGAAGTTGCGGCCGATACCCATGGCTTCTCCCACCGATTTCATCTGCAGACCGAGAGAACGGTCAGAGCCCGGGAATTTATCAAAGTTCCAGCGCGGGACTTTAACGATCACATAGTCGATAGTGGGTTCGAAAAAGGCGGAGGTACTGCCGGTAATCGGGTTTATCAGCTCATCGAGATTGTAGCCGATAGCCATTTTAGCGGCAATCTTGGCTATAGGATAGCCGGTGGCTTTCGATGCAAGCGCCGACGACCTCGATACCCTCGGGTTTATCTCTATCGCAATGATATCGTCGTTCTCGGGATTGACAGAAAACTGGACGTTACAGCCGCCGGCAAACTGGCCGATGCCGTTCATCATTTTGAAGGACAGGTCCCTCATTTTCTGGTACAAAGTGTCAGGCAGTGTCATGGCAGGAGCCACTGTGATGCTGTCGCCGGTATGCACGCCCATCGGGTCGAAGTTTTCGATCGAACAGATGATGATCGTGTTCCCTACCCCGTCGCGCAGCAGTTCCAGCTCATATTCTTTCCATCCCATCACGCTCTGCTCTACCAGCACCTCATGTACCGGTGATGCATGGAGACCGTTGGTAAGCGCCTTGTCAAAATCTTCAGGCTTCTCTACAAATCCGCCGCCTGTTCCGCCGAGTGTAAAAGAAGGGCGGATGACGAGCGGGAAACCGATTTCCTGCGCAATTTCCTTTCCTTCGAGGAAAGACCGGGCGGTCCGGCCCTTACATACGCCCACTCCCAGCTCCAGCATTTTAAGCCGGAACTTCTCCCTGTCTTCGGTGGTTTCAATAGCCTTAATATCGACCCCGATGATCTGGACATTGTATTTTTTCCAGATACCGGCCTTGTCGCAGTCGATAGCGAGGTTGAGCGCAGTTTGCCCGCCCATGGTAGGCAGCACGGCGTCTACCCTGTGCTTTTCAAGGATTTCGACAATGTACTTCTTTTCAAGCGGCTTTAAATAGACGTGATCCGCGTTGATCGGATCGGTCATAATAGTTGCCGGATTGGAGTTGATAAGGATAACCTCTATTCCCTCTTCCCGGAGCGAGCGCGCAGCCTGAGAGCCTGAATAATCAAATTCGCAGGCCTGACCTATGATGATCGGACCCGAACCTATGATAAGTACTGACTTTATGTCTTGATTTTTGGGCACTTTGTTATGGCTTTGAAATGGGTGTTTAAAAATTACGCAAAGTTAGGGCGCGTTTACCGGAAGTACTACTATTTTTTAATTAAATCTGTTAACCCGGTCCGCGCTGCGGTAACGATCTCCTAAAAATGAAAAAGCCTCACCCAGTTTACTGAATGAGACTTTCGTATTGTTGGCCGACAAGGACTCGAACCCTGAATAAAACAACCAAAATGTTCTGTGTTACCATTACACCATCGGCCAATCCTTCATTGTGGGTGCAAAAGTAACAGGATTGATAATTGTTGTCAAGAAGTTTAAGGAAAATATTATGCCTTTTTCAAAAGATTTTGGACTTAACGGCGATTCATTTGAAGCTTCCCCAGGGAGCATGCCGTGGGTGAGGCGGTCGAACGTACTAAGGTTACCGTTGGATAAAAAAAATAAACTGATAACATTCTCTTTTCTTTGTTCCCAATGGAAATTCACTATATTTGGGAAAACAATGACCCCCGTAATCTTTATTATTCAATCATTTAACTAGCTACTTCTCTTTTACTAACACAAAATTCTATGAAAGCTATCTACGTTTTTGCCGTAGCCTTACTGGCTGCAGGCGGTGTTTTTGGTCAAACCTCGTATATGTATGATGCCGGAAATCAATCCGCGTCCAATCCTATGAATACATGGGACATAAACTACAGCGCGTCTCCCTATTACTATGGCGTAAAAACAAGTGTACCTGGATTTTTCCCGACAGAAAATACCGAGGGATTCAAATACAATTTCAGTGTCTTCTGGAGTACTGCCAATGGGGCATGGGAATTCTCTTCTCAATCGGGGACCGATGTGAGTACCCGCATTGTAGAAAGTACCAATTCCATAGTTTCTTTTGGAGATAATATGATGGATCCTAGTGGATCTTTCTATCTATCCACCTATAGCAGGTACCCGGCATGCGGAGGCTGGAGCGACGGATATACTATGGTAGGCGCGTGTATTAAGGCTGTAGAAATGACAACGACAGGTAGTCTATTGCAGTATGACGGCACTATTATGATCGCAAAGCGTTTTTCACCCACGTACTACGAAGTGCATGAACAGTTGGTAAACGGCAAGCCCCGGTTTGTCGGTAAATCCGGATCGGACAGCCTTCAATACGTTTTCAGGGATGACGAGTGGGTATTGCAGAAGAAAGCCGATGATATCGGTAGTTCCTGGATGCGCGTAGCTGTATCAGCCTGGGAAACGCTGGCCACGAACTCCAACAATACGCCGTCGGTGCCTGTAAACGGATGGACGGTACCGGGTGGCGGCTCGCTCAGTAACGACGGCTCCACCAGCCCGCTGCCTGTCAACTGGGTCAGTTTCAATGCCCGGCCCGGTGAATCGGGTACAGTGAAGCTCGAATGGCAAACATCTGCAGAGACCAATTCGGCATTTTTTGACGTGGAACGTTCGCGCGACGGCAAAACGTTTAGCGGGATAGGGCAGCTCAAAAGCGCCGGCAACTCCACCAAGCTGCGTACCTACACACATATTGACGCTTCTGCTCCGGCGGGTATAGCATACTATCGCCTGAAGCAGGTCGATATCGACGGCTCCCATTCTTATTCGACGATTGTCTCCGCGAAAGTGATCGGACAGGCGTCCGGTATTTTCCCTAATCCGGTAGCCCGCGGAAGCGCCTTTTCCCTCAATATCGATGAGCCGCAGCTCGCCAGCGTCCGGCTTTATGACCTGGCAGGAAGGGAGCTCCCTGTCCGCACTGAAGGCCTTACCGGAAAAGGACTGAAGATATCGCCGGCCCAGGCGTTGACACCGGGCATGTACCTGGTAAAGGTCAATTCTGAAACCGGGGCAGCGGTGCATAAAATTCTGGTACAGTAGTTTATTGTTACGGGGAGCTTTACTATTTCTCCGGTGTGGGCCCGATAGTCGCTCACGCCGGAGAAAATTTATTTTGAGACCATGGAGTTACGTCTGGCCGGCGCCGTCAGGTTTATCATTTTGCTGATCATCGGGCTATTGCCGTTTATCAGGGGCGATGCCTTTTATTTCGGAGATGTTGCGGCGAGGACTATCCTGTTCTATGGCCTGGTGTCGGTAGCGGTTTCCGGCTGGTTTTGGCTTATATCGTTGTCGCCGCAATATCTTCCGGGTTCGAAGCGCTTTTGGATACTACCCGGCTGCTGGCTATTGGTAGGGCTGGCGAGTTCCATATTAGCTCCTGTTCCCTGGCTTGCGCTGTTTTCTACATTCGAGCGTATGACCGGCTGGATTACCTATCTCTTTTTATTCCTGTTTTTTTTGGCGGCCGGGGCGATGTTCAGAAAGGAGGACTGGCCGAAGGTAGTCAGGGTGTTATTTATTGCCGGGGTACTGGTTTCAGGTGTAGCCCTGTATAAGCACGATGTATTGCATGCCGATGGGCGCATCAAAGGTACTCTGGGCAATCCTTCATTTCTGGCTTTGTATATTCTTCTCCAGATCGGCATCACGGTTCTGTTGCTTTTCCATCTGTACCGAGCCCGCAGAAAATATCTTGTAACAGGACTGGTTGCGCTGGCTTTGCCCCTGCACCTGTCTGCGCTGCTCATGACCGGCTCCCGGTCTGCGGTACTGGCTTTGGGAATCGGCGCAACGGCCGCCCTGGCGATACTGGCTGCCAGATCCCGGAACAGGATCTATTGGTTTGGCGGAGGGATTGCGCTGATGGCAGGTCTGGTATTCGCAGCTACAAACCCGGATCACCTGCCCCACCTCGTCCCTCACCGGCTCGGCTACCTGAAGAGGCTGTTCGAGGTCTCCTTTCTTTCAGATACCTTTCTTGTGAGGAGAAAACTCTGGGGCATTGCCGTGGAAGGTTTTTTTGAGCGGCCTTTTTTTGGCTGGGGATATGAAGGTTTTTCCGGAGTATTCCTCAAATACTACGATCCGTCTTTGTATCGCGACGGTCTCTGGTATGACAATTCGCACAGTATCGTGTTTGAATTGCTGGTCAATACGGGGTTGGCCGGCCTGCTTGCATTTTTCATATGCCTTGGTTACAGTCTTGTCCTGTTATGGGAAAGTGATAAAATCCACTTTTCTTCAAAAGCGGTTCTTAGTGCAACGGTCTTAACCTGGTTTGCTTTCAACCTGAGCAATTTTGACAGTATCAACAGCCTGCTGCTGCTTTTCCTTTTCTGGGCATATATACAAAGCCTGGTCAATGATAGCAGCAGTGAGGTTGCCGGAAAAAGGTATGCGCCGTTAGCTTTCAGGATAGCTGCGATGGCGGTTTTCATTTCGGGGGGCTGGTTTTCGGTGAAAGCGATGAAAGTAAACAAGGCAATAGCAGCCGCCAGCGAAGCGTCCCTGGCTGGTGCTGTCGGAATATTCAGTGAAAACTATTATGCTACTCCGATCGGAAGATATGATATATTGATCCAAACAGGCCTAAAGGCCAGCCAGATTACGCGCGCTACTCCCAGGGAGGAAGTTGACAATTACAGGAAAGTCTATTCGGACATGCTGAGCGACGGGCTTTCCCGATTCCGCAACCACGCCCAATTGTTGACCCGTGCCGGCTATTTTTACTCTATGTTCGGACAACCGGAAACGGGTGTCCGCTATTTCAGGGAGCTGGCGGCAGCCGCACCGCGACGACAAGCCAACCAGATGAACCTTGGCATGGCGTACCTTCAATCAGGCCTGGCCGATAGCGCCGGCGCGGTTTTCAGCAATGTTTTCAGCCTGGACACTTCCTATCAGCTGCCTTTGATTTACCTGGCTATTTCGGAACATGCGAAAGGGGAGCCTCAGGCAGCCCGGGAACGGATCGCTTCCCTGCCGCATCACCTTCTGGGGAAGTATGGTCAGCTTGTGGCAGCGGCTTATCCGGAAAAATCTGAAAAGCCGGATTTTTGCAACCTGTTTGAGCAGATGACGGAAACCGAGCGACAGGCGATTACCCAGAAAACTTACTGGCAATGGATCGACGCAGCTTTTGAAACAGACGACAGCATACGCATAAGGACAGCGTTCAACTGCTATCGTTTCAGCTACAATATTCCTGAAGCGCTTATTCTGCCTGTCATGAATGATGCAATTTACCGCCGGGTACGACCCACGACTATCACTCAATTTTATAAGCCGGGGATTGATGAGTAAATCATTAATTGCGTTTTCCGCTCTCCAAGGCATAAATTTATAGCCTTAACACTTCACTTATGTCGGGTAAATTCACCATCTGCATTTTGGCCTGGTTCAGCATCACGATCGGCTTCGGGTTTGCCCAGGGTCCGGCCTCTGCCCGGATCGGCGCATCCCTGGCCCCACCTGCGTTCAGCCGGACGGGAGGCTTCTATCCTTCTCCTTTCAGCCTGACTCTCAGCGCCCCGGCCGGCGTTACGATATTATATACGCTGGATGGCTCTGAACCCGCCTCCGAAAATGTCGGCGGCAAGACCTATACTTATAAGCAGAGCTATCCCGGTCCGCCTTATGCATCGCCCGGTCCTCTTTTGACCGATGAGATGAAGACCAACGTATACAGCGCTCCACTCAACATATCGGACCGGACAGGAGTTCCGGAGCGTTTCAGCCTGATGTCCTCGACGTTTGATACTTCGCCCTCGGCCTATACACCCCTTGAGCGGGTCAGAAAAGGCATTGTAGTGAAGGCGAAGGCCGTGCGTGAGGGTTACCAGGAAAGCGCTTCTGTGACCCACACCTATTTCGGGTTCAGCAATCATTATTCAATCCCTGTATTTTCTTTGACGACTTCAGGAGAAAACCTCTTTGGCTACGACAAAGGCATTTACAACGCAGGAGTAGATTTCGATACCTGGCGCCGGGATAACCCGTCGCTGGTTGCGAACGGGATCACGCCTGCCAATTATCATAGGAGCGGCTCCGAATGGGAACACCCCATGAGCGTAGAGCTGTTTTTACCGGGTACCGGTGAGCGTGTTGCCGCGACCAATGCCGGTTTCCGGGGCCAGGGGCGATATACCAGGGCTGCTCCGCACAAATCATTGCGGCTCTATTTCAAAAGCAGGTACGGCAGCAAAGCCTTGAATTATGCTATTTTCCCAGGGAGCGACGAATCTCAATTCGCCAGGATTGTACTGCGCAACTGGGGTAATGACCGGAATGACCAGTTCGGGCTCTTCCGCGATCCCGTAGTTCAGAGAGTCGTGAGACGGCTCAAAATGGAAACGCAGCAATCCCAACCCGTTGCGACTTTCATCAATGGGGAGTATTGGGGGATTGCGGATGCCAAAACCAGGTTCGATACCAAATACTTTGAAAGAGTGTACGGGATACCGGAGGAAGACCTGGAGCTGCTGGAGCGCGATGCCATGATCAACGAGGGGTCGAGTAATACGCATTACCTGGACATGAGGAATTTTATCCGCGATCATGATATGAGCGTGGCAGGCAACTATGCCTACGTAAAGACGCTTATGGATGTGGAAGATTTCGTGGATTATCAACTAACGGAAATCTATTTCGGGAACTCGGACTGGCCTACCAACAACGTCCGGTATTACCGGAAAAAGACAGCGGCTTACCAGCCGGACGCGCCGCCGAAACACGACGGCCGGTGGAGGTGGCTGCTCTACGACCTGGATGTTACCCTGGCAAACCACTCGGCGGACGTAGATGTGAATTCGTTGAAACGGGCAATTGAACACATTTCTCCCTGGGCCTCCGTTATTTTACAGAAACTGTTGAATAATCCTGATTTCAGGAAAAGCTTTATTGTACGTTACGCGGACCTGATGAACGTAGTTTTCAATGCGGACCGGACAAACGAGTCGATCCGGTTTTATGAAAATATAATCCGCCCGGAGATGAACGAATACCGGGCCCGGTGGCCTTTTGTCGCGACGTCCGGCATGACCTGGGAGACACATCTGAATCTCATGAAAGACTACTCGAACCGGCGGCAGGGTTATGCCCGGACTCATTTAAAGGGGCAATTTTCCCTTGGCAGCGAACAGCGGCTCAATTTAACGGCCGTGAACGCGGAGGACAAGGCTTATATACAGGTAAATACACTCCATTTAAAGCCTGGTGAAGCCGGGATCGACAATCTTGTAACCACCTGGACCGGCCTTTATTATCCTGACTATCCCGTCGTGCTGACAGCCCATGCACAGGCCCGGAAGCGATTTTTACGATGGGAGGGAGATGTAAACAGTACTGATCCTACCATACAGGTTACACTGACGGCTACCACGAATATACGGGCCGTTTTTGACGACGATGCTCTACCGGTGCGGCTCATTTCCTTTGACGTGAAACGTGAAGACAAGGTAGCGGTATTGCGCTGGCGGACTGCCGGGGAGACCAATTTCAGCCATTTTGAAGTGGAGCACAGTATTGACGGAAACACATGGAACAAGTCGGGTGAAGTGAGAGCAAAAGGGGAGCAGCTCCAACGATTACAGCTTTGCGACTCTTCCGAATGCTGGTCATAATTACTACCGTTTGAAAATGACAGACAATGACGGAAGTACCAGTAACAGCGACATACGGACATTAATGTATGATACAGAAGAACTGGTCCTTGCGCCAAACCCGGCCGATAACGGACGGGTTGCGATTGTGCCTACCCTTCGCGCAGATAAGGATTATTCTATTACTGTTATGAGTTTGTCGGGGACGGAAGTATTCCGTAAAGATCATGTCATTTCATCCGAAATAGATCTGGGAAACCTTACCGCCGGTATCTATCTGCTGAAGCTGACGGATAGCGACGGAAAGGTCAGGATACAAAGGGTTATTATCAGGTGAATTGTTTCATCAGCCTCGACAGCCTGAGAAATACCCCGTTTGTCCAGCCGAAGCCGTCCTGGTTAGGATATTCGCCTTCCTGGGCGTCTTCAAACTTACTGATCATATTGTATTTTTCAGTGAGCTTGCCGGTTTTCTGAAAAACGATACGGTTTACTTTAAGCCACCTTCCGAACCCCTCTTTCAGAAGGCTGCTGCAACCATAATTTTCAAGTCCCCGGAATACGATCCAGTGGAGCGGAGCCCATCCGTTAGGACAGTCCCATTGCTGTCCGCTCTCTGTCAGCGTGGTTACGAAACCACCGATCCTGAGAAACCTGTTCTCCAGCATCCGGGCAGTTTCGGTAGCCTGGAAAGGAGTAGCCCACCCGAAGAACAGCGGGAAAACCCCCGCCAGTGAGAATACCTGCGTCCGCCGGGCTTCAACCCAGTCGTAGTCCATAAAGAAGTTATCGGTATTATCCCAGAACAGCCCGTGCAGGGCGGCTTCCCGTGCAGCGGACCTTTCGGAGAGCAGCCCGACAAGAGCTGTTTTTCCGGGGTTGCCGGTGTATTGGGCTATTAATGTTTTTTCTATGTTGAGTATCAGACAATTCAGATCTACGGGCAGGATGTCGGTCGTATGGATGTGTTCCATACCGCAGCCATTCTTAAACCACCTGCTGCTGAAGTCCCAACCCGATTCGGCCCCGGCCCTTATGTGGCGGAAAACTTCCCTGACATTCCTTCCCGAGATACTCCCGACCTCCACATCTTCCTTGTAAGATTCCGGGCGGGGAGCGTCGAAGTTGTCCCAGTAGCGATTCAAAAGCGTGCCGTCGGGCAGGCGTACCACACGCCGTTCGGCGGGATTGTCTGACGAAACGATATCATGGCCCGTCATCCAGAAATCATACTCTTTTTCCAGAAACGGAAGGTATTTCTCCCAGACAGGAGCGCCCCCCCTATGGCCGGCCAGCAGCGCGATCATAAGAGCAAATACCGGTGGCTGGGAGCGCCCGAGATAATAGGTACGGTTGGCGTTGGGAATAAAGCCGAGCTGATCGATAAGGAAGGCAAAGTTATCGAGCATATTTTCTATCAGATCAAACCTCCCGTTTTCTTCCAGCCCCAGCATGGTAAAGTAGGTATCCCAGTAATAGAAGCCACGAAATCGGCCTCCAGGGACGATATAAGGGTGTGGGAGCGGGATCAGCGAGCTGCCGCTTTCTGTATGATGCTCCCTTGTGAGGATCTGCCAGAGAGAATCTATATGCTCTTCAATGGTATGATCGGGATTGGTTTCATAATGCTGGGGCGTGAAATCCGGCAGGTCAAAATTGTCCAGGAGAAAATCTGCGAGGTCGAATGCCGGCAGCTCCTTCTCCTTTTCATAATTGTCCAGGATCACTTCAGGCGGATACTTCGGGATACAGTCATTGAATGTGATGGAATCGGAAAAGATGCCGCTCATCTGGATGGTCCTGAAGAGAGGGCCGAATTCCAGCAGGAAATCAGTTTTATGAGAAATAGCGAATTCAAATTGCATAGCGATGGTTCTTGAAAGCTCAGAGAAGCTGCATTAAAAAAGGCAGGACTTCTTCCTGGGTAGGAAGATGGTTACGCGCAGCAGACAGCTCTTTTCCTACTTTTATGGTGAACGCCGACGCCGGCAGCATTTCAAACATATCCTCGTCGGTAGTATCGTCGCCTATGGCCAGTATGAAGTCATATTGATCTTTTTCAAGAAAGCTCAATACCGCAGTTCCTTTGTTGTAGTGGGTTTTCTTCACTTCTATCACCTTGTTGCCGCTGATGATCTGCAGGTTCAGCTCGGGCTGCAAAAGCCTCCGCAATTGCCATGACAGCTCATTTGCCCTCCGTTGCGCATAGTATTTGTCGGCGGCCACCCGGAAATGCCAGGCGAGCGAGGTCTCTTTTTCTTCTACAAACGCGCCGGGGCACCGCGCAACGAAAAGGTCGAGAATAGGCCGGATGGCATCTTTCCATTCGTCCTGGTTGGGGTAGCTGAACGTCCATTCCCCCTTTGTTATATCTTTTACGAGCGCGCCGTGCTCAGCTATGAGATACACCGGGAGGTCGCCGGCTTCCCTTTCAAGGAATGCCCTG
Organism: uncultured Cytophagales bacterium; assembly: GCA_964562455.1. GTDB lineage: Bacteria > Bacteroidota > Bacteroidia > Cytophagales > Spirosomataceae > Ravibacter. The sequence continues at coordinate 11,669 of CAZLTN010000126.1, forward strand.
TCCCGGCCGCTGACTATTACAACCGTATTCCGGGCCGCTATTTCGGTAAGGGTTGCCCTGACCTCCTGCGGCAACCGGACTTCAGCGGGGTTTTTCTCAAGCGGAACGAGTGTACCGTCGAAATCCAGGAAGAGGATCCTGTTCCGGGCGGCTTTGTATTCTTCCCGTATCTGTTGCATTACTCTGCCTTTTAAATAAGTGTGACTCAGACGTTCCTGTTCTTGTGCAAGTACGTTGAGCTGTAAGAAAAAATCATTGGTCCATGTGTTGATATCGTAGATCTTTAACCGGCGCCGCATCGCTTTCATCCTGGTCGTCTGCTCGGCCGGGTCCATTTCCAGCGCCTTTTTTATTGCGGAAGCCGTGTCGCTCCGGTCGGTCGGGTTGATAAGGACCGCTTCGGTGAGCTCTGACGCCGCTCCTGCCATTTCGCTCAGGATCAAAACGCCGAGATTGTCCTGCCTGCTGGCTACGTATTCTTTGCAGACCAGGTTCATGCCGTCGCGTATCGGGGTGATCAGCGCTACGTCGCTGACAGAATACATGGCAACCAGTACATCAAAGGAAAGTGACCGGTACTGGTAAATAACCGGCTGCCAGGTGATTTCCCCGTAACGGGCATTGATATGGCCGACCAGCTTGTCGATCTCCATTTTCATCTGCTGGTACTGGCCTATTGTATCTCTCGACGGGACCACAACCATGATGAAGGAGACTTTACCGTGCCATGACACGTTATTTTCCAGGAAAGCCTCATAGCCGAGCAGCCGGTGCAGGAGGCCTTTGGAATAATCCAGCCGGTCAACAGAAAAAATGATCTTGTGCGGGATATGCTGTTTGATCTCGGAGCCAAGCCTCATGACTTTCGTATTTTTACAGGCTTCGTCAAACTTCTGGAAGTCGATGCTGATAGGGAAGGAGTCGATCTTGACCAAACGGTGTCCCAGGTTAAGATAATGCAGCCGGAGGTCATACCGTGGGTAAAGCCGTTGTACGGTATTTAAAAAATACTGGGCGTAATCGTCGGTATGAAAGCCGACCAGGTCGGCGCCGAGCATGCCGTCGATCAGGTATTTTCGCCATCTGACCGGCAGCAGACGGAATATTTCGAACGAAGGGAACGGGATATGAAAAAAGAAAGCTATCGAAAGATCCGGGTGCCGCTTGCGGAGAAGGCCGGGCATACCCATCAGTTGGTAGTCATGGATCCATACCGTATCCCCGGGCTGGATAATTTCTGAAACGGTATCGGCAAACCGCTCATTCGCCTCCAGGTAGGCATCGAAATAGCTTTCCTCGAACTTTGCCTCTGAAGGGAAATAGTGAAACAGGGGCCAGATAAGATCATTGCAAAATCCCTCGTAATAAAGAGAGTTGACATCTTCCGGTATTGAAACGGGATGAGCGCGGATATTTTCGGTTTCCGGCGGCAGGGCTGCAAATTCCTCCGGGGTATTTTCGGCGTATCCTACCCATTGGATTTTGTCTTCGAACCGGAACGCTGCATCACTGTTCTCGGTCAGAGACAACACGGCAGAAACCAGCCCGCCTGAATTCTGGAATAGTTTCGGCCGGCCGTTCCGGTAAGTGATCTTAAATGGGAGCCGGTACGCCGCTATAATAAGTCTTCCTTTCTTGTCCACCGACGGTTTTTTTTATTTACCCGGGCCCATCCCGGTATCATGTGTATATTAAAATAACGGTCCGTTAGCTATATTATTGACATTGCAGACCGGAAATGGTGTTTTAGAGGGGAGTTTTGCGGTTACGTCCTTCCCCGGCGGCAGCGAGTTTAATTTTTATAATTTGGGAATTACTGAAAAACCCCTGATCTTTAAATCTCTGTAGCAGGGCGATTTAAAGTAACATAAAGTATGAAGCGCGTTTTATGGATTGTGGCCACTTCGGTCGTATTGTTAGGCGCTGTTTTTTTTCTTGGGCCAAGAACGCCCGATGCGATGCTAGATCCACAATTACCCCACGTAAATTCCGTCCTTACCGAACTGGAAAGGGAAGTTATTACTGGCGAGAAGGCTGTTCCTAACCTTAAGCCTGATAATGAAGCCAGGATTGTATGGGCGGATACCGGCAAAAAAGAGAAAACACCCTACAGTATCGTATATATACATGGTTTTGGTGCGAGCTGGGCGGAAGGTGAGCCGGTCCATACGACGCTGGCGAAGCGTTACGGAGCAAACCTTTACCTTGCGCGCCTTGATGACGCAGGGATATCCAATCCGGATGCGTACCAGGACCTGACACCCGAACTGTTTCTGCAGGGGGCGAAGAGGGCGCTGGCGATAGGAAAGGCACTGGGAAATGAAGTAATATTGATTGGGAATTCCGCCGGCGGGCTGTTGAGCGTTTATCTGGCCGCAACCAACCCTGACCTGAAAGGGCTGATTTTATATTCCCCCTGCCTCGACATCTATGACAGCGCTTTGAAAGTAGCTACCGGTCCGTGGGGAGAAAAGGCTGTAAAGGCAGTGATCGGCGACAGAATGCTCAGTGAATACACGCCTGAGAGGCAAAAATATTGGATGAGCAGCTATAGCTCCCGCGGACTGATTACCTTGCAGCGTACGATGGATGCAGTGGCAAAGCCGGAGATATATAAAGAAATAAAGATGCCGGTGCTGTTGGGGTATTACTATAAAGACGAGGAACAGCAGGACAAAACGGTATCGGTGAAGGCCATGAGGGAGATGTTTCCGCTGCTCGGAACGCCGGCCGGACTGAAGAGGGAAATTTCTTTTCCCGAGAGCGGTCATCACGTTGTTACGAGCTATATGACTTCCTCCGACCTGGAAGGCGTATTGAGGGAAACAGAGAAATTTTTTGAAGAGATCCTGAAAATAGAGCCTCTAGAAAAGTAGAAGACTCTTAATTTTGCAGGTTGTGACGTAGATTTTTTTGCAAAGTATGTTTGAAGTTACTTCCGATAACCGGTTAAGACGCCTTCT
>CAZLTN010000127.1:0-14496 GCA_964562455.1 uncultured Cytophagales bacterium
GTGTCGTTAGGTATGTTGATTAAATAAAGAGAGATAGATGGTGGAAAAGTGGCAGCCCGTGATGGCCGCCATTTTTTTTACCATTCGATAGGGAGTAAACCTTGCTGACGAAGGTAATCGTTTGCCTTGCTGAAATGCCTGTTGCCAAACCATCCTCCGGATGAGGCTGCCATAGGTGAAGGATGTTTGGAAGTGAGGACCAGGTGTTTTTCCGGAGAAATCACGCGCCCTTTTTCTTGTGCATATCTTCCCCAAAGCATGAAGACAACCCCTTTTTTCTCATCCGATATTTTTTTTATCACTGCGTCGGTGAAGGTTTCCCAACCCTTCCCCTGGTGAGAGCCTGCCTGTCCGGCCCGGACGGTGAGTGTTGCGTTGAGGAGGAGTACCCCCTGTACAGCCCAGCGTTCGAGATTACCGGAAACCGGGACAGGCTTGCCGATATCGTCGCTGATCTCCTTGAAAATATTGAGGAGGGAGGGGGGCTTCGGGATCCCGTCGTTTACAGAAAAGCAAAGGCCGTTGGCTTGTCCGGCTCCGTGATAGGGGTCCTGTCCAAGTATCACTACCTTGCATGCTCCGAAGGGGCACTTGTCAAAGGCATTAAAAATGAGTTTTCCCGGCGGGTATACTTTGCCGGTAGCATATTCTGTTTTTACGAAGTTAATGAGGTCGGAGAAATACGGTTTTTCGAACTCGCTCCCAAGCCTTTCCTTCCACGAAGGTTCTATTTTTACGTCCATTGTCTGTAGGTCTGGAAAAGAAAATTTTAACCGGACAGGATCGTCCGGGCGATGAAGGACCGGCGATGAAACTGCAAAATAATTGATTGAAACTTTTATTGTTTAGTATCGGTTACTAAATTCGTCAAAAGTATTTCCAGAGCATCAGATGGTTTCAGAGGTAACCGAGGGAGTCAGGGTAAGCGTGCTTACCGAGTATCAGCCGGAATATTCCAATCCGGTGAAGTCTCACTTCGTCTTTACTTATAAGATCACCATCGAGAACAGAAGCACTCAGACCGTACAGTTGCTCAGGCGGCACTGGCAGGTCTATGATTCGAATTTCAAGTACTATGAGGTGGAAGGTGAGGGTGTGGTAGGTCAGCAGCCCGTTCTCGAGCCGGGGGAGGTACATGAATACGTGTCGGGGTGTAATCTCAGCTCGGGGCTCGGTAAGATGAAAGGTACTTACCTGATGGAAAGGCTTGTCGACGGGTACACTTTCAAGGTTGTCATCCCGGAGTTTATCCTGGCAGCTCCGTACATACTGAATTAATGTCCGGCGCTCCTGTATCATTTCTATTATTAATTCCCCAGTCTATTGATTCTGTCTTATCTAAAGCACCTGGTTCGTGCGGGAACTGAGCATTCTGTTCATTCTCCCTTTGTATTCAAGCTCTACTGTGATGTTATCCGTGAAAAACAGGGGCAGGATTGCAGGTTTGACGACATTTCGAAGCTGAGATCGGAAATGAGAGCTTCGGGAAGGGAGATCGAGATACTTGATCTGGGGGCGGGGTCGCGGGTTAACAAATCAAACAGGCGCAGGATCAGCCAGATTGCAAAAAATGCAGAGAAACCGGAAAAGTTCGGACGTTTGTTCTGCCGCCTGGCCAGGCACTTAAAGCCGCGCCACGTAGTTGAGCTCGGTACTTCCCTGGGCCTGACTACGTTGTATTTCTCCAAAGCAATAACCGACGGGCGGATCTACACCTTTGAGGGATGTCCTGAGACTTCCGGGATCGCCGCCGAGAACTTCAGGAAAGCGTCAGCTGAAAATATCGAGATTGTTACCGGTAACATTGATCTTACCCTGAAACCGGCCCTGGAGGAGCGCAATGTGCCGCTTGATATGGTATATTTCGACGCCAACCACAGGTACGAACCAACCGTAAGGTACTTCCTTGACTGCCTTCCCTATGCCCACAATGACAGCCTTTTTATTTTTGACGACATCTACTGGTCGCCAGGGATGACAAAGGCATGGGAAGAAATCAAGGCCCATCCGGAAGTTACCGTCACGATCGATCTCTTCTGGATAGGACTTGTTTTTTTTCGGAAGGAACAGGCAAAGGAAAACTTTGTATTGAGGTTTTAGCGGTTTCCGATGTACCTCACACTTTTGAGTCCTTTCACACCTATGTCCCGGATCACAAATAATGAGCCTGCCAGAGGCTGCTTTTCCAGTTGTTCTTCCGGCACGCCTACCCTGGCAGAAGTAATATAAAGATCATTGAAATCTGCTCCACCGAAAGCTACCGAAGTGATCCGCGCGGCGGGCAGCCCGATACTGGCAATGATTTCACCTTTATCCGGATCGACCCGGATCACTTTCCAGCCATCCCATAAGGCTACCCAAAGCTTGTCTTCCGCATCGATGGTCATGCCGTCAGGAAAGCCGTTGCCCTCGGGGACAGTAAAAACGACCCTCCGGTTGGTAATCTCCGAAGTGTCTGCGTTGAAGTCGTAGGCGACAACTTCGCGTGTAGGGGAATCGATGTAGTACATGGTATCACCTGCCGCGTTCCAGGCTAATCCGTTGGAACAGCCTATCCCGGCAATGCGGTGATGCACATTCCCGTCAGGATCAAGGACATATAGGTTGCCGGAGACGGAAGTTTCCGGTATGTTCATCGTCCCGGCCCAGAAACGCCCTTGTGGATCGCATTTGCCGTCGTTGAATCGGTTTTCAGGCAGGTTGGCTTCCGGATCGGCAATGAATCTCGACGAGCCGTCAGCTTCATTGAGCTCGTAGAAACCATTTTGCAGGGCACCGATCATAGTACCCCGGCTTGTCAGTACCACCGCGCCGGTCAACTGGCCTGTCTTAAAGAATGAATATGCGGATGTCTCCGGAACGAAGGAATGGACCTTCCCGTTCAGGATGTCCAGCCAGATTATCCGTTGTTTTTGTTCGTCCCAGAGCGGGCCTTCGCCCAGCAGGCTTATATGATCTGTTACTGTCTGCCAGTTGGAATTAATCATTTGTATGAATTTTACTTTAATAAAAGAAGGCACTGCCTGTAAACGCTAATATAAGGATGCAGCGCTTAAAGATTACTGTATTTTGTATTTAAAGGCTACCTGTTCGGCGGAGGTCCCGGCCATTCAGTACCCGTGCCGCCTCCCCCCGGGTTACGCGTCGCTACACCCGGGGATATGAATAGTGGCGTCCCGGGGACGCGCGTCCGCTGGCAATTATGATCTGTAGCTTTCAGATAAAGAATTCCGCACCAAAGGAAGAGGGTGTCTAATATACGATGTGGCCAAATAATCTTTTGTAGTCTTCTTTATGCCCCATCAGGTCTACCTATCTATTGCAACGGGAAAACATCCGCATTCGTGTGCCCCGTATGGGGCTACCTATCTATAGACAGGTAGTGCCTGACGGCACATCGGACCCTGAAAAGGCGCATGCCAGACAATATTTAAAAAAAACACATACACTATCTTTTTAGACATCCTCAGTACCTGCATTATCCGTCGGTGAAACCGGCGGAACAGTGTTATCTCTGCCGACTGCCGACTAGTCCCGCAGGGACGGTACATCTGCCTCAGAGACGGTCTATGCGCAGCTACAGGATATGTCTGCCGCTATAAATACTTATTCATTCACCTATTAAAGTGTATATGTGACATGTATTTTTTTGGGAGTTTTAACAGAATGTCAGTAACTTGCAGCTTATTGAATAAAGAAGGTAGAATGTAACTTATCCGGGATTGCCCGGATGCTTCTGCTCCGTATCGATTTTGTAAAAAAGGTTATGTATTTAATTGGATTTGATCTCGGAAGTTCGTCCGTGAAAGCTTCGCTCCTGGATGCGGAGACAGGAGAAACTGTAGCTTCTGCTTTTTACCCCGGGACTGAAATGAAGATTGAAGCGCCGGAAGCCGGGTTTGCCGAGCAAAGGCCGGAACTGTGGTGGGAAAATGCCTGCAAGGCTTCGAGTGAGGTCATGCGGTTATCGGGCGTAGGGAAAAGTGATGTCAAAGCGATCGGTATTTCCTACCAGATGCATGGGTTGGTAGTTGTCGACAGGAATATGAATGTACTGCGGCCTTCTATAATCTGGTGTGACAGCCGTGCGGTAGAAGTGGGGAACCGGGCCTTTAAAGAGCTTGGAGAAGACCGCGTGCTTTCCAGGCTTCTGAACTCGCCGGGTAATTTTACCGCATCCAAACTGGCGTGGGTAAAGGCGAATGAACCGCAGATCTATGCGGAAGTCTATAAATTTATGCTCCCGGGTGATTACCTGGCGGCACGGATGACCGGCGAGATCGTCACGACACCTTCCGGGCTGTCTGAGGGTGTTTTGTGGGATTTCGCCTCACAGTCGCCCGCTAACATGCTGCTGGACCACTATGGTTTTGATTACAGCCTGCTGCCTGATCTGGTACCCGGTTTTGGCGAACAGGGTTTCCTGACAGCAGGAAGCGCCGCGCAACTGGGTCTTGCAGAGGGGACTCCTGTTACTTACCGGGCAGGGGACCAGCCTAATAACGCCTTTTCACTCAACGTCCTGGAACCGGGTGAGATTGCTGCTACAGGCGGGACGTCGGGAGTCGTATACGGGGTAAGCGATCAGACTAAATATGACCCGCTATCGAGGGTAAATACATTCCTGCACGTCACAAAGCAGGGAGGCCCGCCCAGGTACGGAGTCTTGCTTTGTATCAACGGAACGGGTAGTCTGAATAGCTGGTTGCGCAATCAGCTCATCCAGGGCCGTCTCAGCTATAGCGAGATGAACGATCTGGCTGCCCGGGCGCCGGTAGGGGCGGAGGGACTGGTGTGCCTCCCGTTCGGTAATGGTGCTGAAAGGGTGCTGGGCAATGCCAGTCCGGGGGGCAGCTTTTACGGCATTCAATTTAACAGGCACGGGCTGGCGCACTATCTTCGTGCAGCTCAGGAAGGAATTGTCTTTGCCCTTTATTACGGCATGGAGATCATGAAGGATCTGGGAGTTGAATCCAAGCTCATCAGGGCCGGTGAGGCCAATATGTTTTTGAGTCCTTTATTCAGGCAGACATTTGCCAATATATCGGGAGCTACGGTTGAGCTTTATAATACCGACGGAGCGCAGGGAGCTGCCAGGGGCGCAGGGATGGGCCTCGGGTATTTCAGGAACAGGGAAGAGACATTTCATGGCCTCCACGCTGTAAGAACGATTTACCCCGATACAAACGATCAGGCGGTAACGAAGGAAGCCTATCGGCGATGGAAGGAATCACTCTCTTACTTGCCCAAGCCCTGAATAACCTTTTTCTGGTTAAGAACGATACGCCAGAGTGCAAAGGGGGAACCGGTTGCTTCCCCGCATTTTGTAAATAGCACGCTGCCCGGATCGACGGGGGAGTAGTAAACGGTAAGCGTATCGTTTATTTTCTGAAGATTATCTTCCAGTCCGCCGCCAAGCCGGGCCTGGTAGGCATATGCTTTCAGCAGGTCGGTTTCTTTGGGAAATAGCCGGGAATCCGAAGTGTCTTTTGCGAATAGAAGGCTGATTTCCGCACCTGTTCCCGGTTTAACCAGCCCGAGTGCCCGTAGCGAATCCGGCGAGCCGCAGTTTTCTGCGAGTGCGGGAGCTTTTTCCAGGGACCCGGTTGCTGCTGCTGCAATTTTCTGCCCTGTTTCATGAAGTGCAGAGGTCAGTTCGGCATCAGTGACCCGCCTTATTTTCATAGATTTGATTTCGGAAGAAAGCGCTCCCGAGTTTTCAACCCTTTCATTCGTATTGCATCCGTAAAGCAGGCAAAAAGAAACGATGGCCAGGATCGTAGAAAAGGAAGGTGTAGACATGGTCAGGCTACCGGAGCAGCGTTTGAGTTTATATTCAGCGGAATTACCCGGTTAAAGACCAGGACCTCCGGTAATTGAACGAAAACAACATCACCAAAGTTCGGAAACTCCTTATGCACCGGCCGGGTAAAGTACGACGGCATCAGTAATTTTATGAAAATTCGTAACTTTGCGCACCTAAAAAACAAGCGGTGGTAAAGAAACCGCCCTTGCCTGCAGGAAATCCATATATGAGTAGTTTTATTAATAAGCTGGAGGCGCTGAGCGAGCGTTTTGAAGAAGTCAGCCAGCAGATCATGCAGCCGGAAGTAGTTTCGGATGCCAAGCGTTATTCCAAACTTAGCAAGGAGTATAAAGACCTTGAAAGAATCAACGACCAGTTTAAGATATTCCGGAAGCTGACTTCAGATATTGCAGGCGCAAAAGAGCTTATAGCCAATGAGAAGGATGAAGACCTGAGAGAAATGGCTAAGGAGGAATTGAGCGAACTGACTCCGAAACTGGAGGAAGTCGAAGCGGCTATTAAGGAATTGCTGATCCCGAAAGATCCCAATGACAGCCGGAATGTGATCCTGGAGGTCAGGGGAGGTACAGGCGGTGATGAGGCTGCAATTTTTGCCGGAGATCTCTTCAGGATGTACCAGCGTTATATTGAGCGTATGGGCTGGCGGCTTTCTGTGCTCGATTACACCGAAGGAACGACCGGTGGGTACAAGGAGATTGTCTGCAAGGTAGAAGGAGACGATGTGTACGGTAAACTGAAGTTTGAGTCCGGGGTCCACCGTGTTCAGCGCGTGCCGGTTACCGAGTCCCAGGGAAGGGTGCATACATCTGCTGCCAGCGTGGCTATTTTACCGGAGGCCGAGGAAGTCGATATAGATTTGAACATGAACGATATACGTGTGGACACTTTCCAGTCGTCGGGGGCGGGAGGTCAGTCGGTAAACACGACCTACTCTGCGATACGGCTTACCCACATTCCTTCCGGTCTTGTAGTAAGCTGCCAGGATGAGCGTTCACAGCTCAAAAACAAAGAAAGGGCCTTAGGCGTGCTGCGGTCGCGGCTCTATGAAATAGAATTGCGGAAACGCGATGAAGCTATCAGCTCGCAAAGGAAGACGATGGTAGGAAGCGGGGACCGTTCGGATAAGATCAGGACCTATAATTATCCGCAAAGCAGGGTGACAGATCACAGGATCGGCTATACCGTTTATAACCTTCCTTCAGTAATGGAAGGAGATATCGGTGACTTTATAGAGCAATTGCGGATTGCGGAAAACGCAGAAAAAATGAAAGAGGGCGAAGCCCTCTGAAATATTACACAGTAAAAATGACGGGGTTACTCAAAGCGTGTCTCTGATCAGGACATGGAAGCCCTTATCAGAAATACTCTGTCAAGGATAGACTGATGGTTGGAACTGAATCTCTCATAACACCACAGCTTCAGTCTCTTTATTTCTTCCGGCATCAACATCCGGATAGCCTTACGTAGTTCTTTTTCAAATAAACGATGGTCAAAACTGACTTTTTGAAGGATTATCTTAATGTATTCCAGCATTGAAGCCATAGCTTTTAAATTTAATTAGGTCGGACAAAGGTTTTGAAATCCAAAAATAACGTTGCACCTGCTAATAGCGTTGTAATAAAATAACTAAGAGGTATAATCCCTTATTGTATGTCTTAGTAAATATAAATGAAATTATATAGATTTTTAAACTTTTTATTGAATTTTTTTCTCCTGGCGGCTCCGGCTTTCGCCCAGGTCCCGGAGGTACGGGTCGAAGTAGGGGATACCGAGCTGCGGAGCGGTCAGCCTTTCGAGATAAAAGTGCTGGTCAGGAATCCGCATGACCGTTCGGAAGTGCTCTTTCCTAATTTGCGCGGGCTTGAAAAAGGCAGTTCTACACGTCTGAGGAGCTCTGTCGGTGTAGAAGATAGCCAGGTTCCGCAGGAAGTGATTGTCCAGCAATATTTCTTTTCAGGCGATTATCTGGAAGTACCGGCAAGTGAAGTGACAGTGAACGGGGCGCGTTACGGGGTGCCCGCATTGGTATTGCGGATAAAAGATGACCTGAAAGATTCCGTATCTATCCGGGAGCTTGAAGCCCAGCAGAATCTCGATGCCGAGCTGTCAGACCACCTGGAGAAGGAAGACGTGTTTCTAACGGTCAGGTCCAACAGGAACAGCGTATATCTCAGGGAAGGCTTCGGGCTTTATCTTTCGCTTTTCGTAGCGAAGGATGTGAGGCTGTCGATGGAGTTTTATAACCTTGACAATCAACTGAAGGAGATTACAAGACAATTGAAACCGGATGGTTGTTGGGAGGAAAATACCTGGATCGACGAGATCGTCCCGCGGCCTATCACGCTGCGCGGAAGGGATTACACCGAATACCGGCTCTACCAGTCCGTCTTTTTCCCTTTTATCCGGAAAGACGTGACCTTTCCCGCCATATCCTTAAAAATGGATATGGGTGAGAGCGGGGCCGGGGTCCGCACTTTCTATTCCCGGCCGTTGTCGGTAGCGGTACGGAATCTGCCTCCCCATCCGCGGCGGGACATGGTAGCGGTGGGCAGCTATGACCTGGTAGAGTCACTATCGGCAACCGGGGTCAGTGTCGGGCAGCCGTTCAAATATAAATTCGGAATAACCGGCCAGGGAAACATAGCCGCTATACCGGCGCCGGCTACGATACCTGTACAGACGTTCGAATTTTACCCGCCCGAAGTAAACCAGACGCTCAGGGCGGACCTTAGAACGGTAAGCGGTACCAAGACCTTTGAATACACGCTGGTGGCAAGACAAAAAGGTTTATTTCCGTTGAAAGGGTATTTTCAGTGGATATTTTTCGACCCGGTCAGAGAGGTCTACGATACGCTGCGTTCAGGACAGACAATAGCGGTTTCGGGAATCAGCGGCGCAGTTACGGAGTCGGTGGCGCCCATAGGGGAAAACCGGCTGTACGCTAACCTCGAACAGCTCGACTCGCGGGGAATACTGCGTAATTATAGCGGTATTTTTCGGATTGTAATGAACGTTGTGGTAATTTTGATGCTGTTGTCGGCGCTTTGGGTTTTCCGGAAATAACATGGTCCGGGAAAGGCTGCTCCGAGGCCCCTTTCTGTAAAACGGGGTAAATGATTTTAAAGTTTTTATCTTCAAATGGGTAGTATCTACGGGAAAATATTCAGCATATCGACTTTCGGCGAATCGCACGGAGCGGGTATCGGGGTTGTAATAGACGGTTGCCCCGCCGGGGTTTCTTTTGACGCGTCATTTATCCAGGACGAGTTGACGCGCAGAAAGCCCGGTCAGTCCAGGATAACCACCCAGAGGAAGGAAGCCGATGAGTTTGAGGTGCTTTCAGGTGTATTTGAGGGTGTTACAACCGGGACTCCGATAGCACTATTGATTCGTAACGAAGACCAGCGTTCCAAAGACTATGCACATATCGCAGACAGGTTTCGCCCTTCGCATGCCGATTTTACCTACGAAGAAAAGTACGGAATACGTGATTACAGAGGCGGAGGCAGGAGCTCCGCGCGCGAAACTGCCGCGCGGGTAGCGGCGGGGGCGATAGCAAAACTGATGCTGAAGGAGCTTGGTGTATCTATCTCAGCTTTTGTCTCGCAGGTGGGACCGATAAAAGTAAGCAAATCATACAAAGAGCTGGATCTGTCGGAAGCCGAGAATAATGCCGTCAGATGCGCTGATCCTGAAGTAGCCGGTGAAATGTTCGACTTTATCGACAGCGTGAGAAAAAACGGGGATTCGGTGGGAGGAGTGGTTTTTTGTGTGGCAAAGGGAGTTCCGGCAGGATGGGGAGAACCCGTGTTCGATAAGCTGCATGCTGAATTGGGAAAGGCCATGCTGAGTATCAATGCAGTCAAGGGTTTTGAATATGGAAGCGGATTCGATGGGGTAGAAATGCTCGGGTCGGCTCATAATGACGCCTTTTACCGCGACGAACAAGGAGTGGTAAGGACAAGGACCAATTTTTCAGGCGGTATCCAGGGAGGTATTTCAAACGGGGAAGATATTTACTTCCGTGTTGCATTTAAGCCGGTCGCTACGATCATGCAGGACCAGGATAGCCTTAATAAAGCAGGCGAAACGGTGGTGATATCGGGAAAAGGAAGACATGACCCCTGTGTGGTGCCACGGGCGGTTCCCATTGTAGAAGCAATGGCTGCGTTAGTTCTGGCAGATTTTTACCTGAGAAATAAAACGTCGAAAATTTTTTAGTTGCGGCGTTTGTGGTACATGTTGATTACCAAAACAATAGCTCCGATAAAGCTGACAGACAAGCCTGAAATGAAAAAGAAGTTGGCGTACATACTATGTTCTACTTTCAGAGCCGAGCCAGATAGAACCGCAAGCGAGCCCAATATAATGAGCAGAATCGCATATCTACTTTTTATGTTCAATAAAAAGCTGGTTTAGTGAGACAAATAAAGGCGACCGGGATCGTTCAACCTTCGTGTTCTGGGTATATTTACTCAAATATAAATATTCTGCTAATTTTTTTGTGCCTGCCCTCTCTACTTTTTGCGCAGGATAAAAAATTTGAGTTTGCAAAGCCACTGATGGGCTCACAGTTCAGGTTGGTTTTTTACGCCTCGGATGATTCGGCTGCCTTCGTCGCGGCAAAGACTGTATTCGATCATATAGGGTATTTAAACGAAATTATGAGCGACTACCTTGACGGTTCGGAGGTCAACAGGCTTTCAGCCCTTTCAGGTAACGGTTACCGGGTAAGGCCGGGGAACGAACTATTGGCCATCCTCGATAGCGCACAGGCGCTGAGCGACAGAATGAATGGCGCGTTTGATGTGACAATCGGGTCGGTTACACAGGTATGGAGGCGTGCTTCAAGGTTAAACCGTTTTCCTGATCCCGCAGATATCCGCAAAGCTTTAAAAAGCAAGGGGTACCGTTTACTGGAGATTGACCGCACAAACCGGTTGGTAAAGCTGAAAAAGCCCGGGATGCGGATCGATCTGGGCGGGATAGGAAAGGGGTATGCCGCCGATGAGGGAATAAGGATACTGAAGTCAATGGGAATCAGGTCGGCCCTGGTTGATGCCGGGGGAGACCTGGCTTTGTCGGCCCCTCCGCCGGGAGAGAGAGGATGGAAGATTTCGGTATCTTCGGGTACAGCGAGCGAATCTGATGAGGTAATTGTCATCTCTGATTGTGGGGTAGCTACTTCCGGAGCTACTTATCGCTATATTGAGCACAAAGGAAAAAAGTACTCACATATAGTTGATCCTAAAACCGGCGTAGGGTTGACCAGGGAAGTACGGTCGACGATCATTGCTCCTACAGGTACCCGGGCCGATGCATTGGCCACGGCCGTGAGCGTGCTCGGGATTAAAAAAAGCAAGCGGGTGATAAAAAAGAAATTTCCGGAAGTGCGGGCATGGCTCCTGGAAAAAGATATTGCTACCGGGAAAACACGGACCTTATCCGTTTTCCTGCCGCAGTACGTCGAGAGGTGACCGCGAAACTACTTCCCGGCTGTTGATCAGCCCGATGGCGACCGTGAGAAGGGTTATCCCGAGGAAAGCGCCCAGCAGCGGAGTCCAACTGATTTCGAAGTCGGACTTGAAGCTGAAACGGGCGAGCGACCAGGCTGCCAGAAGCGCCAGTAAAATACCTGTTACGGATGAGAGCAGCCCAAGGTAAAAATACTCGAGCCCGGTTATCCATAAGATCTGGCTCCTGCCTGCGCCCAGGGTCCTGAGAAGCACACTTTCCCTGATGCGCTGATATTTGCTTACGACTACTGCACCGAGCAGGACGATAAGGCCGCTCAATACACTTAAAAGTGCCATGAACCGGATAACAAAGCCGACTTTCGATGCAACTTTGTCGAGGGTCTGGAGAATCAGGTTGAGATCGACTATACTGATATTGGGATAGCGGCTTACAAGTTCCTGCTGAAATTTTGCCGACTTTTCAAGGGTGGAAAGATAGGTTGTCAACACATGAAATTTGGGTGCTCTTTCCAATACTCCATTCGGAAAAACCAGGATGAAGTTGGTCTGCATTCCCCGCCAGTCGACCTCCCTGAAGCTGGCAATAGTAGTTTCGACCGGTACTCCCTGGACATTAAAGATCAGCGTATCTCCCAGCTTCAGGCCGTTCCGCTCTGCATATCCGCCTTCAAGCGATACGGGCACCAGGCCGTCGGTCAGTTTATAAGTGCCGACCCATTTGCCGGAAGTTATTTTTTCCGAATCTGAAAGAGAGTCGCGGTAAGTGACCCGGTACTCTCTGCTGAAAAGCCCGGATCGGATATCGAGCGAATCTTTTTGGGCAAGTATGTAGTCATATCCGTTGACACTTGCCAGTCGCATGTTGACAATCGGGACGGACTGGATTAACGGGAGATCCGATTCATTGATAAAATTTTTGAGCCCGTTCAACTGGTGGTCCTGGATATCGAACAAGACCATATTGGGGCGGTCGGCCTCATTTTTGACCTGGTTGTTTATCTGGCCCAGCAGGATATTTCGTGAAAGAAGAAGAGTGGTAATCAGCATAGTGCCAAGCCCGAGCGCGATCATCATGGTAAGCGTCTGGTTGTTCGGCCGGAAGAGGTTTGAAAGTCCCTGGCGAGGCACAAAACCCCAGCGGGAGGGGAAAAACCTGCGGACAAGTACAATAACCAGTTTTGCAAAACCTGCCAGGACCAGGAAAGAAGCCAGGATACCGCCGGAAAACAGGAGGGCAGAACGCCAGTCCCTGAGCTGCAGATAGCTGAATAGCACTATAAAAAGGGCGATACAGGCGTATATTCCCCATTTCAGCGGGTCGCGGCTTTGCCCGCTTTCCGTAACCTGGATCCTGAAAACATTCAGAGGGGCAATGTTCCTGATATCGATCAGTGAGCTCAGGGAAAAGAGCAAAGAGACGATAACCCCCAGTGTAATTCCCTGTAATACTGCAAACGGTGATATGGAGGGAGACAGTTTAAACGGAAGGAAATCAGCGACGAGGACCGGCAGGAATTTTTGGAAAAAAGAACCGGCAACCGCTCCGATTACCGACCCCGCCAAACCGATAAGCCCTATCTGAATCAGGAAAATAAGAAATGCCTGCGCCGATGTAACCCCCATGCACCGGAGGATGGCGATAGAGTTGAATTTTTCTTTTATATAGAGATGAACCGAGCTGGCTACCCCGATACAGCCAAGCAGCAGTGCGACAAATCCGGCAAGCCCCAGGAAACCGGTGAGATTAGCAAACAGTCTTCCCGTACTCGCTTTCTGATCTTCTATCGTGAGGATCGCGATATCGTCATGGAGCCACTTTTTTTTGAGCGCTTCCGCGACTTCTCCCGATTTGCCGGGTTGTTCCAGTTGTAAAAAATACCGGTAGTTAATCCTGCTGCCTTTTTTGTCCAGCCCCGTTTCGGGCAGGTACTTCAGAGGGATATAGACAACAGGCGCTACAGTAGCTACGATGCCGGTTTGCCCGGGAGCCTGGCGAAGAGCGCCGGCAATAAGGAAAGTGAGCTCTCCGACTTTTATAGAATCGCCCGCCGAAATATTGAACTGCAGCAGCAGGTTGTGGTCGACAAGCGCCGCAGGACCGGATTCCAATTGTACTTTAGCATTTTCCGGAATTGTTTCCAGTTCTCCGTAAAACGGGAAGCCGCCTTCGAGCGCCCTGATCTGTGTAAGCCTGGTTCCTTGATTTTTAGGAAAAGAGACCATTGAGCCGAAGCTCCATTCCTCGGAAATATCTTTGGCAACAGAATCTGCACTTTGCCGCTCTTCTGCCGAAAAGGGGCGGTTGGCGATCCACTCCTGGTCGGCCCCCAGCAGGCCGGCGGCTTGCTCGTCAATCTGCTTTTCGAGGTTATCGCCGAGAGAATAGATAGATACCAGGGCTGCTATACCCAATATTACCGATGCGAGGAAGAGGAACAGCCGCGAAGGGTTCCGGCGGGTATCCCGCCAGGCCATTTTGAAGAGCCATGCCAGTTGTCCGGATCTTGTCATTGTTCTGTATCGGCTATTATTTTCCCGCCTTTTATGCGTACAATCCTTCCTGTTTTGGCTGCCAGGTCCATATCGTGTGTAACAAGTACAAGCGTGGTGCCGGCTTCACGGTTCAGATCGAATAAAAGGCGGATGACCTTTTCGCTGGTTTCGGCATCCAGGTTCCCGGTAGGCTCGTCGGCAAACAATATCTTAGGTTTATTGGCAAATGCGCGGGCAAGGGAGACCCGTTGCTGCTCACCGCCGCTCAGTTGTGACGGATAATGATGAAGCCGGGCGGAAAGGCCTACTTTATCCAGCAGCTCTATGGCCGACTTTTCGGCGCCGGGCATACCGGCCAGCTCGAGAGGGACCATCACATTTTCAAGCGCTGTAAGAGTAGGCAGCAATTGGAAATTCTGGAATATAAAGCCTACGCTCCGGTTTCGGATCCGGGCCAACTGGTCTTCGCTTTGCCCGTTTAAAACGATGCCATCCAGTATAACCTCTCCGGAAGTAGCCCGGTCCAGTCCGGCACATAAGCCAAGAAGGGTTGTTTTCCCGCTGCCGGAAGGGCCTACGATCGCGAGGGTAGTGCCTTCGGGTATACTGAGGTTCACTTTTTCGAGGACTACGAGATCTTCTTTAACGGTACGAAAGGATTTGGTTACCTCGGAAAGGCGCAGTATGTCGGGCATTTTT
>CAZLTN010000128.1:0-14453 GCA_964562455.1 uncultured Cytophagales bacterium
ACGGGGCCGGCTCGGTAGCCGCTATGCAGGCTGATGGTTTCTATGCCTCTGATTTATTGCTTGATGGTTGGGAAAGCCAGGTAGACCGATACTATTCCTCCAATGCCCCGCTCCCTGTCGTCCTCTCTCACTTCAGCGCCGCCTCTGAAGGCCAGCTGTCCAACCTTTCCTGGGCTACGACCTCCGAATCCAACAGCAGCCATTTTGAAATACAGCACAGTATCGACGCCAAACGCTGGGCGGAGATTGGCCGGGTGAAGTCAAAGGGAAATAGCAACTCGCTGCGGCATTATAGCTACACCCACGAAACTCCCTCTGCCGGGATCAACTATTATCGCATGAAAATGATCGACCTGGACGGCTCGTTCGAGCTCAGCAGTATTAAAAGCCTGGAATTCTCCCGGCCGACAAAAACTGAGGTATTTCCCAACCCGGCCACCGGTATGTTCAGCATTCGTTCCGACAATTGGGAGCAGGTAACAGACATTACACTTTACAACAGCGTCGGCGTGGCTGCCTACCAATCGGGAGGAAAGCCGGAGAAAGAAATAAAAACAGACCACTTTTTACCGGGGATGTATATCCTGAAAATTAACCGGACAGACGGCAAAAATGAAGCGCTCAGGATCGTGATCGCCAGATAATCTCTCCCATATATCCACTCCACTACTGAAAAAGGAACGTGCCGGAGGCAGGTTCCTTTTTCTTCGTAACCTGCCTCCGGTCTAAATTTCCCGGCCGGTTAGGTTAGTTTTAAAGTGAAGAAGACTTTACTATTTATTTTAACCACAAAAAGTCCTTCCATGAGATTATCGGCTTTTCTTTTTATAACCATCATGTCGTTAAACGCCTGTCAGCAACATTCTCACGACCACGCAGACACTTCCAACTACAAAAATGAGGTAACGGAAGCAGTCGAATCACTCCGCAAACAGCTTCTCGACCCGGAAAAGGACGCGCTGCAAAATCTTACATCCGACAAGCTGACCTACGGGCACTCTGCCGGGCTCATCGAAAACCGGGCTGAATTTATAGAATCGCTCATAAGCGGTAAATTCAATTTCGAAACCCTGGAGCTTACCGAACAGACCATCGACATTTCAGGAGAAACTGCCATTGTGCGGCATCACCTGACAGGCAACACCGCAGACGTAGGAAAAGAGCCCGATACAGCCAATCTCAAAGTGCTGCAGGTATGGCAAAAGCAGGACGGAGGCTGGAAGCTCCTCGCCAGGCAAGCCGTTAAGAATGTGGTTCAGTAGGGAGTCGAAGTATCATCCCTATATTTGCAGCCATGAAACTTTCGTTAATTGTTGCTGCAAACCTTGAAGGCGCCATAGGAAAGAATAACGAGCTCCTCTGGCGCCTTCCCGAAGATCTCAAACGCTTCAAAAGGCTTACGATGGGGAAGCCGATCCTCATGGGCCGGAAAACTTTCGAGTCTATAGGTAAGCCGCTTCCGGGGCGTACCTCTTTTGTTGTTACCCGTAACAGCGAATTTCACTACGACGGTGTCGTCACCTGCGCTTCTGTAGCCGAGGCCATTGAAAAAGCCCGGAAAACCGGCGCGGAAGAAGCGTTTGTAATCGGCGGCGGCGAAATCTATGCCCAGACCCTCCCACTGGCAGACCAGATCTATCTCACCCTGGTGCATAACGAAACAGAAGGGGATGCCTGGTTCAGCATCCCCGACGAAAATCAGTGGACAGTCGTCTCCCGTGAGTTTCACAAAGCAGATGACAAACACGCTTACGATTTTGAGTTTCTCGATATGGTGAGAATCGGGTAAAAGAGCTTCTACAGCCTGAATTTAACGCCCCCCATCAGCCAGCGCCGCGGCATTACCGCCCCCAGCAAGTCACTGTAAACCACATCGGTGAGGTTATCGGCCTGCAGATAAAGCGTCAGCTTCTTCGGCACCACGTCAAAGCCGGCCTGCGCATTAAGCAAAATATAGCTCCTGCTCACTTTGGTCACCAATGCCGATGCTTCCCGGGGCTCACGTTTTTTGTACAAACCGTTGAGCGACACATGCAGGCGTTTCAACCGGTAGCTGATATAGGCGTTCGTCAGAAGCTTTGCATGTGACGACAGGTAAAAAGAAGGCACGGCGCCCGATTGTTCGCTATCGAGCACGGTGAACCCCGCAGCGCCCGAAATACGCTGGTGATCGCTTATCCGGTAGTCGTACTGGATATCCAGCTCAACTCCTTTGGTCTTTACAGACGCTATATTTTCTGCCAGCGCGTAGCTACCGGAAGGAACAAGGTTTTCCTTTCGCGGCATACGATCGTACGCTGTAGGCACATAATCTATCATGTCTTTTTGGTTGCGCTGGAAGAAAGATGCCGAGACTTTCCAGTTCGTGCTATAAAACCAGTCGAAGCCGAATTCGTAGCTTAACGACCTCTCCGCTTTCAGCGAGGGATTCCCGATACTTCCGCCCGTCACTACCGGCTTGTTGAAGTTGTTGTAACGCTCGGTAAAGTCGGCATCCCTGATCGTTTTACCTGCGCTTGCCCTCAACTGCCAGTTCTCCAGTTTATAAGAAACATTCAATTGGGGGACCAGCTCCGAACCGATACTTTCCCGCCAGTCGAGACGAAGGGAAGGATGAAGTGTCAGGTCACCTATACGATGACTTACGGCTATAAACGGCGCCAGTTGCTGTATGGTATGGTCGCCACGATCGTTCGACCTGATCTGTCTCTGCTGGTAATGTACCCCACCGATCAGGTCGGTATGGGCGAAAATCTGCGTTTGCCAGGTAAAAAGTCCCTGCCATAATCCCGAAATATTCTTATTGGGTATGGAGACGGAATTGTAAAGGTATTCGTCCGTAGCCTTTTTGTACCCGCCGCGAAACGTGATCGCAGAGGTACCTTTTTTTCTGCCCACCTCCAACTGATGCCACCAGCCGCTGACTTTTTCCGTAGCAGTATCAGAAGCAAAAACGGTGTAGAAATTCTGTGCCGCAAAATCCCGCTGGTCGAACGCAGCCCGGTAAGCCACATGAAGGTGGTCTGTCACCTGGTAACGGGCCGACAGCGAAGCGGTATGATTGTGAAAATAGCCTTTCATACCTCTCAACTCCTGGCCGGAGGCATTATTGCTCAGAACGCCCCCGGCTATGGTAAGCTTCCCGCTTTTCAGGTGTCCGCCGATCTTCCCGTTCAACAACCCATTCATTCCGGCTGCGACGCTCCCCTCCACCATGCCGTCTGATTTCAGATTCCCTTCGAAAGCCTTGGTGATAACCGATACGACACCACCCACCGCTTCAGAACCGTAAATAGAAGAAGAAGCACCTTTCAGTATTTCTATACGCGAGATTTCAGATGGAGAGACCGGTATATAGCTGCTGAAATGACCTGTAGTCGGATCGTTGACACGGAGCCCGTCGACCACAACCAGCACCTGCTGAAAGGTACCGCCCCTCAGGATAATATCACTCTGCGCTCCCATAGGGCCGCGCGCCTGCAATTCAAGCCCCGGGAGGTAGCGCAGTATTTCGTCAAGGCTGTTTGCCGGCAGGTTCTGAATATCCTCCCCCCTGATCACCGTCAGGTTACGTCCTGTTTCCGACGTTCTTTTTTCCAGCATGGTGGTACTGACCGTTACCGGGTCGAGGGTTATTTCCTGCGCGGATACTGCATAGGGCAAAAGCAATGATCCTAAAAGCCAATAAGCTAAATCTCTTTTCATAATTTCTGTTTCGAACATAAACAATCGCCCAAAACTAGTATCTTACCGGACCATCAAAGTGATCCGGTTTTTATTTAATGAGTAGTCCGGCCGAAATTCCGTTCAAAAGTATCGTCCGTATCGGGCAATCCTCTACGCCTGTCTATCTGCAGATCAGCAGGCAACTGATCAATGCTATTCAGCGGGGTGTGCTGATACCGGGGGCCAGGCTGCCCGGCACCAGGCTCCTGGCCTCTCTCCTGGGCGTCCACCGGAAAACCATCATAAGTGCCATCGAGGAGCTCGACGCCCAGGGCTGGATACAGATCAGGCCCAATATCGGGACCTTCGTTACCGACAAGCCGCCGGTTGCAAAAGCTGCCCCGCTTCCCGGGGATCTCAGCCGGCTTGCGCGCTATCCCGCCTCAACCGGTTACAGCTTCCCGGTGAGTATCCTCCTGGAACGCGAGACATTCCAGCCTGCCAAAGCGCTCGAATTTACAGATGGTCAGCCTGATGTCCGGCTAGCCCCCTTCGACAAGCTGGCAATGGCATACCGGCGCGTGATGAGCCGACGGTCGGGACGAAGGCTTCTTACCTATTCCGATGTGGAAGGGAATCCATTTTACCGGAAGCAATTGGCTGACTATCTGAACAATACCCGCGGCCTGCACATCAGGCCGGAGAATATCCTGACTACCAGGGGCATCCATATGGGCATTTACCTTGCTTCGGAGCTCCTCCTACAGCCGGGCGACCTGGTCGTGGTCGGAAGCACCAGCCATTACCTGGGCAACATGATTTTTCAGCAGGCCAGGGCCGAGATCATGACTGTTCCGGTAGATGAAAACGGGGTTTCGGTGTCTGCGTTGAAGGTGCTGTGTAAAAACCGGAAGATCCGCATGCTGTACCTGACCCCGCATCACCATTATCCCACTACGGTAACACTCAGCGCCGAACGCCGCATAGAAATACTCCATCTCGCCAGAACGTACGGGTTCATCATACTGGAAGACGACCACGATTATGACTTTCATTACAACAGCAGTCCTCTTCTGCCGCTGGCCAGCGCCGACACCGACGGCATGGTGGTGTATGTCGGGTCGTTCTGCAAGGCTCTGGCCCCGGGACTCCGGCAGGGATACCTTGTCGCCCCGGAAAACCTGATCAGGGAGCTCGCCAAATTGCGGCATATCATCGATCGCCAGGGTGACCTGGTCATGGAACAGGCATTGGCAGAAATGCTCGCCGAAGGAGAGATACAGCGATATCTGAAAAAGGCGCTTAAAATTTACCGGTCCCGGAGAGATTTTTTCTGTAGCGGACTTACCGCCCGGTTTGGCGACGTCCTGAACTTTACCGCTCCCCCCGGAGGCCTTGCGGTATGGATGGAGTGGACAAAAAAAATAAACCTGCTGCGGATAAGCCAAAATTGTCTTGGCAGGGGGCTCAGCATACCTCAGACCCTGCTCTTCCAGACGGAACGACTCACCGCGATGCGCCTCGGATTCGGCAACCTGGATGAAGCCGAAATGACTGCTGCGCTGGATGCCCTGGAAAGAGGGGTAACGGAGGAAGTTTAGTCGCTGGTTGCCCCGGATCTTACGCGTCCGGTCTATCGGCCGGAGCCCCCTACCAGGGAGAAGCATTAAACTATATCAGAGCTATCGGTTATTTCAAAAATACTACCTCCTGTTATCCTGGTTACTAATCATACTCAGGTAACTCTCGTAACGGGTAATACTTATTGCCCCTTCACCGACCGCATCCTTCACCGAGCATCCCGGCTCTTCGACATGCAGGCAATTGTGAAACCGGCAGGTATTCAGCAGCGCCCGCATCTCCGGGAAATAATGGCTTATCTCTTCCGGCCCTATCCCTGCCAGGCCGAGCTCCTTTATACCGGGAGAATCTATAATGTAGGTATCTTCCCCACAAGAATACATTTCTGCAAAAGTAGTAGTGTGCACCCCCTTGTTGGCGTAGGTAGATACCGCCTGCGTTTTGAGATCCAGCCCCGGGTACAGTTTGTTCATCAGCGTGGATTTACCTACTCCCGAATGCCCGGAAAGCAACGTTTTTTTCCCCTGCAGCCTTGCATGCAGTTCTTCCATACCCTGCCCCGATAGCGCATCCGTTAAAATGCAGGAATAGCCGATTGACTCATATATATGTATCAGCTCATCCTGCACTTCTCCCCAGTCGGGCCCCAGGAGGTCCTGCTTATTAAATACAATAAGTGTGGGAATCCGGAAGGACTCGGTAGTCACCAGGAACCTGTCGATAAATCCCAGCGAAGTTTTGGGAAAGGTCAGGGTCGCAACCAGGACTGCCTGGTCAAGATTAGCCGCCAGTATGTGAGTATGCCCCGTTTTATGGACCGATCTTCTTGCAATAAAATTATTGCGCGGATGAATGTCCGTAATCGTAGCAGTGGCTTCATGAGCGGTTTCCGGTTCCATCTCTACACGATCGCCCACTGCAATAGGGTTTGTGGTTTTGAGATCGAGGTGTTTGAACCTGCCCTTTAGCCGGCATTTCCATATTTCCCGGCTCTCTTCATCCAGCACCTCGTACCATGAGCCGGTAGAACGTAAGACCAACCCGGTCATACTTTTTTCAATATTTTAGTAAAACAATCAATCTATCATCACATCCGGGCAGGATACAAAGGCCCTCTACGTCCACGGCTGCTATATTTTTAAAATAAATACACAAGTCCGGCCCAATAATTAGAAAAATTTAATTATTATCGCTGCGATTTGCATTTTTTAAACCTCAAAGATACAAAATATAACTGCATTGGCCCGGTAGGGTCAGTCATTCTATTTTGTGTCCAAGCGCCTTACCCGATATCAGCAGCATGTCAGAAATAGCAGAAAATTCTTCTTCAGTTATAGATTTAAGGAAGAACCGCCTCCGCCGGCATTTAATTAAAGAGCTTTATAAAACTCACACTACTTCAATCAACAAGCTTTCCAGGCTGTTCCACAGCAGCATTCCTTCGGCTACGGGAATCGTAAACGAGATGCAGCGCGAAGGATGGGTGATTGAAAAAGGCATAGGGGCGGCCAAAGCCGGCAGACCTCCCGTCATGTACGGGCTCAATTCATCCAAAAAAGTAACTTTGCTGGTAGACATTAACCGCAACGAAGCCAACTTTTTTGTGATGGACCTCAGCAATGAGATCCTCCATAAGCACCAGCTTGTAATGCATCTCGAAAATACCTCTGCCTACATGGCGAGGCTTGTCGAAGAGCTGGATGACTTTTTCACCCGGCTGGATATCCCGCACAGTCAATTCTGGGGAATAGGCATCTCGATGCCCGGCCTTATTTCTTCTCCGGAAGGCCTGAACCAATCGTACCGCGAATTAGTCCCTGAAGGCGGTTCGCTCACCGGCTATATCTCCGAACGCTACAGAATGCCGGTACGTATCATCAACGATACCCATGCTACTGCTTTCGGAGAGTACAGGTTCGGGCTTGCAAAAAAATACAGGCATGTCCTGACTATCAACATAGACTGGGGAGTAGGCCTGGGCATACTGCTCGACGGAGAAGTTTTCGGCGGTTCCAGGGGTTTTGCAGGCGAATTGGGCCACATCCAGGCAAAAGCCGACGGCGTACTGTGCGAATGCGGCAAAATCGGTTGCCTCGACACCCTTACTTCAGCAGTAGCGCTCATAAGACAAGCCCAGGAGGGAATCAAAAAAGGAACAGCGACGCTTCTGACGAAATTGACAGAAAATGATCCTGCATCATTAAGCGCCGGGCATATTATTAAAGCCGTGCGTATGGGCGACGGGTTTTCCATCGACCTTGTCAGCAACCTGGGCACCGAGCTGGGGAAGGGCCTTGCCATAGCCGTCCATCTGTTTAACCCTGAAGTAATTATCGTAACGGGTGTCCTTGCCCAGGCCGACAGCTTTATCACTAACCCGATCGAGCAGGCCATCAACCGCTACTGCCTCGGGGATTTCCGCAACAGCCTCAAAATCAAGATATCCGAGCTGGGCGCCAGGGCAAGACTCCTGGGTTGCCAGGCTTACCTGATCGATTACCTGGCCGAAGAAGAATTCCGCGACTGATTTAACAGCCTCCCTGCCGCCTGCATCACCTTCCCGGTAGCGCCGGTATGAGCGGCTACATATTGCCTGCATTGCAGGGACACATTCCTTAGCCGCACAGGATCATTCAGGTAAGTTTCGATAGTGTCCGCCAATCCCTCCGGATTTTCTACGGCACGGGCAATCCCGAGCTCCAGCAGGTCAACCGCTTCCGAAAACCGGGCGTAGCTCCTGTTCCCAAAGAAAACGGGCATTCCCCAGGCTGCAGGTTCCAGCGTGTTGTGCAGGCCTTTTCCGAAGGCCCCGCCTACATATGCCATTGACCCGTAGCGGTACAATAGCGACAGCATTCCTATGTTGTCGATAAAAATATAATCAGGCGCCGGTTCGGGGAGCATAAATCCGCAGGCTTTATATTCCGAATACAAAATGGAGCGCCCGCTGAGCTTTTCCTGCCACGCTGCAATTTCCTCCCGGTTTATTTCATGCGGCGCTATAATCGCCTTTATCCTGCCGCCCAGTCTGTTCAAAGCCGGTATGATTACGTCCATATCCTGCCCCCACGCCGATCCAACCACCAGGCAGGGACTATCGCCGTTAAATGCCTTTATTTCCCCGAGTTCCCGTCTGCTTTCTGCCAACTGGGCAACTCTGTCAAACCTGGTGTCTCCTGCTATCAGCACCTCTTTCAGGCCGCTTATCTTTCCAAGCAATTCCGCAGACTTCCTGTTTTGCACTAAAACGGAATCAAACAAAAGAAGGAGCGACCGGTAAAACCCGCCCCACCATCGGAAAAAGGCTTGGTTTTCCCGGAAAATAGCTGAAAAAAGGATCACGGCTGCGCCACCTTTTTTAAGACAGGTCAGATAATTGAACCAAAATTCGTACTTTATAAAAAATGTGATATCAGGTCGCACGATCGCTACAAAATCACGGGCGGCAGATGCGGTGTCGGCAGGAAGGTAACAGATATGATCGGCGCCGGGATAATTCTTCCGGATCTCGTAACCTGACGGAGAATAAAAGGTCAGCAGGATAAAATACCCGGGATTTTCTTTCCTGAAATCTTCTATCACGGGCCTCCCCTGCTCAAACTCCCCGAGAGAAGCTGCATGAAACCAGGCTACCTTGCGCTTTCCCGAAAAGGCCGGGGCCATAGCCTCGGTAAGCCGCGTACGCCAGTTCCTGCGCCCTTCTACCCACAGCCTTGCCTTAGGTATAAAAAAAGCCGCCACCCTGATCAGCAGCACGTATCCCCTGATCGAGCATTCATAGAGTAATCCGGTCATCTGCCTTAAAAATTAGCTATGGCTACCGCCTGATGTCTACTCCCAGTTGAACTGTATAACCTGTTCAATAGACGGATGAAGGCTCAATGCAACCGGGCATTGATGAGCTGCATTTTCGTATTTTTTCTTTTCCGCATCAGTCAGAACCCTGTCTGTCTTCATGCTGAGCGTGACTTCGATACGCGCAATCTTCCGGGGCGGTTCCGCAGACATGATTTTCTGCGTCTCTGACACCGTCCCCGTAAGCCCGAGGCCCTCGCGCCTGGCTACGATCCCCATAATGGTCATCATACAGCTCGCCAAAGCGGCTGCCACCAGATCGGATGGCGAAAACAGCTCACCTCTCCCCTGGTTATCTACAGGGGCATCAGTCTGAATAACCGTTCCTGATTTAACATGCACCGCTTCAGTACGTAAATCTCCCAGGTACCTGGATTCAACAGTAGGCATAATAGACGCGTATTATATTAGGTTGTAACAAGAACGTAAATTTACAAAAAACTGTTAGCGTCATATACTGTTGACAAAAATCACTAAATTGAGTCCGTTTTTCTCAGAGAACCTCTGAAATAAGGTTTATAAACATTGCCATATGAGAATCAGTATAGCAGGTGCGGTATTTTTGTTTATGGTCATAGGGCCGGCACACGTTGACGGACAGGCTGTGAGAAAGAGGGCGATGGCCAATAACCCGGATATATACAAATCGCTGCTTGCGTTCGGAGTCAATACCAATACCAATTCAGGCATCTTTGGCGGGGCCAATGTAAGATATACAAAGCTGCTGCAGGGTACTTTCCTAGGTAAAACCCAATACCAGTATCTTGCCCTGGAGATCGTCAATGTAAAAAGCCCTAAGGAGTACGCCACCACGTCCGGGTTGGGATTTAACAACATCAACAACAAGGCCAATTATCTTTTTTCCATCAGGCCGCAATACGGAAGGGAGCTTTTCTTCTATAACCGGCAAAATAATGAAGGGCTCGGCCTGAGCGGAGTGGTTGCTGTCGGACCGACGCTGGGTCTCGAAAAACCTTTCATGGTCCAGTGGCAGGAAGGAGGCAGAACCGTCACCGTCCCTTATAATCCGTCTCTCTCGGGTGCGCCTGCCGCCGGGATCCTGAGCGGTTTCGGAAAGAGCAAGATCGTTCCCGGGATTAACGCAAAGGCGGCTGTCAACCTGGAGTTGAGCACTTTCCGGCACAATGTAACCGGGCTGGAGGTGGGTTTCCTTGTAGAAGCATTCACGAGACGTATCGAGCTGATGGCCTACCATAGCACGCAACACACCCCTAATGTAGGCAACAAGAGCTTTTTCACTTCCGGCTATATCAACCTGTACTTCGGTACAAAAAAACAGTAATCGTCATTTTAAACAGAGACACTCCCGTTTAAAATGGTTTGTTGTCTGCAGTTTTAGTTAAAGATTATGATAGATCTTCCCGTGATTTCGCCGGACCGGAAACGTAAACCCGACTGGCTTCGCGTAAAATTACCAACAGGCCCCGACTATCTCAGGGTCAGGCAACTGGTAGACACCCATAAGCTCCACACTATTTGCGAAAGTGGCAATTGCCCGAATATGGGCGAATGCTGGGGAGCCGGCACCGCTACTTTTATGATATTGGGAAATGTCTGTACAAGAAGCTGTACGTTCTGTGCAGTAGCTACCGGGCGCCCGAACGAATACGATACCGACGAACCAAGACGCGTGGCCGAGGCGATCAGGCTGATGAAAGTCAGGCATGCGGTCATAACCTCCGTCAACCGGGACGAACTGAAAGACCGGGGAGCGGAAATCTGGTATCAGACCGTGCGTATGGTCAAAGAGTCAAGCCCCGAAACCACCATTGAAACACTCATTCCGGACGTCAAGGGGAATTGGGATGCCCTTTACCGTATGGTGGAAGGGGGGCAGGAAGTGGTATCGCACAATATGGAAACGGTAGAGCGGCTATATAGAGGCGTCCGGCCGCAGGCGAAGTACAGCCGGAGCCTGGAACAAACGCTCCGGACGAAAGAGCTGGGTAAAAGGACAAAGACCGGGATCATGCTCGGTTTAGGGGAAACCCCTGACGAAGTTCATAAAGCGATGGACGATCTTGTAGCACACGGATTGGATATCCTCACGCTCGGTCAGTACCTTCAGCCTACCAAAATGCACCATGAAGTGCTGGAGTGGATCACACCGGAGCGATTTGAAAAATACCGGGAGGAAGGCATCCGCCGCGGGATCGCTTATGTCGAATCCGGACCTCTCGTACGTTCGAGCTACCACGCCGAAAGACATGTAAACGTACCGATCACACATTTGAAATCAAAAAACTAATAATAAAAACGACCAGTTAATTATGCCTTATTTGTTTACTTCCGAATCTGTTTCGGAAGGCCATCCCGATAAAGTTGCCGACCAGATCTCAGACGCCCTCATTGATCATTTCCTCGCTTTCGATCCCGACAGTAAAGTAGCCTGCGAAACGCTGGTAACAACAGGCCAGGTAGTATTGGCCGGCGAGGTTAAAACCAAGGTTTATCTGGATGTGCAAAAAATTGCGCGCGAAGTAATAGCCCGCATCGGGTATAATAAAGGCGAGTATATGTTCGATGCCCATTCCTGCGGCGTCCTTTCTGCCATTCACGATCAGAGCGCGGACATTAACCAGGGAGTGGACAGGAAACCCCAGGCCCAAGATTTCGAAGCCAGGGCCGATGCACAGGGCGCCGGTGACCAGGGCATCATGTTTGGCTATGCTACCAGGGAAACAGAAAACTACATGCCCCTGGCGCTTGACATTGCCCATAAATTGCTGCAGGAGCTTTCCGGGATCCGTAACAATGAGCCGGACCTGATCCCCTACCTTCGTCCCGATGCGAAGTCGCAGGTAACGATCGAGTACGGAGACGATAACGTACCGCTCAGGATCGACACTATCGTCGTTTCTACCCAGCACGACGAATTCGACACAGAAGAAGCCATGCTTCAGCAGATCAGGAAAGACATAATTTCTGTCGTGATCCCGCGTGTTAAAGCAAAGCTGACGCCCGAAGCCCGCGCTCTTTTCAACGACGATATCACATATCATATCAACCCTACCGGGAAATTTGTCATAGGCGGCCCTCACGGGGATACCGGCCTGACAGGCCGTAAGATCATTGTCGATACCTACGGAGGAAAAGGTGCTCACGGAGGAGGAGCATTTTCGGGCAAAGATCCTTCCAAAGTCGACAGGTCGGCCGCATATGCTACCCGCCATATGGCCAAAAATGCGGTAGCTGCCGGGCTGGCCGATGAAATGCTGGTTCAGATCTCTTACGCCATCGGGGTTGCAAAACCATGCGGCTTGTTTGTCAATACTTACGGTACTTCCAAAGTCTCTCTTTCTGACGGCGAAATCGCCGACAAGCTCGGTGAGCTCTTCGATCTGAGGCCTTACGCCATCGAGCAGAGGCTGAAGCTCCGGAACCCGATTTATTCGGAAACTGCGGCATACGGCCACATGGGACGTCAGAATGAGACTGTTATAAAGGAATTCAAAGGCTCAGACGGAAGTCCGCTGACAGTAGAAGTTGAGTTGTTTACATGGGAAAAGCTCGACTACGTTGATAAAATCAAAGAGGCTTTCGGCCTTTAGCATATGAACGCACTTCCTGATGATATTCCGTCCCTGGACCTGTCCGATTTTGTAGGCGGGGACCCGGGACGGAAAAAGGAATTCGTGGCTGACCTGGGCCATGCTTTCAACACAATCGGTTTCGTTGCCGTCAAAAACCACGGCCTGGAGGAAAAATTGCGTGAGGATCTTTACGATTCGGTCCGCCGCTTTTTCAGTCTTCCCGAACAGGTAAAGAGAAAATATGAATTCCCGCATCTCTTCGGCCAGCGGGGCTATGTAAGTAAAGGCAAAGAAACGGCTAAGGGCTTCAAGGTTGCCGATCTCAAGGAGTTTTATCATATAGGCCAGCCGGATCCGGAAGAAAATATGCCCGCAAATATTTTCCCGGAAGAAATACCTGGTTTTGAAGAATATACGCTGGAAGTATACAGGACCTTCGAGCGTACCGGGAAAACGCTCCTGCGTGCCATCGCGCTTTATCTCGACCTTCCTGAAGACTATTTCGAGGCTAGAGTGGCTAACGGCGACAGTATTTTAAGAGCATTGCACTATTTCCCGATCGAAGATCCGGATTCGGTTCCGGAAGGGGCGGTCAGAGCAGCCGCTCACGGAGACATTAACCTCATTACTTTGCTGATGGGGGCCAGTGCAGAGGGCCTGGAAGTATTGAGACGGGATGGAAAATGGATACCTATTACGGCATTACCCGATCAGATTGTCGTTAACGTAGGTGATATGCTCGACCGGCTTACCAACCACAAGCTCAAGTCCACTATTCACAGGGTCGTCAATCCGCCACGTGAAAAAATGATGACTTCGCGTTACTCTATCCCATTCTTTATGCACCCGCGCCCGGATATGGATCTGTCGTGCCTGGAGAACTGTGTCACAGCCGGTTCACCGAAGCTGTATACCGATATGACCGCCGCCGGATTCCTGGATGAAAGACTGAGAGAGCTGGGGTTGAAAAAGTAAATGCGAGTGGTATCAGGATAAAGATGTACGACGCTGAGATGTGCGGGGCAATAGGATTTTTCCGGAATACCCGTGACCAGTTTCCTGCTTTATCGTATTCTATATGCCGGTAATCCTTCGGCAGCCATATAAGAAATGGTGAGGAAAGAACTGTTTTAATTAATAATATGATGATCCGGAAAGTTGTATCCTCCGTTTTAATTATACTGTCGCTTGCCGGCTGCGCCGGCCTCGGAACCATTTTACAGGATGGCGGTGTGGGCGGGTCAGGCCCGCTTACTAACTCTGAAATCATACAGGGTCTCAAAGAAGCCTTACGCGTCGGCATCAGCAACGGCTCCAACCAGGCCTCCCAGGTAAACGGCTATTTCGGCAATGCGCTCATCAAAATCCTGATGCCTCCTGAGGCTCAGAAAGTAGAAAAAGCGCTCCGGCAAATCGGGATGGGCAGTGAAGTAGACAAATTCATCCTGTCACTGAACCGGGCCGCCGAGGATGCTGCAAAAAAAGCAAAGCCTATTTTCTTTACTGCGATCACATCCATGACCATCCAGGATGCCCTGGGTATATTAAATGGGTCCGACACGGCAGCGACTGCCTATCTCAGGCGGACCTCCGGCGTGGCACTTTTCAACAGTTTCTACCCGGTCGTAGACAGCACCCTCCAATTGAACCAGGCTACCCGCTATTATTCGGATATCGTTAACACTTATAATAAGATACCGTTTGTACAAAAGGTAGATCCCGATTTGAAACGCTACGCAACTAACAAGGCGATCGACGGGCTTTTCCTCCTGGTAGCCGACGAGGAAAGAAAAATCA
>CAZLTN010000129.1:0-14437 GCA_964562455.1 uncultured Cytophagales bacterium
AACGGTACGAAAGGATTTGGTTACCTCGGAAAGGCGCAGTATGTCGGGCATTTTTGTTACGGACTTTTATAAAAAATAGTCTAAATTGGCAGGCATAATTTCTTGCCGGGGCTGATCCCTGATAAGCAGGACGCATACCTGTCCATTCAAAATAGGGGAATAAGAAGGTAAATTCCAATTAACATCATGCACAAAGTCCTATCATTCTGGATTTGTTTTTTTCTGCTGGCGGGCTGCAGCCGTTCCGGGAAGGATGGCGATGCGGTACAGAATGAGGAAACCACTGTAACAGCCGGTACCTCGCGGAATGAGAAGAAGGTGATCATTTTCTTTGGAAACAGCCTGACAGCCGGCTATGGCCTGAAGATGTCAGAAGCCTACCCGGCTCTTATCCAGTCAAAGATAGATTCGTTAGGGCTGCCTTATTCAGTCGTTAATGCCGGTGTGAGCGGAGAGACCACGGCTTCGGGCAATAGCCGGGTAGACTGGATCCTGGAAAACCCGGTAGATGTGTTTGTCCTTGAACTTGGCGGCAATGACGGATTGAGGGGAATAGCCGTAGAAGAGACGTCTAAAAACCTGCAGTCCATTATCGGTAAGGTAAAAGCGAAGTATCCTGCGGCAAAGATTGTCCTGGCGGGAATGCAGGTGCCTCCCAATATGGGTAAGGAATATGCCGGCCAGTTTGCAGGCATATACCCGAAGCTCGCGAAAGCCAACGATGTTTACCTGGTCCCTTTTTTGCTGGAAAGAGTAGGGGGAGAACGTCATTTGAATCTTCCGGACGGTATACACCCTACTGCTGAAGGGCATAGGATTGTGGCGGATAATGTGTGGCTGGTGCTGCGCGATATATTATGAGATATATATACGAAGCATACAATAACTTGCCTTTAAAAACAGTTATATATACGTCTCCGCAATGAAGAGGCAGTTTTTTTGTATTTTCCTTTATTAACAAATTTGCCCGTTTACCGGGGATTCTTTAAGCCATCTTAAATAAATACACTATGAAAAAAAGGAATGTTTTTCTGACTCTATTACTAGCTACTACACTGGTAAGCGCGGGATACGCACAATCTTTTAAATTCGGGCCGAAAGTAGGCCTTAACGTCAGTAACTACACCGGAGACAACATTGAGACTGATGCTCTTGTCGGCATGCATCTCGGAGGATTGCTGAGCTTTGGAATAGGAAACGTATTCTCTATCCAGCCGGAAGTGCTTTTTTCTACACAGGGGGCAAAAATTAAGAATAACAATACACAATACGAGTTTAAGACCAATTACGTGTCGGTGCCCGTAATGCTTAAAGCGCGGACAGGCTTCGGACTATACTTCGAGGCGGGACCCCAGGTAGCATTTAAAACGGGGGAAAAGATCGGTGACCAGACTATAAGCAAGTTTGCGGAGAACCTGGATCTTGCAGGAGGCCTGGGGCTTGGATACCAGGCCGGCTTCGGTCTCGGAGTAGGAGCGAGGTATGTCCAGGGGATATCAAAAGTCGGGACATACAACAGTTCGAATCTGAAAGCAGACGTGAAAAACAGTATTGTCCAGGTTAGCTTATTCTGGGCTATTCCTGTCAACTAAGTAGCTATTCTTTTCGTTTGGCGGCAAATTTTCGCTGTGCGGAACATAGCCCGGGAGGTATTCCTTCCGGGTTTTTCTTTTAAGAATGGGCTGAGGATAAAATGAAACACCCGCCTAGGATGCCCCAGGCGGATGTTTAAAACTATACACACACTATGTGGCGAATTTATAAAAAAAAGTAATAATTAAATGTTTATACATGAGATTTATTACGAGCCGTTTCCAAAGCTTCCGATGTGTATGTAGTTATTTCTTTTGAATTTGAATAGAAGAAAGACGCGGTAATTATCGTAATCAATTGTATATCACACATTTATTTCAGGTTGAAGGCATTACGAAAGCCAGTGTATCGTATGTCCGCTCCGCTCAATTTTTTTCAGGAAAGTCATCTGCCTCTTTGAAAATCTTAAGATTTCAGTAAGGAGGGTATTGACCATTTCGTCATATCTAAGCTTCCCCTGCAGGTAGAGGGTCAGGTATTTGTATTCCAGGCCATACCCTATCAGAACCTCTTCCGGGGTGCCATTTTGAACCAGGTTTTGCACTTCTTCCAACATGCCTTCACCAAGCCTTTTGATCAGTCGCGCTTCAATTCGCTTTCTCCTGGTTTCAACCGGTGGGTTAAGTCCGATAATAAGGATAGAAGCAGCCGGGTTGATATCCGGCGCAGCAAGCATGTTCAATACGGCCTGAATATACAAGCCGCTTCCGCCACAGGCAATGACGGGCTTCTTCCTTTTCTGAAGCGATTCGAACACCTCCAGGAAGTCCGACCTGAACTTATGAACGTTATATGGGGTTCCGGGCGGCAATAAATCGATCAGATGGTACGGTATGTCCTGGTTATCAATATGATACTCGTTTAAATCCTTCCCGCTGCCGATATCCATGCCTTTAAAGATCTGCCTGGAATCGAGGCTGATAATTTCTCCGCCCAGCTCATACGCGATACGGACAGCCAACGAGGTCTTTCCGGAAGCAGTAGGGCCTACTACGACGATCAGGTCGTAAGGAGGGCCTGCCGGAGGTTTACCGGGAGATTGTTCAAGCCTTTGAGGAAGCGGAGCTGTTTGCTGAAATTGCCTTACATATTTCAGGCTGCCGGCGTTGGTGAGACTGATAAGCGGCCTGGAAGCGCCGTAAATGACTTTGTTGTCGAGCCTGTGAAGAGGATACCGGTTGAAATTGTCCGGGTCGACCAGGAACGCTATCGGGGGAGTCTGTCCTGAAAGGGTGAAGCCGGCCTTTTGAAAAGCAGGACCGACGGACCATTCCAGGTCGGCGTATGTCATGATATCGTCGGGTAGATAGGTGCGTGCAAAATGCTCTGTAAGCTTTGAAAGCCCGCCTACCACAGTAGTGCCGGAATGATTGGAAAAACGGATCAGTTCCCCGGATTTATATGGAGTTTCGTCTCGTCGGAATATTTTCGGGGAGGCAAAGGCGGCGACTGCCAGCAGAATTTCTTCCCGGTTCCCGGCTGTTAGATCAGCGGGCAGTTTTCCAAAATGTTTCGCAGGCAGAAACAGACCGAACCTGTACCTGGCCGCGGTGCTTCCGTTCATATGATGGCGGTCCAGGAAGTTGTCGGCAGTAGGTTTGTCGATCTTTCTGACCTGTGTAAGGCGCGCCGGAATCCTGACCGAAAGGCCTGACAGCGCCCTTAGCCTGGATTTAACGATTTCTTTTTTTCGGCGCCATATATCTTCCCAAATAACAAGAAGCTGCTGATGTGCGGCAGGAGGCGATAATACAGGATGCAGGGCCGGAGTACGCTCCGTCCAGGTATGAAGATCTATGCAGACAATGACGGTATCTGCTTTGCCGGATAGGCAGAAGGCATCGAAGCCCGAATATGTAAGGTGCCGGTAGCCAAGTTCTTCAGTGTCGAACCAGCTGGCTACTTCAGAGGCGAATCCGCTGTTGTATTTTGCTTTTCCCGGTTCCACTCATGGAATGGCCCGTGTTTCTACGGTGGTGACCTTGCCGCTTGCTTTCAACTGGTCTAACTGCCGCGCCTCTTCTTTCGTCCAGGCCTCTCTCTTATAGCGGTTGTTCATATCTTCGACGAGCAGATCCTTACCCCAGATAACCTGGTCGCGCTCGGTAAATACCGGCACAAACTCGTCGTGACGGAGGTATATGGCTTGTTTCGGGCAGGCTTCCTCACAAAGGCCACAGAATATGCACCTGAGCATATTGATTTCGTAGACAGCGGCATATTTCTCTTCCCGGTACAGATTCTCTTCTCCTTTGGTACGTTCTTCGGCGATCATGGAAATAGCTTCCGCCGGACAGGCTACAGCACAAAGGCCGCATGCCGTGCACCGCTCGCGCCCCTCCTCATCTCTTTTCAGGATATGCCTGCCCCTGAAAACCGGCCCGAGGTAACGTTTGACTTCCGGGTATTGTATCGTGACCTTTTTACTGAAGAAGTGCTTGAGGGTAATAGCCAGCCCTTTAGCGATTGCCGGGAGAAAAAGGCTTTCGCTGAAAGTCATGGTTTTATTACTTACCTGTTTTGATCTATTGGTCAATTGCATGGTTTCAGTCCTAGGGATAAAATTCGTTATTCATCAATCCAGCAAAGCGGTCAACCACGGTTTCAGCAAAAGAATACCGGCTCCGGTGATGAGAATATTGACAAGTGCAAGCGGGATGAGCTTTTTCCAGCCCAAATCCATCAGTTGATCGTAACGGAAGCGGGGAAGCGTCCAGCGCACCCACATGAAAAAGAAAATAAAAGCAAGCGCTTTAATAAACAAAACAGACATTCCGATCAATGACGCAATGTTGTGCCCGGTCGTAGCTCCGAATGCACCGGTCAGTTGGGTGTAAACCCAATCCATACCAGGGTAGTTATATCCACCGAAATATAAAGTGGACATGAATGCGGAAGAGACAAAGATATTGATGTATTCGGCAAACAGGTAGAATCCGAGCTTCATACTGCCGTATTCGGTATGGTAACCGCCTACCAGTTCGGTCTCACATTCCGGGAGATCGAAAGGAGTCCGGTTACATTCAGCGAAAGCGCATACCAGGAAGATAATGAAACCGAGAGGCTGGTAAAATATGTTCCAGTTGCCGCCATGCTGCTGATTTACGATTTCCCTGAGAGAAAGCGAACCCGACAGCATCAGGATGGCGATAATGGAGAGCCCCATCGCAACTTCGTAGCTGATATTCTGCGAAGCGGCCCTGATGGCGCCCAACAGCGAAAACTTGTTGTTTGATGCCCATCCGCCGATCATAATACCATAAACTCCCAGGGCCACAATACCGAAGACATAGAGTACGCCGATGTTGGTTTCGACTCCTTGCATGGCCACCTCTTTCCCGTCGTAGATGAAAGTGTTCCCGAAAGGAATAACGGCGCTGGTCATCAATGCAGTGACCATTGCGATTCCGGGACCGGCTATGAAAAGCCACTTATTGGCCTGAGCAGGAATAAAGTCTTCTTTAAAAAACATTTTTCCTGCATCGGACAGGGGTTGCAGCAACCCGCCCCACCCGGCGCGGTTAGGGCCGGGTCTGTCCTGGATAAAAGCAGCTACTTTACGTTCGGCCCAGGTCGAATACATGGCAATAGCAAGTGTTGAGCCGAAAACGACCAGGATCACAATTGATTTTATAATGAGCTCGGTAAGTTCCATTTTCGTTTAATAAGTGACTAGTCGCTGGCCAGCGATCTTTCATTAGCCAGGCGGTTGTTTTCGATGCTAAGCTGACGAACTGTATTTTCGTCGGTAATATAAGGTCGTGAGTCGTCGATATTCTTGTATTGGCTCTTTGCCAGTTTAAGGGTGAAGTCCGGTTTTGCGATCAGGTTTTTGCCGTATTTATTGGCAGAAATAACCGAGCTCCTCTCAATTTTGGCGGGGCCTTCAATGACCCAATCCCTGGTTTCCTTCTTCTCGAAGCGGCAGGTATTGCAGATAAACTCCTTTACTTCGCCCCAGATGTTCTTCCGTCCTGTAACCCGGAGTACCTCGTCGCCCCTGTACCAGAGCGTGACATGGCCGCTGCATTTTTCGCAATCGCGGTGCGCATCTACAGGCTTTGTGAACCACACGCGGCTTTTGAAGCGGAAAGTTTTGTCAGTAAGGGCTCCTACCGGGCACACGTCGATCACATTCCCTGAAAAATCGTTGTCGATCGCTTTTTCGATGTAAGTGCTGATTTCCGCATGGTCGCCACGGTTAAGCACACCGTGAACCCGCTTGTTGGTAATCTGGTCAGCCGTGAACACACAACGGTAGCACAAAATGCAGCGCGTCATATGCAGCTGGATGTACGGGCCTAAGTCATGCTTCTCGAAAGTCCGCCGCTCCTCCTGCGTACGTGTGTCGACCACACCGTGTTCATATGAAAAATCCTGCAGGTAGCATTCGCCGGCCTGGTCGCATACAGGGCAGTCGAGAGGGTGGTTGAGCAGCAGGAATTCTACTATTCCTTTTCTCGTTTCAAGCACTGCAGGATTGGTTGTATTTTCAACAATCATGCCATCCTGTACCTGCGTAATACACGACGGGACCAGCTTAGGCATAGGGCGGGGGTCTTTTTCAGAACCCGCTGCCACTCTTACCAAGCAGGCCCGGCACTTGCCGCCGCTGCTTTTCAATGGCTCATAGTAGCACATTGCCGGCGGTACCTTGTCATGCTGTTCGGGGTCTGCTTCCGCAATTTTCCTGGCGGCATTCATGATGGTCGTTCCCGGGGGGACGCTGATCTCGATACCATCTATGGTGACCTTCAACAATGGCGTTTGAATTGCTTCCATTTGCTTTTATTTTCTCTCGGGAGGTTTATTTTTAAGTACCTCCGTTTAATTCAAAACTGCTTCCGCGGGATAAACCGCTCCGGGCCTTGTGGCTTCTTCCGGATGACTGATGTGCCATTCGAATTCATGCCTGAAATGCCTTATGGCGCTGGCTACCGGCCAGGCGGCGGCGTCACCCAAAGGACAGATCGTATTCCCTTCGATTTTTTTGGATACATCGACAAGCAGGTCTATGTCTGCCTGGGTCCCTTTGCCGTTTTCGATGCGGTAGAGTATTTTCTCCATCCAGCCTGTCCCTTCCCGGCATGGGCTGCATTGTCCGCAGGATTCATGACGGTAAAAATGGGCAAAATTCAAAGTATTCTTAACGATGCATGCCGTTTCGTC
The DNA here is from genome assembly GCA_964562455.1 of uncultured Cytophagales bacterium. Taxonomy (GTDB): domain Bacteria; phylum Bacteroidota; class Bacteroidia; order Cytophagales; family Spirosomataceae; genus Ravibacter. The sequence continues at coordinate 6,763 of CAZLTN010000129.1, forward strand.
AAATACGATAAACCCGCCTGATCCGAGCATTGTCCCGGTAGCAAAGCCGCCGTCGGATAATGATTCATAGGTCATAAGACGTGGCTCGTTGTTGGCTGTCCTTGTGATAAGGTTTGCCGGCAGGATAGGTACCGACGACCCGCCGGCTACAAGTGCCTTCAGGTAATGGCCGTCCCTGATCCCCCCGCAATATTCGTCGGAGTACAGGAACTCCTCGACAGGTACGCCCAGCACTATTTCATAAACTCCTGGTTTCCTGATATGGCCGGAAGCAGAAATGAGCTTGGTTCCGGTACTACGTCCGACGCCAAGTGCGGCATAAGCTTCACCACCGTTATTGATTATCCAGGGAGTATTGGAGATGGATTCTACGTTGTTGACTACCGTAGGACATTGATAGAGCCCTTTAACAGCAGGGAAAGGAGGCTTGTTGCGCGGATTTCCGCGTTTCCCCTCCAGGGATTCGAGCAGGGCTGTTTCCTCACCGCAGATATAGGCGCCGCCGCCAGGCTGGACTACAAGCTCGAGGTCGTAGCCGGATCCGAGGATGTTCTTTCCCAGAAATCCTTTGGCTTTCGCTTCGGCAATGGCTTTTTCCAGGATCGCTATCACATACAACAATTCGCCCCGCACATAAATAAAAGATTTATTGGCACCGAGCGCATAGCTGGAAACGATCATTCCCTCGATGAGAAGGTGAGGGACGGATTTCATAAGGTAGTGATCCTTAAAGGTCCCCGGCTCCGATTCGTCGGCGTTGCACACCAGGTAGCGGGGAACGCCTTCAGGCTTGGCCAGGAAGCTCCATTTCATGCCCATCGGGAAGCCCGCACCTCCGCGTCCGCGTACACCCGATTTCTTTACTTCTTCAACCACCTCATCCGGGGTCATGCCTTTGATGGCCTTTTCCACGGCGGTATATCCGCCATGCTTACGGTATACATCGAAGGTTTCGATCCCGGGCTCGTTGATATGTTGGGTTAATATTTTCATAGCTATTTTGACAGCTCATCTATGATTTCATCTACCTTATCACAGGTAAGATTCATGTAGTATTTTTCCCTGATCTGGAACACCGGTCCCCAGCCGCAGGCAGCAAGGCATTCTACCTCCTTGAGGGTGAACATCCCGTCGGGTGTAGTCTGTCCTGTCTGAACCCCCAGGCGCTGCTTTAAATGATCATATACTTTTTCTCCGCCCATCAGGCAGCACGGACCGGTACGGCAGTATTCGATGACATGCTTTCCGACAGGGTCAAGATGAAACATCGTATAGAAAGTAGCCACCTCATACACTTCAATGGATTCTATGGAAAGCATCTCAGCCACGTAATCCATGGCCTCGGGACTTACCCAACCCCATTGCTTCTGCACAAGATGCAGAAGCGGGATCAAAGCCGACTTCTGCTTTCCGTCAGGATACCTTGCGATGATCTCCTGCGCCTTCTCCAGATTTTCGGGAGTAAACTTTATATCTGTTGTTTGGGTTGACATACTTGTTCTACTGTCAATCTTTAAATATTTCCTTTAGGCGTCCAGTTCTCCGGCGATCACGTTCAGGCTACTCATGATCATAATCGCATCCGAGATCGATACGCCTTTGCACATTTCAGGAAAGGCCTGATAATAGATAAAGCTCGGACGGCGGAAATGAAGCCTGTAAGGTGCCCTTCCCCCGTCGCTTATCAGGTAAAAACCGAGTTCGCCGTTTCCACCCTCCACAGCGTGGTATACCTCGCCGACAGGGGCATCTATTTCCCCCATCACAATTTTAAAATGGTAGATAAGCGCTTCCATTTTAGTGTATACATCCTTTTTGGGAGGCAGATAATATTCCGGGGCATCGGCGAAATAAGAGCCCTCTGGCAGGTTGTTCAGGGCCTGCTCGATGATGCGGAGGCTCTGCCACATTTCTTCTCCCCGTACCATGAAGCGGTCATAAGTATCACCGCTTTGCCCAATCGGGATATCAAATTCAAAATCTTCGTAGGAAGAGTAGGGGTTCATAACCCTTACGTCGTAGTCGACGCCTGCAGCTCTCAGGTTAGGGCCGGTAAAACCATAGGACAACGCCCGCTCAGCCGAAATGGGACCAACATTGATGGTCCTGTCCATAAAGATGCGGTTCCTGTTGAAAAGGTTTTCAAACTCCTTCAGCACCAGAGGCAATGATTGGAGAAGGGCCCTGATTTTCAGGATAGCGGTAGAGGTAAGGTCTCTTTCCATTCCGCCTATACGGCCCATGTTGGTGGTTAGCCTGGCGCCGCATACTTCCTCATATACTTCGTAAATCTCCTCTCTTTTTTCCATCAGGTAGAGGAAGCCGGAGAACGCTCCGCTGTCGACACCCAATATACCGTTGCAAATAAGGTGATCGGCAATACGCGCCAGCTCCATCATAATGACCCTGATGTACTGTGCCCTTTTGGGGACCTCTATCCCCAGGAGCTTTTCCACGGTCATGTGCCAGCCGAAATTATTGATGGGCGACGAACAATAGTTCATCCGGTCGGTCAGCGTGGTGATCTGGTAAAAGGGGCGTCTTTCGGCTATTTTTTCGAAAGCCCGGTGTATATAGCCGATGGTCTGTTCTCCGGACACGATCTTTTCCCCGTCCATCTGGAGGATATTCTGGAATATCCCGTGGGTGGCAGGGTGTGTCGGCCCGAGGTTGAGGGTGGTAAGCTCTTCTACCAGTTCAGGCTGGTTTATTCTCGCAACCTGGCTTTTATCTGAGATAAGATCTATTTCACTCATTTTTCGAATTCTTTATCTGCCAAACAGGGCATCGATTTTGTCTTGACGGGTAGCGTCCTCGAGCGGGTATTCCTTCCGCATCGGGTGGTAGTCCATCTCCTCGACGTTCAGGATGCGGACCAGGTTGGGGTGTCCGCCAAATAAAATGCCGAAGAAATCAAACGTCTCCCGCTCCATCCAGTTAGCGCTTTCGTAGAGCACGGTTGCGGTAGGTATGTGCAGGTCTTCTTTGGAAAGGAAAACCTTTATCCTGATCCTGAAATTGTTTGTAAGGCTGTGGACGTGGTACACTACCGCAAATTCCCTTCCTGGGCTGTGAGGGTAATGTACCCCCGTAATATCTGTCAGAAAGCTTACCTGGTAAACGGGATGGTCTTTCAGATAGGACAGCAGGGAAATTATATTTTCCCGGGTCGTAGTGAGCGTGAGGAGGCCATAAGGCTGCTCGAATTCGGACACGCTACCTTCGAACTTTTCGGCTATTTGTTCAGCAACTTCCTGATTCGTCAGCATCTGAAAAACTATTGAATGTTATAAGAAGCCATTAATTCCTGGTATTCTTCGGTATTTCTCCGGCGGAGAGATTCGTTCTGCGCCATGTGCTGCACCTGCATAAGACCTTCCAGTATCTGTTCGGGACGGGGAGGACAGCCGGGCACGTACACATCTACCGGGATAATCCTGTCGATACCCTGCAACACGCTGTAGGTGTCGAAGATACCGCCGCTCGAGGCACAGGCTCCGACAGCGACCACCCACCTGGGTTCCGCCATCTGGATATAAACCTGTTTCAGGACCGGTCCCATCTTCTTTGCGATCGTCCCCATAACGAGCAGCAGATCAGCCTGCCGGGGAGAAAAGCTCGGCCGTTCGGAGCCAAACCTTGAAATATCATAATGGGCCCCCATGGTGGCCATGAATTCTATTCCGCAACAAGAAGTAGCAAAGGGAAGAGGCCAGAGCGAATAGCTGCGCGCCAGTCCGATAACCTGATCGAAAGAAGTGGCAAAGAACCCGGCTCCGCTATGCCCTGCCGGTGCTTCAGCCATTTTAACAGGTTTCATGCGATATATAACTGGTTGTTAATCAACTTTAGAACAATTAATGAGGGAAGATCATTCCTCCCATTTCAATACACCTTTCCTGAACTCATAATAGAGCCCAAAGAGTAGTATAGCAAGGAAAATGGCCATAGCTCCAAGCCCTGTAGCCCCTATTTCGCGGAAATTCACAGCCCATGGGTACATGAAGATCACTTCGACATCGAAAAGAACGAACAGGATGGCAACCAGGAAGTATTTGACTGAAATCGGGGTCCGGGCATCACCAAGGCTTTCTATACCACATTCGAAAGGATCGTCCTTACGCTGGCCTTTACGGCTCGGTCCTATAAGGTGGGTCACGATCAGGGTACCTCCGACAAACGCAACGGCCAACAGAAACTGCACGAAAATCGGCAGGTAGTCCATTGGCAGATAGGTATTATTCATAAGTTCAGCAAGACGAAAAGTTACATTAAAGTCAAAATTACTGGCTGTCTGAGAATCTACCAAACGGCATTCTTTATTTAGAACAAGCATAAAAAAGCCTCCCGGTTTACACGAAAGGCTTTTATATTTTACCTGGAAATTACTGTAAAATAACCCGTTTAATAAATTCTTTTTCGCCGGTCTGGATCCTTAGCAGGTAAACACCCCTGGAAAACGGCAGCAGTATAGGCTCCCTTTTGCTGAGGCGCGTGAAGAATTCACTTCCGACGTTCCTGCCCAGCATGTCATAAACCAGGATGGAAACGTTGTCGGCAGCCTCCCTGCTTTCGATAAATATTTCGCCATTACGGGTCGGAACAGGAAAGACGACAATGTCTTCCTCGGGGTTAAACGTATAAAGGAAAGACTCCGACATTTCCGACTCGCATGTAGTTACTGTCGAACCGGTACTGAAATGAGCGAAAGCCCTGACCCTGTAAGTCCCGCTTTCGCCGGTAGCAAGGTCGGATACTTTATAGATGTCCTGGTTTACAGAGGGGATCAATGCATCGTTTTTATACCACTGGTAGGTAATCGGGACAGAATCGCCTTCGGTCGTTGCCAGCAGGCTGAACGGACCGCCCTGTCCCAATACCGGTTTGGAGACCTCCGGCAGTATGGTGAGCTTCCGGGCTACCGAAACATCAGAAACGCAACCCAGTACGTTCATGGATTTTACGGTATAGGTTCCGTTATCATCAGTCGCCAATTTGCTGCCTTTTCCGACTTCAGTCCCGTTGTTCATCCAGGTATATTCGTGCGGGCCGTTTACCGAAAACTGGAATTCGGAGTTGGCGCACGCCCAGGAATCGCGGGCAGGGATAATAGCCGGCCTTTCGGGCTTGAGTGTCTCGATGCGGACCGGGCTGCTGACAACCGTCATGCCCGTATTGGTTTTAAGGGTAGCAAAATACGTACCCGGCGAAGTGACCGTCAGCGTACGTGTGGTAGCCCCTGTGGACCATCTGTAGGAGCTGAAACCATTGGGAAGCTCTATCACCGCAGAAGTGTTGTTCCCGCCGCATTTGGCAGTTATAGCCGGGATCGGTGCAGGTGTAATAGGGGTGATGTTGGCAAAATAGTTATTATCCATTACCGAGTACCAGGCATCCGCGAGCGCAATCAGGGCTTCGCGGGTTCCGAGATGTATGCCGTCGGGCCTTGGGTTGCCCAGGTCGTCGGTATATGGGCCGGGGTGGACACCGTTGAACGGCGTGGAAAGCACGTCATTCTGCGCGTTGATGATATCCTGGCTTGTTATGCTTCCGGAAGGAGCATAGTTTGTCGAAGTCCGGGATGTCCGGGCGATAGTCCAGATAATCCGGCGCCCCACATCGACCCCCAGCTGATTGATGAGGAATTGCAGGTTCGAACTGTAATCCGACCTGGACATTCCTACGGGGTAGGTATCTGTTTCGCCCTGCATCCAGAGGATACTCCTGACCCCAAGCATATTGGCATAGTACTTTACCGATATCGACAGGTTGGCATATGGCATATTAGGCGGGTACTGAAATCCGCCGTAGGCATTGTAAGTTGCATCTCCCCTGGAGCTTTCAGCCCAGTTCCTGATCGTTGTTCCCTCCCACGAGGCGTTGATAAAAAGTACCGGGATGTTGAATTTCTGGACGATGCGATCACCCAGCGCTCCCCAGCACCAGGCTCCCTGGCCCATCGGCGACAAATGTGCATCCGAAATGTTGAGGTGCGCAAAAGTAGGAGGGTTCGGGTCGGCAAGGGAGCTTTGGGTATTCTGGTTGTTGGTAATATAGTTTACACGTTCGTCCTGAGCCGGAGGGCCGTTCGGATAGCCCCTGAGCCCCTGGGCATTGGATTGCCCGGCAACGATAAAGACTTCGCCGACGCCCATACGATTTACGGCCGCCTGCTCTACTTCGGTTCCCGACAGGCTTCCCCTGACGAGTATCGTATACCATCCGCCCATCAGCTTGATCTGTCCCGAGAAAACCCCACCCTGCGGATTGGAGCTCAACGTGGTCCATGCGACTTCTATTCCCTGGCCGGGGTATACAGGTACAGCCCTTACTTCTACGCGATCGATAGGACTGGAGTACGTCCCGGCTACCGTAATAGTGCCGTATCCGGTTACATCTCTCTGGTAAACGGCTCTTTCCGAAGGATAATCTATCCGTATCACTGCACCCGCTACAAATGGCATCAGGCCGCCGGCGAGCAGGAAAGAGAGTATCCTCAGATTAAAAAACGTATGTCGGGAGGGGGAATATCGTGCAAACAGACCGCTATAATACCGCATCATTGGTGATAAATCCGAAGAGTTTTTATATGTCTTTGTAAATAATCGGGGCAAATTTATACAAATATTCCAGTTCATGGGGCGACTTGTACAAAACATGCCTTACTGTTGTATAACCAGCTTATCTGTCGCCGCGAAGTTACCGGCTTCTACCCTTACGAGATAAATGCCCGATAATCCGTCAGGCAGGTTGATTTCGACGGGAAGAGAAATCGTGTCAAAAGTAAAGGAAGCTATTTTTATTCCCTGCATAGAGTAAACTGTTATAATTGCGTTGGTCAGTATTTCAGCCGTTTCAAGTTTGATATTCTTTCCGGAGCTCGGGTTGGGGAACAGGTTGATCCGGTCGGCCGAAGAAGGAATGTCAAAGAAAACCACCTCCGAATATTCGGAATAGCAAGTAAGGACATCGGTATACCTGAAAAATGCCTGGGCCTTGTACTCGCCTGACCGGCTTATCCTTATATTGCCTGCATGATCTGCCAGCGACTGACTGTTTTCAGACCAGTTGTATGACGCCCCACTGAGCCCGTTGGATACACTGAGTGAAAAAGATCCGTTTTTCTCAAGCGAAGGAATTGGCGGGGTAATCCTGGAAATCACCTCTATAGCATTTGAAGGATTGGAATAGCAGCCGTTGTTTCCTACCGATCTTGCCGTGTAGGAACCGCTTTCGGCGGCCCTGATGGAAGAAGTATTTTCATTGTTGTTCCATAAGAACCGGGTAGCACCCCTGGCAGTAAGCGTCACGTCCGAGTCGTCGCAGATGTCGGTAGGGCCGCCGGCCGTAATGACGGGCGGAACCGGAATAGGCAGTGTCTTGGTGGCTACGGCAGCCGAACGGGGTGAATGACAGCCAAATTCGTTAATAACCTGTACCGAGAAGCTGCCCGCCTTGCCGACGTTGAGGTTTTGAGTGGTTTCCCCGCTGTTCCAAAGGTAACCTGAAGCATTGGGAGCCTCGAGCCTGACGCCGGCGTTTTCGCAGAAAGTAGTGTTCCCGACTACCGTAATTGCAGGGCGGGCCGGCAAAGGATTGACTTTGACTGTCAAAGTATTTGATTTTGAAGAAGTACAGCCATTCTGATCGGTGGTGGTAAGCCAGTAATCGCCGT
>CAZLTN010000130.1:0-14344 GCA_964562455.1 uncultured Cytophagales bacterium
TTGCATTGAAAAAGCTGGTAAAGCACTACAACCCGTCTATCGAAATATGGCAGGGAGAAAACGGCTTTGCTTCAGAGCCCAATTCGACGGGATTCGTTGGAGAAGGGCCGTGGACCGAGAACATCCAGGCTAAAATTATGCTGCGGCGGTTGCTTACTGACTGCTCCCTGGATCTCCCTATGAGCCTCTGGTTCCTGATCGTTGACTTGCACGATTATCCCAAAGGCACCGGCAAGGTAAACTACAAAGGGATTCTCAGGACCAAACCGGAAATCGCTCCTAAAGTAGCCTTCAAAGCTTTGCAAAACCTGGGGAGCCTTATAAATGGCGATGTAAGGACGACCAACTCGCTGATCAACTTACTGGATGGAAATCAGGCTGCCGGAGAAGATGAGTATAACCGTCTCGGAAATGGCGCAGAACCTACCTTACCCGACACGAGGGCGACCACGCTTAAAACAGATAACGGTACGGTGCTGGCGTACTGGTCTACGGTAAAGGCAGGAGACACTCCTCTCGGCAAAAGCGTCCATCTCTTTTTGTGGGATTGGGAAGGCGCAGGATTCAGCGATCCTGTGCTCGTCGATCCGCTTCTGGGCAGCATTCATGAGATACCGGACCAGCAGCGATTTTACGACCACGATAAGTACCGGATCAGCCAGGAAGCGCAGGTATTAAGGCAGATCCCGTTACAGGATTATCCTTTGCTGATCATGGAAAGAAGCCAGGTTATCTGACCGAAACGTATGCTATGATGAAATTAATCAACTTTCTTTTTGCATTGCACCTTGCAGCAAATGTATCAGCTCAAACCGGGAAAGGTACCTGGGATGTTTTCGGACTCGGCGCTAAAGGCGACGGTCAGACAATGGATACCAGGGCAATACAAAAAGCTATCGATCAATGCCATGCAGCCGGCGGCGGGAAAGTCTACCTGCATAATGGCAGGTTCCTCTCGGGTACGCTTTACCTGAAAAGTAACGTCACCCTTCATATCGAAGCCGGTGCGGTGCTCCTGGGCAGCGATAACGCAGACGACTACCCCAATGCCGCTTCCGTCTACCCTACCTACGTTTCCGATACCATGACAAGTAAAGCATTTATATATGCGGAAAACGTGAAAAATATTGCGATCGAAGGACGGGGGACAATTGACGGAAGAGGAGACCTGATAGACAAAAGGGGGCTCAAAGATGCCTATCTTTTTCCCTCATTTATGTACCGTCCCAGGATCATTCACATCCGGGGCTCGGAAAAAGTACGCGTGAAGGATATCACCCTTTTTAACTCCGGGTCCTGGGTACAGACATACCAGCAATGCACCGATCTTATCATCGATGGCATAACCGTCGATAGCAGGGAGAATAAAGACGTTGAGCAAAAGGACCGGGAGCATACCGCCAGGCATCGCAATACTGATGGCCTGGACCTGGTTGACTGCGAAAAAGTCCGTATCTCCAACTGCATGATCAACTCCGGCGACGACGCCATTTGCCTGAAAAGCTTCTCTCCCGATAAAGCCTGCCGGGACATCACGATATCTGATTGTATCGTCAGCGCCGGCGCCAGCGGAATCAAAATAGGTACGGAAACAGCCGGTGCATTCGAAGATATTACGGTACAGAACTGCGTGGTTTATGATACCTGGGGAGAAGGTATCGCCATCATGACCGCCGACGGAGCACGAATCGAACGGGTGAATATCTCCGGTATTTCACTTAGAAATATCAAAAGGTCGGGGATCTTTATCAGGCTGAACACACGAAACCGTACTTACGGCGGCAATACCATAGTCAACAAGCCTCATCTCAGGGATATTATCATAGAAAATATCCAGGGTTCGCGGCTGGCTTCACTGGGTTGCTCCATTACGGGCATAGAAGGTCTGCCTCTTGAAAATATAGTGTTAACCAATATCAATCTTACTTTTGAAGGCGGAGTAAAATCTGCCACCGGCACTTCGGAAATACCGGAAAAACAGAATGCTTATCCTGCAGGGGCCATGTTCGGACCCGCTTTACCCGCTTATGGCTTTTTCATCCGGCATGTAAACGGCATTACGCTCGATAATATCCATCTGAAGTTCTCCAGGGAAGATACCCGGCCGGCCATTGCCTGCAGCAATACCGGAGGGCTGGTTATCCGGCAACTGAAAGCGCAGGGCACAGCAGCCACCAAGGCGCTGATCCAGCTGGAAAATACAGAGAACATAGTTATTTCCGAAAGCCGGTCGCTATCGCCGATACCCGTTTTCGCCTCTGTGGAAGGGGCCGGATCCCGCAACCTGGTCCTGATGAATAACGACCTGAGCAATAGTAAGCAGAAAGTCTTTTTTTCGGACCCGGCAGCCAAAGCCTCTTTAAAAGAATTCAACAATATTGAATAACGTTCTCCGGGAAATCCCCAACGGGCACTAAACATACCTTGTCGCATACATGCAAACCTTAACCACCTTAGATTATTGGGCCGTAGCTATTTATATGCTGCTAATGGCTGGCATAGGCCTCTTCCTGGGGAAATTCGTCAAAAACATCGGCGACTATTTCAAAGGCGGAAATGCCATTCCCTGGGTATCGGGCGCCATTTCCAACTTTATGACCAAATTCAGCACCTTTATTTTCGTTGCCTATGCAGGTATCGCCTATGAGCACGGCTTCGTAGCACTGACCCTTATTTGGAGTACGGTGCTGCCTGCGCTGGTTGGCGTGGCTTTCTTTGCAAAACGCTGGCGCCGGGCCGGGATCATGACCCCGATGGAACTGCTCGAAACCCGTTATAACATGCCGGTACGCCAGCTCTTCTCCTGGCTTGGAGTTTTCTTCAAAATACTCGACAACATGGTCAGGCTATACGCGCTCGGCCTGTTTGTCACTGCAGCCACTCCCATGAGCCTGGAAATGTCTATCCTGGTTTGCGGCATCATCGTAGCTCTTTATACGGTAGTGGGCGGCCTCTGGGCGGTAGTTATTACCGATGTCGTCCAGTTTATCATCCTGATGGTTGCTACCCTGATCCTGGTTCCGCTTACCATCCAGGCGGCAGGAGGGCTGTCAGAGATGAAGCTGGCCATTCCCGAACACTTCACCTGGTTCAACGGCCCCAAAGGAATGCCTTTGTTCCTGATGGTCTACTACCTGATGATCCTTGTGAAGTATAGCGGCAACTGGACCTTCATCCAGCGTTTTTATAGTGTCCGTGATGAGAAAGCCAGCGAAAAACAGGGGCTGCTTACCGCTGTTTTCTTTTTCCTCTTCCCGGTCATATTCCTGTTCCCGTCCATTGCAGCCAAAGCAATCATACCTGACCTGGCTAACCCGGAAATGGCTTATGTAAGCGTGTGCCTGAAACTGCTGCCCACAGGCATCATGGGCCTGATGGTAGCCGCAATGTTTGCCGCAACCATGTCTGTGCTAAGCGGCGAATACAATGTAACAGCCGGTGTGCTGACAAAGGATATCTACCAGAGGCTCTTTAATCCCGGTGCAAAAGGCAAAGAAATCCTTTGGGTAGGTCGCCTGATGACGTTGTTTCTCGGGGCGCTGATTACAGTAGGCGCATTGTATGTCGGAGGATTTGGCGGTGCTTTTGAAGCCAACAAGCTGTTCACCGGCCTGTTTGCGCTCCCGATGACCTTGCCGCTCGTACTGGGTATTGTGCTGAAGCGGCCCCTCCCGTGGGGAGCGCTCGCTACTGTATTCGGCGGAATGATCCTGGGATTGTTCCTGAACAGCCAGCCAAACCTTTCCTGGGAAATGGCCACGCTGATAGAGATTATCGCCTGCATAGCCATTTATCTGGTCTCGGGCCTGATCCCATCCGCAGACCAGGCCTATATTCAGCGGGTAGAGGCATTTTTCAGGAAGCTCGCAACCCCGCTTACTGAATCGGAAAAACCAAAGGTAGATCATGATTTTGTACGGGTCATGAACAGGCTTTACGCAGTAGCGCTCGTGGTTACCGGTCTTTTATTTGCAGCAATGAGCCTGCCTTCCCTCCGGGTTACCAGCGGACAACTGGCTTTTGGCGCCGGTATTTTATGTCTTATCGCAGCTATTTTCCTCTGGACAAAAAATGCTTCGCCGAAGATCCGCGAAGAAATGGCAAGAGAAACAGAACTCAACCCATAAAACAACCTCGTCACATTATTTCATCATCACATCGCCTCATCATCACATCTCGTCATCTCATGAACTACATCGAAAACAAAGTATATTTCATCACCGGCGCTTCCAGCGGTATCGGAAAGGCGACCGCCGTCACACTCCTGGAGTCAGGAGGAAAAGTATTCGACTTCAGTAAAAGAAGAAAGTTAACCGATACCATGCTGCACGACAATCTCCGGTCTTTCCAGGGAGACGTAACGTCGGAAGTGGACGTTGCAGCAGGTTTCGCAGCATGCCTGGACGCTTTCGGCACGGTCGATGTCCTGGTCAATAACGCAGGCATAGGACTACTCACCACGGATCTCTCCGAAACCGACCTTGAAACCTATGAACAAATGGTAAACGTAAACATGAAAGGTGTCTTTCTATGCAACAGGGAAGCACTCAGAATCATGAAACCCAAACAGCAGGGGCATATTATATCCGTTATTTCCATGGGAGGCCAGCGTACCAATGCCAACGCACCTGTTTATTGTGCATCAAAGTTCGGAGCCAGAGGGCTCAGCAGCGGTCTGGCCGACCAGGCTATAAAGCTGGGTATCAAAGTGACTGACGTAAACCCGGGCCCTACGGACAGCGATTACTGGGGCGACCGGAAAGTTCCGCGCGAGAAATTTCTCAAAACCGAAGACGTCGCCCGGGTAATCCGTTTTGTGCTCAATCAACCTCCCGAAGTGCTTATCCGGGAAATCAACTTCGATAACATCAAATTCCTGGCGGGATAAGATCTGTATTATTCCTTCCAACAGCCATCCGTCAATACCAATTACATCAATAGCACATTAAACTGTTTTAAAACTATGAATTCAACCGGTTTAGATATAAAATCGCCTTTCCCGATTCCAGTTACGGAAATGAGAGCGCGCTATCTTCAGCTATACACCGGAGCTATCAACGATGTGCTACGCTTCGATTATAAGATACACGCAACCAGTCTGCCTTCCGGATTTACACCATTGCGTGAAGACATGAAACTGGTCGGGCTCGCCTTCACCATTAAAGGTGGACCGGATATCACAACGGACGGGGAAATGGAAACGCGTGCAGAAATGCTGGAAGCCCTGCACCAGGATTCGGTTGTAATATGGGATTGCACTGGCGATACCGTTACTTCGCAGTGGGGAGAAGTCATGACCATGGCTGCCCTACGTGCCGGATGCCGCGGGGCGGTCGTCAACGGGATCCGTGACACAGAAGCAATACTGGATCAGAAGTTCCCGATTTTTCACAAATACAAATCCAATACCGGGATGCTCGGGAGGTTCAGGATGTTTCATTACCAGAAGCCTGTCCTCATGGGCGAAGTAGTAGTAAGGCCCGGCGACTGGATATTCGGCGATATAGATGGTGTGATCGCCATTCCGCAGGCAATCGCTTATGATGTGCTCCTGGCTGCCGAAAAAATTGTCAACCGGGAGAGTGAAATCAAAAAAATGGTAAAAAGCGGTATGAGTCCGACAGAGGTAGTCAAGAACGGGGGATACTTCTAAGAAGCTGTCGGTTATGGGCAAATCTATCGAAAACCGGGCCTTTATTTCAGTATCCGAAGAGCTTAAAATACGTGCAGGGGCAGCTTCCGGAGATCCCGTGATGTCGCCCTTCTTCCGCGCGCTCAAAAAAAGGGTTTATGGGCGGTTGGGCAGAAACCTGGATCATCTCGGGGAAACCACCGAATGGTATTACCCGGCTGCTGAATACCTTTCCGATGCTGCAATGCTATACCTGCTGCAACCTGAAGAACGTTTGAGAAGCTGGCTGCACGATATAACCCTTGAGCTCATACGCAAACCCGCTTATAACTGGGTTGGCCCTGAATTCCGCGACCATTCAGAACCACTTACAGGTCACCTGGAAACCGCCCATCTCTGCTGGGCGACATCAACGGTGCTGGACCTGGCGCCGCACCTTTTCGATCAGCACGAAATACAGGAAATCAGGAAGGCGCTTTTGGAAAAAGGGATCACGCTTTGCAGTCGCTGGCTCCAGAAGAACACGCATTTAGCCAACTGGCGGGGTATCCTGGTTTCGGGAATCGTCGTAAGCGCTGCCGTACTCGATGAAACCGGGATCCTGGACCGGTATGTCCCGGAGCTGAACCTATGCAGCCAGGCCTTCCAGCCGGACGGTTCATATGGTGAATCGCTCCAATATGGCAATTACCTGGCTTTTGCTCTGATGCTGGCTTACGAATCTGTCGTAAGGAAATATCCTGAACGGACCGCAGAACTCGACATCAGTGCCTACGCAAAAGGGGTTCGTTGGATAGCAGCCAGCATGTTTTATGCCAGGCCGCTCGAAAAACGGGTAACAGAAGAACCGGTCGCGAGGGCGGCAAACTTTAACGACAGCGCGGCTATATTCAGATCGTCCGGAGACCTGCTTCTGCATATTGCAGCCAGGCATACCGATCCGAAAGAAGCGGGCCTTGCGAGGTGGCTGTTTGATCAATACCATGTTCCGGTTCCTGAGCAGGGGCCTCATGAGCTGGCTTCATTCGGAATGCGCAACGACTGGGGATTTCTTACGCTACCTCTCCTAATCGCAGCTTCCCCATCTGTATCGCCTTCTGAAGCCGGCCTCCCGGAAGTTTCGGCTTTCAGCAACGGCCACACCTTTGTCCGCGACGCCTGGAACGGGAAAACGGTGATCGCCATAAACGGTGGCGGCGATCCACTCTACGGGCCGGGCCACCTCCATGGCGACCTCAACAGCTTTATCCTGGTGCACAACAACGAAAGATTACTGGCCGATCCGGGGCACAGTTGCTACCGCAATCTCATCCACGGACTGGAAAGCTCTTCGCAAACCCACAACACCTGCACATTCCTGCTCGATAGCGATTCTCTCGGGCTACAGGAAGACAGGGCCAAAGCATCGCTTCTCGAACAAAGAAGCATACTTCCCAGGCGAAGGATACTTCCCGGCGGACCGGGAGCGCCGGTGGACCGGCAGAACAAACGCCTGATCATTTACCGGGACCGGGAAGTTTCGATCGTCGGCGCCGAATGCAGCGCCGCCTATGGTAAGCCCATTGAACTGTTTGAAAGATTCTGGATCCTGGCCGGAAGCCATGCGCTGTTTATCGTAGATCACATCCGGGCCTCTGAGCCGGTCTCGACTGTCTGGAACTGGGTCGTCAATAACCGCGATAGCAAAACGGAAACCCGGATGCAGGACAATAGCCTCGAAGTTTTGCGGGGAAAAGCAGGACTGCGGCTCTTTCATTCCGGCAGTGTTACTCCGGGATACCCGGCTTACGGCTATATGCACGATGCATATCATGTAAGGCCGGCACAGGCAGGAGAAGGCAGACCGGGTAGCGGACTGGTATTCCGGTTCACCGAGAAAGAAAGCGCGCTGAACCGGACGGTAGTCCATGCCATAGCCCTCGACACGCCCGAATACCTTGAGGAATGGAGAATGAAACAGGATAATGGCTATATTACGCTGGAAAGCCCTGGCGAAACGTGGACGCTGAGCTTCCCGGAAAATACCCTGTCCCTGACATCCGGCGGCGGCATCCGGAGAGAGATGCGCAGAACAGGCGGACGATACCAATTGTATTTACCGTCGTCGCCGTAGAGACGTGATGAATCACATCTCGTATGTAAAGACGCAAGGTATTGCGTCTCTGCAACAAATCATGATTAATATATGAACAACAAAGAAAAATTAACCTTTACCGGAATCGACCACCCTGCTGTGGCCGCTGACGACGTCGAAACCCTTGCCGATTGGTATTGCGATGTAATCGGCTATGAAAAATGGTTTTTTCATCCCAAACCGGTCTGGATGCTCAAGGCTCCCGACGGCACCTTGCTGGAGATTATGCCGAAAGACCATACACTCCGCCAGGAACGTACTACCTGGACGCCCGGATGGTCGCATGTAGCGTTCCGCGTCAAAGACATCCATCAGGCTGTTGCCTATCTCGATTCCAGAGGGATTACCTGGGCCGGCGAAGTGATTGATGCCATCGGCGGAGGGAAAGTCAGGAACTGCTTCGACCCGGAGGGAAATATGATCCAGGTGCTGCAACGGGAACAGTGATACACGGCAGCCACACAACAATATCGAACCAACAATGAAAGCATTATTCTACCAGGGCGACAGGACATTCGCCATAAGTGATGTCCAACTCCAACCTCTAAAGGAGGGGGAAGTACGGTTGAAAGTAGCCTATTGCGGAGTCTGCGGCACGGACGTACACGTCTACCATGGTCATATGGACCAGCGTGTGCAACCTCCCCAGATTATCGGCCATGAGGCTTCTGCCGTAATCGAAGAAATCGGAGAGGGTGTTTCCGGTTGGAAGCCCGGCGACAAGGTGGCCGTAAGGCCTCTGCAGATCGGAACGGAAGATCCTTCAGACAGCGGCTGCGCACATATCGGCAAAAACATGAAATTCATCGGCGTCGATAGGCCGGGGGCTATGCAGCAATACTGGACCGTTCCCGCTTATACGCTCCACCGCCTGCCGGATACACTTTCTTTGCAGACTGCTGCACTGATTGAACCCCTGGCGGTAGCGTGTCACGACGTTCGCCTCGGGGAAGTCAGTCCGGGAGAACAGGTTGTCGTCATCGGCGGTGGCCCGATCGGCTTGCTGATCGCCCTGGTAGCCCGTGAAAAAGGGGCGAAGGTGACAATCTCGGAGATCAATGAAACACGTCTTGAGCTGGCGGCATCGATGGGATTCCAGACAGTCAACCCTCTCAGGAATGACCTGGTCAGGGAAGTGGAGAGTATAACTTCAGGCGCTATGGCAGATGTGGTATTCGAAGTGTCGGGCACCCAGGCAGGTATTTCCGTAATGACTCAGCTCCCCCGGGCGCGAGGACGGGTCGTGATGGTGGCTATCCACGCGCAGACCAGGGAAGTCGACGTGTTCAGGTTCTTTTTCCGGGAGCTGAAACTCATTGGTGCCAGGGTATATGAGCCGGAGGACTTCGACGAAGCCATCGCCTTTACCGTTTCAGGGAAGCTCCCGCTGGATCGGCTGATCACACAGATACTCCCGCTTGAAAAAGCGCAGGAAGCATTTGAGGCAATCGATGCCAACCCGGCGGGGATAAAGTTTTTGCTGGAAATATGAGGCCGGGAAACATCCCAAGGTTAGTTCTGATTCTCCAGATAATATTTCTCACAGGACGACTCGTATTAGCACAAACCACGAAATTCCCGGTCTACAGCGATCTGCGGCTGACCCGTCCGGCAGACATTCCGTATTTTGAGGCTGATGCTTTTAAAGTCAATCCGGCCAGGATTGATAATTATCCCGACGGTATTATCTACGGCGATCAAAGGACGCTGCGCAAGTTGGGCATGTACCTGCTGAATGATCCGGAAGGAAGGGAACTATGGAAAAGGCAGGCGGAAAATACCGCCGGTATCCTGAATCAGTGGGACCTGAACCGCACCGGGTTTTCGGCCACCCGCTATATATACTCCGTTGTACAGCTCGAAAACCTTTCGTTAGTTTACCTGCTGAGCGGTCACCAGGCTCTGGGACGTTTTCTGCGGGGACATATTTTGCAAATTGCCGGTTTACCTTACGAATTCTGGCTGCATGCCGAATTACGGGGCTACGATCCGGAACATCCGCTGGGAATGATTGAAACTGCGGCGGTTACTACAGCCGTATCGGTAGCCTTATCAGCTTCCGGCAACCTTTTTTCACCGGAAGAAAAAAGACGTATCGAATCGGCCCTGCAAAACAAGGGACTGCAACCCTGCCTGAACTGGCTCCAATCTCCCAAACTGAGCAATTTTACCGCGGTGATCAGCTCAGGGGCTTTCGTAGCAGCCCGTTATTTTAACGATAGCAGCGCAAAAGAAAAAGCCAGACAAGCAATGGCAGGATATGTCAATGCCTCCGTGGAAGAAGATGGCAGCTATGGTGAAGGAACTGGTTATTTTAATTATCCCATCGGGGCGCTCCTTTCAGCTGTGCTCTGCATGAACTTATCCGAACGCCTGTCGACTTTTTCGTCATCAGGATTACGTTATTCATCCATTTGGCAGGTATACCCGTACCTGTTCAACACCAACCAGGAACAGAAGCCTGAACCGACCGTTCTTCACTATGGCGACAACTCTTATTGGGGGCCTCCGTCAGTAGCGGTTAATCAGTTACTGGCGTCGCTGTACCGCGACTCCCTGGCTGTATGGCTGATGAAGAAATTCGACCGGAAACATGACTTCAGGGAAGTGCTGCTTGCTTTTTCAGACGAGGCCGATCCGGTAGCTCCGCAGTCGCCCGGCCAGTACGGACTGCCCCTGTGCCATGTCTTCAACAGCGGGGATTGCTACATCCGGTCAACCTGGGCCGACAACGGGATTGTACTCGGAATGCGCTCGGGCGATGGCTCACGCATCAGGTTCAATCACCAACGTGCCGAATTACATTCCATTACCATGGGGGCATATGGCGAATACCTGGTCGTTTCACCCGGTTCGGCATCATACCGGAGTCCATTGCACTATCTCTATGACTATACGACGCGCGCCGCTAATACAATTACAATTGACAACAAAAACCAACTCTTCCCCGGAGAGGGGCTGAACAGGTGGAGCAACGGGATAGACAATTCCTCCTTTTGGATTAGCGGAGAGCCCAAAGCGGAAGTTATCATGAGCAAAGCGGGTAAAATGGCAGATTTCCTAGTAAGTGAAGCGGCCGATGCCTACGCTCCCGCCATGAAACGGGCCCGCCGCTCGGTGCTGTTCGTTCGGGATCCGGGGTATTTCGTAATAGTTGACGAACTGGAAACTGCCGGTAACAGCGCGCACCGGTTTTCCTACAGGCTGCATTTTAATAACCGCGACGGCAACGGTAAGCTTACCCGGACCGGTGACGGTAATTGGCTGCTGGAGCGGCCTAGTGCAGATCTGGGGATTTCTGTCTTTTCCGCTATACCGCTTTCTTACGAGGTTGGCGACGGCTACATGCACGGCCCCGCCCGCGATTACAGCCCGGGCGGAGAAAACGAAGGTAAGCCGGGAAGCGCTATTGAACTGACCACTTCCAATTCGAATCCTTCAGGTAGAATGACCTTTTACTCCATCCTATTTCCGGTTAGAAAAGGAGAGCGTGTTCAACCCGCTCAGTATAGCCCGAATATCGTAAATGTCGGGAAAGATAAGATTGTTTTTGACGGGCAAACCTGTCGCCTGGTTAAAAACGGGATTACGGAAATATTTGATCTCCGGTAAAATATAACAGGCCGGAGTTACTTGTCCTCCCTATTGAATCGCTATTTTTTCAACAGATAGATCTTCGCCCGACTTGATATAAATCAAATACAACCCCTTCGAGAGGTCGCTTACGTCCAGCGACACTTTCTGCTCTGTCGTTTGCAGGGCTTTCACTTCTCTCCCGGTCAAATCCAGGATACGCAGATCTGACGGAGTAATCCCGCCACGTGTTTCCACCGTTATCCTTCCGTCTATCGCCGGGTTAGGATAGATCCGCACCGCCCGGTTATCCTGCATGTTTTTCAGCGTAACCGCTTCTATCGGCGATAATTCAAACGTACGATCATAATCGACCATACGCAGCCGGTAATACACCAAAACAGGGTTGCCGTTTGTCCCGAAGGCAGTCGGCAGATCGGAATAGGTATAGGTTCCGTTTCCGGCTTTTACAATACCTATCGTTTCCCAATTACGGGCATCACGGCTCCTCTCGACTTCGAAATGGGAAGCATTTACCTCTTCTGTAGTTTTCCATTTGAGCAGCACCGTATTTTCATGCAGCATAGCGCTGAAAGCAGCCAGCGTGACAGGAAGGCTTCCATCCTGCACCTCATAAGCTCCGAGATCCAAAGCGGTTCCGACCAGACGCATATTCCCTGCCAGGTCGAAATTGAATCCGGAAGAACCATCGTACGCTATACCCGCATCTATGGCAGGGCTTCCGGGCAGCAGGCGTAACGTGACAGGATCCAGTATACCTGCGCTGCCGAGATTCAGGGCCTCACCGGTATTGTACCTGTATTGCCCGATGATAGTACGAAAAAACTGCTCACCGCTGCCGCCGAAATGGTCTGGCGCTCCCGAATCCGATTGGTTTTCCCGGATAATACAATTGACGAATTTCTGGTTATAATCTTTCGAGTAAAATCCGCCGCCCGAGATTCCGGCGTAGTTTCCGCTGACCGTCATATTGTACCCTTCAAGGCTATTGTCACTTACGAAAACACCCCCTCCCAATTGCTGCGCGCTATTTCCCGTAAATACTGAATTATACACCTTCGCCCAACCTTCTCTATTGCACCATCCGCCTCCTCTTATAGCAGCATTTCCCCGGATAATCATATTTCGAAGTACAGGAAAACCGTAGTAATGATATACCCCTCCCCCCCGGGAATTCTCAACCCAACGATAATTTGGCCTTAAATAATTCCATTGATCCTCATTTGCATTTCCCCCGGTAATAATCAGTCCGTCAAGCGTAACCGTCCTCCCGTATTTTTCGTCCGCCAATATTACTACATGAAAACTATTCCCGTCATCCAATATCCCGTTCCGATCGACGTCGCCGCTAAGGATTGTTTGATTTTCAACCCAGTTACGCACATTACCCCCTCCTGTCGGATAGCCTCCTAATACAGTCACACTTGCATTTAAAAAGAGAAAGGTCCTGTCCCGCCCATCTGATCTGCCTCCGACTTTATATTCCGGGTAGTATGTACCTTTTGCCACATGGATAGTTTCAATCATCGTACAGGAGTTAGCCATTTGGACAGCATGATTTAGGGATTTCAGCGCAGTCGCCCAGCTCTTTCCATCTCCGCCCGGGGCAGCGGCACTATCTACATATACAACATTCAGAGCATCTCCCTTATATTCGTAAGCACCAATATCTATATTTTCCCCAACGATACGCTGACTGCCTCCAAGATCGGCTGCCCAATCGGCATTTATTTGAGGGCTATTCCCCTTATCAATCAACGGGCTGCATGTTAGCAACCGAAAGTCTCCCGAGACGGTCGGTTTCCAGTCGGCCCGATCAGCAGCATACTCAGCTTTTGAAAAATCAATAAACAATGGATCCAAATACCCGTTCAGATTCTGGTTTTGAATATTTTCCGTCGACAAATAGGTTATCAGCGAATAGTAATACCCAAACTTTTCCAAAGGATTCAAATTCCTAAGTCCTTCATTTCCCCAGACAACACTATTCTCAATATTAATCCAGCCATTATTCATAATAGTTTCGTTTTCACTCGCGTTCCCCACTATCGTACAATTCTGAAAATAAACAAATCCGCTTGCATTATAAACAGCTGCCCCATGCCGCGCAACACCACCAGCAATTTCAGAGTTAACCAATCCAAAGCCTCCGTCAAATTGATAAATACCTCCTCCCTGATCTGCGCTATTCCCTCTCACGCTTAATCTCTCTAACAAAATAAATTCGCCAGTGTAGTCCATATAAATCCCCCCTCCATTTTCGCTTGCATGATTATCCCAAATCTGCACGTTGTTTACTTTCGGCTTCCCTTTCCGATTACTCCAACCTCCTCCCATACGTGCACTATTACCGCGTATAACTGTATTTTCCACCGTCGGATTACCATACGCGTTATACCATCCCCCACCGAAATAGGCTTTATTCCCAGTAATAAGTATATTTCTAAAAATAGGGCTGGAACTACCATTGAACCAGCCTCCTCCTGATTGATAATCTACGCTCTCATTATCCGTAGCATTTCCTCCCGTTATGGTAAAGCCGTCTACAACGCAATTTTCGTTAACATGAGTGCCCTCACTCATTATTACATGATAGCAATTGTCTTCATAGATACCCTGCTCATCATTTCCACCCAGGTCTCCGCTCAAAATTGTCGGATTAGCCTCCCAATTGCGCTCTTCCCATGCACCTCCACCTTCAGGAAACCCTCCATAAATTTTTATATTTTTTGAAATAAAAAAGAAATTTGTCCGGTAGGAAAGACCTCCAAACGAAGCTGTGTTAGGTTTATATATCCCTTTTGAGACGAAAATCAAATCATCGTCCGAAGAAATGTTGATCATTTTCTGAAGGTCATCCGAGGCATTTTCCCAGCTAAGACCATCGCCGTTTCCGGTGGCTTCCTGCTTTACATACCTGATAATCTGACTCACACGTGTCCAAAATAAAACCTGAAAGCACATAAAAAGGGAGACTCTCACTC
>CAZLTN010000131.1:0-14193 GCA_964562455.1 uncultured Cytophagales bacterium
TAGGCCTCCCGCTAGCGTTAATCCTGAGCCAGGATCAAACTCTCCGTTGTAAAATGAATTGAATGTTTGTAGTCTTAGTAAGACTTACAAGGTTCTTACTTTATTGGCTTACCTCAACATTTCAAAGAACTAGCCCGATTTTCGACTGTCTGTCTCAATTGGGATTGCAAAGGTAGAGAAAAAATTTACCTGAACGCAACAGCGCTCAAAAAAATTTTTAAACTTTTTTTAATTAGCCTCGGATACAAGTATTTACGAACCCTCCATAAACGGATAACGGAAGTCCTCCGGGGGTGAGAAAGTCTCTTTAATAGTTCTTGACGATACCCAGCGCATCAGGTTTTGCTTCGCTCCTGCCTTATCATTGGTACCCGATGCCCTCGCTCCTCCGAAAGGCTGCTGGCCTACAACCGCTCCTGTCGGCTTGTCATTTATATAGAAATTACCTGCCGAATTGACCAGGAGACGGCTCGTCTTTTCAATAACATCCCTGTCTGTCGCGAACAACGCTCCTGTGAGCGAATAGGGAGAAGTCTGGTCTATTATACCTATTATTTCCTCAAACCGGTCAGGATCGTAAACAAAAATGGTCAGGACAGGCCCGAAAATTTCCTCCTGCATAGTCCGGTACATCGGATCTGAAGTGACCAAAACAGTAGGGTCTATAAAGTAGCCGGTTTCCTTACTATAACTACCGCCAAATAAAACCTCCACACCGTCTTTCCTTGCACCTTCTATATAACCGGTAATTTTATCGTAAGCACGCTCATCTATCACAGCATTTACAAAATTTGAGAAATCCTCGACACCTCCTACCTTTATCTTGCTCAGACCCGCCAGCAAGTGTTTTTTAATCTCATCCCATAGCCCGGAGGGCAGGTAGGCCCTGGAAGCTGCAGAGCATTTCTGACCCTGGTATTCGAAAGCTCCCCTTATCAGGGCGGTAGCCACGGCCTTGGGATTGGCCGAAGAATGGGCCAGCACAAAGTCTTTTCCCCCCCGTTTCCCCGACTATTCTCGGAAATGAACGATAACCTGAAATATTATCTCCTATTGTTTTCCAAATCTGCCTGAATACCCCCGTGCTGCCGGTAAAATGTAACCCTGCAAAATCACGATGACGAAAAATAACATCGCCGGCTTCGGGCCCGTCGACTAAAATCATATTGATAACGCCGTCAGGAAGGCCGGCTTCCCGAAAAACCTGCATGATAACGTTAGCCGCATACACCTGCGTAAATGCCGGTTTCCATACCACCACATTCCCCATTAAAGCCGGGGCTGCGGGTAAATTTCCGGCTATCGCTGTAAAATTGAAAGGAGTAAGCGCAAACACAAATCCCTCAAGCGGACGATATTCCAGCCGGTTCCACATTCCGGGCGCTGAAGCAGGCTGATCCGCATAAATTTCCGTCATAAAAGAAACATTGAACCGGAGAAAATCTATCAGCTCACAAGCCGAATCTATCTCGGCCTGGTAAGCATTTTTCGATTGTCCCAGCATAGTAGCAGCATTAATGACATACCTATAGGGCCCGGCTATTAAGTCTGCAGCCTTTAAAAATATGGAGGCCCTGTGCTCCCAGGATAGCGCGCCCCATTCAGGAGCTTTCTGCAAAGCTGCATCGATAGCCTTTTCCACATCGCCGGTGCTGCCTGTGTGGAAATATCCGAGCGTATGACGGTGATCATGCGGAACCGATATTCGCTCCTTTACCTGCGAAAAAACTTGTTCCGAACCTATATACTGCGGAATTTCAACTGTTTTGCTCCTGGCTTCTTCCAGGGCTTTTTTCAGCAAATCCCTTTCTCTTGTACCAGGAGCATAGGTTTTGACGGACTCATTTACAGGAAAAGGAACTTTGAATATGCCATTGGTCATGGTAAAAGGAGTGAATGTTGATGAATAGTTTGTTGTAAAAAGTAGCAGAAGTCAAGTTAGTACTTTTCTGCAATTTTCTGAAATTAATCCTCCGGCCTTCCTTTCCCTCCATTATATCATCATTCCAATAGGCCCGGCCATCTATAAAATAGTTATTTTTGCACCCTTATAAAAATACTACCTGATCGCATCTCATGCAGTTTCACAGCACGAAGAATAATAATCTGAAAGCCTCTCTCCAGGAAGCTATTTTCAGGAGTTTACCCCCGGACAATGGTTTGTATATGCCGGATCATATTCCTTCACTTCCCGAAAGCTTTTTCGATCGTATCCATGAAATGGCTTTTAACGACATTGCTATAGAAGTCACTCATGCTTTACTTGGCGATGACCTCACCCGGAAAGAAGTAGAAGATATAGTAAACCGGGCTTTTGATTTCACTGCTCCGGTCGTAAAGATCGATCCCGATATAAATGTACTCGAACTGTTTCATGGTCCTTCCATGGCTTTCAAAGACTTTGGCGCACGGTTCATGGCATCCCTGATGTCGCATTTCCTTCTTAAATCAAACAAGACGATCGAGATACTCGTCGCTACCTCCGGCGACACCGGCGGTGCGGTAGCGCAAGGTTTTTATAAAGTCCCGGGTATCAACGTTACAATCCTGTATCCCTCCGGAAAAGTAAGCGACATCCAGGAAAAGCAGCTTACAACGCTGGGTGAAAATGTACGTGCCGTAGAGATAGAGGGAACATTCGACGATTGCCAGAACCTGGTAAAACAAGCTTTTCTTGACACTGAGCTTAATGAAAAATTTAACCTTTCATCTGCAAATTCAATCAACATATCCAGGCTCATACCACAATCCTTTTATTATTTCTTCGCGTATGCCCAGCTCGCAAAAGAAAACAAGCCTGTAGTTTTTTCGGTACCCAGCGGAAATTTCGGAAATCTTAGCGCCGGCCTGCTGGCCTGGAAAATGGGGTTACCTGTGAAAAAATTTATCGCTTCGACAAACCTCAATAACGTAGTACCGCAATTCCTGGACACAGGGGTATACAGTCCCAAAAAGTCGGTAGCGACTATTTCGAACGCCATGGATGTGGGTAATCCAAGTAATTTTGTCCGTATGAGCCGCTTGCTCGGCGATGACATACAGCTTATCGGCCAAATGGTGAAAGGCTACTTTTTTGATGATGACCAGACCAGGACCGCTATGCTCGATGTATATAAGAAAAGCGGCTACGTCTTATGTCCTCACACTGCGGTTGCCTATCTCGGACTGAAGCAATACATGGCCGAAGAATCCGGGCCCGTCAGCGGGGTCGTACTGTCTACTGCCCATCCTGCAAAATTCCTGGACCTGGTTGAAGACACCCTGGGAGAAAAAATCCATATTCCGGAAAATCTCGGGAAACTATTGTCAAAAAAGAAAGAAGCTGTCAGAATGCCGGCTATTTTCTCCGATTTTAAATCCTGGCTACTTAATTCCTAAGGTGGTAAATTTGCCTTTTCTCATAAAATAAGATATTCAATATCAAATCATTATAAAAATATAGAGGCTTACACAACCGTAAGTACTCGCGCTGAGATTTGCTTTTTTGGTTATCTTCTTTACTTAGGCCCTGGATATGAAAATCTCAGGGCCATCTTTTTGAAGCTAATTGATAGTGTCTCCCCGAAGTAGCCTGTAACGCTTCCGCGCGTCTGTTACGAAAATACTGGCAGGGTATTTTTCCATGAGCTGCTGATAGTAACGCATTGCCTCTTCCTTCTTTTTCAATTTTGTTTCATAGAGCTGGGCCAACTGGTACATAGCATTGTCGGCGAGAATATCGTAGTGAAATGTCTCGATTATTTTAAGAAGAGATTTTTCGGCTTCTTCGTTCCGGTCCAATTTGATAAAAGTTGAAGCCTGAAGCCAGAGTATCTCATCGGCAATGCTGTGATCCTGGTAGCGTGCATAAAGAGACTGCAGAGAATCGACCGCTTCGTTGTAATGATGCTGAAACAATTGCAGCTCTACGGCAGCATACGCCTTCATCGCATCTTCGCTGGAGTCAAGACCCGTATTGTCCAGTATGAGAAGGCTCAGCGCGCTGGCATCGTTTGCAATTTCCCTGGAAGTAGCCTTTTTCAGAACATTCAGAACTGATTTAGCCAGCTCGAACTCTCCTTTATAATAATATAGTTTGGCATTCCTAAGCTTAGCTTCATATCCCAATACATTGTCCTTCTGCGATTTTTCCACCTGCGAGTAGGTGAGTGATGCTTCCCATGGATCATTTTCAAGAATGTAGATGTCGCCGAGGTCAAGCTTACATTTATCTGCAAATTCTACTTCCTTCCCTGCAGACTGTATGGCCTGGTTCAGAAGCTCTATCGATTTTTGCCGGTCACCGAGGTAAAATGCATATAGCAGGGCCATATTTCTCAGCGCTTCCAGAGAATTAATGTTGATTCCTACTTCCGAAAGCAATGACTCATAATCTTTGATCAGCTTTCTCACCTCTTCCTTATCTACAGGGTAGCTGCGCCGGGTTTGCTGCTCGCGCACGAAAATGGTCATACGGCGCACATAGGGATACAAATCGGTCCGGGGATACTCCTTCAACAGGTATTCATACATACGCAGCGTATTGGCATAATCTTCATTCTGCAGGGAAAGCCTGGACAGCTCGACTATGCGCCGACCGTTATTTTTCAGTCTCTTATCCAGTGACCTTTCCTGGAGAAAAGCCTTGTAAAAGTCCTTTTTCTGGACTTGTCGCCATATAAGAAGCTCATTGTAAAATACTTCGTTCGGATTTTTCTGAATATTTTCATAAAGTACTTTTTCCAGGATATCACCGTCTTTTTCCTCTTTCAGGAAGTCCTGCAGCATATTCTGAACAATCTCAGGATTCCGGATCATCGATCCATAGGAGATAAGTTCCCTGACCATACTTTCGGTTTCGGCCAGCTCCTGGTATATTCCTGCAAGCTCAAGACGGAACAGATGTATGTTTTTTTGGCTTTCTCTTGCCGCCAGGACGACTTTCTTCGCATAGGCAGGCTCTCCTATCTTCCGGAAGTCTTCTATAAACTGTGTGTACAAATCTGGTCTTGTATTTACAGCCTGCAAAGCAGACTCAAACTTCCGGCCGGCTTCATTATCCTTCTGCTGAGCGGTCAACAATCTTCCCCATTGGAAATTATAAAAAGGCTGGTTCGGTTGGTCACGGGAGATCTGCTTCTTGTAAAAAGCGTCAGCGTCGGACCAGCGCTTTTCTTTGATAAGACAATCTGTATATTTTACGAGCAAATCTTTAAAAAACTGCTCTTTCAGTGCCTTTTCTGCGTAATACGCCGCTTTCTCGCAGTCTCCGGTCCTGAAGTACTCAGCAGACAATTCACGGTCAGACTGGCCATAGGTAACGAATGCAGCAAATATGAACGGAAAGCACAACAGGTATCGCATGACTCAGTCTCTTGTTCCTTTGATAATAAATATAAGAAATTTAAATAAGATTTTATTATTGTTATTTAAGGCTGTTGATATGTGGATAAAGCAGGAATAAACAGTTATAGGGTAGTTAATGTGGATAAGTATTGGCTTTAAGGTATTGGTAATGATTGTATTATGTGAAATATTAGAGTTGTTGTGGATATCTTTTTGAACAGGAGAATATGTTGAAAGATCGGGAGTTATATGGGGGATAGTTCAGGGGTTATTCACAATACGATTTTCCCTGCTGATTTATAGACATTAAAGCGTGAGTTATTAACGAATTATCAAACGAAAGAGTGAAGTTGTTAACAGGAAAATCTATTTATCCACATACTTATCCACACAGGTGTATAATCATTTACCCGGCTGCCCTGACAAGTCGAAATATTGATCTTCGTATTCGAAATTAGCTTTGATAATAAGTTCAGCCGGATAAACCAGTATTTTTTCCGGTTGGATTTTCCGGCTATAATTTCCAGTATCCCATTTCCCGTTCCGGTTTGCATCTATTATAAGCCGTAGCCGATACGTATCCGGTTTTATGTTTTTGAAGGTAAAGGGACTTTTGTTCGTACGTAGGATTACCGTCTTGAATTCTTTGTCGAGAAGCTCTATAAAAAAGGGTAAGTTATTCGGATTTTGTACCGTTCCCCGGAGAATCCCGAAATCAGACGGATCTATAATGGGATGTTTATAGGTAATTGGCGCGAGCGTATCGCCTTCTATGCTTAGAATAGCTCCTTTTTCGATTCTGATGACTATACTATCCTTCGCGGTTGTGGTTGCTTCGATGTCCAGCCTGGTATTGCGATCCGACCAGATTGTGTGTATATGTTCAGTTTTAATCCGCTGAGCACTATCTGCGGTAACAGTGATCATAGCGCTGTCCGCTTTCAGGATTGGTTTATTGAAGGTCAGGCCTAGTTTTATATTCTGCTCAACCGGAGTACTGGCCGATTGATCCGATTTTACGGTAAAGGGAGATGATTGTCTTTCTTTTCCTCTTTGAGGGAGAAAGGTAACTTTTTGTTCGAGTTCCTGAGAATAGCCGAGAGAATCAGTGACTGAAATTGTTGTTCTTACGGTATCTGTTTGAACAGGAACATTATAGATTTTTAGCTGGGTTGGGGATTCGAGCTGGTAGTAAAGCTGTTGACCTTCAGGAAAAGTGATTTCCGCTTTTTCGAGGCCTTTGTTAAAAACGAGTGTGTAGTCGTTTACTTTTGGTATGGTACGCTGTACCCTGAGCGGGGTTATATCGGAATGGAATAGTGAGAGCTGGTAATTGCTGGTATCGCTGGTAACGTGTACAACGGAATCCAGGAAGGCAATCGATTCTTCTTTGGGATTGTAGAGCAGGTTTTTGTTTTTGTCGGTGACGGCTATGAGAGAGTAAGAGGATATCTGGGTATTTTCCAGCTCAAATCTCCCGCTGCTGTCGGTGCGTGCAAAGTAGTAAGGTTTTATCTTTTCCGGGTTAAGCGTGTCGCTGAGTTTATAGAGACCGACCAGGACATCGAAAGCCGGCTTGTTTGTACGTATATCTTTTATCGTTCCATATACTCTTCCGGAGTCTATTGCAGTACTTGTACTGAAAACAAGCTTGAGATTCTGAGCAGGATTTCTTTCGGCAATGTCTTTTATACCGTCGCTGAAATTAAATGTGTAAGTGGTAGAATCGTTAAACGGTTTTCTGAATTTGAGAATTACTGTTTGGTTTTTAACCTGGGGAGTATAGGTATTGTCAGTTTCAGGTGTGATGATCAGTTTTTGCATGAGGTTATCTACGGCAACGTATTCGTCGAACGTGAGCGAGATAACATTTTCTTTAAAATTGGTAGCCTTGTTATCAGGGATGCTGCTGACAAGTTTCGGGGGTATTTCATCTTTTTTCCCGCCGGTAGGTGATACCATTTGAGCGCATTGATAAAGAAGTATTGACAGTAACGATATGATAAGGCCTTTTCTCACCCGCATTTATATAAGATGTGACGAACTATTTTTTATGTGCTATATAGATGATGCTGGAGGTGTTTGCATTGTGGGTATTAGTACCGAATCCTTTAATATTTGACAAGGTGCCGGTAATAATACTGCTGAGAGGCCGGCTGGATTTATTTTTGTATTGGTTGCTCAACAGGCTTACATAGTAGGAATCGAATACCATACATTTAAGATCGACTATGGAAAAGTTGTAATGCTGTAGCAATTTCTCCATCGTGTCTTTGGTGAAATGATAGAGATGCCGTGGTACGTCATATGCGGCCCAGTGTTTTCCGAATACCTGGCTGTCGTATGATTGAGGATTCGGTACCGCTATGAAGAGCGTACCTTTTGGTGCGAGATGCTGATAAAGCCACAGCATGGTTTCATCAAGCCGGTGGATGTGTTCCAGCACATGCCACATGGTAATGGAAGTGAATTGAGTTTCTTCCAGGTTAGGGTCAAAAACTGAAGAATAGATCGGAAGATTCGTTCTTTTCCGAGCTGCCGATCGCGCATCGTTATCGGGTTCTGTACCCGATACCTGCCAGTGCTGGTCAAGACAGGATTTGATAAAGAAGCCCGTTCCACAGCCTATATCGAGTATTTTTTTTTCCTGGTGCTGATCATACCTTTTTAAGAGATCCAGTTTGCTTTTCACAGCGATCTTTCTTACCTGGCTGTACACTTTAGACATCAGCGAATCGGTATCGTCGTGATGCGATATATAGCCGGAGGAGTCGTAAAATGAAGCGATGCTGTCTTCAGTAGGACGCGGGTTTGTAAAGAGGAATCCACATTTCTTACACTTGACAATGTGAAATGTTCCATGTGAAACACTATGGTCCCGGACCTCAAGAAACGGTTCAAAAATCTTTCCGTTGCAGACCGGACAATTAGTAAGAGTTTCGAGTTTCATTATCTTCCCAAATGTATAATTAGCACTGAAATGTCAGCGGGACTTACTCCGCTTATGCGAGATGCTTGTCCTATGGTAGACGGTTTCAGTTTGGTAAGTTTTTGTTTGGCTTCTATAGAGAGAGCAGGAATTGTGTTGTAATTTAGACTTTCCGGGATGACGTGGTCTTCCATTTTTTTCATCTTTCCAACCATCAGGTTTTCCTTCTCTATATAGCTGGCATATTTAACTTCTATTTCCGCATATTCTGCCGATTCCGGTTTAACGGATCTGACCTGGTCCCTGAAATTTTCATCGAAATCCTCCAGGTCAGAAATACTGATCTGTGGTCTTTTCAGAAGCTGAGAAAGTGCCGTCCGTTCCCTGACAGGCGAAAGGTTTTTTCTCTCCAGAATAGAATTGATTTTTTCAGGAGCTACTTTCGTCGAATTGAGCAGGGTAGTAATCATCCCGGATTCAGCTATTTTTTTATTCAATAGTTCGCTTCGCTCTTCACTGGCAAGCCCAAGTCCGATTGCTTTGGGAGTAAGCCTGATATCAGCGTTATCCTGCCTTAACAGAGTTCTGTATTCAGCCCTGGATGTAAACATGCGGTATGGCTCTTCAGTACCTTTATTGATAAGGTCGTCAATTAATACGCCAATATATGCTTCCGATCTCTGGAGTGTAAAGGGCGCTTTTTCGTGTGCATTCAGGTGGGCGTTAATTCCCGCCATCAGTCCCTGGCAGGCGGCTTCCTCATAGCCGGTAGTCCCGTTGATCTGCCCTGCAAAGAAGAGGTTTTTAACGGGGATTGTTTCCAGGGTATGTGTTAGCTGGGTGGGCGGAAAATAGTCATATTCTATGGCATAACCAGGGCGGAACATCTTGGCGTTTTCAAATCCCGGGATCTTTCTTAAAGCTTTATACTGGACGTCTTCCGGGAGTGAGGTAGAGAATCCGTTAACATATACTTCGACGGTATCCCAGCCCTCCGGCTCGACAAAGATCTGGTGCCTGTCCTTATCGGCAAAGCGGTTGATCTTGTCTTCCACAGACGGGCAGTATCGCGGGCCTATACCCTGTATCCGCCCGGTAAACATCGGGGATTTTTCGAATCCTGTTTTTAGAACATCGTGTACTTCCTGATTGGTATAGGTTATCCAGCAGCTACGTTGCTTTGTGAGTGGCGCTGTAGAAGTGTAGGAGAATTTAGAAGGATCTTCATCGCCGAGCTGTTCTTCCATGGCGGCGTAGTTGAGTGAACGGCCGTCGAGGCGGGGCGGTGTACCGGTTTTCATTCTGCCGCTTTCAAATCCAAGGGAGACGAGCTGCTCAGTAATACCGGTAGCAGCTTTCTCCCCTGCCCTGCCGCCGCCGAAGTTCTTTTCGCCGATGTGTATCTTTCCGTTAAGGAAGGTCCCGTTTGTAAGGACTACAGTCTTTGCCTCTATCGTAATACCGAGAGAAGTCACGATACCTGTTACCAGTCCGTCGTTGATTTTAAGACCGGTCACGGTTTCCTGCCAGAAGTCGACTCCGGGATTCTGCTCCAGGGTTTGCCGCCAGATTTGGGCAAACAGCATACGGTCGCTTTGGCAACGGGGGCTCCACATGGCAGGACCTTTAGATCTGTTGAGCATCCTGAACTGGATCATCGACATGTCACTGATAATGCCCGACTGTCCGCCGAGGGCATCGATCTCCCTTACAATTTGTCCTTTCGCTACACCACCCATGGCAGGATTGCACGACATCTGTGCAATGGTCTGCATGTTCATGGTTATAAGCAGCACGCTTGAGCCCATGTTCGCAGCGGCGCAGGCAGCTTCGCATCCGGCATGCCCGGCCCCTACTACTATTACATCATATTTTGAAAACATCCTCTAAAAAAATATGTTCCACGTGGAAACAGCTTCACTCAAAACAACGTCAAATAATAATCTTCCTTCTTTCGCATTTCTTCTTTCTCTCCGGCAGTATGATCATCATATCCGCACAAATGCAGTATCCCGTGTGCAAGTACTCTACGTAGCTCCTCTTCCGGAGAAGCGGATTCGCTAACTGCATTTTCCTTTACTCTTTCCAGGCTGATAAAAATGTCTCCTTCTATCTCTGTGTCCGACTCACTGTTATCAAATGTCAGGATGTCCGTGTAATAGTCATGATCAAGGTACTGCTTGTTCATTTGGAGCAGATACTCATCCGAACAAAGCACGTAGCTGACCGTGCCAAGGGTAAATCCCTCCGCTTCTACAATGGACTTAATCCATTGTTTCATTTTCGTCTGTGAAACAAGCTTATGAGAAATATCTTCGGTAAAAAATCTGATCGTTCCCATATAGAATCTCTGTAATAATGTCAGGCAATACCGGTTTGGGCTAAATTGCTCAAAAAATAAGATAAATAGCTCACAGACAGATAATTATAAAAAAACACCCTAAAGGTACTACGAAAGAACCCGTTTGAAAGCGCGATAGTTCCATATCGAACCTGCTTCAGTCCCATTTAACGGGGTATATCGATAACGGGCCACAAATGTAATATCAAAACTATATCTTTAATAGCCTGAACCTGTTGCAGCGGCAGAAATTACGCATGCAGGCTAAACCCCGCTTATCGTTTTTCAGATGAGCTCTGAAAGTAGGAGTCAGCCTCCTTTTTGTAGAAAGGGGTAAAATTGGGAGGTACCGTGCGCAGCAGCTCGGTTTGCCTGGACTTGCTGCGGATATATTCCTGGAATGCAGGAGGCGGCTGCCGGGGCAACTGCCTGGCAGTCTCACCTTTTCTTTCTTCGTCCTCGTCCTGCTCACGAAGCGCTTTTTCAGATTCCAGCAGGCGCGTCAGCATTTCTTCATTTCTTTCAATCAGCTCGCGGCTTATGCGCTTGTTGACGATCTCTGTTTCCGATTTTTCCATCTGATCCATCATCTCCTTCAATTCCTGGCCGTACTTTTTATCGAACTCGCTCCCCTTCTGGCCTTCCATCATCTTTCTGACCATCTCCCTTATAGCTGCCTGTTCTGCGGCCATCCGCGCGAGCTGCTCAGACATGCCCTGACCTCCCGGCCCGTTCGGCTTGCCCATTTGCCGCATCTTTTCATTCAGCTCACCCTGCATTTTCCCCGGAGAATTTCCCGGTTTACTACCTTGTCCGGGCATAGCCATAGCAGCCATCGCCTGCTGCATCCTGGCGAAAACATCGCTGAGCATAAGCGCGAGATTATTGATAGAAGTCATGGCAAACTGCTGATGAGAAGCCACCGTGGGGAGCTTCCTATCCTTTATGAACTTCACACTTTCATCCATGTAATATTTCATATTATTAACCTCCCGCGTAACAAACGCCTCCATCTCAAGAACCCGCCGGGCCAGGGCGTACAGGCTGTCTTCGATTACTTTTGAGTCGTCCCGTAGCTTCAATTGCTTCTGGCCGAGTTCTACGAAGCGCGGATCGCTCAGATGGACGCCCTTGAAGTCCTTCATGAGCTGCTCCTGGTCGAAAGACAGCGTGTGAAGATTTTCAAGAATATCCCGAAGCGAATCCATATCTTCCTGCATTTCCATACCGGCCGCACTTTCCATCCCTTCTTCCATGGCGCGGGCTATGTTACGCATCGATTTAGCGGCCTTTTTCTGCGATTCTGCGGCCTTTTTATTCTGTTTGCTCTGTAGTTGACGTTTGCTGTCCTTTTGAGCGTCTGAAGTGCTCTTTTGTTCCTCTTTCCGGGTGTCCTGCTTTCGGTCGATATCTTCTCCCAGCTTCTCTATATTTTCCAGCTCCTTGCGGATATCATCAAAATCCTGCTCTGCTTTTTCCTGTTCTTTTGCAAGTTCTTCCTGTTCTTCCTCCGAACGGCCACTTTCCTTCTCTGTTTTTTCAGCCAGTTTTTCCTGCTCATCCGCCAACTCCTTCAGATCCTCTATTGCAGATTCGATTTTCTGTTCCATCTGGAGCTTCTTGAACAGGTTCAATGTTCTGTCCAGCTCTTTCTCGGTATTCTTTTCCTTATTTCTCAATCTTTCCAGCAGCTTCGACATCCGTTCGCTTTGCTTTTGCTCCGAAAGCTTTTCCAACTCCTCGTAAAGCTTGTTGGATTCTGTCTGGATAAGTTCATTCATCAATTTCTGAAGCTCATCCATCTTCTTCTGGTACGACTCGTTTTGCTGGTTAAACTGCTTCGACTTTTCATTGGCAAGCCGGTTCTTTTCCTGCAGCGAATTGATCTGCCGGATGAGCTCTTCCCGCTTCTTCAGGATTTCCTCCGCCATTTTTTGCTCCTGGAAATCAAGCTCGTTATTGGCTTTCAGCTTATTTTCCAGTTCTTTTAGATCTTTTTCCAGCTCTTTAGCCTTACGTACGGCTTTTTCTATCTCTTCCTGGGCCTCTTCCACCGACCGCGATATTTCCGCTTCTATCTGCTTTTTGTCAGGAATAGAGAAGACAAGCGACCGGGAACGCGCACTTTTCGGTCCATTGACTCCGTCGTTGTCCCAAACCTGGGCGTAGTATTCCAACTGGTCGCCGGGATCGAGCTTAAGGCTGTCGAGAAACCATTCAAAATAGTAGCTCTGGTTATTGGCCTGTTTGTTGAAAGGTATCGGGATACTTTTGAGCGGAGCATTTTTCCGGCTCTCCTCCCCTTTCCGGGCTATATTGTAAAAAAGCTTCAACTGGCTGAACCCGTAATCATCGCTTATGCTGCCGCCTACAACCAGGTAATTGTACAACGTACTGTCCTGGAAGTTCTCCATAGCCATTTGCGGGTACTGATCCGGGATGACGTTCGCAAAATAATTTACCTGCTCGCCTTCCGGCATATTTTCGTTGATAAGAGAAATATGATAGCCCGACGACTTCCTGAGTACCCGGTCGAGTTCAAAGATATTGCTGCTTTTCTGAACGCCTTTTGAAGCTGTCGAATCACTGTCAAACCCGACGTAGAGGTTTTGAGTGGAAGAGGTTTTGAACTTCCATTTGATTTTTGTCCCTTCCGGTACAGTCAGGTTTCCCACATTTGAAAGAGATTCTGAAGGTTTTCCGAGATAGGCCGGATAGCTGAGCTGTACGTCGAACGATAGCAGTCCCGGCCGGTCTACAAGCTCGATCCTGTGTTCCTGAGAACGATAACCGGCAGCTTCAAAGTGGAATGTGATGTCTTTCTGAAGGCTTTTGAACGTGTAGCTTAGATTCGTGGGGGTATCCTGGTTCAGCTTAAACCTGGTTCCATTGCTGACAAGGAACACATGTTCCGGCAACGTATGGCCTTCGAGGCTGAGCTTTACCGTAAAATCCTCATTTCGGAATACTTTCAGAGTGCTGTTTCCGAGCACAAAACTGAAGGGAGCCTCATCGAAACTGGCGTTGAACCTTAGCAGCCTTTCGGAACTGGAGCTAAGAAATGATGGTTTGAAAAGCAGGATAAGCGCCAATATGGCAACCGGATAGGCTGCGTATTTCAGATACCGGCTGTTTTCACGGAAATTAACCGCTTCACTGAACCGTACCATCAGCAACTGTCCGGACTTTTGCCTGATGCTGGCCTGGATGAGGTCGGATTGATTTGTTCCCAACGACCCCAATTGAAGGGTATTGAGGAGCTTATCTCCTATTGAAGGAAAGAACCGGCCGATCTGCCTCGCGGCATCTTCGTTCGATATAGGTCTGGTAAGTCCTGAAAGGAATAAAAACGGAGACAGCACCCATCGGTACGATACGTAAGCGAAAGCTGCCAGGTAGGTAAATAAAAGAACACCGCGCACGATCGAGTTGAACCGACCGAAGTATTCTATCGTGTTGATAAGCAGAAAAAGAGATAATAAAAGCGCAACAGCAAACAGGCTTCCTTTGAAAAGCTGGTTCTGATAGTACTTCTTACGGTACTCATCAATGCTCTGGAGCAAATCAGCAAACTGAAGATCGGAAGCCTTCATACCGC
>CAZLTN010000132.1:0-13948 GCA_964562455.1 uncultured Cytophagales bacterium
TACGGAAACGAAGCTCCGCAGAGGCGATATGTGCATAACCCTGTTTAAGTTCCGTACAGCTCTGGGGTATTACCGCGCAATCCTATTTCGTATCAGGTGGAGCGTTCTTTTTGACCAAACCCTCCGTCAGGGCGTTGAGCTCTTCTACTTTCTGTGCAAAATCGCCCTTCAGGTATTCTCTCACGGCATTAAGTTGCTGCATCGCGGTTTCAAGGTTGTCGGGCAACGACTCCGTGAGCACTTCCCGCAGCCGTTTGGCCAGGGTAGGGGAAAGCCCGTTGGTAGAAATGGCAAGTTTCAGGTTGCCTTTTTGTACAATCGATGACAGGTAGAAATCGCAGAGATCGGGTGTGTCCGCCACGTTGACAAGCAGGTGACGGTCGGAGGCCATTTCCTTTATCCGCCGGTTCAGATCGCGCACATTCGTTGCCACGAACACGATGTCTTTGTTTTCCAGGTCGGTTGGTTCAAAGGGTCTTTTTTCCACTCGTATACCCGGTCTGGAATGTACCAGCTCCAGGATATCCGGCCGGATTTCAGGCGCTACGAGCGTAATGACCGATTCGGGAGCGTTCGCCAGTATGGCAGCCAGTTTTTCATGTGCAACATAGCCTCCTCCTACTATAAGACTATGTAGTTTTTCGAGTTTCAGGAAAACCGGGAAGAGTGTATTCATTCGCTTTCGTCTTCTTCGGATGCCCCGAAAAGGTAGTTCTCAAGGTCATCAGCAATGCTGGCGTCATGAGAAATGAAGATCTCCTTTGTACTTTTACCGGATAGCGGTCTCACCGAAGGGAACTCCCAAAGCTGGTCGTCGGTGATGATGTCCAGCTGGCAGGCCCGTGCCGCTATTTTGCCATAAGGCACCTTGAAGAAGTCGGACATGTCGCCCGCCAGCGACGGCGTAAGCGGGGTATCGGAATCCGGCAAAAAGGTTTTCATATCCTTTTCCGGCATGAGGGCGTCAAGAACAAGCTGTTCAGAGCGGGTACGCAAAGAGTCTTCGATGGTATAAGTAGTATAAAGACCAAGGGTAGCGATCAGGAAGAAGATGGAAAAACGCCGTTCATAACTGTCGGATTCTGCGTTCACGAACACCCATCCTTTCCCGTTGTAGATAGCCGAAAATCCCACGAAATCAGGAGATTGATTGAATACCCTGGCTATTTTAACCTGTTCGGGGTAGGGCAGCCGGTGACCTATGATCCTGATTTCTTCCTGCCCCGACGAGATGTCGGCAGTTTCACCTGCGGGCTCCAGTTCCCATTCGCGTTTCAGCAATTTATCGAACAACTGCCGGGAGATACCGCGGTTGCTTTCGTCACTGATCACATAAATCATACGGTCACCCCGTACGGAAAAATCGAGTCCAAGCTGATTTTTAGGTTGCTTTTTGGCCATAGGGAAAGCTAAGCATTACACAAACAAATATACCCTATTAATTGACCTCACAATAAGGGTTTTACTTAATTTTTCCAGGAGAGGGTGTTGATCAGCTCCATCATGTCTGTCTTCAGATAGTCGATTACCGGCGCCAGGGAGTCGCTTTTATCGGCTGCAGGGAAGTAAATGGCGCCGCGCAGAAAATGCTTCACCGAATCGGTCGTATAGAATTGGTAGGGGCTCGGGACGTCGCCCATCAGGCGGAAAATCGTCACTGTTTTTCCTTTCGGCGTTACCAGGATCTGTTCCTGGATGGCGGTAGCATGGGTCTGATGCTTGGCGGCCAGCTTATAACTGTCGTCAATGTACTCTTTAAGTAATTGGGGATTATTCCGGACCTTCTTGTAAGTCAACTGGATATTGGCTTTGTTTTTCGGATAATCGATGAAAATCCAGTCCGGCTCCGACGGCGCAAAAGAGTCCGGCAACACCTGTGCATATTTTGAAATCAGGAAAGTATAAGGATGTTTATCGGGCAAAGTCACATACGAATGTTCGGGCAGATCGATCCGCGGATAGCCTTTGGGTTTCGGAACGTACCCGTCGCCGCCCGAAGAAGAGCAGCCGTAATACAGGCTCGTCAGCAGTACGACAGCAAAAACAAACGTGAAGAAGGATGTTGATTTCGTCAACGGGATGAAAATTATTTTGTCAACAGCCGGCAACCATATCACGTAAACCGCTTTAGGAATTTCACTGATAGGATTACCGGCTGGATTTTCTAACGGAAAAGACCGGTTAAAACGTATAAAGCAGGCCTTTTACTTTTCGCCTGAAGGACCTGCAACTTTATACCGTCATTTTCCCCCGATCATTTTTCCAAGACTTTTGCCAAGTACGGCATAAGCTTCCTGGATACGGGTACCGGTATCGTAGTCATATCCGCCGAACGTTCTTCCGGGGGCATTGACAAACGAGATAACAGCCAGCGGGGTGTTGGGATCGCTGGTTTTTACGATAATGGCTTCTCCGTCGATCCGGGCATTTTTCCTGGCGACATATACGTTGAAACCGGGCTCCGTAAAAGTTGTTTTAATGACCAGCGTATAAGTGGCGGAAGGATTTGACCCGACCTGTATGCCATTCGAGTGCTTATTGAAAAGCTCTTCAAACTGCGGTTCAAAGCGTTCTTCCCGGTCACTTACCCACGATTGGGACCATTTGTCGCCTCTTCCCGCCTCTTTTTCATTATATTCGGCGACTTTCTTGGCTACATAATCTTCTTCCCGCTCAAATTTTCCGATACCCATCGGACCGTACTGGTAGGTAACATTCAGCGATTTTTCCCCGGCGAGCATTTTCAGGTCTCCCTGGGTCAATTTGAGCTTCTGCGCGTAGGAATATTGTATCCCGGCGAACAGTGCGAGGACGGCAAAAAATGTTTTTAACTTGGTATTCATTTCCGGTTCCTGTGATTTAGATTAGATTCGGACAAATGTAATCAATTTCGTATATACGATTATTTCCCGTTCGCCAAAGAACTCTTTATGACGATGAATACGTCTCTGTGACGATGAATTCTTTAGCGAACGGTAATCTGCAGGAAACAGGAATCTACTCTACGGTCACGGATTTAGCCAGGTTTCTCGGCTGGTCTACGTCGCGGCCTCTCATCACGGCGATGTAGTACGACAGCAACTGTAGCGGTATGACGGAAAGTAGCGGGCTGATCATCTCATGCGATTCGGGTATTTCAATCACGAAATCCACCATTTTCGGGATCAATTCGTCGCCTTCGGTCACAATGGCGATGACGCGACCTTTGCGGGCTTTCACCTCCTGGATATTCGACACGATTTTTTCATAGGAGCTGTCGCGGGTGGCTATGAATATCACCGGCATGTCTTCGTCGATGAGCGCGATCGGTCCGTGCTTCATTTCCGCTGCCGGGTAGCCTTCGGCGTGGATATAGGAGATTTCTTTGAGCTTAAGAGCCCCTTCCAGCGCCACAGGGAAATGTAAACCTCTTCCCAGGTAGATGAAATTACGGGCATAGGTAAAGATATAGGCTATCTCTTTGATTTTATCGGCATTTTCCAATACCTGCCCGATTTGCCCCGGCAGGGCGGACAGGCCTTCCAGGAGTTCGGTAAAAACGTCGTCTTTTATAGTGCCCTTGTGCCTTCCCAAAGCGATAGCCATCAAGGTGAGCACCGTTACCTGGGAAGTGAAGGCTTTGGTGCTGGCTACCCCTATTTCAGGCCCGGCGTGTGTATAGGCCCCGGCGTGTGTGGCCCGTGCAATGGAAGATCCGACGGCGTTGCACACCCCGAATATGGTAGCACCCCGTTCTTTTGCAAGTTCTATTGCGGCCAGTGTATCGGCGGTTTCACCTGATTGCGAGATCGCAATGACTACGTCGTCGGGGTGAATGACCGGGTTCCGGTACCGGAATTCGGAGGCATATTCTACCTCCACATTTACCCGGGCCAGTTCTTCGAAAAGGTATTCGGCGACGAGTCCGGCATGCCATGAAGTACCGCATCCTACGAAGATGATGCGCCGGGCTTCCACCAGCCTATCGAAGTAGCCGGTAAGTCCGCCAAGCTGAAGTGTCGCTGTAGAAGGCTGTACACGGCCGCGCATACTGTCGGCTATTGAACGGGGCTGTTCGAAGATTTCTTTCAGCATGAAATGAGGATAGCCGCCTTTTTCGATGGCTTCCAGCTCCAGCTCGACTTTCTGTACGTAGGGGAGCTTTTCCGTTTTGTCGAGGTTGACTATTTTAAGGCCCTGAGCACTCACTACTGCAATTTCGTAGTCGTCGAGGTACACGACATTTTTGGTGTACTCGACGATAGGCGTGGCGTCTGAAGCGAGAAAGTATTCACCTTCGCCTATCCCGATTACAAGCGGGCTGCCTTTTCTTGCGGCGATGAGCTGGTCAGGAGCATCCTGACTTAAAATGACAATAGCATATGCGCCGACAACTTCCCTGAGGGCAATTCTTACGGCTTCTTCCAGCGGCTGGCCGGTTTCATTCCGGATATCCTCGATAAAGTGCACAAGTACTTCGGAGTCGGTATCGCTCCGGAATACATGCCCTTTTTTTTCAAGCCGTTGTTTAAGAGCGGCGTAGTTCTCGATAATACCATTGTGGATCAGGGCCATTTTCTTGTCGGACGAGAAATGGGGGTGTGCATTGACATCGTTTGGCTCCCCGTGCGTAGCCCAACGTGTATGCCCGATCCCGACTGTAGCAGTCAGACCGGCCCCGGAAGCTTCCGCTTCAAGGTCGGCCACTTTTCCCTTTTTCTTGAAAATGTTCAATAAGCCATTTTCAAATACCGCTACTCCCGAACTGTCGTAGCCGCGGTATTCCAACCGTTTTAAACCTTTAATAATTAGGGGGAAAGACGGTCTGTTTCCCAGATAAGCAATAATTCCACACATAACGTTTTTTAAAAAAATTTAATAAGTAAGCTGTCTAAAGTCCAAATAAAGGAAGTGTAGTATTTGCATCCAAATTAAAGCGTGACGGGTACGTTCACTATTCAAAAATTTGTTTGTATAGTGCAAAATGTTATGTTGGGAAAATTTTAAAGAAGAGGTTAATTGTTAAATCGAAAGAGGTATATTGTTGATTTCTGACCAGAATTTTCCATATAAACTATCGGAGTGTATCAGGTCGTCATGTCTTCCTTCATATATGCGGTAATTGTCCTCCATTACATATATCCGGTCACACAGTTTTGGAAGTACGTGGAGCCTGTGAGAAACAAATAAGATCCCTGCTGATGTTTTTAGTTTTTTTAACAAGGAGATAAACTGTTGTTCGCTGGTTGCATCCATTGCCGATGTAGCTTCATCCAGAAGTAGCAGTTCTGGTTTCCGGATTAACGCACGCATAATTCCTATCCATTGCTTCTGGCCGCCGGATAGATTGGCTCCTCCCTGCCCTACTTGAGTATGAAGTCCTTGTGGCAGGCGTTGGTAGAAAAGGGTAAATGCAGGATTTTCAAGGAATTTTATATCCTCCGGATCGATCTTGTCGACTATGTCATACTGGCTGAATGACAGGATGTTATCCAATACACTACCAGGAAACAGCTCGATTTCCTGTGGGACGGTAGCAATGCGGCGTCTTCTTTCCTCAATAGTAATACAAGCAAGGTCTATTGATTGATTAATCGATATTTTTCCTGATTCAGGCTGATAAAAGCCTTCTATTAGTTGAATTAAAGTACTTTTTCCTGTTCCGCTTTCAGCAACGAGACCTACAATTTCTCCCCGGTGTACCTGCATGGAGAACTTTTCGAGTACGGGGCGTCTTCCTGGAAACCGGAATGTGATATTGTCAACCGAAAGTGTTTCTATTCTATGAGCCGGTGTTGAGTCATTACTTGCCGACACCGCGTTTTCCTGCCCTATTTCTTCAAATTCATATATCCTGTCAAAAGCTACGCGGGCTTCGTTAACCGGGATCAGCATCAGGCATAAATTAGCAACCTGCGGGATCAGGGTTGCACTCAAGCCGACCAAAGCGAGGAGTTCCCCTATCTTGAGCTGGTGGCTTAGCACCTGGTAGCAGGCAAAAGCCAGAATCGACGACAATAGCACAGCGCCTGCAATGGCAGCATGTAAATTAAGCCTTCTTTGCAGGCTGCCTAAATGAAAGATACTATCCTGAAACGCGCCGTATATCTTTTGATTGAGCGACAGAAATATTTCCTGTTTGTTAAATGACTTAACAGAGCGTATGCCTTGAACGGTACTAATATATGTACTTTCATTCAGGGCATAAGCTTCCATCATTTTACGTTGCCTGACGAGTGCAGACTGATGGAAACGATATACTACAAAGGTATAAACCGGCAATGCCAGCACCAGAATGCTGCCGGTTTGCGGTGAGTAGTAAAAGACTACCCCTAAAGAAACGGTAATGACCAGCAGATCGATCACCGCAGTCCCGACAGCAAGGCTAACCACTCTTTGAATCCTGGCTGTATCGTTCAACCTTGCCACCAGATCGCCGGTTCTCCGGCTGTCAAAAAATCGCTTGGGCAAGTGTAGCAGCGTCCTGATAAATCCACCAATCATACGGTTGTTAAATCGCCTGGATTGTTCCAATAGCAAGTGTGTCCGCAGTGCCTCCAGTCCAGCCCGTATAAACAGAAGGAGCACAAGTAGCCCAATTCCGCCAAAAATCTTTTTCCGGTCTGCTTCAGGCAAAAAATCGTCTACAAGCTTTTGGGTAAATATGGTCATAG
Organism: uncultured Cytophagales bacterium; assembly: GCA_964562455.1. Classification (GTDB taxonomy): domain Bacteria; phylum Bacteroidota; class Bacteroidia; order Cytophagales; family Spirosomataceae; genus Ravibacter. The sequence continues at coordinate 6,654 of CAZLTN010000132.1, forward strand.
ATAATCCTAAGGCAGCCATAGCAATCCCCAATATCGCACAGGTTGTCAGCAGACCCATATCCTCTCTGACGTTACGGAGCAACCAGCTCAATTGAGCCTTGCTTTTCTCCCGGCTGGTATTTAGTTTTTGCGTTGGCGTCAGTGCAAGCAGCGTTCGTGATTTCCAGATATTATACAGCTCGCTTTCAGATATGGTTAAAAGGCCCTTTCCAGGATCTCCAATCAGAAAAAGCTCTCCGTCGGTAATTTTACCGGGTGCTTTTCCATACCACACTACATAGTGTTCCAGGCTTTCGTCTATGAGTACGTGCAGAATAACCGGCGCCTCAAAGGTCAGCAAATCCTTGATAGAAGCGTGGTTAAATGCATCCGCCTGCAGGCCGAGGCTTTCAGCCGCCTGCTTGAGGCCCAGCAGCGTGGTCCCTTGAGACGTAGTGCCGCTCAGTTCTCTGATGCGTTCATACGATACTTCTCCTTTGTGATACCTGATGATCGAGCGAAGGCAAGCTACGCCGCAATCGGAAGAATCCTGCTGAAGGGTAAAGGTCCTTCTGAAGTTTTTTGGATGGGTCATAAGTGTGTGTGTGACGGACGGTACTCCGGAAGGCTAGTAAATCCCAGCATCGTTACACACCGTTTCGGGGTGAACAATACCTTTGTAAAGCCTAATCAAATGTTTGTCCGGGTTATACAGGAAAGAAGAAGGTGTAGAAGCCACATTAAAAATGGCGAAAGTTTCATGGTTGTTATCATATAGCAGTTTAACATGATGAAGCGTATCAAGTCCGGACCTTTTCCCGAAAGCAATGAGCGTATCAGCCGGTTCTGAGGATACCAGCCAGATGTCCAGGTTTGCGAGCGCGGGAGTATTCCGGATATTATCGGCTTCCATCCGGCAGTAGTCGCAGGAAGAATGAAAAAAGACCAGCCAGAGCGCCCTGTCTTTTACGTCTTTACTCCCGATCAATTGGCCATTTTGCGAGTCTTTTAGTAAAAAGTCAGGTAGGCGACTAGTTTTTTCTCTGATTGCTTTTTTCTCTGCCAGCCTGTCGTATATTTTCCAGCTTAGAAAAGACAGCGTAAAGAGAAGCAATATTCCGGTTAGTACTTTGAGGGCCTTTTTCATATCATTCAAAAATTGTCTTTAAACAATCGATCACTACCCGTAAGTCAGCGAGACAAACATGACAATAGCAACCCAGACCAGCAGGCCCGAACCGTAACCGGTAGCCACCAGGCTCATGGATCTGTTCATATCCAGTTCGGGAAATTCTCTTGTAATGCCCCAGGCCAGTACTATCCAGTAAACCAGTTCAAAGAAATTCAAAATCTGGAGCGGGTACATCAGCCAGGGCTCAAGGGTATTGTGGTCAAAGAAATTCAATGCTGCCAAAGGATAAAAGAACTGTAAATCCTGCAGGGTATAGTCGGTCTTTACAAAAAGAAACCAGAGGAGCTTGATCAGGGAGGGGATAAAGAATATAAATTCAGCCAGGAGAGCTACTTTAAACATCCTGCCGAATACAAACCGGTTTGTAAATAAAAACAAGCCAATTTCCAGGCATAGTGCTACTAGGGAACACTTAATCAGATAGACCAGGGGAATTATCGCATAACCCAGCCAAGCCCATTTTTTACTTTTATCAAGCAAATCCTGGATTTGTTCGTAAGTAAATTGGGAAGAAAGGCTATTGAAATAGAGTGAATCTGAAACAAGAAACAGCGTGGTTGTCCATGTTAAAAAAACTCCTGATAAGATTAAAACAATATAGATGTGCCATAGTTTCATTTTTTTTTTAGTGCTTAGTGCTAAATTTTCAACGAGAGGGTATTCGATAAAAAAGAGTAACTGAAATACAAAATATAAAAACGAAATAGATTGTTATATATTTACATTCATCAATGTTTACTTTGCTTTACGAGAGAAATAAATAGACTTATCATTGTCAATAAAGATGCAATTAAAGTAAGAAGACAGCCCAAGAACTGCCTTTCGGAAGGCTGGTATAGCAGTAAAATTATTCCTGCTACCAAGCCTACCGATAATGATATTACAAAAGTTATACTCTTGAAATCTTTTTTTAATAGAGATTTCACAACATAATTCAATTAGACTATAACTGATTTTGAAAATGAGCCTTCTTTATTTTCTATCTATCATAGTTTTTAATAACATTAAAATAGATTAAAATATAATATATCAAGAAAAACGCTGCCAGTACCATACAGCCCCTGTCGATCAGATTTCCTATTTCTGCTCTGACACTGAATATTTCCCATTTTAATAATAGTGAAGCGGCAACACAGATAAATAACAAAGGTCTCAGTATTTTTATTACTATATGCATTGTGCAATATAATTTATATAAATATGATTCAATACAATAAATATATAATAATATCTATGCACTTTTACCAATTTGTAAAAGGAATTAGTGCCGCACATCCGCGACTTCCAACCGTTGTTAATGTTGCAAGCCTTATTGATACTCCAATTGGCCATACCGCTAGACTGCCCAAGGAAATTCCGTCACAGAATCCACCGGCAAAATCTCTCCATTTAATTCCTCCTGAATAGTTTATTAGCTCTTCGCTATCGATTATCGCTTTCATGTGAATAATTTAAATATTATTAAATACTTTTTCTGTCAATAATTAAAAATGATAACTGCTTTTTAGTCGTTCCATGCGATTGCAATACCGCCGCTACAAACGGATCCAGTAGTGATTAACATGGCAATTCCCATAGGGCCTCCTATCAAAAATCCGACACCGGTCGCCACAACGGCAACTCCGCACACCATACCTGCACCATAGGATCTGGATCTGACTCCCCCTGTTACAATAACTATTTCATCAATTTCTGCTTTTTTCATAATGAAAAATTTTTAAAGATTATTGTTCCCGGAACATTTCCAGCGATCCGGGCCTTCGCCGCAACTGTACAGCTTTCTAAAGTGTCATGACATTTACGAACTTATTATCTCCTAGTTAACACCGCAAATTTTTGATACCTCAAAATTTGAGGTATCAAAAATTTGCGGTGTTAATTTATTTTTCGTAAAAGGCGCTGCCGAGAAACCTCCGTTAATGTTAAGCTGTTGCTGTGTATCCAGTCGGATAATATTGGATCTATCCGGCATTAGCCATTGAGCCCACAGTTCTATCTGGTCTTTCCTCTTTGTAGCAAAATCGGCCAGATCAGCTGCCCGCTTGAAACCAAGCTTTCGACAGAGCCGGTTTTTGTAGTTGTGGTAGCTTTTCAGCGTAATGTAGGATTTGTCGGCAGCCTCCGTGTCAGGAAAGCTTTCTGCGAGTAGCAGCAATATTTCCCATTCCCGCTTGGTCAGCTTACGTAGAAATCTTCCTTCAATAGGCAATTGGATAGAGGACAAGAAAGCGCTCATCGTCATTAAAGAATAGTTTGTGTATCATTTGATAGTATGCGACAACATGGAAAAGCAACAAACCAGGAGGTCGCATGTTGCGTGTACTTTTATTTAATCTGACCCGCATGGCGGGAGGTAACGCGTTTTTGTATATTTTTTTCTTTTAATTGTTAAATTATTATAAGCAGACGTTATTCAGACCAGGCCGTACGTATATTCCCCCGTAGCTAAAGAACCAGCCGATTCCGGTTAAGTATCAAGCCAGCAAGCAGTTGCCACAAAACTTTTACCCTTCCGGCTTTGATCAAAAGATATATTTATTTAATTTTGCAGTCCGAATTTTTTCGGGATGAATAACGATAGTTTCATAGTTTACTTGAAATTGTTAAAAATCAATCAATTAAATGCCTACTATTTCACAATTAGTCCGTAAAGGAAGAGAGAAACTGACGTGGAAGTCCAAGTCTCCGGCTCTGGATTCTTGCCCTCAGCGTCGTGGAGTGTGCACAAGGGTGTACACCACCACCCCAAAGAAGCCGAATTCGGCTTTGCGTAAAGTTGCCCGTGTAAGGCTGTCAAACCAGAAAGAGGTGAACGCCTACATCCCGGGAGAAGGTCACAACCTGCAGGAACACTCTATCGTACTTGTACGCGGAGGCCGGGTAAAAGATTTGCCGGGCGTGCGTTATCACATTGTACGTGGTGCTTTGGATACTGCCGGTGTTAACGGTCGCAGACAACGTCGTTCGAAGTATGGTGCCAAACGCCCGAAACCGGGACAGGTTGAAGCACCAACAAAGGGTAAAAAGAAGTAAAAGCAATTCTCTCAGGCATTATAGTGAATTAGTAATTTTCTATAAAGGGAAGTAATCCTGGAATCAGGGTGAAAGAGTTGCCAAAACGAAACCTAATTTCAAAACATCATTTTCAGCAATGAGAAAGGCAAAACCAAAAAAAAGATATCTGTTACCAGATCCTAAATTCCGTGATGTACAGGTTACCAAGTTTGTAAACAACCTGATGTATGACGGTAAAAAGAGCCTGGCATATTCTATATTCTACGACTCACTGGCTGTTGTGGAAAAGAAAACCAATGAAAACGGGCTTGAAATATGGCGTAAGGCGCTGAACAACGTGTCTCCGTCTGTGGAAGTGAAAAGCCGCAGGGTAGGTGGCGCTACGTTCCAGGTACCTACTGAAGTTCGTCCCGAGCGTAAGCAAGCCCTGGGGATGAAGTGGTTGATCAACTATGCACGTAAGCGTGGAGAGAAAACCATGGTAGACCGTCTTGCAGCCGAAATCATCGCGGCTTCCAAAGGTGAAGGCGCTTCAGTGAAGAAAAAAGACGATACGCACAGGATGGCAGAAGCCAACAAGGCATTCTCGCACTTCCGTCTGTAATAGTCTCTGAAGACGATAGTAAAAAGCCTCCGGAAACGGGGGCTTTTTTTATTCCAGACGATCTGCTACCAGACGTATCAAATAATTCCCGTATCCACCATTCCGGTTCTATCGATGGATTATGCCTGATTTTATTAAAATTCCTGATAGCCTTTATTAATTCCGCTTCCTGTTCGGTTAGTTTCGTAAATCCTTCAGCTTTAGTATATATATAACCAAATATACTGTGGTTTCCCACAATTTCCCCAAAAATACAATCTCCATGAAAAAGGCACTTCCCCAGGTAACCCGCAGGGATTTTTTATTGAGTAGCGCCGCCGCGGCGCTCGTAGCACCGTTTGCACTCCGTGCAGGGCAAGCCCGTATTGTGAAGAGGGAAAGGCTAAGACATGCAGCGGTAGGCGTAGGGGGTATGGGAGCCGGGGATCTCAGGAATTTTGTTTCCCATGGGAAAGTAGATATTGTAGCACTGTGCGACGTAGACGAGAATAACCTGAAGAAAGCAGCAGCCCTGTACCCGGGCGCCCGGCTCTATGCCGACTGGCGCGAGCTTTTGCAGAAAGAAGCGGAGCATATCGATTCGGTCAATGTTTCGGTTCCGGATCATAATCATTTCGCGGTTTCCTATTCGGCCATCCGGGCGGGCAAGCATGTATATTGCCAGAAGCCGCTTTGTCACGATGTGGCAGAGGTACGGGTACTTACTGAAGCAGCGGTAAAAGCCGGGGTAGTGACACAGCTCGGCACACAGCATGCCGGCGGCGCTGGTGACCGGACCGCCGTTGAATGGATCAGGCAGGGGGTGATCGGAAAAGTGAAGCACGCCTATCTTTGTTCAAACCGCCCGGGTGCGATCGATACCTATCGGCTGGTGGGGCCGAGACCGGCCGGAGGGCAGGAGCCGCCTGCCTCGCTAAACTGGGATTTGTGGGTCGGTACCGCACCGATGCGGCCCTATTCTCCTGAAATTTATCATCCGGTAAAATGGAGGGCATGGCAGGATTTCGGCACCGGGTGGTCGGGTGATATCGGGTGCCACATTTTTGACGCGGTCTGGAAAGGGCTAGGGCTCGGTGCGCCCAAATCGGTGATAGCGGAGGTGCAGAAATCGTGGCAGGATTCGCCGGCCCGCCGCGGGGATACCTGGCCACAGGGAGACCATATTACATGGGTATTTCCGGGGAATAAGATGATTGACGGAAAAGAGCTGGTCGTCGAATGGTTTGACGGCGCTATGTACCCGCCGGAAAAAATCAGGGCATTGTATTCACTGGAGAACTACCCGGCTGAATCGGCGATGCTGATCGGAACAAAAGGCGCTTTGCTGATCCCACATACCGGGATGCCGGTGCTGCTGCCCGAAAAGGAGTTTGCCGGTCAGGAATTGAAGCAAATCGAAGCCCGCAACCATTATCACCATTTTGTTGACGCCTGCCTGGGAGGTGAAAATACAGAATCTCATTTTGCGCAGTCGGGACCTATGACGGAAGCGATCCTCCTGGGAACGGTGGCCATCCGCGTTCCGGGTCAGTTGCTGAAATGGGATGCCAGGAAAATGCGGTTCCCCGGGAACCCGGATGCGGAGCGCTATCTGCGAAGGGTATACCGGGAAGGGTGGAATATCAAAGGGGCATTCTGAGGGAGAATATAGGCGTTTTACAACCAAATCGGAAGAAAAGGAGTCTTACGGGTAAGAAACTTTCCTATCGTTTAAAGCGTCGCTATGAAATTCAATACTATTTATCTGGTTATATGTACCTGGGGCGGATTGTATGCCTTGCCGGGAGCAGCTCAGCGTCATCATCAGTTGCAGATGGGGGCCGGAATAGGTTCGTCACGTAATTTCGAAACTTCCGACAGCGGCTGGAAGGAAAAGGTCGACGGAAAAGGTAGCACGACTATAAACTCTTCAGGAGTATTTCATATCGGTTACCATTATACCGGGGCTGGGCGACATTCGTTTGGTATCATGCTGGCCGGCGAAAGACAGAAGGTGATAAAAGGCGGGGCTCCGATTCTGGACTTATCGGATATGTATAGAGAGCGATATAAAGAAGTCGAGGATTATTACCTGGCTGTGCTAGCCGATTACAGGTTTGCCTGGGGACTGAGGCCTGCGGCAAAATGGTACTCGGGGTTTTCCCCAGGTATTTCCTGGCAGCAGCGGAAAGAGAAGCACAATGATTTCAGCTATGTAAAAGATGAGTTTAATAAGTCGCGGTTCGCCTACCAGGTTACGGCAGTGGGGTTTGAATTCGGGAAAAAGCTTGGTGGATACGCAGAGCTGGGTTATGGCTACAAAGGTGTTCTGTCGACAGGAATAAAGTACGGATTCTGATGAAAAGGCTTATTGACAAAGAACCCCGGCATCCGCTTTTTCAGAATGCCGGGGTTCTTTTTGCCTGTCTGGGAACTCTACCTGCTCAGGTATAGATTCCTTTCACCGTATACTTTCTGGAAGAAATCGTCGGTAAGGTCTTCTATGAAATAGATCGCCTCTCCTGT
>CAZLTN010000133.1:0-13922 GCA_964562455.1 uncultured Cytophagales bacterium
AAACAAAATTAACCAATAATTTCAGAGGACCTGAGTTTTCTTCCCAAAAGGGGCGGGGAGCCTATCCCCTGATCTTCCTGTAAAGAAACAGGAGGAGTATAGCCCCCAGGATAGAAATACCCAGGCTGCCTAAATTGAAACCATCTACCGTGCCCAGTCCCAGTGCGGAAGCTATAAAACCTCCTACAACCGCTCCCAGGACCCCAATGATAATTGTAACCAGGAACCCTCCGGGATCATCCCCCGGATGAAGGAATTTTGCGATTGCGCCTGCAATAAGACCGAAAATAATCCAAGACAGAATACCCATGGCTTTAGTGTTTAAGGTTGAAGAAATATCCGATTACCATCTCCATCAAATTCATCTCTCTAATTAAAAAGCTTTTTTCCGCTTTCTATACTCTATTCTGTCAGCAATCCTTCGATATACTTCCTGGCCATGATGGCATATTCCAGCGGATTGGCAACTGCGGGATCCTGCTCTGCCTCCACTACGAGCCACCCCCTGTACATACCTGCGCGCAGGATGTCAAAAATCCCCGGGAAATCGATGCACCCTTCCGGATCGCCGGGAACCGTGAACACTCCTTTCCTGACGGCATCCAGAAAACTCATCGACTCGTCGGTTACCTGCTTCAGTACTTTCTGCCTGATATCCTTCAGGTGAACGTGGGCTGTTCGGCCGATAAAGCGCCTGAGACAATCGACAGGATCTTCACCGGAAAAATAGAAGTGTCCGCAGTCGTAGTTTAAAAATACATAATCCGGATTGGTTTCATGTAAAAAGCGCTCTGTCTCTTCCGCGGTCTGTACACATGTACCCATATGGTGATGAAAAGCCAGCTTCATCCCGTTATCGGACGAAATCTTGCCCAGCTCATTCATTCCTGAAGCAAAAGATTTCCACTCTGAGGCACTTTTCAGCATTCCTTTCCCCGACATAACCGGAACATCGATCTTTCCCTGGCAGCTATTCCCCGTTTCGCCACCACCTATTACCGGCGCGCCCATTGCCTTCAGGAAGCTTAACGTTTTGCCAAAAGCGCTGATATTTTCGGACAACGACCTGGTTGTCAGTTCGTAACTATGCCATTGGTTACAGATTTGCAGCATCCTCAGCTCAAGCGCCTTTTGCAGCACCGGGATTTCCCGGGGGAACTTATTCCCTACCTCGCATCCCGCAAACCCGGCCAGGGCCATTTCGCTGACGCACTGCTCGAATGTATTTTCGCTGCCCAGCTCAGGCATGTCATCGTTGGTCCAGTTGATAGGTGCGATGCCTAGTGAAACTTCCATAGTAATAAATAGGGGTTAGGTGACGGGTGTTAAGGTGTCAGGTATATGCCCCGGTATAAGGGCGGGACATTAAAGATAGATTTTTTGCGTTTTCTTATTTTCCCTGTAAGTGTCGTAGGCTTGCCTTACGGACTGCGATTCCGAAACTTCGGCTACCGGCACCTCCCACCAGGCATTGTACCCCTTCACCGTGCGGTACAGGTTTGTTTCGATATAAATAACGGTAGTTCTTTCATTTTTCTTTGCCAGCGTCAGCGCATCCTGCAAAGAAGCCCGGTCTGTAGCCCGTATCACTTCCACTCCCAGGCTCTCGGCGTTTTTGGCGAGATCGACCGGCAGGTGGCTGCCTGCTATCTGCCCTGAAAGTTCGTCCCTGAAACGATACTGTGTCCCGAACCTTTCGCCGCCTATACTCTCCGAAAGCCCGCCGATGCTGGCAAATCCGTTGTTGTTCAGCAGCAAAACCGTAAATTTTATTCCTTCCTGCACGGCCGTCACCAGCTCATGGTTATTCATCAGGTAGCCGCCATCTCCGCAAATCACGTAAATTTCCCGGTCCGGCGCTGCCATTTTTGCCCCCAGCCCCGCTGCAATCTCATATCCCATGGTGCTGTAGCCGTATTCGAGATGAAAATTCTTGGGATCCGTGGCCCGCCACAATTTATGCAGGTCGCCGGGCGCGCTACCCGAAGCATTGATCATGATATCCCGGTCGTCCATAAACTCATTGAGCGCACCTATTACCACAGCCTGGTCTATCGGCGGCTTCGTCGAATTCCCCTCCTCATAAATCCTGGTTACTTCTTCGTCCCAGGCTTTATTATAACGTTTTATCTTTTCCCGGTAGCCTGCCTCAACCCCGTAGTTTTCCAAAGCTGCATCCAGCTCTTCAAGCACGGCGCGCGCGTCGCCGGTTACGGGAAGGGCAGCATGTTTGAAAGCGTCAAACTCGCTTACGTTGATATTGATGAATCTGACATCCGGGTTTTGAAAAACTGACTTGGAAGCGGTCGTAAAATCGCTGTACCTGGTCCCTATTCCTATTACTACATCCGCCTCGCCGGCAATTTCGATGGCGTACCTCGTACCTGTCGCTCCGAGGCCACCCAGGTTATAATCGGCATCGTACCGGGTAGCTCCCTTTCCTGCGAAGGTCTCCCCTACCGGTATACCGGTCCGGGAAGCAAACCGGTGAAGGGCACTGCAGGCATCGCTGTAGATCACTCCTCCACCGGCTATGATAACCGGCTTCTTTGCTTTCGATATCCAGTCTGCAGCGGTCCTTAAAACCGAGCTGTCCGGCCTCAAACGCTGTATTGTCCAGGTACGCTCACTGAAGAGCTCCTCCGGAAAATCATATGCGTGCGTCTGTACGTCCTGGGGCATTGAAAGCGTAACAGCCCCGGTTTCGGAAGGAGAAGTAAGCACCCTCATCACCTCCGGCAACGCATATATCAATTGTTCGGGCCTGTTGATCCTGTCCCAGTATTTGGATACCGGCTTAAAGCAATCATTCACCGAGATATCCTGTGTAGAGGCACTTTCCAACTGCTGGAGGACAGGATTAGGCTCACGGGTGGCGAAAATATCTCCCGGCAGAAGCAGGACGGGCAGCCTGTTGATAGTCGCCAGCGCCGCGCCGGTCAGCATATTGGTGGCGCCCGGACCGATCGAAGTTGTACATGCAAATGCGCCCATGCGGTTTCTTACCTTGGCATAAGCTACAGCAGTATGCACCATCGACTGCTCATTCCGGCATTGGTAATAGGTAAAATCAGGGTATTGCTGCAGGGCCTGTCCCAGCCCCGCAATATTTCCGTGTCCGAAAATACCGAAGCATCCTCCGAAAAAACGAACCCGTACGCCGTCCCGCTCTACAAACTGGTTCTTCAGAAATTCAATTGTGGCTTGTGCCACCGTAAGCCTCTTTGTCTTTTTCATTGCTCGATGTCGCTAATATTTTTGTACCAGGTTTCGGTTGCTTTCAGGTAAAATCACTGCGCTTCCCCTCTGCCCCGAAGAGTTCAATTTTTCTTCCTATGTATTGCTCATAGGCATCCATGTATTTTTTCCCGGGCGTAGTAGGTGCAAATTCTTCAGGATAGTCCCTGAAAAACTCGCGATTGACCATCGTCCAAAGCAGTCTCATATCTGTTGCAATATTAATTTTCGTTATACCCAGGGGAATCGCCTTCCTGATCTCGACATCAGGAACTCCGGCAGCATCCGTCTTCAGGCATCCGCCGGCCTGATTGATCCTGCCGACTACTTCAGGACTCACATTGCTTCCGCCGTGCAGCACGAGCGGGAACCCCGGAAGCAGCCTTTGTATATCGTGGAGTATATGAAACTGTAAACCCTGTCCGCCCGAAAACTTATAAGCGCCATGGCTTGTACCGATTGCTATGGCGAGACTGTCACAGCCGGTGGCTTCGACGAACCCGGCTACTTCGTCAGGCCGGGTATAGAGGCCCTTGCCTTCTGCTATTTCGAGATTATCTTCAACGCCTGCCAAAACCCCCAGCTCAGCTTCCACGCTGACTCCCCGGGCATGCGCCTTGCTTACTACGTCACGGGTACGGGCAATATTCCTGTCAAATGCATCGTGCGAAGCGTCTATCATGACAGAAGTATAAGCGCTGCTTTCGAGGGCATCGGATATATGAGCCTCATCGCCGTGATCGAGATGCAGGGCGAAAACAACTCCGGGAAAACGCCGTTCAGCAGCCTCGATCATTGCAACCAGCATGCCGGAGCCCGCATAATCGCGGGCAAAAGGCGTTGTCTGGACTATAACCGGCGCCTCCCACCGGCTCGCCGCTCTGAAAAGACCGATAACCTCCTCCATGAAAAACACATTTACTGCCGGTATTGCATACCTGCCGTAGCATTTTTCGAATAGCTGGGAAGTAGTAAGTCTCATAGGATATAGCTTACCAGAATATCGTATAAAGAGCGGCAAGAATACCGCATATCAGGAGTGACGCATAAACGAAGCCACGCGATGGCCGGAACATTTCCGGCTCTATCTCAAGGCCATTCGGATTGTCACGGCTTTTCGGATCAAGCAGCGACAAACCGATAATCACGGCCGTCAGGATCAGGAATATATATCCCATTCTGTCGAGGAACGGGATTTCTTCGAACCAGACCTTGAAGCCTACCGAAAGCGGGATGGTAAGAAGCGCAGCAGTTATTGCGGCCAGGCTTGTAGTCCGTTTCCAGAACATCCCGAAAAAGAAAATAGCAAATACGCCCGGCGTAATGAAGCTCGAATACTCCTGGATAAACTGGTAGGCCTGTTCAAGCACCCTGAGCTGCGGCGCTATGAGAGCGGCGATGAGCATCGCAATCCAGATAGCGACTTTTCCAACCCTGACAAGGTGCTTTTCCGACGCACGGGGATTGATATAGAGTTTATAGATATCGAGTGTAAAGATCGTGGAAATACTGTTGGCTTTTCCTGCCAATGAAGCGACTATCGCCGCAGTAAGCGCGGCAAATGCCATACCCTTTAAACCAGCCGGCAGCAGGTTCAGCAAAACCGGGTAGGCATGGTCAGGCTTCACTACGCCCTGGGCATCCAGCATTTCCCCTCCGAAAACACCGTTCTGGTATAACACGTAAGCGGCGATGCCGGGTACTACCACAATAACGGGAATCAGCAATTTTAAAAAGGCCGCGAATAATATCCCTTTTCGAGCCGTTTTCAGGTCTGCACCGAGTGTACGCTGAATGATATACTGGTTGCATCCCCAATAATTGAGATTGTTGATCCACATCGCGCCTACTATGACTGTCAACCCGGGAAGGTCTTTATAGTAGGGGCTCTCTTTGGGCAATACCATGTGAAAATGGGAATCGGCTTCGGATCGCAGCGCCGAAAAAGCGCCCAGGATACCCGGCTTGTCAAAGTAATCCGCCACCAGGTCGAGCGCAAGATAGGTAGTGGCCAACCCTCCCCCGATCAGCACGATCACCTGTACCACATCGGTGTAACCGATAACCTTCATCCCCCCGATGGTAATCACTACGGCAAACAGGGCGAGGCCGGCAATCGCAATTGTAAAATCAATTCCCGCGGTAACCTGCAATGCCAGGGCTCCGAGGTAGAGTATAGAGGTGAGATTGACAAAAATATAGAGTAACAGCCAGAAGATGGCCATTATAGTGGCTACAACGGGGTTATAGCGCTGCCGCAGGAACTGCGGCATTGTATAGATATTGTTTTTCAGGTAGATAGGGACAAAAAATACCGCCACGATGATGAGTGTGGCTGCCGCCATCCATTCATAGGAAGAAATGGCCAGGCCGATGGCAAACCCGGAACCGGACATCCCGATGAAGTGCTCTGCCGAAATGTTGGAAGCAATGAGCGAGGCGCCGATCGCCCAATAAGGCAGTGAGCCTTCTGCCAGGAAATAATCAGCAGACGATACCTCCGTACCCGACTTACGCTTGTAAATCCAGTATCCGTACCACGATATACCGATAAAATAACATAGGAAAACAACAAAATCGAGGGTTTCTAATCCGGTTTGCTTCATAAGGCCAGGTTTATGCGGAGCGATATGCCAGGGTTTCCTGCATTGACGCAGGTAATACTTCCTCTATCTTAACAGGCCTTTTTTCTACCAGTGAGATCATTGCCGCCTTTCCTATTGCCGTCGCCATAAAGCCGTCATGGGCATTCACAGGTGCGGGCGTGTTGTTTATCACACTGTCTATAAATGCCTTAAGACAGGCCCTGAAGGCATTTTCGTAGCGCTCCAGGAAAAAATACAGCGGAAGCGCCCCCGTAACTCCCTCTTTTCCAGCCAGGATGACATTATTTTCCGTACGGTTTTCAGCCCTGGCCATGCCTTCCGAACCGAATATCTCGAGCCTTTGGTCATAGCCGTAAACAGCCTTCCGGCTGTTATCGATCACCCCGATAGTTCCGCTTTCGAAGGAAAGGACAATGACTGCCGTGTCAATGTCACCCAATTTCCCGATTTCGGGATTGACAAGCGCTGCCCCTTTGACATATACTTCCGTGACTTCACTTCCCACTATAAAGCGGGCCATATCAAAATCGTGGATAGTCATATCGAGGAAAATCCCCCCGGAGCTCTGCAGGTATTCCAGGGGTGGCGGCGCCGGGTCACGGCTGGTTATGCGGAGAACATGCGGCTCACCGATCTTACCGGCCTCTATCAGCCACTTTACCTTGGCAAAATTATCGTCGAAACGACGATTGAAACCTACCATCAGCTTTACTCCGTGTTGCCTGACAACCTCCTGGGCCTCGGCAATAGCGGCCAGGTCCGTATCGAGCGGCTTTTCACAAAAAATGTGTTTCCCGTTCTGAGCGGCAAGTTTAACATAAGGAACATGGAACGGGGTGGGTGAACAGATCACCACGGCATCTACTTCCGGGCTTGTAAGTACCTCCTCAGCACAGAGAACTACCTTCTTTACTCCCAGCTTCCTTGCAAATTCGTGCGTGTCTTCTGAAGGATCCGAAACGATCGCTACCTCTGTTTCCGGAAAATACTGAACCAGGTTGCCAAGGTGTATCTTTCCGACACGTCCCAGGCCTACTATTCCGACTTTCATTGAAGATGTTGAAAATTCATTAAGTTAAGTGTTTGATCTTTAAAGCCCGGTCAAAACCGTCTCGACCATTCCCTGGGCCACCGCTCTATCACCACCTTGGTCTGGGTAAAAAACTCTATTGCATGCTTCCCCTGCCCATGCAGGTCTCCGTAGAAACTTTCCTTCCATCCGGAGAAAGGAAACTGGGCTACCGGTGCGGCAACGCCGATATTGATCCCGATATTGCCGGCTTCGGCTTCATTCCGGAATCTTCTCGCGCTCTGTCCGCTATTGGTAAATATACAAGCCATATTCCCGTACCTTCCGCTGTTAATATAGGCAATGGCATCATCAATATTTTTCAGATGGATAAGGCTCATTACCGGCCCGAAAATCTCTGTCTCAGCGATCTGACCGCCCACCGGTACATCCTCTAAGATGGTCGGCGCTATGAAATTACCATTCTCATAACCCGGCACGCTAACCGATCTGCCATCGAGAAGAAGCCTGCCGCCTTCACTTACTCCCTGGTCGAGCAGCCGGCTTACACGTTGCCTGCTCGCCGGCGTAATCACCGGACCCATATGCACTCCCTCGTCCAGGCCGAAGCCGGTAACACGGCCACGGGCTGCTTCCAGCAGGCTTTCCGTAATATTTCTATGATCGCCTACGGTAATAATATTACTGGCGGCCAGGCACCTTTGCCCTGCACATCCGTAAACACTGTCGGCTATGATCTGGGAAGTCATCTCCAGGTCCGCGTCGGGCAAGATCACCACCGGGTTTTTGGCCCCTCCCTGCGCCTGCACGCGTTTTCCGTGCGCGGCTCCTTTGGCGTACACGTAGGCGGCCACCTGCGATGACCCTACAAAGCTCACCGCTCTTACTTCCGGATGGGTCAGGATTGCATCGACCGTTTCCTTTCCGCCATGTACGAGCGAAACGACGCCCGGGGGAAGGTCCAGTTTTTCCATCAGCTTAAAAACGAGAGCCATCGTTAGCGGAACTTTCTCCGAAGGCTTGAGGATAAATACGTTTCCGCATGCCAATGCATAGGGAAGGAACCAGAACGGTATCATTCCCGGAAAGTTGAAAGGCGCTATGCATGCGCACACTCCTACAGGCTGCCTGATCATGAATTCGTCTATTCCCCGGGCGATATCTTCCGAAAATTCTCCCTGGATCATAGCCGGGGCGCCACAGGCATTTTCTACGTTTTCTATGGCCCTTACCAGTTCTGCCCTGGCCTCCCCTATCGTTTTGCCCGATTCGAGTGTTATGGTCCTCGCAATTTCCTCTTTATTGTCTTCCAGCAGGGACTTCAGCCTGAACAGGTACTGAATCCGCTGTCCCACAGGCACTCTGCCCCATTCCCTGAAACCTTCTGAAGCTGCCCTTACAGCGGCATCGACATCTTCCCGGCATCCTTCCGGAACACGGGCCAATACCTCCTGGCTTGCAGGGTTGACCACATCCTGGTAAGCGTCTGAATGGCTGGAAGTCCATTTCCCGTCAATAAAATTCTTAAGCTGCATATCGCCTGTCATATTCGTTTGATTCATTGTATACCCGTCAAAAACCTCCTCTTTCCTCTACAAAACCGTTCACTTCCCCATAAGTCGGCATGAAGTTTGCACACCCTTCCCTGGTAACGATAATTGCCCCGCACGCATTTGCTATTCGCACGCTTTTGTACAAGGGCCACCCGTTCAGAAGCCCGTAGCAAAGCCCGGCACAGAAGGCGTCTCCCGCTCCGAGTACATTCACCACTTCTACCGGGAAACCCGGTACCTTAACTTCAGCGGCACCCGGTTGAAAAACCGAAGCCCCGGCTTTTCCTCTTTTTACAATAAGTGTAGCTACGCCCGAACTTACGACACCCCGGATCGCGGATTCGATATCGCCCCTTACTTCCGGAGCCGATATTTGCTGGTGCTTTATTTCAAGTTGTTTTTTATCGGTCAGGTACGTAGCCAGAAGCTCTTCCTCTGTTCCCAATACCACCGAAAACATCGGTAAAACCGATCTTATCACAATTCCGAACGCCCTCGGATCCCGCCATTGATCAGCCCGGAAATCTATATCCAGGATAGTGAGAAGGCCATGCCGACGGCATTTTTCCAACGCAAAAAGCATCGCAGTCCTGCTGGGATCTTTGCTGAATGCCGTCCCGGAAAAGACAACTGCCTTAAGCTTTTCGAACGGAACGGACTCTATATGATCCAGGTCTATATTGATATCCGCGCAATTGTCCCGGTAGTACACCAGGGGAAACCGGTCGGGCGGCTCGATACCCAGGATTACCGCCGATGTACGGGTACCCTCTATACGGGGAACCCATTGGGTACCGACGCCTTCTTTCTCAAGAAAATGCTGGATGAAGTCGCCGACTTTGTCATTTCCCAATCCTGTCAGGATAGCCGACCGCAGGCCTAGACGGCTGCAGCCGGTTGCAATATTGAGCGGACATCCCCCGACAAAAGCGTTAAAAGCAGATATTTTCTCAAAGGGAGCGCCTATATCCGACGAATAAAGGTCTATTGAAGATCTCCCGATTGTAAGCAGGTCCGTTGAAAATTCCGGTGTTGAGGCTGCGTTTGACATTCAGAGTTCGGGTTTGTTCATTTCGACCGTAACGAGCGGCAGCCGCGGATCCTGTCCCTTCCACGTACCGTAAATCCATTCGTGGTCGGGGTCGGAAGTATTAGCCAGCGACTGGTCGCTTCCAGCCAGAAAATTCAGATAATATACATGATAGCCATGTCCGGCCACCACGGGATGATATCCTTCGGGCACCAGCACTGCTTCGTTGTCTGCTACCCTGATGACTTCATCCAGGGACCTGTCGGAGGTATACACCTGCTGGATGGCATATCCCTGCGGCTTGTCGATTTTATAAAAGTAGATCTCCTCGAGATCGGCTTCCAGCAGGCTTCCATCGTCGCCTATCCTGCGTTCGTCATGCTTATGCGCCGGAAACGAGCTCCAGTTACCCGAAGGAGTATATACTTCTACACAGACTATCCGGTGACAATCCGATCCGGGCGGCAACAGGCCGTTAATCTGGCGGTTCGCGTTATCACCGCCTC
Source organism: uncultured Cytophagales bacterium (assembly GCA_964562455.1). GTDB lineage: Bacteria > Bacteroidota > Bacteroidia > Cytophagales > Spirosomataceae > Ravibacter. Next base: position 9,963 of record CAZLTN010000133.1, read on the forward strand.
TGATTTCTACAGGGGCTTCCTCCGGGCGCCTCATATAAGCGGGGTGATCTTCGCCAGTTGCTACCCAGCAAACCGCGATATCGGTAACTTTGCTTTGAGCCGTCAGCCTGAAGGAGGTACGACGGGGCAGGTACATCGCGTGGCCGATCCCGCTGAATACATCACGGCGGCCGTTGAGGGTTTCCCAGGTGCTATCCCCGCTTTCAACCATGAAATTCCCGCCAAGCAATACGATGCAATATTCAAATTCGCCGGTATCACCTTCCCATACTTCCCCGGCGGTCATTTTCCGGGCTCTGAAGTTGAGATGCTCCCAGCCTGCCTCGACAGCAGATATATCCTGGTATACGGCAGATTTTATTGGTTTCCGCAACAAATTGCTTGAGGCCATCTTATTGTTTCTTTTTCCTGGAGACTAATAAGATACAATTATAACCCGCCGGACAATCATTACAAAATCCAATTATTTCAATAAACCATGCAAACGTTTGAAAAAATCAGTCGCTACACCATCTCTCCCGACAGACTACCGGGGCGGACACTCCCGCTAACGGGACTCTTCAGGATCGCGAAGACGGTTTGCGGTATTTCTGAAAAGGGATGCTGAGGAGATTCCGGATGCTGCTGTTTTCCTCCCGTTTCATATGTGTGTCGACTCCGTAAACGAGATCATCCTGGTCAACCTTCGCAAAAGTCCCGAAAATCCGGTCCCAGAAAGAGAAAATATTCCCGTAGTTGGTATCCGTGTACGGCTGTTGATAGTGGTGGTGCACGTGATGCATATTCGGAGTTACGATTACCAGGCTCAGCACCTTATCAATAACCTCCGGTAACCTTATATTGGCGTGGTTAAACTGCGAAAGCACTACTGACAGGGACTGGTAGGCAAAAACAATCCACATCGGCGTACCTGTAATCACCACAGCCAGGACAGTAAAGGTAAATCTTAACAGGCTCTCTCCCGGATGATGGCGATTGGCCGTAGTTGTATCCACATAGGTATCGCTGTGATGTACGAGGTGAAACTTCCACATCCATTTAACTTTATGCTGTATCAGGTGGATCAGCCATGCGCCGATCAGGTCGAGCAGCAGCAACCCGGTAATAAAACGGGCCCAGACAGGCAGCGAAGGCAGCCATTGCAGTATCCCTACGCGATTCTCCACCGCCCAGTCGCTGGCTTTTACAAGCAGGAAGGCCAGTAAAAAATTGACGATGATCGTGGTAAGTGTAAAAAATATGTTGATCCCGGCGTGGCGGTACTTATTGTAGGAAAACCGAAAAAGCGGGAAAGCATTCTCGATCAGCCAGAAGATGGTAATCCCTCCTACCAGGATAGCGCTGCGGTGGCTCGACGGAATGCTCTCAAAATAGGCCGCCAGTTTTTCCATGATCAGATCGCACAATTATTACTTTTTGCGATTTAAAGAAAAAATCGTCCTTTATCAATAGGTCTTAGCTGATAATCGGCCTGTTACGCAAATACATCGCGTACCAGTTTCAAAGAATACAGTTTGGCTTCCAGGTCATATATGTAACTGCTGATAATCAGCTCATCGAACGGCACTTCATCACGAAAATCCGCAAACTGGTCGGAGAGGCTTTTCCTGTCGCCTATGAAGGTACAGGCTGTCATCTGCGCCACAGCGTGACGGATATCCGGCGTCCAGTAAGGATCCAGTGAGGCGACGGGCGGGGCGAGCGGCTGCCTTCGGTTTGTCACCATTCCAATAAACATCCGGAACATACTGGTAGAAAGGTGGTACGCCTCATTGTCGGTGTCGGCTCCGAAAGCATTGACGCAGACCAGCACATAGGGTTTTGAAAGCTGTTCCGAAGGTTTGAATTCATCGATATAAATCTTCACGGCGCTCTTTAACTGAGCCGGCGCAAAATGGGCCGCAAAAGCATAAGGCAGCCCCAATCCCGCAGCCAGGTGTGCGCTGTCGGTGCTGGAACCCAATATGTAGAAGGGGATATACAATCCCTCGCCAGGAAAAGCCCTTACTTTTACATCCGGATCGTCGTTTCTAAAATAGCTCCAAAGCTCCTGCACATCGCCCGGAAATGAGAACGCGGTATTCATATTCGTCCTGCGAAGTGCCATGGCGGTAAGCTGGTCCGTACCCGGCGCCCTCCCGAGACCCAGTTCGATCCTGCCGGGATACAGGGTCTCGAGCGTTCCGAACTGCTCGGCTATCACCAGCGGAGAATGGTTAGGAAGCATGATCCCACCTGACCCTACCTTTATAGAGCTGGTTTTCCCTGCAATGTGGCCTATCAGCAGGGAAGTAGCAGAGCTGGCAACGTGCTGCATGTTGTGATGCTCCGCAAACCATATACTTCTGTATCCGTATTTTTCGGCGGCCTGCGCTACCCTGACCGAATCACCTATTGCCTCTGCAGCGTTTGCGCCTTGCTTAACTACAGCCAGGTCCAGGATTGACAGGGGCGTATTTTTGATATCCATGTGCGGTTACTAAAATAATTGACTTCACTGTTACTGTTAGTACAATCATTGCAATACGCACGGTTCCTCTCTTTCGATAAATTTAAATAGTTTTTTTGCCTGTACCGGACCAACGTCATAACCAGTTGGGCCATTGAGCCGGAGCCATAGCGGGTAAGACGATCGAAACCGGCCGATTTAGTTGTTATTCCAGTAGATCAGAACATTGAGTGTAGCGCGTCCCGAAGCAATAATATCCAGCTTGCCATCGCCGTCAAGATCGGCCAGCTTCAGATCTTCACACGCCATTCTTACACTGTCGTCCACTACAAATTCTTTCCATTTTCCTCCGCTGCGGACAAACAGGCGTAAACCTACCTCCTTGTCTTTATTGGGATTGCGCCATCCGGCCACTACCTGGTCGTAACCTTGTCCGAGGAGATCTCCCACTCCCAATGCATGTCCCTGCATGAAATCGGCCGATAGCGTAACCCTGTTCTCATCGCGGTCCGTCAACATCACATGCGTGCCGTGCATGGGTTCCACCGTCGCCGTAAAGCTGGCGCCGCCTTCGAGCCTGCCGACCTGGATCTCTCCTGCAGGATGGCCTTTTACAAGCCAGTTTCCGGTCAGGCTCCATTTACTGCCGTCATATTCGAGTACCTGTACGCCCTGCTTGCCGCCTACTGCCGCCCTGAGCGGCTTTCCTTTTTCCTCCAGTACCTGGAAGTTATGGGCCAGGTGCATTTTTGTATCCAGCAACTGGTATTTCCATTGCTTATCGACATCTTTAGGCACATCATATGCTATCCATTTTACCCCTTCTCCTTCCCCGTTCGAATTTCCCTGACCGTGCAAAGGGAGCACAAGCAACTGGAAATTCCCTTTGGGGGTCCTGCCCCAGGCCATCCGGTGTATGGTCACTTCATGATGAAGCCGGACCGGGCTCCATAGCTGCTTCGGATCGGCAGGCCGCTTCAAATAAAAGACAGCGCCCGACTTCGAAGGATCTTTCGTTTCCGACAGGTTCCATTGGGCGCCTGCCGCCACCTCTACTTTCCCATCGCCATCGATGTCCCTGGCGGCTATGCATACATTGTCATACTCGGTAAGATTACGGGCTATGACATACCTTTCCCATTTTTTTCCCCTCCCGCCCGGGTTTTTGTACCAGACGATTTCTGTCTTATCAGCCATCAGAATATCCGGTCTTTGGTCGCCGTCTACGTCTCCTATCGCCAGGCCATAACCTATGTCTATCTGGTTATCCACCACCTCTACGTTAAAAGAAGGGCTTTGCGCGCGCAGCCCGGTCACGGCCAGCAGGGCGGCCATAACCGGGGCAGCCAGATTTTTTAATACCCGATTGCTTTTCATAGCAGTATCCGAATGGTAGAAAATGATTCATTTATCAGAAAGATAAGGTTTTCGATATAAATTTATACCCATTGGCTTGTACAAAATTGCTGCCGGGGCTTCGGCTCCGCTCAGCCACCGGATGGAATGAGTCA
>CAZLTN010000134.1:0-13860 GCA_964562455.1 uncultured Cytophagales bacterium
GTTTCAATCCTTCTTCTCTGGATTGTACTTCTGAAAGGCGTCCTAACCTTTAATTGATTATAAATGAAGACATTACTCTGTTTACAGAAAATCTCTTTTTCGGAAAAACAATATGTCAAAGAACGCTTTTTAACTTCATTTCTATCCTGTTTCCGGAACGATATAGTCCTGAAAGCAAACCACTTATCTTCAGTTTCAAACTCCTTCTCCATAAATTGCCACCCGGAAAGCCTTATCATTTTATACAAACATTCCGATAAGTGCAAGATACACAGCGGGCTTTGTATTTAGTCGCTTTCGGGTAGCGATTTCGGTCAATAATATCAAAAATATCGGATGCCGCATCTTGAACACGCGATTTGTCTGAATCGTTAACTTCCACCTCAACCACCCTATTCCTGCTCCTTGTATAGACAATAAATCCTTTACGCACGGGTTTCTGAAAATTTTCTTCTATCAGCCAGGCGTAGCAATACAACTGCGTTTTATAAGTATCATAGACACGATCTTTGTACTCCGCAAACTTATAGTCGAGCGGCGCCATACTGCCGTCCTGTAAGATCAGCACTTCATCCATACGTCCGCGGATCATGCCATTGGTCAGGTACTGATCCAACCGCTTCTCCACCACTCCCAGCCTCCGGCGTAGGTAATCTTTATTCTGCTCCAGCTTTTCATCGTGGAGGTGCCGGCCCCGTGTCACCAGGTAATTTTTGTCCTCATGCTGTGGAACACAGAGAACATATTCGAAGTACGTAAACCGCGGACAGAACAGGTATTCGATAATATGAGAGGGCGTCAGGCTTTGCATACGGCTATAGGAATAGAGCGGTCACTTCGTCATTTACGAGCTTTCGGTCGAATGCCTGCCCCAGCAGGACCGTATTCCTGAGCTCGTCCTGGCTCATGGGAAAAATGTATACTTTGTCTTTTTCCTCGTCAATCAACTCCTCCAGTTGCAGTGAAAGGGATGACTTCCCAGCAGGACTGAGCCTTCCCAAAAAGCAGGAAAACTGAACCCTGTACAACCCCGCCTGGAGACAGGCTTTGGCGGCCCTGGTACGGCTGCGGTCATTTTCTATATCGTATAACACCCAGACAAGCATATGAGAGAGTAAGGTTTCAGATATCAGATGATTGTTTCTTCCCGATCAATGTATTACCGAAATGATGGGCGTCGTACTGGATGACGGTACTGCGTGCCATATTCCTTCCTCCGTGGCGTATCGGCTGGCCGTCCATGAATTCATTGAACGCGGTTACCAGTAGCGCTTTGCCTTCTTTATTGAGCGACACACCGTTTATCAGTTCGTCGATATGTGCTTTATTTACCTTTTTGGCTGAAAAGAGGCGGAACACCACTTCGTCTGCGTAGATCCGGTAGGGTTCGATAAAGTCATACACCATACTAAGCTGGTTGTAGTCGTCGCGGTGCATAAAGCCGAGATACGGATCGATGCCGGCTATAATCAGGGATTTTTCGATTTTGCTGTACAATACACCATAGGCATAATTGAGGAAGGCGTTGAATGTATCCTGTGCAGGCCGCATACTTCTGCCGGCAAAACGGTATCCTTCCGGCAGTACATAGCTCAATGTTTCAAAATACAATCTCCCGGCAGTACCTTCCAGACCGCGCAACGTGTCGGCGACCTCCGCTACAGTTCCGGCGTCTGCCATCTGCACGGATGCCGCCAGCGCTTCTATTTTCAAGATCTTGTCGTCAAGATATGCGGAATGCTGCGCACGGTGCTTTTTCAGATCTTTTATGAAAGAAAGCTGGTTATCAAGCTTCTGTCCAAGCCAGGATTTAATCCAATGCAGCCCCGTTTTTCCGATGCTGGCTTCCAGCTGCGCTTTCCTGATCTTGGTGGTACTTCCCAGCTTACTGTGCCACACCCGGCCGAAAGGGTCCCCGTTATTTTCAAGAAAGACGATATCGACATTGTGCGTCATCGCCAGCAGAATGGCATCGGTACTGAGCGCCGTACCAGTACAAAGCCAGATTGCCGTCACCTTGTGTACCGAAAAGTGTTTCTTCTGTACCTCCTTATTTTCGTCGCGTATACGGACTTCAAACATATCGTCTTTTACGTGAACGTACGCGCCGTAGGTGTTGATGTGGAGCTGCATACTTGATTAGCGTTAGGAAGGAACAGGATAATGGATATCTTCGTACGCTTGTATATATCTCAGCGCCTGCTGTAATTTCCGACCCTCTTGGCTATCAGTCGACGGGTTTATGGCCAACCAGCAGTCTACCCAGTCCAACATTATTTCGTATTCATTTTCTGACTTGACCGGGACGATCTCTAAAAGTAATGGTTTATTATTCATAAAGATTGGGATGAACTGCTATTACAAATATACTTGCTTGTCCGCTTTGTATTTCCGAGTGCTTTTTCGTGTTCATCAGTCGGTTTTCCTTATCGTTCCAAACCCTCTTGCCGCCTGCTTTCCTAATCCGACGTAATCCGGTAGCAGGACATTAGTAGTAAAACTTCCTCCAAAAGCGGTGAAGTCAACATTTTTGAATTTAGTCCTGACCGGTTCTGTCTGTGAAAGCTTCAGCATGATCTTTTGCCCAGGAATCTCTTTATCCGGTTTCAGCCCGAACGCTTCCACAAATGTGAGAATATTGGCTACGGCCGTATTCCTGAGGATCATGCCTTTCCCGGCATCGTCAGCCTGCTGGTAAGCCCTGAAATTCTTTTGATTAAGGCCCAGCCAGAGCGTTTCGAACCGATAGGTATGCAGCTCTTCCGAAATGCCGATAGTACATTGCCTATGCTCGATATGTTTGCTTAAAACAGGGATGACCTGTCCTTCTATATTAATCTCCCTGATTCGGAGAAAGAGTTCGACCAGCAGTTGCGCCCCTTCACCCAAACCCACCAGCGTAGGGATTTTACGCAGCACTTTATATTGCACCAACGGATAGGCGTAACGGTATTTGGGCCCCTCATCGCCTGTTTCCTCGAAATGGTTGTGCAGCAACGGCGAATGCTCCCGGAAAAGTTCTCCGAAGTACCCGCGCAGCTTGTGGGCATCGCGGACGCGGAGGGTGATTTCGGGGAAAGTGATGGTTGTGAGTGGGATGGTGGTGGTCATGGGGGTTAGATATTCACGGTTAAAGGGTCCAGATCAAATTTAGACGCATCGGACTTCTCAAAATAGAGGCCTTTTTTAAACGAATAGGGAACGTCGATAAATTCAAATCCATCATCGTCAAGATAGATGCCTTGGCGGTTCTTTTTGCAGACAGCTTTAACGCGGTTGTACAGCGCTCTTCGGATAGAAACTTCGTACTTAAGTTTTTCCCGGGGTTTTGCGTTTTGGAGCAGCTCTTTAAACTGATATGGGATTATGGTAACTGAATCCAAGCCTTCTCTGGTAAGCACCTCTTCCCGGCCATCAGTGTCGTTAAAATCCATCAGATAGGCACAATACTCTGATATTACCGATTCATGTTTGGTCAGGCCTTCAAGATAGCTTGGGTGTTGATCAATTTTCCAGTCAGCATATACTTCTTCTACTAGCTCCAATAGATCCTGCTCTGTCAACCGGGAATTTGATTCGACTTTTTTCTTGAGACAATCAAAGGTTCGATCCAGCAGATTAAAAGGGTTCTCAGGGTCCTCATAGATCTTTTTGCTGACCTGGCGATGGTAAAAAACCACTACTTCGGTCGCTTTAAGGTCGTTGCGTTTTCGGTTCACTCGTCCTGCCCTCTGGATTATCGCGTCAATTGGAGCATTTTCCGTGTACAGGTAATCATAATCAATATCCAGAGAAACCTCTACCACCTGAGTGGCGATCAAAAGAAAGCCTTCATTTTCTTTTTCCTTCTCGTATTGGTCGATCAGTTTTTCCTTCTCGTTTCGGTGTCGTACAATATATCGCGAATGGTAACATACCCGATCGAAGCCCTTATATTCATCGTACAATCTGATTGCTTCATCTACTGTATTTACAACGATGAGGATCTTTTTTCCTGCCTTTAGGCGTTCTTCTATTTCGGGTTTTAAAGAATCAATCGTACATTGCTTATCCAGGATTCTAAATACGTTACGACCTCTCGCCATCAGAAGGTCCAACTCCCGAAGGCATGTTACATTTCCGGCTCCTCCAAGCGAGTCTATCAACCGTTCTTGTAATGATTGGGGCAACGTGGCCGTCATTATATAGAATTCTGCCTGAAAGTTCTCCCTGAGATATTTAATGCTGGCAATAAGAAGCCCCAGCGTAAAAGGGGAGTAAGCGTGAACTTCATCAATTATAATTTTAGCTCTGAAGAGGTGAAAACTGCGAAGCTCCCACCAGCTAAGGTTAAAACCGAGGGTAAGCATTTGGTCTACGGTAGCTACCGTAACGGCCTTAAAGAAAGCAGATTCTCTCAGGTAACTGAATTCTTGGAAATTTTCATCCAATTCCTGACGAAACAATTTAGCCGATGAGTGAACTACTGCTGCGTAGTCGTCCTGATTTACAAGATCCTTTCCAAAATAACTGTCGACTCTTTTGTAGATTGAATTAGCTGTTATCCTTGTTGGAAGCAGAATAAGAATCCGGTAAAAGGGACTATCCCGGTTGCTACCCCAAAGGAGAGCCGCCTCTGATTTTCCGCTGCCCGTCGGCGCAATGGCTAGGATATTCCCGCGAGCGCTAAGGCTTTTTTTTTGAAAAATACTGAATCCGTTAAACAAGTCTCCAACCCGATTCTTTACTTTTTCTTCAATATCCTCAAATGTGTACGATAATGGCTCCTCTAGCCTCCTATGGGCGGAAGCAGACCAGTCGCATATGGTTAGTATCGCTTTGTGAAGAATGTAAGTTTCCCGGGTTTTATAGTCGGCTTTTTGAAGCCCTTTGTCAATGAATCCAGAGGTTGAATCCAGGCCAAATAGGATAGATCGGAAATCGGATAATCTCAGGCCAATTATTTTTTGATAAATATTATCTAATTTATCAAAAAATGCGACCCTCTGTTCGAAGCCATGTTGAATTAGCTGGCTCTTTATATATTTAGTGAACTCAGTAAAGTTCTCTTGAGTGATATGCCACTTTTTTTCAACTTCTGTATCTCGCTCAAATAGTTGCTTGTTGAAGGTTTTATGATGGCTTAGAACAGCGTAAATAATTTCATTGAACTTACCTCTATTTTCCCGATTGCCGAACTTACTCAGGGAAATCAAAATCATTCCGGAAATAAACTCGTGGCGTATGTGAAGATATCTCCTCTTGTATGTTGGATTTCTATATAGCCTAATATCGTCTTGGTAGTTTTCGGTAAGCTTACCGGCATCATGGAGCAGGATCCCTACAAAGCTATAAAACCAAAAATCCTCATCCAAGCCTAATACCGTCTCATACCTTCTTTTTAATTCGAGCCACACCTCAATCAGCCGGTCTGTATGTTCTACCAAGGTCTCGGGGGAATCGACCGGCGTTGATTTAGCCCAGATATGCGGCAGGATGGGATCGCTCATAGTTCAAAAGTTGGGATGAAAATGTCATCGACTAGTATGCCTTTAAAGGATTGGTCGACAAAACTTACCTTGGGGCCAACCAGCGAGAACACCTTCCGTGAGACTACGCGACGGACACCGTAATCGGACTCATAGCTGAATCGGGTTGGAAGGTTAAATACCATTGGATCCGTATCGTTCACGCCGAGCGAAAATGATCCTCCCTTTACCGCCTGGGCTAATATTTGAGGGACAATGTCATTTTCTACCCAGGTGTTCTCTAATTCCGAATGGACTGTGTCCGACTCAATCAGAGAAGTTCCTATAACTTTTGCCAGCGAGTCGCTGGTTCCCATAGTTAGGGCATATGCTGGATTCTTAAACGCTTCCTGAATTTTGTATACTAACTCTGTTGATTCACACCCGAAAACGATCCGATAGTGTAGTTTTGCTAATATTTCCCGGGTTATTACGCTTCGTCCAGGAAGTGTATCATACTTCCAGAGATCGCGGGCTATACCTTTGGAATATCCCTTTACCCCGGCTAGGAATACTTCCTGCTCAAAAAAATCCTGGGCTGCCTTAGGACTTAACCCCAGCGCAGCGCCTGCCAACCCAATCAGGCTTGTAGGAGGGGGCAGCCTGTAGGTTTTATGGAAATTCTGAAAATCGGGGTTCCTGAATGACGCCGTCTCCGATTTGAGTTCGATGACACAGTATAACATAGCAATTTATTCGGATACCTCATAGTAGGAGTTTACCCATTTCTTGATCTTTGAAAAACCATCTGCCAACGTGACAACAGATTCGTCCGCAGTTGGGAAAACCCCTCCCTGAGAAGCGAGGATAGATTCTGCTAAAAACGTGGAATAATCATTCTGTACGCTTTTTAAAGCCTCTACATCTACCTCTCCGTCTTTTTTAACCTTGATTGCTTCCAGGAAAACCGGATTCTTTGACTTCATATAGGCGGCAGCAAAAAACTTGGGTGAAATATCAGCCAGAAAGCGGGATTGCCTCCCCGAACTCCAAAGCATTTGCAGTGCATCGATGAGTGCATTAACCCGATTTGCTTTGTCGGTATTTTTTATTGAAAATTCCTTTCGACCGGAACCTTTGGGTTCGTGCCCGACGCGATCTAATTCAATCAGGATAGTGCCCCGGTAAATACCAGAATGAATTTCTGTCTCAAAAATATTAGGATTCCCTCCTGCATCCTTTGCCATGTAATTGGTGCCGAAGTCGAGGTCATCCTGAAACTTGCTTAAAGCCAGCAACGCTTCTACACGTACGGGAGATGTGCGTACGAACGTTCCTGTTTTCGCGGCATCCATAAAGCCAAAGAGATCGTCGTCTATATACAAAGCGCCATCACCTGCAGTTTTCGCTGCACCTTTGTCTTCACTGCTTTCTCCTACCGGCGATACCGCCCATCCTAATTCTGCGATTTTGTCACGAAGTGCCCGGCGAACAGCCTGTGCAGACATATAAGGAAGCTGGTCACCGTTTTCAAGGGTTACTTTTTTGATGGTGTTAATGTTATCTACCTCTTTATCACCACCGTTGAGGCTGGCGAATGAAACTTTCGCCAAGTAGGAAATTGTGATGCTATTGGGTTTCATACTTATTTAGGGTTATTTTCTTGTTTCCTGGGACTTAACTCTACATTGATTTGATTGAGGGCTGAAATAATGATGAATTGGCGAGCCCATTGGAAGCGTTCTTCGTCAATATTATCTATAAACTCTCTACTATAGTTCAGGGCAAATCTTGATTGGATTCGTGACAGCTCAGCCAGGAATCGTTCGTATTGATTTGCTTTTCGCAAAGCGATGATGTACTTCCGTCCTTGCCTTGCATTGACTTTCCGGTCCGGAGCCTCTCCATAAGAAAGGATTCCCTGACCGATTTGGGCTCCCATTTTGACGGCCCTTTCCTGTAGCTCTTTGTCTGTCATGAGTTTGGAATTTATAAGAAGTTCATATTTCGTAACAAATTGAAGTAGGTCGGTGTAGTTTTTATAGCCCATACCCTTCAGCGGGTCATGAAGCCCATCCAGCAGATACCCGTAGCAATCATTGAAGAATCCTTCCATATCGGCTAGAATGGTTTGAGCCCTCAATATTTTTCCCAGAATTTTCTCCCGGAACTGTCGCTCCAATTCATATTTGTTCTGATGTTGACTCAACGACGGTTTTAAGAGCTTAAGGCTTTGGATCACATTTCGCCAGTTGACTCCCTCGTTTCTCAGATGCCCTATCATTCGAATTATAAATCGAAACTTATCAATTTGTTCGAACTGCTTGGGCCGTTTGGTAGAAGCAAACGATTCTGCCCGAATTGCGAACATGGTCAACGGGAGATTTAGTGCGGGTGGTATCTCTTCCTCAGCTTCATCAACGAACCATTCATTGAGCACTGGATTATCCCAATCGGACGGCTTTATAGCCTGATCACGAAGTGAATAGAGTATTAGAAACAGCACTTCATTCAGTCCTACGAAGTCTGTTTTTTTTCCAAGGCTGTTCGAAGTTCTGAAATTGGACACAAATTCATGTTCCGCCGACCGAAGCGTATCCGTATCAATACGCATCCCTGTGTCAATCCGTTCTCTGACCATGTCCGAAAGGTCAATAAGGTCATGAGCATGGATAAAATAGACATTTAGTTCATTTCTCCGTTTATCCGAGTATTTATACAGGCAGGTCGCCGCGGCAAAGCGGCTTAGGTACATCACCTCCCAGCAGACTTTCTTGTCGGTTAGACTCAAGTAAGAGTTAAAATTAGAGAGCCCTGAAAAAAACGGGGATATATTCTGTGCATCCACCAATTTTTTCCTCTTCTGCCCGGTAAGGTAACAAGCATTAGGGCCTTCCTCAAAGTAAGACTTGACGGGCGCGTCTAACCTTGTCAGCTTCGTATAGGGCTCATTAAAGTATATCTTACTAAGCATCTTTACTTTCCGCTTGTCAAATTCTGATCTGATCTGACTGGCTAATACCGGTGAGTCCTTTTCGATCTGGGCAAATTTTCTGGTATTTGAGTCCTTGGTGGTAACACCCTGCGCGTTATTGGTTAATAGCTCGGTGAATCCATAGGTATTCATTTTAGGAAATGGATGGACACCTATTATTCCCTTCTCCTCGTTAAGCTTGAAGAACAGATTCCCTCCTTCAAGTTTTTGCTTTGCAGTATACGTATCATAAACCTCCTCGCCCATCTTATAGTATAGGGCCTCAAGAAGGTCAAAGAGGTTATCATACTTAATCCAGAGCTTCTCGCGTTCAAGAGCGAAATGAACACCCTCTATAAGGCTTGAGTCTCTTTTAAGATATGTATAAAGGCCAATAATTCCGTTGTCAAGAAAAACTTGGTTATAGTAGGCAAATTCAATACTTCGCATGGAGTCCTTGAGGCTGACGGGTTTGTTACGATGTACTTACTCCATCACCGATTTTGGCAATGGCGTGCGACTGGTTTTCGCTAGCGTAATAGTATCATCCGCTGTTGACAGATGCTATGTAGGTCATCATCTAAAGCAGGATGGCCGTTGCATTTACCCTTGTAAGGGTCATAAAAAAAGCCGAGGATCATCGTCAAGCGCTCCCACTTGCGATAGACATTTACTAAATTTGTCTCGCATTAGCATTAAATGTTTTAATGTTCGACCAATCGTTAGTAGCCTAGGAACTTCTCTGCGATTGGTCTTTTTTGTTTACAATCCTTCTTTGTCAATGGAGTAGATTTACTCTAAAGTTGCTGAGAGCCATATGGTTTCAAGCATTTTTTATTTGAATCGAAGTAAATGTAAACCATAATGCTCGAATTAAGCAAGAAAAAGTCAAAAAGAATTAATTTACTATAAGCTATATGCAAAAGATATTTGCTTAGACCAATATGTAAAACAAATATTTTTTCTTTAGCGTCTTAAAATAGCCGCCAATAAGCCCTAAAGACTGCCCCCTACTAATTTAGTCCGATATACTGGTGTTTATAGTGGGCTATGTCTTCACAGCACTCCACTCCACGCCTGAGAAAGCTATTTCTTCACCATTTCCTTCAACAGTGCGATCTGCTCATTTTTGAAAGCGATCTGCTCGTCCTTCACCCTTAGAAGCTCCGAGTTAAGTCGCTTCACCTCTTCAAGTGACTCCAGCCATTTTTCAAGTGGATTAACATTAAAAGTTGGGTAGTGATTATATCCGTTTGACTGATCGTTAAACGTATTCGAAATAATATTGATCACCCTATCCTCATCGAAATTCTGAATCGCTTCCACCGGGACCTTCAGCACGGCGGCTACCTGCTCCAGAACCTGCCGGTCTATGGTTTCTTTCTGTTCTAGCAACGAGACCCGCTTCTGGCTCCACTCTTCGCCCATCTCCCAGGCGCCGGATAGGTAGGGGGCATTGCTGCCCCTTCCCCTCCTAAGAACCGGACTTGTCACTTACATAACATCCGGCTCAAGCAAATGACTCAACTGCAAGAACGCTCTTTTTGATGGCTTTTGTTCGGTAAACACTGGAATGTATTTGGTTGTGGCAGTCCTCATGTACTAGTAGCAGGTTGCTATACTTGTCTTGCCCACCGGCTTGAACCGGGATAATATGGTGGGTGTGCAGCTCTTCGCCATTCAATAGGCTTTGGTTGCATACCGGGCAGACGAAGTGTTGCTTGCCGGCCATTTTTTGTTTGCTCGGCACAAGATCTGCTCTTTGTCTTTGGCTGCGTTTCTGCCAATATTCTTTTAAGGATGGATCATCCGGCGAAGAGGTTGTCTTTACGATGATATGCCTTTGGATTTTTGTCCATTGGAATTTGAGTATGTATTCTCCTGTTCGTTTCTCTCCGAAAACCCAATTGTCATTCCTGTCAAGGTTGATCTTGCCCCAGTATCTTCTTACCCGCCATGTGGCGCTTTTGCCAGGGTGTTTCCTTTTGGCATGACGCCATGCCCGGTGATACATCCACTTGTCCAGGGCTGCGAATATCTTTTTGGCTACTCCAATCCGGAAGTAATTCGTCCATCCCCTGATAATCGGATTGAGCATGCTGACCAACTGGTCTACCGGGGTAGTTTTGTTGGCCAGCCATACGGCTTTTATCTTGTCACGGATTTTTTGCTGTGACTTTTTACTGGGCCGTATGAGCAAAATGCTTTTTAGCCTTTTCACCTTGGAGGGGTATTGCCTGATATTGAAGCCAAGGAAGTCAAATCCTTGGGTGATGTGGGCAATACGGGTCTTTTCCTCTGACAGCTCAAGCCCTCTTTCTGCCAACCATTTCTTTATCCTTTCCAGGGCCTGGGTCGCCTTGGCTTCGCTCATGCAAAAGACGACAAAGTCATCCGCGTACCGGACGACCGTATATTCTTTTCTACCATGGCTTTTGCCGTAGGCTATCCCTAATAACTCTTCCATACCATGCAGGGCGATATTGGCCAGCAAGGGAGAGATCACGCCCCCTTGCGGGGTACCCTGCTGGGTCTTTTGGAATAGCTCCCCTTCGATGTAGCCGGCTTTCAGCCATTGTTCTATCAGGTATTTTCCCGGAAAGTTTCCGACTGCCTTCAGCAAATGGGAATGGTTGATGTTGTCGAAGGCTCCTTTGATATCCGCATCGATGACCCAACGTTTTACTCCCGTAGGATTAGCCAGGCTGAATATTCTGGCGATCGCATCGTGACAGCCCCTGCCGGGCCTGAAACCGTAGCTGGACCCTTCAAAGCGGCTTTCCCATTCGGGTTCCAATGCATTAAGGACCATGGCCTGAAGACACCTGTCTTTGATCACAGGGATTCCCAGTGGTCGCTGCTTTCCATTTTCCTTCCGTATGTAAATCCGTCTTGCAGGCTTTGCTTTCCAGGCCTTGCGTTTTTGCAGGCACTGGAATAGTTTGGCCCTGCCGTTGGCCGAACTGATGGTAAGGTTGTCGATCCCCGGGGTTGATTTCCCCTTGTTTAATTGTGTTACCCTGCGTATGCTGGTGACCAAATTGGCATAGCTGCGCAGCATCAGCTTTTGAAGAGAGCGGGCCTTTTTCAGGTTCCCTTCCTTTGCAGCCCTAAAGATGCGTCCTCTCAGGTTTTTAAGCATACGATAGGCTTTCTGCCAATTGATGGCATGCCAGTTGATAGGCTCCGGAAGTTGGTTTACAGCACTTTCTGGCTGCATCTAACAAAACTTTTCGTTCAAAACCTTTTTTAAGACACCTTCGGGTCATTCACCAAATCCACGTCTGCACCCTTTCAGGTAGGGTATTGCCCTATCCGGCAGGTTATGGATTCCCTTTGCCTTTCGGCTGCCGGCCTTCGCTTCTTGGATTCTCCTACACCCACTGCGGGGTTCTGCTGTTCTCGCGAACCGCTTACTATCCTACTAAAGATAGACCGCATTGGGGTTATCACGTTCTGCACATTTGATATACGTCGGGTTAGGATGCCTCCTGTACTGCGGGAGCAGGGTGCTGGGCGTATTTGTTGCGTTGACACAAATATTCCTGTATGCTCCGGGCTCTTAACGTGACAATCCTAATTTCGTTAAGTACAGGTAACGCAGCTTAAACAGAGATTCACTTTCGTTCATCCTTCCCGACTTCCCCTCGCCCGGTCACCAACATAGGATTTGTCCTACCTTAGACTTTATTTCTTGCAAAGCACCCCTTCATTACTGATGACGCACCTGAAATTGGGGATGAGTTTCAGCACTAACTCACTGAATAAAATTCAGAATCAAAATGAGCAACTTCGTGTCGCAAAAAAGCTTCCTGCTTTATACCCATGATTTCCCGAAAACGCTTTACATTCCGGCCTTCGTGCACTTTTTTGGTATCAGACATAGCGATTGATTTTGTTAGTGACAAATATAGTACTTCTAATCAGGCTAAGATAGAAATTCCGGATGAGAAAAGAAGGCCGGATCTTACCTCAATTTTGGAGGTGTTTTATAAAATATATTTATATAATCAGTCTTCTCCTTCTTCCTATCCCTTCTCACCCATCCGCCCCCTCACCGAAATCAACGTCTGCAACGCTACCGAAACCATAACCAGCGCCAGCCCGGCATAAAACGAGGCATTTACCTCCCTTCCCTCGCCGAAAAACAGGAATGCCAGCACAATAGCGTAGACCGGCTCCAGGTTAAAGCTTAGATTGGCCGTAAAGGCCGGGATCTCCTTGAGCACTTCTGCAAACAGTACATAGAGCCCGACGGTACAGAACAGGGACAGTAAAACCAGGTAGAAGGCATCCTGCATACCGGGTATAAGGCTTTCTACCGGAAAAAAATGAAGGTAGACAGGCAGCAATGCACCCAGTCCGACGGTGCCGCCGATCATCTGGTAATAGTTGATCAGTCGGCTGTCATAGCTCCTGACAATCCGCTCGTTGAAGATCGTATAAAGCGCAGAGAAGGACGATGAAATAACGCCCAATATAATCCCCAACTGATAGGAAGCGTCGAAATGAAAGATCAGAGCTATTCCCAGGAGCGTGATACCGCTCAGCAGCAGCTCGGTGGCTTTGAAGCCGGTTTTGTCGATCAGCGGCTTGAAAATTGCCGTAAAAAAGCCGGTCAGCGCAAAGCAGACCACCCCAATCGATATGTTGGAATATTTGATGCTCGCGTAAAAGAACACCCAGTGCGCCGTAATAAGCAGGCCAGTCCGGGCAATATGCAGCTTTTCTTCAAGAGCGATCTTCGTGCTTACCTTCGCCAGGTTTACGATGAGAAACAGGAAAACGGCTGAGAAGAAAACCCGGTACCAGACAAGCAATCCTTCGTTAAGCGAAATGAGTTTTCCGAAAATACCGGTAAACCCGGCGAGTATTACAGCAAGATGTAATAATAGATATGATTTTTTCATACAGAGCTATCTGCCATGCCCCCGAAAGGGCTATATTTTAACATTTATTTAAAGCGTAGCAGCCGGCGGATACTCCGGGAATGCGCTTTGCGAAGATTCTGAAAAATATTAAAACGCAGGTGGGGGAAGACAACTCTTTCTGTTCATATGCTGTTAAAGTTTCTTCTGCGAAAGTATGAAGAAATCTGGCATCATCTAAATATATGGATGAGGATGCTTTTCTCATCACCCGGCGTATAAATACAATATTCTTCAACATCCAGGCTTAATGGATCAATCCCATTTTTTGTGAAGGATCTTATTTTAATCCTAGTGGTGAATTTTGCATAGAAAGAGCAGACCCAGAGGGTCGGCCATATCGTAACCCCGGAATTCATTCCGGGGCCTTTCGGGATAATCTAATACCAGGTTGAAGCCACATGCCTGGAAAAATACAATCATCTCTACAACTTCTGCGGCTGATCTGATAGACAGCAACTTACACCAAAACAAAAAAGGACAAACCAGAAAGAAATCTGATTTGTCCTGT
>CAZLTN010000135.1:0-13753 GCA_964562455.1 uncultured Cytophagales bacterium
GAATTGCCGAGAGCCAGGTGGTCGCCGATGAGCTGGATATATGCTTTAGCTGTATTGTTTTTATAAAACTGGATGAACCTTGAATCGCCCGCACCGTTAAGCTGGAGCAATTCGTTATTTCCTTCGAGCTTAGCGTTGCCCGATACGTTGAGGCGATGGGTGGCAGACGCTCCTCCTATTGCCACATTTCCTGCTGAATTGACGGTAAGGCGGTCTCCGCCGTTGGTACGAACAATGAAGCTGCCGGTGCCTCCGCTATAGGTGCCCAGGCGGAGATTCTCCCCGTCGGCGCCCGAAAGCTGGATGATGCCCCGGTCTTCACCACCCCGCTGAAGCTCTATCAGGGCATTGTCGCTGGTATGGTTGATCCTGAAATTCCCGTTGAATACCTGCAGTTTTGCAGAAGGTGAGGAAGTGCCGATCCCGACGTTCCCGGTAGAGGAAACCGTAAGATCGGCGGCAGCCGGAGTGGATCTCGAGATCCTTAAGTGAGGAGAAACCCCTAAAGAGCCGCCATGGACCGACCTGATCGAGCCTATCAGATCGGAGTTGAGCTCGAAGTCCAGGCCAAAACTGGTGCCTTGAATGTCGCCGGATACCGGTTGTCTGCCGCGTAATTTCAGAAGGGGGTTAAAGTGGGTCGGGCCTAAGCCGGAAGTATTGGGACTTATCAGCAGGTTGCCGTTTACGATATGCAGCTTCTCCTGCGGGTCGTTGGTCCCTATGCCGACATTTTGGGAAAGAAGACAAAGCGGCAGCGCCGTGAAGATAAAAGTAATAAAGGAATACCGGGATAATAGTCTCATTGATATTGATGTTTTGTGGTTGAATAATTTTCAGATGGTATGTAAAAATACTTAGGTGTAAATTTAGCTTCGGGGCGCTGCAGCGTCAATACCATGATGATGTGACGAAATATCCATGAGTCATTGGAAATCAGCCATCGGCTGTGCGTCAATACCATAATGATGTGATTTCCGACAACCGGCGGGGCGGAGAACCTTTTTGTAAAGATGATATCTCCAGGGGCCGACGGCGGGTACTTCGGAGAAGGAGAGAGTCCTACAGATTAGATTATTAAAAATAATTAGTCTAAATAAGTTTAATATTCGAATTATTCCCCTCTATCTTTGCAGCGAATAACAGCTCTTCGTTGCATCCTTATGTTTACAACTGTCTCTCTTATGTATTTCGGTGCGTTCCTTCTTTGGATGAATACTTCCGAACGAATTTCCTGGCCTCAAAAAAACAAAGTGCTGGCCTACCTGGCCGGCAACGCCAGGTATAGCCGTATACTGGCGGTTTTGCTGATGGCGGCGGCCACCCTGCTTTGTATTAAGCTCCTGGGAATAGGAAGCGGATTGTTTGGAGGTACTGTCCTGCTGATGACAGCCGGAAGCCTTGCAGTATTGCTCTTCCCTTTCGATTATTTCGGAGTGAAATCCATTCTGCTCCTTTACTGCCTTATTGCGATGTTGGAAATCATAACAAGCTGATCACATGCCTGCTAACAAAAAATATCTTACCAAATCTCCCTGGCTGCGCCTGAGCAAAATACTCGCGGGAGCTGCAGGCGGCTACGCAGTGATGATGAGCTTTCATCTTTTGCTTGCATCCTTCCTGCCCCGGGAAAAAGTCATAGCAACCGCTTTTTTCTCCGGGTATATACTTTGGGCGTTCCTTTTGCTCTGGGCATTCATAGCCCGTAATGTATGGCAGGTGTGGCTTACCTACATCCTGCTGACCTGCCTTTTTGCACTTCCATATTTATTGAAATAAAGCCTTTTACCATGGATGCCAGAAAGTATAACATCTACTTCCACACGCACACAATAAGCGGGATCATCATTGCCGCATTGCTTTACGTCATATTCTTTGCCGGATCATTTTCTTTTTTCAAAGATGACATAGTTGCCTGGCAGACGGGCAGCTCTACAGTGGCTCTGAAACCGAAGGCGGAATATAATTTCGTTATCGATTCCCTGTCGCGTCATTACAACCTCAGGGGACGGAATTTAGACTTCTATGTATTCAGGCAGGGCAACGGGACCTACGTCAATATGAGCGCTTCGATGGATACTACCATCAGCAAGCCCAAAAAAGAGCCGGCGGGCGGGCGCAGAGGCCGCGGGAGGCGGGGCGGTGATGGTGATTCTGCCTATTTTTCTTATTTCTTCAGTGATAAAAAGACAGGTTCCTACGCTGAAAATTATAATATGGGCGAGTTTCTCTACCGCCTGCATTTCCTGGCGCAGCTCAACCAGGTCCCGCTTCCAGTCAACCTGGGCACTCCTTTCGGATACCTGCTGGCGGGGATCGTTTCATTTCTTTTCCTGTTTGCCCTCATTACAGGCCTGCTTCTCCATTGGGATAAAATCGTTTCGAATTTCTTCATTTTCAGGCCGTGGAGCAAGTGGAAGACGGTCTGGACGGATATGCATACCGCTTTGGGTGTGATCGGGTTCCCGTTCCAGCTCGTTTTTGCAGTGACAGGCGTCATATTGATTGTGAATTTCGTGCTCCTGGCGCCGTTCGGCAAGTTTCTCTATGAAGGAAATACCGATAAAGTATACGAAGAATTGCAATATAACAGGGGTATTAAGGCGGATTATACCTATTCGCCTTTGGAGATATCGGAATTCGATCTGGATAAATTCGTACAGGAATGGCAGGGGAAATGGGGCTCTAATCCTGTTTCAAGGATACACATCCTCAATTATCTTGACAAAGGCATGCAGATCGCGCTGGAAGCAAAGACTGATCCCAGGCTCAATTTCGCCGGGTCCGGATTTGTGCTTGTGGAAGCTGCCACCGGTAAGATCCTGAAGGAGAAATCTCCCTCCGACGGCACTAACTATATCGACCGGGTAAAAAGCCTGGTTTACCACCTGCATTTCGGCGATTTCGGCGGGACTCCCCTGAGGATTGTATTCTTTATCCTGGGACTGATGGGCTGCGTCGTTATCCTGTCGGGCATCATGATCTGGCTGGTGGCCAGGGATAAGGTCAGTGTCCCGAAACATAAACGCGTCTTTAATTTCTGGGCTACCAACTTCTTTATGGCTGCGTGCCTGAGCATGCTGCCGGTTACGGCGTTTACCTTTATCATGCTGAAGGTGGCAGACCATGTTGACCAGTCGCTGATATACAACGTATACTTCTACAGTTGGCTGATACTGGGCGTGTACCTGATGCTTTGGAGGAACCTCCCGCTTATGAACAAACAGGTGCTTTTGCTTTCCGTTCTTCTGTGTGCGGCGGTCCCGGTGGCTAACGGCATTTATACCGGTCTCTGGATGTGGAATACCTGGAAGGACGGGGCTATGGATATCTTCCTGATAGATGCCCTTTTTGTGCTTCTGGCCGCTACCAGCGCTTTCGCCTACGTCAAAGTCTCCCGGCAGGCCAAGCCGTTTAAGGTACTGGAAAAGGAGAATACAAAGCCGGCAGGGCGCCCCGAACAACCGCGGACGACCAGGCCCGTAAAAGCCTGACCAGGCGTTGAACGGTCTAACCTTGCCACGATACAAGGCTCTGGATCAACGCCTTCCGCTTATTTTAACCAAACCATTGTACATTCCGGTCTTTTTATTTTGATAAAGAAAGGAATCCTGATTTTTATAATATTTATTTAGTCTTATTATAAATAATCACCTAGCTTTGCATCGTGCTTAAGCAGGAGGCCTGACAGGGTTCAAGACAGGCGAACCGGCGGGAGCGGATAAGGGGAAGAAGTATTCACCTTCAAACATTATAACATTATTTAAAGAACAATGCAGAATCATTACATTTTGCGTAACAGGATCATATTGCCTTTCGTGGTATACTGTTTTGTGCAGTTATCTTCTTTTGCGCAATCCGTTACGGGAACGGTCAAAAACGCTTCAGGCGAACTATTGCCGGGCGCAAGCGTGCTGATCAAAGGGACTTCGACGGGAGTCCTGACCAATGCCGACGGGCGATTTGAGCTGAAAGGAGTTGCTCCCGGCGACTACACTCTTGTCGCCAGCTTCCTGGGGTATTCGTCGCAGGAAAAGGAAGCCAGACTTTCGAACGGTAAAAATGAAGCCGTCCATTTCAAACTTGCCCCCGACGCGAAAGAACTTGGCGAAGTGGCGGTGTTCGGTCGGTCGGAAACGAAAGAAGTCAACAGGCTCGCCTATAACGTGATCGCTGTGGATGCCAAAAAGCTTCACAACTCGACCCTCGATCTTTCAAATGCGCTCGACAGGGTATCGGGGGTCAGGGTAAGGGAAAGCGGGGGAGTAGGCTCGCGGATGAGCTTCTCGCTCAACGGGTTTACCGGGCGCCAGGTAAAATTTTTCATCGACGGGGTGCCGATGGATAACTTCGGGTCATCTTTTCAACTCAACAACATCCCGATTAACCTGGCGGAGCGGATTGAAGTATACAAAGGTGTAGTTCCCATCTGGCTGGGCGCTGATGCGCTGGGCGGAGCGGTCAATATCGTTACCAGCAATTCTCAGAATTCCTATCTCGACGCTTCCTATTCCTTTGGCTCCTTCAATACCCATAAAAGCGCGGTCAATGCCGGTATCACTACAAAAAACGGCTTTACTCTGCAGCTCAATGCCTTTCAGAACTATTCTGACAACAACTACTGGATTACCGTGGATGTAGCTGATATCAATACCGGTCAATATTACCGGAACCAGAGGCTAAGGCGGTTTCACGACACTTATCATAACGAAACTCTTATTGCCAATGTGGGCGTGACGGGTAAGAAATACGCAGACAAATTGCTTGTAGGCATTACGTTGGGTCAAAACAAGGCGGATATACAGACGGGGGCCAGGATGGTAAGCGTTTTCGGCGACTGGTACAGGCGGGGCAATATCGTAATGCCAAGCATTAAGTACCAGAAACGCGATCTTATCGTAAAGGGGCTGCATGTAAATGTTACCGGGAATTACAATCTCGGCCAGGAGCAGAATGTCGATACAGTATACCGGAGGTACAACTGGTTTCAGCAATTCAAACAGTTTGAAGGACAGGGCGCCGAAAGAGAGAGGTCGCTTTACAGGTTCCGGAACAACAACGGGCTGGTAACTGCAAACGCCAGCTATGAAATCAACGAGAGGCATTCGGTGATCCTCAATAATGTATTCAATACATTCAACAGAAAAGGGGAAGACGAGCTTTTCCCGGGCAGCGAGAAATATGAGCAGCCCCGGATCAACCGGAAAAACGTGCTGGGACTGAGCTATAAATATTCATTCAGCGACCGGTGGAACTCATCGTTATTTATCAAGCGGTTTACACAAAGTAATAAATACGGTGTTTCCTACAACCCTTCCGGCAACTGGGGAGATGTAGCGTACCTTCAGCAAAAAAACAGCTTTGAGAAATATGGCTACGGGATTGCGGGAACCTATTTTATCAGGAGGAACTTCCAGGCCAAGGTCTCGTACGAAAAGAGTTACCGCCTTCCCGAAACAGAGGAGCTTTACGGTGATTTATTGAACCTGGAAGGCAATATAGAGCTCGATCCCGAGAGCAGCCAGAACTATAACCTGGGGATCAGCTACAGCACGCAGATCAACTCCGTACATCGCTTTTCGCTCGACGCGAATGCCTTGTACCGCGACGCCAGGGGCTTTATCCTGCCCAGGCTCAATGCCAACCAGACCAAGCAGGTGATGGCCAACCTTGCAGATGTAACCAACCTCGGGTTCGACGGGGAAATACGCTATTCCTATAAGCAGCTCCTTACCGCAGGGGTTAACCTGACGTACCAGAACCTGCGTAACAATACCAAATTTGAAGAAAACCAGACGGTGGTGAGCGCGGTTTACCGCGACAGGATTCCCAACATGCCTTTCCTGTTCGGAAATGCGGACGCCTCCGTTTTCTTTAAGAATGTCGGTTCACCCCGCAATACGCTTGCAATAGGCTATAACCTGTTATATGTGCATGCGTACTACCTCTACTGGCCCAGCCTGGGGAACGACAAACTCGATATCCCGAAACAACTTGCCCATGACGCCAACATTGTTTACACGCTGGCCGACGGCCGGTACAATATAGCGCTCGAGTGCAAAAACCTGACTGATGCCAGGCTATTTGACAATTTCAGCCTTCAGAAACCCAGCCGGGCCTTCTATATAAAGCTCCGCTACTTTTTAAGGAGCAGGCAGATATAGGCTTCGACAGGCTCAGCCGCCGGGCTTTGACAGGCTCAGCCACCGGGCTTCGATCACGATCGCCAGACCCGGTCACTGAGCTTGTCGAAGTGCCGACTTTGTAAAAATCCAGTTAAAACAAAAACAAGTATAATGATCATGGTAACAAAAGTGAGAAATAGAATCTTAGCACTATTGTGTTGTGCGGCTGTTTTCAGCGCATGCGACAAAAACGATCCGGATCCAGACGGTCCGAGCGGAGGATATAAGCCGCTTGGAAAAACCACCTATGTGGTTGCTGCCTCGAGCGGTGCACAGGGAGTAGCCGATTACCTGCTTACTACCGAGCAGATCGATGCGGGTGTTCTGAGCACGGTCGGGCAGGGGATAGAGCAGGACGGCAGCTATCGTTACTACGTGCAGCACAAGTACAGGTTTTTTAGCCTGCTGTACGGTCAGGGTAACCCGGGAGCCGTTACCACCTATCAACTTAATGCAAACGGCAAGCTTGAAAAATGGTCTGATTTTCAAACGGAAACGGTCCAGGTTTTTGCACCCGTAAAGGATGATCTGCTGCTGATCAAAGTTCCCAGGAGCGGGACTGAAACAGCATTGGCTATCCGGATCAATGCCGATTCGTCCAAGATTGTGGCCGAGAATCAAATCAACATAGTTAAGCTGGCAGGTAATGGCGAGCGGGCGCATTTTACGTGGGCTACCCAGGTCGGAGACAAAGTATTCGCACCCTACATGAGTATCAAAGGAGTAGCGCCCGATGTATTCGGCACAGCGTACGGCGACAGTACCTGGATCGCTGTTTTTTCCTACCCGGATTACGATAAAAAGAATAAAGTATACCCGCCGCTGCAGTTGGAGAAAGTAATAAAGGACAACAGGACCAGCTTTATCGGGGCCTATTTTAACAACGGCCTCCAGGTTGTTGAAAACGGTGATGTCTACGGGTTCTCTCCCGCTACTGCCACCAGCAGCGGGGCGCCGGTGAGCACGAAGCCTTCCGCTTTTGTGAGGATAAAAAAGGGCACTACAGAATTTGACCAAAGTTATTTCTTCAATGTGCAGGAAAAATCCGGAGGCCACAAAATTGCACAGCAAACGTACTTCGGAAATGGGAAATTCCTTCTCGTCATGTATGGGAATGTTAACCATACTGTCGCCGCTCCGAGACGGCTAGCCATCGCAGATGTATTCAACCAGACTTTTACCTGGGTGACTGGGGTTCCCGAAATTGTGTCGGTCTCAGCCCCTTACAATAACAACACCGGAGATGCAGGTAAATCGACAGGTTATATAGGGATCAATACCGCCGCCGGTAACTATATCTATAAAATCAATACCGCCAACGGAACGGCTACCCAGGGTATGAAGGTAGAAGGTGGTAACATTACTTCGATCGTAAAAGTAGATTACTGATATGCGATCGGCTTGCTCTTTTCAAAGGGGCTTTCCGGGATCCTGACTCCCGGAAAGCCCCTTTGAAAAGACTGATTTTTAATTAAGACTTAAATTAAAATAGTATTATAATGAAACGTATCCTTGGCATCTTATCGATATTGTCTTTCCTGGCCGCAGGCAGTTTGTCTGCCCACGCGCTCTGGATCGAAACCTTTGGCCCCGCGCAGAAGGGAGAAAAGCAGACGGTGAAAGTTTTCTGGGGCGAATTTGGCGACAACCAGCGTGACCCTGCAGGCAAATGGTATTCGGATATGTCGGATTTCAAGCTTTTTATAACAAGCCCCGATGGAAAAAAAACAAAGCTCGCTACCACAGCAGGGACCGATCATTACCTGGCCGAATTTACGCCTGAGGAAGAAGGTATTTATCTTCTGACCGTAAGCCATGAAGCTAAAGATCTGGGAGGGACGACCAGGCTGCAGTATAATTCGGTTGCAGCGGTAAAGATCGGAAAGTCGGGTAAAGGCAACCAGGCTGGTTTCAACGAGGGACAATTGAAGATATGGGCCGACGCGTCGAAATCCTATAAAGTCAACAAGCCGGTGAGCCTGGATGTACTGTTGAAGGGAGAACATGCTGAAAAAGTACATGTCGAGGTGTTTTCCCCAAGCGGATGGAAAAAAGGTTTCCAGAGCGACAGCAAGGGGAATGTCGTTTTCTCCCCGATCTGGGCAGGACGTTACCAGGCCGAAGCGTCGGTTTATTCAGAAGAAGCCGGCGAACATAACGGAAAACCTTACAAGGCTGTCCGCAGGGTAGGGACTTATACTTTTGATGTGGCTAAATAATCAATTTGCAGCTATCCCGGAAATGCGTTACCGTTACTTCACTTTTATGGTAAGCTCCATTCCTTTATGGGGTTTTATTGTTGTGGAGATGTAACCATTTCCGGGTTTACGCACATAATCCAGGTAGTCCTGCATAGAAGGTTTAAAGCCCTCTACGTCGTCTATCGCGATAACCGCTCCCTTTTTCAGCTTAGGCTCTATCAATTTAAAAACAGGAAATACCAGGTCCGGCCAGCCGTCCAATAATACAAAATCCAGGTCAGTGTCAAGATTTTTCAAGGTATCCCTTGCATCGCCCTCCCATATTTCGACATATTCCGACAAGCCCGCTTCGTCCAGGTTCTCTTTTGCAGCCTGGACTTTGTGGGCTAAATATTCGGTAGTGATCACTTTTCCTCCATTGTCTTTTGCCGCTTTTGCCAGATAAATGTTGGATATGCCGTATGAGGTTCCGAATTCCAGGATATTCTTTGCGTTCAGGGCCCTTGCCTGCATGTACAGGAATGTACCTTGCGGCGGAACGATGGGAATGTATTTATCGTCGTAGAATCTTTCGTTTTCGGTTTTCCAGTCAATTCCTTTGCCCAGTAATTTGAAGGCTTTAGGCAAAAAATGAAAAACCATTGTCCAGCCCTGGTCCAATGCTGCTTTATATAATTTAGCCAGTACGGCTTCTGCTTTCGGATCGTTCAGTACTTCAAACAGATCAGGTGTTACTTTTGGCATGGTGGAGTTAATTTGCTGTCCTTCAAGGACATTGTGATTTTGCGCGCGATATCATCTGCAAAATAAAATTTAATTAGATTATTTCTAAATAACTGGCAGGAAATTATGCACCTTTTGACAGGTCTGCTTCTTCCACCTGTACTCAGCCGGTTGTACGTTCGGGTGTGTATACCCGGATTGTCAAAACTTCACCGACCCGGACGATTTTAGCGTGAACGGGATATCACTGTGGTTTTTTGCAGTAGTATTCACAATCAGTTGTTCGCCGTCGTAAATTTTCACGCTTATTTTGTCGTCACCCGTGAGTTCCAGCTCCAGCGACACGATCGAACGGCCGAGATGAAGATTCCGAAGCGCCAGTTTCGGCAGCCGGCGGCTTAGCTGAGGGGCGATTTTAAAAGAAGAAAAGCCGGTTTGATCAAATCCCAGCATCCCTTCCAGGAAGATCCGGCAATAAAGGGCGCTTTCCGCCGACAAATGTTTCATGTCATTTTCAGGGTAGGCTTCGACGACATAGGGAACATGGTCGCCCAGAAGTCTTTTCCTGGAGAAAGCGATTAGTTTTTCGAGGGATTTGTCAAAGAACCCCGCTTTAAATGTACCGCGGAACATATAAAGCGTACCCCGGTCCCAAAAGACATTCTGACCTTTCTGATCCGGGTTGAGTTCCACTGAAATGCCATTTTCCGTCCATAATTTGTCGAGCAGCGCCGTGGCAGTTGCCTCGGCGCGGGTGTCGATCCCCATAACGAGAGGCAGGCATATCCAATGCCTGAGTCGCTCGCTGCCCTCGTAATACCGGTAGGTGTCGAGGCTTTCGATATTATGCCCGAAATACCTCTCAATGTTCTTTTCCAGGTCACGCCGGCGCTGCCCGTACAGCTTTGATAAGCTTTTGTGCCCCAGCTCCCGGGACAGTATTGCCCCGTATTTCAGACCGCCATAATAAAGCGAGCTTGTAGCGAGATTGGCATCGCCGGTAGCGATCCTTCCCTCCATTTCATCGGTTTGCGACCGTACTACGCCGTGTTCATTTAACTTGCCGTGGCAATAGGCGAGCGACCATTCGATAAGTGGCCACAATTCCTTTGCGGCTTCCCTGTCGCCGGTGCGAAGCAGGTATAACGAAGTGCCGTAAGCGATCATGGCCGCATCTCCCCGGTCTTTATTCGACGATCGTATGTCGCCTTCTATCTCAAAAGAATAGGAAATGGGGTCGCTTCCGGCGGGAATATTCTGCAAAAACTTCCGGTACGCGTTCCGGGCAGCGGTAATACCCTTGTCATAACCCAGGAAGGGAAAGAACGGACCACTGTATTCAACCTGGTCATTAGCCCAGACACCCAGGTAGTAATTGCCTCCTCCGGGCGAATGGACAATTCCCATTTTGGAATCGAAGATACTTTCGGCCGCACGTATTTTTGAGAAATAAAAGAGTTTATCCAATACCGGGTTGCCGGTTTCAAGGACGAGGTTCTGCCGCATCGTTTGAAGAAATCCGTCGCGCTCCCGTTCGGCCGCTTCGTAACTGAATCCTTCGGTGGGCTCGTTACCGATAGCGGCGGCAAAATAGATTCCGAAACTATAGGATTCGCCTGCAGCCAGGTTTATCCCGTTCCCGGCGTCGCTGTACACCCGGTTGTGATAAGTGCCCTTATACCCTTCAAGCGTTGTATGATAAGTGGTGTTGCCGACTTTCAGTTGCCTGGCGCTTTTACCGGTATTGGTCAGCGTCCATCGTTCTGCAAATAGTCTTTCGCTCATAGACGGGAACAACGTACGCGTAAGCCTGATATCATGAATGGGTGTGTGATGGATGACCAGTTTCCCGTCTATCTTAACCGAGTCAACCTCTTCGAACACAACCGTTTTCTGCCCGTCGGTGATGACCGGCTCGATCTCATGTCCGTAGGTTTGCCGGCGGTAGGCCCGGTATTGCTGCCAGCTCACGCCGTTTGTCCGGTCATACGTACGTAATTGAGGGAAGATGATATCGCGTGCAAGCGTGAGCCGGCGGTTTTTATCGATTGTGTAATGGATAATTCCCGAAACATTGCGGCCCGACATTTCCATGTTGTCGCCGTGAGGCAGCCGGTCGTCGTTGCCGATATTCCACACGATCCCGCCCCCGGCCGATATTTTCCAGACGTCAGGTTCCGGTATCGGCCGGGAATAGCCGGTTAGCGCGGCAACGAAAGCAGCAAGAGACAGCAGTATGCTTCCGAATGTATTTGCCATCACCAGTTTTTCAGCTTTTTAATAAAGGGCAGCAGCACATCTGCCATTTGTCGTTGTTCTTCGAGGTTGGGGTGCCAGTTACTGCCATTCGCGTCGATGGTCCCGAAATTAAAATAGTGCACTTTCTTGTCGGCAGGCGCAAGCTGAGCCTCAACCGCCCTGACGTAGGATTGAAAAGTCAATGTAGTGTCGCCCGGGACGTTCGGCCCGGCCGCGCAAATAATATCGGCATCCGGATATTGGGCGCGGATCTTTTTTACAAACCCGGTGTATGCATTGACGAAAAGAGCGCTGTCCAGTGTTTTATTGAGATCGTTCGCGCCGAGTTCGACAACGACCACATCGGGCTGGTTTCCGGCATAATTCCATTTTGCCGCGCTTCCCGCAACGATTTCGTCGTATAGCTTTGGCTGCACGAAGTCTTTATTTCCATCATACGACTGAAACATCCCGATACCCGAACGGCATACCGCCACATAGTTTGCGTGGAGCTCCTTTGCGACCAGCGCGCTATAAGCCAGGTCCCCGTTTTCAGTTTCATATATAAAGTTCTCCTCACGGCTTTTCCCCTCGTTGCCGTAGCCGCAAGTAACCGAATTGCCGATAAATTCGATGGTTCTTGAAAGGCCCGGCAGGGGAAACAGCGATTTCCCGGAATCAATAATGAAACCTTCCAGCGTCGTATTGCCGCCGTGCCATTCTGTACGTCGGGTAATCGTAATGCGGTGGGCAGTGTCGGGAAGGCCCCGGGCGAGCTGGTAGACACCCGAAGCATCCGCCGATTCAAATTTGAAAAGCTGATCGTCTATGTAGACATTAAACCAGTTCCGCAGGCTGTCGTCCTTCATTCTGACCGCTATGGATGTCCCCGTAAAGCCCACGCTGACGGCGCAGCCGGAATACATAAAACGCGGTTTTGCCGGATCCGTAAAATCGAATCTTCCCACGTAGCGTATCGATTGATCGTCAGCGGCTATAAACTGTTTGGAGCCAATGCCGGACTGGAGCCACAGCAGGGATAAAAAGAGTGCTGTCATGACTGAGTTACGTTAAAACCGGGTATTCAGTTCAGTTTCTTCAACCACATATTACGGATCGAAACCTTCGTAATGGCTTCGATTTCAATCCCGAAATACCCGGGCTGATTATTGGACGATCCGGGATCGTCATCGATCATGACCGACATGAGCTGGCCATTCACAATGTGCATGAACACACCGCCGCGGGCGATCACCGTATATTGGTTCCAGTCATTGTGCTTCACCAGTCTAGCCAGCGTTTCGCTGTTGGCGATGGTCCCCATCAAACGCTTGCGTTTATCCGAAAA
The DNA here is from genome assembly GCA_964562455.1 of uncultured Cytophagales bacterium. GTDB lineage: Bacteria > Bacteroidota > Bacteroidia > Cytophagales > Spirosomataceae > Ravibacter. The sequence goes on from CAZLTN010000135.1 coordinate 12,696, forward strand.
GCCTTCGACAACCTGCCCGCGCCAGGCCAGGATGCGCATGGGGGTGTTTTCAGAATAGAATTGCCCGGTCCATGGCTCGCTGGGCCAGAAATCTGCCTGCGGCCCGGTCAGCATCCAGTCCAGGTTGACCGGGCCGACGTTTGCCGTTACCTCGGGCGCAATATGAGCCAGCCAGGGCAGCCCCGTCCTGCTCCGGTATTGCATGCCGCTTCCGCCAGTGCCCTCTACTTTTATTTCAAATTTCAGGGTAAAGTCTTTTGCCCTGGTCCCCCGGTAAACGAGATAGCTGTTGACGCTCGGGTTTTCGGGAGTCGATTCTCCCACGATGGCCTGTTGCTCTACCCGCCAGAACTTAGGGTTGCCGTCCCAGTCTTTCAGATCCTTCCCGTTGAAGATCGGTAGGTAGCCTTCATGGTCGTTAAAATCAATAGGATCGGGTTGGGTAAAACCCCATTGGCTTCCTATTTCAGCATCAGAGCGGGTAGGTGTAGTTTGCTGTCCGAAAGCAAAGCCGGCAGGCAGGAGCGATAACAGTGTCAGTATGGTCCGCATAACGGTATTTTTAAGCATTTGATATAGAAATGAGATACTTACCAGCCTGTTGGTGACTTATTTATCGGTCCCCGAGGGATAGCCCGGCAGGTAGTTTTCGATATCGATCTCCGGCGGGAAATTTTCTTTCCACCAGAAATTCTCTTTTGCCGATCCTTTTGGAAATGCTCCCAGGTAGTTGCCCGCAACGTCCTTTGCAGGTGATCCTTCTTTCAGCCTGAAATCGCCGGCTTCCGGGTTTTCGAATAGCGGATCGGCCAGGATCGCATGGGCACCGGTTGTCGAGTAGACGCTGTCTTTGAGCCAGGTGTGCAGGTAAATAGGGTATTCTACCTTGTTGACATCCTGAATCAGGTTGCGACTGATGTCGATGCGCTGCAAACTGCTCCACTTGTCAGTCATCTTGCTGGTATGGCCGATTTCAAAGGGGAAATTCCGGGCAAAAATGTTGCGCTCGATGCGCAGGTCCTTTAATTTGGTTGAATACAGATAGCAACCGCCGCTCA
>CAZLTN010000136.1:0-13743 GCA_964562455.1 uncultured Cytophagales bacterium
AAAATAAAATAAGGGCGGGCTGCCGGATATCCGGCAGCCCGCCCTTATTTTGTAGCGCAGAAAAAAACTCTTTATGCTCAACATTATTCTCTTCGACGATCCTATCGTAAAAGTCGACCTGCTCCCTTTTACTTATACCCGGCCCATGGCACTGATCAGGTGCGGCATTCTTACCCTGGAAGAAAAATGGCAATACAGCCTCGCAGGCAGCTACAGCTACCTGGCTGACGCCTATCTCCGGGAAAAATTCCCATTGACAACCGCTGACGACAATCTCTATATCAACGGCTCAGTGATACCTGATGCCGGGCTCGTTTCCGCAATCAGCAGCCTTTCCGCCGACGAAGCCATTTACTCGGCTGACGAGCAGCTACTTGCTTTGAGAACCAGCCAGGAGTGGAAGCCCGGACAGAACCCGGAAGCTTTCACACACCGCATATATGAAAAAGATTTTCGGCAGATTTCAAAAAAATGGCATATCAATCAGCTCAACGGCAACGAGATCGCCGCCGATCTTGCCCTGATTTCAGCCGGGACCTCTTTTAAGCCTGTCAGCGATCCTTTTACTAACTGCTACCACCCCGAGCGGATTTTTATTGAAGAAGGGGCCGTCATAAGGGCTTCAGTCCTGAACGCCGGCGACGGACCGATCTACATCGGGAAAAACGCCCTGGTCCAGGAAGGATGTATGATCCAGGGCCCTTTTGCACTCGGAGAAGGCGCCATTCTTTCACAGGGAACCAAAATCAGGCCGAATACCTCAGTCGGACCATATTGCAAGGTCGGCGGAGAAGTCAGTAACAGCATTTTCTTCGGCTATTCCAATAAAGGTCACGACGGCTATCTCGGAAACTCAGTTGTAGGCGAATGGTGCAACCTGGGAGCAAACACCAATAACTCCAATCTCAAAAACGACTATTCCTCCGTAAAGCTTTTCAGCTATGCTACGGGCGAACCCGAAGACACGGGCCTGATCAACTGCGGCCTCTATATGGGTGACTACAGCAAATCAGGCATCAATACCATGTTCAATACCGGAACGGTAGCCGGCGTACATGTGAACGTTTTCGGGGCCGGCTTCCAGGAAAAGTTCATCCCGTCTTTTTCATGGGGAGGTAAAACGGAAGGCAGCTGTACCTACCGGCTCGATAAAGCGCTCAGCGTTGCTCAGATGACCACCAAAAGTAAAAACCAGGTCTTTACCGAAGTCGACGCACGCCTGCTCGAAGAAATACACAAAAGATCTGCTCTCTACAGGATGGAGTAGGTCTGTTTATCCGATGCTAATATGTTATTCAGCGATATTCCGGGGCTGCAACAGGTAAAAAACCAGCTCACACAATCTGTAAAACGAGAAAAGGTAGCCCACGGCCTGCTGCTTGACGGTCACCAGGGTGGCGGAGGCCTTGCGCTGGCCCTGGCATTTGCTACCTATGTTTTTTGCGAAAACAGGCAGGAAAACGATGCCTGCGGTGTATGCGCTTCCTGCGCCAAGATGGCAAAGCTCGCACACCCCGATATCCACCTGATATTCCCTTTTGCCAAAACCGACAGCAAGGACCAGAGAAAATTATCCGAGCATTTCCTGCCCGACTGGAGGGAGTTTCTCGCAATAAGCCCCTACCAGACGCTTACGCAATGGCTGCAGTTTCTCAAGGCAGACAATAAACAGGCGATAATCCCGGTCGAGGAAGCCAGGAATATCCTGAAAAAGCTGACGCTGAAATCTTACGAAGGAGGCTATAAGATCCTGGTGATCTGGAAGCCGGAGTTTATGAACTCCTCATCGGCCAACGCCCTGCTGAAAATACTGGAAGAACCAGCGGCAAAGACACTTTTCCTGCTGGTTTCCGACCAATCCGACCGTCTGCTTCCTACTATCATCTCAAGGGTACAACAGGTATGGGTACCGCTTTTTTCGGACGCCGAAGTAAGGGAATACCTCCGGAAGGACCTTGGGATGACCGACGAGAGCAGGATTTCAGAGATCATTTACCTGAGCGAAGGCAGCCTCTCGGAAGCACTTGTGCTCAGCCGGGAACAAGCCGACGACCGCCTTACCTGGTTCAGGGAATGGATGACCGCCTGCTACCGAAAAAATGTATCGGCGCTTGTCCGCCTGGCCGAGAGCTTCGACGCTTTCCCCCGTGAAAAAGAGAAAGACCTGCTTGAATATGCGCTCAGGATCTTCAGGGATACGCTCCTCCTCAAATCGGGGGCCAACGATCTGATCCGTACCGCCGACGCCAACAGGGCTTTCCTGGAAAACTTTTCGCGTTCGTTCGACAAAAAATACCTTTCTCCCATAGCCGGAGAATTATCCAAAGCGCACTATCATATTCAAAGCAATGTCCGGGCAAGGATTGTTTTCCTCGATCTATCCTTAACTTTGTCAAAATTGCTGAAACAGGACTAACGGCAGAACCATCAAAGTGTCACAACACCAGATCATAGGCGCCGCTGAGATCGTAGACTTCCCGGAGTTTAACTGGCTGAAAGTAAGGGCGAGAATTGATACAGGAGCGAGGACTTCAGCCATGCATTGTACCAGAATCACCTTACAAAAGACCGAAAACGGGGAATTCCTTCATTTCTGGCTGCAGCCTGACGACTCGGGACAAAGCCGCTCGTTTATTACCTCCGATTTCGAAGAAAAAAAAGTAAAAAGCTCTTTCGGAACTATAGAACACCGTTTTACCATCAAAGCGCTGCTCATTGTCAACCATAAGAAGATAAGGGGAAAGTTTACCCTCACAAACCGCGAGAAAATGTCCTATCCCGTCCTGATCGGCAGGAACTTCCTGAGGAACCGGTTCCTCGTAGATGTCTCACGGAACAACGTCAAAGTTGACTAAGCCCCCTTCACCTTCATTTTTTCAGTCAAAACGACTTCAATAAAACTGAGATGAAAATCGCCATTTTATCAACAAACAAAGAACTCTATTCAACCAAAAGACTCCTGGAGGCCATTAAGCAGCGAGGCTACGAAGGTGTGGTTATCGACCATTCCAAATGTTTCCTGGCAGTGGAAGGAGATAAGCCTTCTCTTATCTATAACAACGAGCAGGTCCGGGACATCGACGCCGTCATTCCCCGGATCGGTACGTCCATTTCCGGGTTCGGTTGTGCCGTGGTAAGGCAGTTCGAAATGATGAAGGTTTTTACCACGGTAAAGTCGCAGGCTATTATGAGGTGCCGCGATAAGCTGCGAAGCCTCCAGATACTATCGAAATCGGGAGTAGACATCCCGAAAACCGTAATGGCCAAGGATCCGTCACAGGTAGACAGCCTTCTGAAATTTATCGGAGGCCCCCCCGGTTGTCATTAAAACCCTCGAAGGAACACAGGGAGTCGGGGTCGTACTGGCCGAAACCGGGAAAGCTGCAAAGTCTACAATTGAAGCTTTTTACGGGCTACGGGCCAACTTCCTTCTCCAGGAGTACATTTCTGAAGCGGAAAGTGCCGATATTCGTGCCTTTGTCGTAGGCAACAGGGTGATTGCTGCCATCAGAAGGCAGGGCCTCGAAGCCGATTTCAGATCCAACCTTCACAGGGGCGGAAAAGGACAGCCTGTCATACTTTCGGAGCAGGAGGAGCAGGCCGCTCTCGCTGCAGCAAAAGCGCTCGGGGTGCGAGTCGCGGGAGTTGACCTCCTCCAGTCCCGGCGGGGACCGCTGGTGATAGAAGTCAATTCTTCACCGGGGCTGCAGGGTATTGAAGAGGTTTCGGGAATAGATGTAGCGACCGAGATTATCAATTATATAGAAGAAAGGATCGTATTGGATGAGGGCGATACCGTAGGAGTATAACCGCCCGGCTTACAGTAAGTAATTATGCATATCAGGATTGGTACACGCGGCAGCCGCCTTGCTTTATGGCAGGCCGATCATATTAAATCGCTGCTGGAAAAAGGCGGCCTGACTGCCGAAAATGTCATTATTGAAACCACAGGAGACAAGATCCTCGATCGTTCGTTGTCAAGCATCGGCGGCAAAGGGCTGTTCACCGAAGAGCTGGAACAGCAGCTGCGCTCTGGTGAGATCGACATAGCGGTACATAGCGCCAAAGACGTCCAGTCTACCCTCGATCCCGACCTGGAGCTTCTGGGCTTTACCACAAGAGAAATTGTAAACGACGTGCTGCTGAGCGCCGACCCTGCCAAAAAGCTGGATAGCGATACCGCTTTTACGATCGGGACTTCTTCGGTCAGGAGAGTGGCATTTCTGAGACATTATTTCCCGCATCTTAATGTGACCAACATGAGAGGCAATCTTCAGACGCGCCTCCGGAAAATGGAAGACGGCGATTGCGACGCGTTACTGCTGGCGTACGCGGGCGTTCACCGGATGGGATACGATGCCCTGATCACCGAAAAGATCCCGGAAACATTATTTATCCCTGCCGTAGGCCAGGGCAGCATTGCCGTAGAGTGCTCCGTTTCACTGGACAGCGACAAAAAAGAGACGATCAAAAAACTGGTAAACGACGAAAATACTGAAACCTGCCTGCTTGCCGAACGTGCTTTTCTTAAGACTATGCAGGGCGGATGCAGCGTACCGGTCTTTGCACTGGCCTCGCTCCGGCACGACAAGCTCGAAATTTCCGGCGGGGTTATAAGCCTTGACGGCACTGAATTTATCTCCGATAGCATGACGGCCGCTTTCCGGAAGGAAGAAGCCGCGCCTCTCGGGCTTGCTCTCGCAGAAAGGATCATTTCCAGGGGCGGAAAGCTCATCCTGGACAACATCAGGGCAGCCCGCCGGCCCTGATGTTTTAATGTACCAACAGCCTTTTCCTAGCCGAACAGGTTGCCCGACAGGTACCTGTCACCCCGGTCGCATACCACGAAGACCACAGTACCTCTTTCTATTCGTTTGGCGACATCGATAGCGGCAAAAGCGGCTCCGCCGCTGCTCATACCGGCAAATATACCTTCCTGTTTTGCAAGCATGCGCGTAGTCGAAACAGCGTCATTCTCGGAAACCTCCACTACCTCATCGACGCGTTCCCTCTCGAAAATAGCAGGCAGGTATTCGACAGGCCACTTCCTTATGCCGGGTATGCTGGCTCCGTCTTTTGGCTGACAACCTACAATCCTGACGCCCGGGTTTTGCTCTTTCAAAAACCTGGAGCAGCCCATAATGGTACCGGTAGTCCCCATAGACGATACGAAATGCGTGATCCCCCCACCTGTGTCCCGCCAGATCTCGGGACCGGTCGTTTCGTAGTGGGCACGCCAGTTATCGGGGTTGGCAAACTGGTTGAGTATTAAATAGCCTCCTTTTGCAGCCTTTTCCAGGGCAGAATCCCTGGCTGCCTCCATCGACTCCTCCAGGGTGACTTTAGCCCCGTAAGCTTCCATGGTCAGGACCCGTTCCCGCGTGGATGTAGCGGGCATTACCAGCTCCATTTCAATATCGAAAAGCCTCGCTATCATTGCCAGCGCTATGCCTGTATTCCCGCTGGTAGCTTCTATAAGCTTCATTCCCGGCTTCAGGTCCCCCCGCTCGATAGCACCCTTCACCATAAAATAGGCGGTGCGGTCTTTGACGCTACCGCCGGGATTATCGCCCTCCAGCTTTGCCAGAAGCTTTACTTCAGGATTGGGACTGAGCCTGGTCAGCTCTACCAAAGGGGTATTTCCTATGAGATCAAGTAATAGGGGCATCTATTCAAATATAATTTAACCAAGACAAATATAAGGGCAAATCTCTCCTGCACGTCAAGGTTTAAAACTAAAAAAAGAATAAGTTCCAACGAGGTAGTCTATTACGGCCGTAGAATGAGTCTTACCCTCAAGTGTTTTTAGCTCTACCTGTGTAGCGCCTTTGGCTTTCATAGCCTGGTAGGCCGTCTCAGAATTAAAGTAAAAAACCAGCTCGTCGGCTGTTCCGTGATAGAGTTGAGTAGGTGTTACCGGCTTCCAGTCGAGCAGGTCGTTATCGGCAATTGCCTCTATAAACTTTTTCTCATTCCCGTCATTTACTCCTTTTATGAATTCATCCTTCAGCATGCCGTTAAAGCTTCCTTTTAAATCGGCCAGATACTGCTTTTTTTCAATCTCCGAAGCAAAAGGTTCCTTAAAAAAATGCGATACCGGGTAGTTCAGGTTATAGATCCGGTTATAGCTCAGGATAACCCAGAGATAAGACCGGTTATACGACGCTATACCATGTGTCGGGCTGTTTACCAGGTGCTTCATGAATGCCGTTTTGTTATAGGCTCCCGCGCCACAGGTAGAAGCCCTCAGATCGAACTCTCCGCCGGCTGTCTCCTCCAGCTTCTTCTGCAGGCTTAAAGTGGCATACCCGCCTTCGGAGAACCCGGATATATACAATTTGTTATTCCATTTATATCCGTTTGATTTAGCGACAAACTCCTTCGCGGCCCGCAGCATATCCAGGCAGGCTGTAGCAAGGCTCTCACGATGCTCGTAGGGATGAGGCAAATGCTTCGAGGCTCCGTAGCCGATATAATCCGGGAAAACAGCGATATATCCCAGCGAAGCAAAAATGCCGCCGAACTCGGTCACTTCGGTACCGGCAGAAAAATTGGAAGGAGCGGATGCATCATCCCAGATAGTTCCATGCTGAACACTCAGCATCGGGTACTCCTGGTCGCCTACAGGGAGGATAATCGCACCTGAAGCCATGATGTCTGTTCCGTCGACATTTTTTGTTTTGTAGGTGACCCGGTAGAGCTTCACGCCTGTTTTAGCGACATTCCCAAGACCAGGAACAAGGCTGTTGGCTGCCGTTACGATCTGCTCGCGGGAAATTTCCCCCACAGCCGTCGCCTCCACCAGGTACTGGTCTTCACGGGGAAGAGGATCCGGATTTTCACGGCAGCCTGATAAAAGAGCTAAAAGAACCAGCAACAGGCCATAAGCCCGGTATTTTTGAAAAAAAATCTGAGAGAGAGACATTTGACTATTATTTGAGGAGCTGATACGGTGAAAATGCCGGCCGCCGTTACCACTAGCTTCCCTGGTATATTTTCTCCAGGTACCATCTCAGAATTTTCACGGTAGTATCTGTCCTTTCCACCATACCCATATGCCCGGAATCGGAGAGAATAAAGGGATAGGCAATTTTAGGATAGGTAGCCATTTCGATTACTTTCTCAAACGGCATCAAAACATCTTCCATCCCGACTATCAGCAGAAGCGGCACCTTCAGCTTCTTCAGGACTTCGGTACGGTCGGGTCGGTCGCGGATAGCCTCTACACCCACAGCAAGCGCTTCGGCAGGCAGCTCCGAAAAATGGCTGACGTGCTGTCTTACTTTTTCGGCACGATACTTCCGGTACCGCTTTCCAAACATATTGGCGCCGGTCAGGCGTATAAAATCAGAGGCGCCTTTCTCTCGCAGCAGGGTAATCATCTTGTTCCGCTGCTCTTTTTTTACATCGTCGTCTGCATAGGCCAGGGAATGAAACAGGCCGAAGCCCTCGATCATACCGGGGTATTTCTCGGCCAGTGCCAGGCCGATATAGCCTCCCATCGAATGGCCGATAACGGTACATTTCGTGATACCGGCATTCGTTAAAAACCCATACAGCTCCTCCGCATAAGCTTCTATAGTATTGCAGTTTGTCAGAAGCGACAGGTTCGGGCGGATAACCGTATAAGTTTCACTCAGCAATGGCGCTATCGAATCCCAGATCGACTCATCTACTCCGTGACCGTGAACTAATACGAGGTTTTTACGAAACGTTGTCATATAACTCCATTTTAAGTAAAAGTAATATGAGGGTATCTAAAAAGACAAATAATTTTACCGCAGAGTCCAGACACCCCCATTCCGAAAGGGAGTACAATATACAAAAAATCCGTTCCGGATGCGACTTCGGAACGGATGTATTACTGCTCTGCCTGCGTATACCTACCTTCCCGCCAGCCCCTCGTCTCTCAGGTTTTTGCGGAGAATCTTGCCTACATTGCTTTTAGGAAGCTCATCCCGGAACTCGACCTGCTTGGGACATTTATAGGCCGTAAGATTTTGTTTGCAATATGCTTTTACCTTTTCAGCGGTCAGTTCGGGATCTTTTTTAACTACAAACAGCTTGACTGCCTCGGTTGTTTTTTCATCCGGCACACCTATGCAGGCGACTTCGAGCACCCCTTCCATAGCCGAGACCACCTCCTCAACTTCATTGGGGTATACATTAAAGCCCGACACCAGGATCATGTCCTTTTTCCGGTCGACAATCCGGAAAAATCCTCCTTCCTCCTGCACCCCGATATCGCCTGTCCGGAACCATCTTCCGTCTTCATCCTCGAAAATCACCTTGGCGGTTTCATCGGGACGGTTGTAATAGCCCAGCATGATCTGCGGTCCTTTGGCACAAATTTCTCCGCGCTCGCCGATGGGCGCCCACTTTTCATCTTCACTCCTGATCCGCATCTCCGTGCTCGGAAACGGCACACCGATGGTCCCCTGTCTGTGCCGGCCGTCAAGCGGGCTTACCGACAGCACGGGCGATGTTTCAGAAAGCCCGTATCCTTCCACAAGCGGGCAACCGGTCAGCTTTTCCCATTTCTCACCTATCACTTTCTGAAGCGCCATCCCCCCCGCTATACTGATCTTCAGCCTGCTGAAATCAATATCCTTAAAATCAGGCTGGTTCATTAATCCGTTAAACAAGGTATTGAGCCCGGGGAAAATCTCGACTTTATGTTTTTTCAGTTCCTTTATAAAACCCGGCAAATCCCGCGGATTCGTAATAAGCAGGTTGTGGGCTCCCCATTTCAGGCATGACAATGCGTTTACCGTCAGCGCGAAAACGTGATACAACGGCAGGGCGGCAACGACAGTCATCGGGCTTTCTTTCTCCAGGTTCTTTATTTTTGAGCGGAACCACACATCTATACCTTCTACGTTGGCCACCATATTCCTGTGCGATAGCATAGCGCCTTTCGAAATCCCGGTAGTACCGCCGGTATACTGGATAAAAGCGACATCTGTACCTTTTACATCGGGGCGATGGTAGGTTGCCCCACCTCCGATTTTAAGGGCCTCATTAAAAGGCACAGCACCGGGAATATGGTATTCGGGAACCATCTTCCTGATATTCTTTACTACAAAATTGACAATGGTTCCCTTTAAAGCCCCCAGCATATCGCCCATTTTCGAAATGATTACATGTTCGATATCGGTTTGAGGAAGTATACTTTCAAGGTTCGCAGCAAAATTGGCCAGGATAAAAATCGCTTTAGCACCCGAATCCTTGAACTGATGCAGCATCTCCCGCGGTGTATACAGAGGATTTGTATTTACCACTACGAGCCCTGCCCTGATTGCCCCGAAAAGCGCCACCGGAAATTGCAGGACATTGGGTGACTGGAGCGCAATCCTGTCCCCTTTTTTAAGGCCGGATACCTGCAGATATGCCGCAAAATTCCTTGAATAGGTGTCAAGCTCGGCAAAAGTCATCTTTTTGCCCATGTTCGAGTAAGCTACCTGCCCCGAAAATTTTTTAACAGACTCCTCAAACAATTCAATAAGCGAAGGATAGGCGTCAGGGTTAATCTCGGCAGGAACTCCCTTAGGGTAGCTCTTTAACCAGGGAAGGTCAACGTTTGGATTAGGCATATAAATAATTTGTTCTTGCTATTACGAATGTTTTCCGATCATCAAATAGCAATTTATAGGTATTTTCTTGAACAAAAAAACACGAGGAGCTCCTATTCGTGCTTTTTACCTTTTTCGCCGGTATACTCCCATTTCCAGACGAGGCCCTCGGCATCGTCCGTTACCTCCTCTACCATCGCAAAGCCAATGCTTTTAAGGACCGAAGTCGACGGGCTCTCGAATGGCAGCGTGTGAGCAATAATACGCTTCACTATACGACTGTGGAGGGCATTTTCGGTAAGTATCCGCGCCACTTCTTTCCCGAAGCCCTGGTTCCGGTAAGAACTTTTAATCTCGTACCCTATCTCGACCGTACCGTTGACATCCGGCTCTCCTTTATACCCGCAGGACCCGATCAACTGGTTATCAGACAAATGAACGATTAGATGGACCCACCAATCCCTGAGAGGTGGGTGCTCTTTCCAGCGCCGGTATGCCGGTGTAAAGGCATCCCTGAATTCAGTCCATTTTTTTGGCACATTCGCCCCTATCACCTGGGCCAGCACATCGTCGCCCATTTTGATTGCATCAAAAATCGCATCGTCGCAGGGAATGAGCTTAATATTTTTACTCGTAAGCATATTTTCCAAAGTTAGCAGGTAGTTTCCCGGTAATACACTGACAGGTCAGCGCCCACCCAGGAACATTTTCTTTAAAGCCTGCCACAGCTCACGTCTTTTAGACTCTTCCATCTCGATGCGCAGCAGGCTGTTCGATAAAAGGAACCACGTTCCCTTTACATTTTGGGGAATATATAATTCCAGGTCAATATCCAGATTTACCGACTCAGGCTTAATGCCAAAAAGCATTACATAGTCCGCTACTCCGCCATCAAGAAGCTCCGACGCGTCGGTCAGTCCCACCCTGTCGAGCTCGAGCAAATCCACTTTTTCGAAATCATATTGTACTGCCTTCAATACTTTCGCCAGGAACTCCCGCTCTTCCGGCTTGATCCCCTTCCCGTAGGTATTGACCAATATCAGCACCCTGGTTTTTAAGGCCGCGAAAGGAGAAGCCGGCGAAGCTACCGGCACGGCAGCCACCGGTGCGGCAACGGGAGGTACCGGTACATCCGACGGACCTTCCGGAGATGGCTGTTTTTCCGGCTGCCGTACGTCGGCAGGAAGCTTAAACAAAACTTCGTCTGCAAAAAGATAGGAATAAAAAGGGAGTCGCGACATTACAAACTGATTTACCGCAAAGTTACCTTTTCCCACACTTCATGGATAGGATCTCCCTTGCTGCTTTTCCCGGAATGGTCCCACCGGCCATCGTCGAGCTTCCAGCCGAAACTGAGTGAAGCCCCTACCCGGCTGTTGTCACGCGAGAAAAATTCTATATTTTCGGTATACTTACCATCTTTCGCGGTATAAGTTCCGCCGCCCGTCCCATAAAAACCTTTGGCTCCGGGATCTATTGCAACCCACTGGAACCTGGTGCCGGAAAGGATTTTCAATGTCTTGCGGGTACCGGTCTGGTGTATCTTTATCAATTCGCCTTTCCCGTCCTGAGCCCGTTCCGTAATATGCCAGGTCCCCGCCATGGCGTGATCGGCTGCACGGTCGATCCTGCTGAACTTAAAAGTCCCCCTTTCTCCGGAAAGAGTAAGTGAATTCCCACTCTGCACAACCTGCCAGGAAGTCTTTTTTCCCACCGTAGATGCGTCTTCGGAATTGAATTCGCACAGGTAGGACAAAACATTGTCTTTCAAGGTGTAGCTTCCCCCTTCCGTATATCCGAACTTCTTGCCGGGCAGGTCATAAAGCGCCACAACAAGGTAATCTTCATTTATAATCATGGTGACGCTCTCTCCATCCGACGTTTGCATCGCCCAGGCCCCGTCCAGCTCCTTAGCGTAGGTCAGGGTAAATCCGGATAAAAGGGTAATCAACAAAATCCATTTCATGGCAGGCTATTTTTGATGTGAATTAAATATTACCAACAACAAATATAACAAAATAGCGGGCTGGCTATACAAAAATCTATCTCAATACTGTTTTCAGCACTTCCAGGGACTTCATTTCTCCAAAATTTTCCATGTGGGTGCGATAGTAGAAAAGCATCTGGGACAATATAGCTGCCCGGGCTCCTTTGCCCTGCGCCTTTAAGCTTTCGTAGTCGCCTTTCAGCAGCAATTCAATCCCTTTTTCCTGGTTTTCATCGGGTAAAAGCGAGTACCGGTGCTCTCTCAGCCCTTTCAGAAACTCCGCTGCCGAATCGATACCAAAACCCAGGAACCCGGCCAGATATCTCATAAATACCAGGTGATAGCTTTCCAACCCTTCTTCCAGGCCGTCGAGCTCCGCCACCGCCTGTTCAAGGAAACTAAAAAGCGGCTCGTTCGGCTCTTCCTCCTTCAGGCATTTGCCAAGCAGTTCCGCTATGAACAGTGCCAGCGAAGTTTTGACCATATCAAACGGTAACTGACGGAACGGGAAAAGGTTCCTTATTTCCGACAGCCTGTGCAGGGTATCGGATTTCGATTTATGATAAACCACCATGTCCAGCAGCGTAAGAGGCTGGAAAAGAGCGATCTTATTCGTCTTCGATTTACTGCTCCGCACGCCGTTCACCACATAGGACTGTGTTCCGAAAGCTTCGGTATATACCTTCGCGATAACCGAAGATTCCTTGTACCTGATGTAGCTCAGAACTATTCCCTTTGTCTTATGGAGCATCCGGATTACTTTAATACTGTAAAAATAAAGGGTTGCAGGCTCATCCCGGGTGCTGCGCGCTGTTTTTATTTTAGTAAACACAAGACGCCGGAAAACCGGGAGGATCAGTTATAATTGTAACCTTATACCTGTACCTAATACCTTAAATAAACGATCGTCATGAAAACCAACTCTTCCTCCCGCAGAAAATTTATAAAGGGAGTTGCGCTGTCAGCAGCGGGTATCACCATATTACCAAGGCACGTGCTGGGCGGCAAAGGCTACGTTGCCCCGAGCGACAAAGTAACGGTCGGTATCATCGGCGCGGGAGGAAAAGGCCGCCAGAATACCGCTTCCCTGTTCCCGCTCGAAGACGTACAGGTGACCTGCATAGCCGATCCGGCCGATTACTGGGACCTGAAAGATTTTTATTACAAATCGAAGGCGGGAAGAGGGCCGGTAAAGGAAATGATCGAAGAACATTACCGGGTAAAAACTCCTAACTATAAAATTACCGAGTATACCGATTTCAGGGAGATGCTCGAAAAGGAAAAAGGGCTCGACGCCGTTATATGCTCTACCCCCGACAACACGCACGCCTACGTCTCCATTCTTGCCATGCGTGCGGGTAAGCATACCTATTGCGAAAAGCCGCTGACCCACAATATCTGGGAAGCCAGGAAAGTTGCAGAGGTCGCCAGGGAAACCGGGCTCGCCACGCAAATGGGAAATTCCCTTCACAGCAATGACGGTATCAGGCAAACAGTCGAGATGCTGCGCGACGGGGCGATCGGCAAAGTTACCGAAGCCCATACATTTGTTCCCGCCACCCGGTGGATTCCCGGCCTTAAAGGCCTGCCGCAGGGAACTTCTCCCGGCGCGGAAAAGATAGGCTGGGACCTTTGGCTCGGCCCCACAACCTACATGCCTTACCATCAAGACTATACGCCGGTAACCTGGCGCGATTTCTGGGCTTTGGGCTGCGGAGCTCTCGGTGACTTTGGATGCCATGACCTGGATCCTTCCGTATGGGCGTTCAACCTTCATTCCCCGTCGACTGTCGAAGTACATCCTGCCGGATACAGCGATAAGGATATAGCTCCATACGGAGAAATAGGCTATTACGAATTCAAGGCAAACGGCAAACAACCCGATTTTAAGCAGTACTGGTATTCCGGCGGGCTGATGCCGCCCAAACCGGAGGCTGTGCCGGATAATGTCAACCTCCCGCGCAGAGGTACTTTGTTTGTAGGGAAAAAAGGCGTGCTGGTAACTGAATCCGGAGGAGGAAAACCGAAGATATATCCTGCAAAGCTCAGCGACAAATACACTCCTCCCAAGCCGTCTATCACGCGCTCGAAAGGGCATTTTCGCGACTGGATAGACGCCATTAAGGGTGGTCCGGCTGCCAGCTCCAATTTTGCCTACGGATCAGTACTCACCGAAATAACCCT
>CAZLTN010000137.1:0-13736 GCA_964562455.1 uncultured Cytophagales bacterium
AACTTCAACCCCGGATCCCCGGTAAACAAATTCAATCCTACACTGAAATCCCCCTTAGCTATCCTAACGCCGGTAGTCCTGAACCTGTCGCCGCCATCTGAAATGGGAACGCCGAACATCCAGTCATTTTCATATGCCGCCGACCATCCGTTACTCTCCAGATAGAATGTCCCCGTTTGCTGTCCAAGGCCCCGCCCTCCAAAATGGTTTGTAAAAATCCCGAGCCTGAAATCGTTACCTCCGACTATTACTCCCCCGCCATAGGACTGACTCCAGCCTGATTTGCCTGTTATATTATCGGTAAAATTATAGCTGATACCATAGCTAAACCCGTATGAAAAAGATTCCGAACTGTAATTTAAACCAAAGTTTGCCCCTGCAAACAGCCCGGTAGAGCCGAATCCTACTGACACCCCTGTCGATAACGAAAACCCGGATTTACCTAAAGGGGTGCTGTAGGAGGGTAAATAAGAATTTCCTACCGCAATCGCTGATCCCAGTGCCAAAGTACCTACGCTACAAGAAGCGCAACCTATCGCAGACATCCCGCCGATTATCGCTCCCTTCCCGAAAGCCTTTAATCCATCTCCGAAACTATTGACATTACCCTGTATCGCCTGAACACCCAGATTAATTCCTCCTCCTAATGCAGCCCCGATGACGATATGCCAGAATTCCCCGTCCGGATCTGTATAGATCAGCGGATTATTTCTGGCATAAGTATACCGATTATAATCCTGACTAAAAAGAGGATCAGGTACATAATTATCCGCGCTCAGCATTCTTCCCGTCACAGGGTCATACATCCGGCCGTTCATATTGATGAGGCCGAACCGGTCAAGATGTTCATGGCCGGTATAACCTCGATACAGCCATACAGGCAAACCGGTCATAGCAGCGGGCGGCAGCAGTTCCCAGTTATTTACATCCCTCCTTCTTCCCCAGGCATCGAAATGCTGTTCTGACTCAACGCTCCCGCTGCCGTTGGTCGCAACCAGGATACTCCCCAGATGGTCGGTATAAGTGTAGTGCTTATGATGACTTCCTCCTGTACTTTCAATTATGGCTACCAATCCGACGGGCCCGGAGATATACTGAATATACCTTGCGATGCCGCCCGTTATGTCTTTTTCATAACCGGCTTCAAAATAATAACGGGTATTAATTGTGCTACCGTCCTGCTTAAGCTCCGACCTGATGCGGTTATAGCCGGGGCCATAGGTATAGGTAAGATTGTAGTTACCCTCCGTAATCACATATGGCTGCATAAAGGCTGTATAACTGATATCCTGTGTCAATAGCGGAACGGCTGAAGGGCCGCCGGAATTAGTCACCCCGATTACGGCGTGAATTCTATTGCTGTCGTAACTGTAACTTCCAGCACCTGATTTAGAACTGATATTCCCATTTTGCGTATACGCAGTACTGAAAAGCGCGCCACCCGATACATTGGCTGCCGTCAGACGGTTAAGGTCATCGTAGGTAAAGCTCTCAGCCATGCCTTTCCTTACGTCCTGCCGCGACGAGAGATTCCCTTTCTGGTAGTCCCAGTTTAATCTCAGGTCCTGTACGTCGCTTGTATGGTACCGGGTAGGAAAATCATGTATATATTCAATAAAAGACTCTTTGCCATTGCCTTTGCTGTAGCTTGTAACCTGCCCTCTGCCATTCATCCCAATGGTAGTATACAGGTCCAGGGTTCCATCCCTGATCTTGCTGAGATACCCCCTGGAATTGTATTCATAAGTAACAAGCAGTCCGGATGGATAGCTCATTGAAGATATTTTCCCGGCTGAGTTATAAGTATAGCTGGTGGCATGAAGGCCATCATTATTTTCTGTAAACACGGTAAGCTGGCCAAGAGAATTGTACTGACTGGACGACGAATTACCGGCAAAGCCCGAAACCGTCTTGACAAATCCTCTCTTTTCTGTACCAATGTTGCTGGTCCCGTACGAATAGGAAGTAACCCCCTCAGGCCCGCTCCTGCTAACGATCTGCCCGGCCAGGTTGTATTGAACATGTGTTTCCTGCCCCTTAGCATTCTTCTGCCAGATCAATTGTCCCAGAGCATCATAACTGTATTCAGTGACGCCGGCATCCGGATCGGTGAGCCTGGTCTGCCGCCCGTAAGTATCATACTCGCTCGTAGTCAATACGATACCTGAACCTCCTGCAGAGCCGCTTTTTACCTCTTTCAGCCCCCCATGGCTGGCATAGTAATATGTCAAAACCCCGCCGTTGTCTGTAGCCGAAATCAGCATCCCGCCAGCATCAGTAGTCGTAGACAACGTCCCTGAAGGCGAACTGGTTGTTATGGTCATATTTCCCCCGGCTCCCGCATAAGCTATCGTTGTGTTCCCCAATACCCCCCTGTTGATCCCCGTCAACCGGTTGTAGGCATCGTAGTTGTTGGTAGTAGTAATATATTCTTCTCCGTTTTTGTGAGGTTCGGTCACAGTATGCACATTTCCCCTGGAATCGTAAGTCTGTGTCTGGACAGACCATGCTCCGTCAAAAAGCTCGGTTTCATTCCGAATCTCGCGACCAGGCACATCATACCAGGTTTTAATTGTTGGGTGTCCCGGAGCACTGACCTGCACATACCACCGCTGACTACCGGAAATATCCCAGTGATACGACACGCCCTGGCTATAACCTTCGGGGAAATGGGTCTTCCTCAACCGGCCAAATGAATCGTACTCATAACCGGTAGCGATACCCTGCCGGTTAGTGACACTAAGCAGGACACCCCATTTATGATCGTAGGCGGCCGAAGCTCCGTATCCCATCTCATTGGTTGTGCTTTCGGCATACCTTCCTTTATTATCGAACACAGCTGTAGTGGTACGGGTAGCCACTCCCGAAGCACTTACAGAAGTAGAAACTACATTGCCCAGGTTGCTGTAACCATAGACAGTCGTAACCTGCTTTTCGAGGCCACTGAAATCAGTTTGAGCGGTTAATTGCCCTTTATTGTTATACCCGTAAGAGGTCGTCACACTATGAGAAGGCTGCCCTGACCGGGTATTGGTAACTGTTACGCTGACAGGTTTATTGGGAATGCTTCCCGGGAAGGCCTGGTAGATCGTATTGGTGAGGGTTGTATGTACACCCGGTATCGTTACAACACTGGCAGTGATGTTACCGTGGCTGTCGTAAGTATTATCCGTAGTAGTCGTGATTCCCCGGATATTATCATTTCGAGTGACGCTGTTGAGCTTCACCCGGAAACGCCTCGGGCCTACGTTGACAAGCTCATTAGTCAGTGTGGTTTCCGAAATCTGTCCCCCGGAGATAACAGACAGAACAGTTTGCCATGGAACTGCGGTATAGCAGGCCGTATTAAACTGGCTGCTCGAGGTGGTTCTCGTTTCCATCGCAAGATCATCGATCATTATCTTGCCAAATCCCAGAAAACCCTTTCCTTGCCTGTGGAAAACAGCTCCCTCGTACCCGTATGACGAGGTTATGGCACCTGCGGAACCACCGGAAACAGTCAGTTTTCTGGCAAGTGTCCAGGCCGGGTTCAGGATTGTCAGCGGAAATGTAAAAGAGGAAGCCCCGTTATTGTAAAAATAATTGTCACCGGCCGTCTTCGCATATATCCATTCCGACTGATGGCCTGTTCCTGTTTTTACTTTCTCCAGCCGGTTTTCGTTGCCATCCCGGTTATAAAGGCGGGTAGCGATAAGCGATCCCGCCCCGTAAAGAATATCGGTGCGCCCATCCCCGTTCAAGTCAACCGGGCTATCTGGAATATAAGTGGGAGGTTCGGATAAGGACAAAGGAGATACCGGAGTCATATCAGGCTGATAAGGTCCGTCTACAGAGCTATGATAGGTGATCTGCCTGTAAACAAATCCGTTGCCTGTACTGTAATAGATGTCATTCCCCGAATACAGGTGAGTGTACGCTCCGGCGTGGTCTTCTGTGTAGCGCACTTTCTGCCACTCATAGGAGATATCGCTTTTCCCGTCGCCGTTAAAATCTCCTACCACCACTATGTCCATTCCTCCGGGCTGCACCTGAGGATGCCAGGGTGTTTGAAGAGTTACCGGGTGGGAATTAAAATCCCTCCCGGTGGAAATTAATGCGGTAAGATTCAGGTTAGATATATCTGCCTGCAGGATGTCCGTCTTGCCGTCCCCGTTAAAATCGCCCAAATGAAAGCGGTAATCCTTATTAAATGAATTACTATGATAAACCCTCGTAAAGGTATTACCGGAAAAAGAGTAAATTTCACATGTATTGTTTTTGATCAGCATCAGCTCTTCTTTCCCATCCCCGTCGAAGTCCAATATTTCCGCTTTATCAGCTTCCTGCCAGCTATAGACCGGTATACTCAGTAAATCGGGCGTCATCAATTGTGAACAGGTCCAGCCGGTAGCACCGCTCAGCCCGATAAACGCCCTGTCGCTGGTGGCCACGCCGGCAAGAAATAAGAGGTAATCTTTCTTACCGTCCCCGTTGAAATCGCCGGTAAGGATCCAGTGGTTCGCACCTTCTATTCCCCGGAAATTATCGGGGAGCGGGAGTGACTGAACCTGAAAGTGAGGAAGTGCACCTTCCAGCTTTCTGTATAGGTTAAGTTCATGAACTGCTCCTCCGGGGTACGGGTTGCCGGGCGCTATTTTCATTGTAAGGACATCGGCCAAACCATCGCCATCGAAGTCAGCGGAGAGCAGGCCGTTTTGGTGACGGACTTTCGACCAGTCATATATAGTTGTAGTCGCGGGCAAGCTTTGGATAGCCAGCAGGGAGTAATCAGCAGAGAACGCAGATTGCTTGACCCATACTTTAAACTCTGACATGTATCTTATTCCATTCTGAGTAGTAAAAGAGGAAGTCACAATGTCGCTGAGCCCGTCGCGGTTAAAATCTGCCGAAAAGGAAGAAACATTATTTCCGGAGGGGATAGTGGTAGAGAAGACCGCCCTGGCTTCAGGCTTGTCTCCATATTTGAAAATAGTCGGGTTTAGCGCAGTACCGTCGCTTCCCGACTCCCGGACAGACTTCAGATAAGAATTGATCCCGTCATTCCCATAGGTCAGCTGGTAAGACCTGACCATATGCTCTTCTGATTTGACTATGATTTTATCGAGCAGGAAGCGACTGGTTACGGCAGCCCCGCCGATATAGATAGTCCTGATATCTGAAAATTCCCCGCTTTGCCTTATCTTATATTCAAACGAGATCTCGTTATAAGGCAATAGCCCGGCATCGGCATTGCCGGTATAAAGAATCCTGGTAATCCGCGGCTCCCGGTCGGAAGTGCTGTACTGGTAATCTATATAGTTGCCATCGGGATGAATGATCCGGTTGAGCATCCAGAAAATTACGGACGTGTTGTCTTCACTCATAAAGCGGGAGTCTGCAGTATTACCGTACTGCATCCTGACTCCATCCTTATCCAATACTTCAAACCATTTCGGACAACTACCCTGCATGTCCCTGATGGTAATCACAGCGAAATTTTCAATTTCTGTTCCGTAGGTTGAACTATTGTCACCGTACGTTCCTGTTTTGGCCAGCATCCGCTGTCCGTCCAGGGCAAAACGATCGCCGGCGCCAAGCTGAACCGGATTTACCATTCCGTCAAAATACACATTCTGAGGCACACGCGTAATAGCTGACATACCGGAAAGCGCCCATCCCATACCCCCTATTCCCGGCCCCGATTGGGAATTATATTCCAATGATATGGAAGGCACGACGCCGTTTGTCCCCGGCGGTACCGCGATCGGGATAGAATAGGTAGCCGAGCCTAAGGATGACACGCCGGCAGTACCGGCCGTACTTCCTACCGGCTTCGAAACATCGATATGCTGTGCATCAAACGTATTTGAACTGTAAAGAGGGGAATATTCGATATGCTGGCTTCGCAAAGTAAGGGCACAGCAATAGCAGACAAGCAAAAAGCATGTTCTTTTCATAGTAGTACAGTATTTATATTAAAAAGATTATTCTTTTACGACCCTTCGGATAAAGGTTTCTCCCGAAGCCAGCTTAAACCTTATCGTATACAAGGCAGGAGAAAGAGTACCCAGGTCTACCCGGTTTTCATGGCCAAGCATGCCCCGCAGCACCACTCTGCCATCCGGCGCGACAATCTCGTAAGAGACTGCTATTTTGAACGGGCTTTCAACCTGCAGATAATCCTTGGCCGGGTTGGGATAAACCCGCAGCTCCGAATTAAGAAAAACGCTCTCTAATCTTGAATAAGCCAGGGAGCCGTCCTCTTCGACTATTTTCAAGCGGTATAAATTCCGGCCGGGCGGTGGATCTGTGTCTACGTGCACATAGTCAGAAAGCAACGCATCCTCATGCAGTTGGCTATGTACCTCCGCTATCCGGTGCCAGCTCAGCCCGTCGGAGCTGCGCTCTATGTCAAAATAGCTGATATTTTCCTCCCCCGCAGTCTTCCAGCGGATTGTCGCGGTATTTTCCTCCGTTTTTACACCGAAATAAACAAGGCGTACCGGCAGCGCTATCTCAGCAAACCTGTTGATTCTGTTTCCGGCTTCATCGTATCTGAATGAAATTTTCTGGGATATTACCGGGTATGCAATCAGCATACCGATAATGGAAAAAACAAATCTTAGCATAGCACGTCAAAGTATAATATTTGAAACAACGGACAATGATAAACAAAACAACATCATGCGCCAAAAAAGAACCAAAATGAGAGTAAGATAATCTTATAATGAGTAATAGTATTTATCCTCGTATCAGTTTGCTTTTTCTGTTATTTTAACGAAGTTGCGGACCTAAAGCACCGGTCCTTCATCCCTGTAGACGCCTTTATCTTACTACCCGTAATTTCCGGGACAGAACAGGCTGTATCAGGTCTGTCCTGTTACCAGAAACAAATATCACTCCAAAGCCAGTCGATTGAAGATTATGTCAGTTTACTTTAAAACCACCGCTTTAGCAATATTTACGTTTGCAGGTTGCCAGGCTTATGCGCAGCAGGGCGAACGGGCCGGCCGGCCTAATGTGATCGTTATCCTTGCCGATGACCTGGGATGGGGCGATCTGGGGCAGACAGACCAACGCATTGTAACTCCCAACCTGGACAGGCTGGCAGCCGAAGGTATCCGGTTAACAAGTTTCTATACCGGCAGTTCACTGTGTTCACCGACCAGGGCATCTCTCCTGACGGGGAAGTACCCCCATTCTGTGGGAGTGCCTGATCTGGCGAGCCCCGAAGTAAGAGGCGATGTCCCTATACTCGCTTTGAATCATAGTGCTGTTACAATTCCTGAAGCTCTTAAATCGCGGGGATACAAATCCATGCTTGCAGGAAAATGGCACCTGGGCTATTACCGGGAAAACTGGCCCCGCACCCACGGTTTCGACGAATTCAGGGGCTCGCTCATCGGAACTCCCAGGTATTTTGAGCCAAGCCAGGTATATGAAAATGAAACCCAGGTAAACGTACACCAGTACTTTACAGACTGGATTACAGACAAGGCAATTGATTTTATAAACAGGAATCAGCGACAGCCCTTTTTCCTGTACCTCGCGTATAATGCACCACACTATCCGTTGCAGGCTCCTATGCCGCTGGTCAATAAGTACCGGAAAATGTTCCCTGATGACGGGCTGTATGCCCTGTATGCAGCCATGGTCGAACAAATGGACCTGGGTATCGGAAAAGTATTGACTACCATTGGAGAGCTGGGTATTGATAAAAATACGGTTATCCTGTTTTGTTCCGACAACGGGCCGTCGGCAGAGCCTCAGTCTTATGGGTTACCGGGCGCCCGGATTTCAAGGGGAAAACTCAACGGGCACAAATTCCTGATGTATGAAGGCGGTATACGCGTTCCTTTTATAGCCCGATGGCCGGGCAGGATACCTGCCGGTACAATCAGTGATACCCTCGCAACGACTATGGATATACTGCCTACAATCTTACAGGCGGCAGGTCTTGATCCTCAATCCACCGGGGCAGACGGAAAATCACTGATACCGCTGTTCAGAGGAGAACAGACAGCGTATAATCAGCGTATGATTCATTGGGAAAACATTTACAACATGGGTGTCCGCAGCGGCAACTGGAAGCTGATATACCAGTTCTGGGAAGACCGGCCGAGGCTATACGACCTTTCCCGGGATATCGGGGAAGAGTACGATCTGTATCACCGGTACCCGGAAGTTGCCAAAAAACTCATGGAGGCCCATGAAAAATGGAAAAAAAATCATTACCCAAACCCGATACCCCGTCAGTTAAGCAGGCCTCTGGAGCGAATTCCGACACGGTAGCCGTAAGTATGAATTTGAACATAGCATAAACACATTGGGGTATAGTATCGAAATAACCCGGCAGCTTTAGGAAAAAATAAATTTATTTTGCAGGTAGATAGCACTGGATTTTCTACTATATAATACAGGCAGAATGTCGTTGCGAATGGAGCAAGATGAAGAAATACGGCTTTGGTCGGCCTACCGCGAAGGAGACATCGATGCTTTGGGGGCGCTGGCAGAACGGTACTATCGTCCCCTCACCCGGTACGGGCTGAAATTCGGTGTAGACCGTTTTGTAGTGGAAGATTGTATTCAGAATATTTTCCTGAACTTATGGCAGAACCGTCTTCGGATCGGCATGACTCCGTCGGTAAAGTTCTACCTTCTTAAAGCGCTCCGTCGCGCTATCGTTCATTATCGCGATTACCAGGAACGGTTCAGCGACGCGGACGAATGGGAATGGTCTGTTCCCGATCAGTTCAATGCAGAAGCGCGCCTCATCGAAAAAGAATCGTTTGAAACAATAGTATCCCAGCTAAAAACACAACTGGCAGCTTTACCGCCCCGGGAAAGAGAGGCTATCTACCTTCGCTACTACGAAAACCTGGAAGTTCATGAAATTGCCGGGTTAATGGGAGTCAACCGGCAATCGGTCTCCAACTTCCTTCAGAAAGCCTTAACCAGGATCCGCTCCCGCTGGATGTCCACGCTGGCGCTATACCTGGTCTTCTATTAAATAACAGTCGTTCGGAAGGACAATCGCCCCGGTCAGCCATCCTGGCTGCCTTGAATTTCCTCTTATCGCCGGGTTAATTGAAAAAAATTTCCCTAAAAAAGGGTATATCGGTATTTCCTGTTTCTAATACCACTGAAGACAGTAAAAGATAGCGGTCACGACGACCGCAGGTATCTTCAAATTCTGTAAAATATGGCAGAGCTTAATACGCCGGAAGATTTTCTCGAAAGTGAGCGGTTCAGGGAATGGGTCAGATGTCCCAATCCTGAAAACAGTGCATACTGGAAAGAGTGGCTGGAAAAAAATCCGGCACAGCGTCACGTTTTTGAAACTGCAGTGGCAACGCTGGCTTTGCTGGAAGGAAATACCGGTGAACTCTCTGACAAATATATACGTCAGAAAGTAGCCGGCCTTAAGGAAAATCTCGCAGCATCCAGGTCTGCCCGTCAACCGCTGTTCACAGCACAAAGGCAGTTTTTAAGATGGGCGGCAGCTATTGCACTGACAGCCGGGCTTGGCTGGCTGTTGACGAAACGCGAAGTTCCTTCCGCAGAAAATACCGCTTTCATCCCGTTGGCTGAAAAAACAGCAGAGCCGGTAAAAGTATTTACTAACAAGGGAGAACAGCCGCTGCTTGTCAACCTTCCGGACGGATCCTCGGTCCTGCTTTCAGCCGGAAGCAGCATTGACTATGAAACCCCGGACGGGGCATTCGGGAGAAAGGTACACCTGGCGGGGGAAGGTTTTTTCGAAGTAGTCAAAGATCCGGCCAATCCTTTTTTTGTATACACTACTCACCTGATTACCAAGGTACTGGGAACGAGCTTCATGGTACGGTCTTTCGACAATGAGCCCAAAGCCACGGTCACCGTCCGGACCGGCGCCGTCAGCGTCATCACCCAGAAGGGAGAGAATAATCCAGATGGGACATCTCAGGACACCTTATTGCTTAACCCCAACGAACAGGTAAGCCTGGTGGTTGCCACAGACGAAATGATCCGCGGGAAATGGAACCGCCGGCATGACACTCCCCTTCCGGAACGGCTACAGCAACAAAAGTATGAATTTCAACTGACACCGGTCTCCGACGTTTTTACGCTGTTGGAACAGACTTACGGGGTCACCATTCAATATGACGCTGAAAAGCTAAGGAACTGTACGCTTACCGCAACACTTTCCGATGAGCCGTTTCTGGATAAGATCAGGATGATCTGTATCGGGATCGAAGCAGACTTCGAAATGAGCGGCAACCTCATTACAATCACAGGAAACGGTTGTAGCAACAAAATGATCTCCCCTCAACGATAACGCCTGCTCGTGCCTATGAAAAAAAACTGATTTGTTAAAAAAAGCGGTAATGCTGTGAACATCACCGCTTTCTGTTTCCCTGAAGATTTGTGTTCGAACCACAAAGCCTGTCTTCCCTGAGGAGACCGGGGGATGTTTTTGCCAATTGCTTTAGAAAAAATTTACCAAAAACATTCAAAGTTATGCATTTAAAAATACCAAACCGAGAGGTGGCTCTCAGAATCATGAGAATTAGCTTCTTACAATGCCTTATTGCTCTGTCGTTTCTCCAGCTCAGCAGGGCCGAAGACGGGAAAGCGCAGGAGCTAATGAACAAAACTGTAAACCTGTCTGTCAGGGAGGAACCTTTGGAAAGCGTGCTTTCACAATTGGAAAAACAATCGGGCACCACGTTCCTCTATAGCCGGCAAGTGATCGATTCTCAACGAAAAGTCACTTTTACCGCATCCGGCAAAAAACTTTCGAAGGTACTCGACCAGATGCTGAAGCCTCTTAACCTTAAATACGAGGTGATGGGCAGCCAGATCATTATCAAAAGAGATTTCCAGGAAACAGCAGCGCCTCGTACGTCGCTGGAGGAATACCAGGTTATTTCGTCGCCTGCAAACAGGATTTCAGGAAAGGTAACGGATGAGAAAGGCGAAGGCCTTCCCGGGGTAAGTATACTTGTCAAAGGGACCCAGCAGGGAACTATTACCGATGAAAACGGCAGTTTCCAGCTCGACGTACCTGAGGGCTCCATCCTGATACTGAGCTTTGTAGGATATGAAACGCAGGAGATCACTATAGGTAAGGAAACAACTCTCAACCTGTCGCTGAAGGTAGATCAGAAATCATTGGAGGAAGTAGTAGTGGTGGGATACGGCACGCAGCGGAAAGGGAGTGTGACCGGCGCGGTAGATGTGATCTCGGATGACCAGATTAAGAACCGGCAGGCGCCTACCGTATCCCAGATTCTTCAGGGCTTATCGCCTGCCATGTCATTTTCGACCAATAATTACGGCTTCCAGCCTGGGGCCGAAATGAACATCAACATCAGGGGGACAGGGTCTCTGAACGGCGGGCAGCCTTATGTCCTGATTGACGGTATCCCGGGAGACATGAACCGCATCAACCCGGAGGACATCGCTTCCATATCCATTCTGAAAGACGCCGCCGCCTCCGCTATCTATGGCGCGCGGGCTCCGTACGGCGTCATACTGATTACGACAAAATCAGGAAATACGGACGAAAAGCTCAGCGTCTCCTATAGTGGAAATGTTTCGGTCGCTACTCCCCAACGCCTGCCTGCCATGCTCAACTCCTATACCCACGCGAGGATCGTAAATGAATCCGGTGTCTGGGGCGCCGGCGGAAGGGTCTTTTCCAACGAAACCATCGACCGTATTATCGCGTTCCAGAAAGGCGATTTCGACTACCTGAAACAGTTTACCGTTCCCGACGCCACCTACTTCGAAACGGTCGCCCTTCCCAACGGAACCTGGGGGATCAACCAGCAGGGGAATGCCAACTACGACTGGATCGACGAATACTACGGTAGCGCTGTCAACCAGAAGCACGACATTTCGATACAGGGCGGGTCGCAAAAGACATCCTACTACCTTTCCGGCGGCTATGTAGGCCAGGAAGGTGTTCTCAACTATGGAACTGACACCTATTCCCGGGTGAACATCATGGCGAAAATAAAGACATCGATCGCGCCCTGGTGGGATATCGGCTACCAGCCCCGGTTTATGAAGAGCAACCGCGTCAGGCCTTCGATGGATAAGCAGGGCGAATATGACCTTGTTTTCCACCAGATCGCTCGTACGATGCCCACCAACGCCAAATACGATGCATACGGCAACCTTATGATCCAGTCGAAAATCCCCTGGATACGCGATGCGGGAAATGACCACATCGAAACTACGGAGAACTGGCAGAGCTTCAATACGGAAATCAGGCCGCTTAAAAACTGGAAAATCAATGCGGACTTCGCCTACCAGACCGTCAATCTCTACCGGTCCCACCAGGAGATGACCGTATACGAAACCATGGTAAATAAGACCATTGTCCCTACTTCAAATACCATTCCGAGTAATATCCAGGAGTATCACCACAACAACAATTACTGGACTACCAACATTTATACCACGTTCAATACCAGCATTGGGGAGAAACAGCACCTGACTTTCCTGGCCGGCACCCAGTTTGAGAAGAGCAATAAGCGGTATCTCGACGTGTACAAAACAAATCTGCTCGTCCAGAGTGTTCCATCGTTGCGGACTGCTTCCGGAGAATCATCGGCACTCGATTCCCTGGGGCACTGGTCTACACAGGGCTACTTTGCGCGTCTTAACTACGATTTCGACAATCGCTACCTGATGGAAGTCAACCTGCGCAGGGACGGTACCTCAAGGTTCCGGAGAGGAAACCGCTGGGGAACCTTCCCTTCTCTGTCGGTCGGCTGGAATGTCAGCAACGAAGGGTTCTGGCAGCCGATCAAGCATGTTGTCAGTCTACTTAAATTCAGGGGTTCATGGGGACGCCTGGGCAATCAGAATGTCGATTCCTACCTTGACCTCAACCTTATCCCTATCCAGACTTCGCCGCTGAACTACATCTTTGGCTACGGGCAGAGCAGACCGATCGGCTATACCACCGTGCCGGGGCTGATCAGTCCCAATCTTACCTGGGAGACTGCTACTACCACAGATATCGGCGTTGACTTTGCCGTGCTGAACAGGCGGCTGACCGGTAGTTTCGACTGGTTTGAACGAGCCACCACCGATATGATCGGGCCGGCCGAAGCCCAGCCGGGTGTATTGGGCACCGACTTACCGAAGGCGAACAACTCCGCTTTCCGTACCAGGGGATGGGAGTTGTCCCTGCGCTGGAACCAGTCGCTGAGCCAGTCGTTCTCCTATTTCATAACGGGCAATATATACGATAGCCGCTCTTTCGTTACAAAATACGTGAATCCTACCGGAACGCTGGGTGTGAATCTTACCGGAACGCTGGCTTTCTCTACCTGGTACGAAGGCAAGGAGGAAGGTGAAATATGGGGGTACACGTCCAATGGGCTGTATCGCACACAGGGTGATATCGACCAGCACAGGTCTTCGACCGACCTTTCTTTTATATGGAACGGCACCTGGAAGACCGGGGATGTGCGGTATGAAGATCTCAACGGCGACGGCAAGGTAAACAACGGGCGCAATACCATCGACGATCATGGCGACCTGAAAATCATCGGGAACAGAAATCCGCGCTACCAGTACGGCCTTACACTGGGCTTTAACTGGAAGAATCTTGATTTTTCAATGCTTTGGAGAGGTATTGCCAAACGGGATATCTTTTTTGAGCCGCTGGACAACATTTTCTGGGGATTCAGGCATTTTAACCAGGTTTCATTGTTCGATGGGCATCTTGATTATTTCAGGGACCAGGAAGGCGACAA
>CAZLTN010000138.1:0-13691 GCA_964562455.1 uncultured Cytophagales bacterium
TATAATACCACGGCCAGGCTCAGGAACACATAGCTTACCAGCAGCAGCACGCTGAAGACATTGGCGCTTCGCTTGTCGAAACGTTCTTCCAGGTACTGCGGCATGGTGACGATGTTGTTCCTGAGATACAATGGGAAAAAGCAGAATATCAGCGCCGTAAACACCAATATGGCATTCAGGTAGGAATTGACCAGCGGCAGGCCGACGAAATAACCCATCCCGTTCATCCCGATCAGTTGCTCGGAGTTGAGCCCGGTAGCGACGTAAGCCATCCCGATCGCCCACCAGGGAAGGGTCCCTTTGGAGGTGAAGTAGGCGGCGGCATCGTTTTTCTTGCCCTTGCTTGACTGCAGCCCGATGATCAGGATGACTACAAAGTACCCGGCAATGGTAAGGATATCGAGAGTGCTGGCGCTCATAAAAGTTCTTTAGCGGTTTAAAAATCCAGCCTGATCCGCGCCGTACCGTTAAAGCTGCCTACTGTTATGGTTTCTGTTTTTTCGTCGTAGGTTCCGCCGGTCACGTTTACCGGCCGTCTGTTTTCGGGGTGCGGCAGCCTGATAGTGACCGTCCGTGGCTTCCTGTCTCCCCGGCACTCAATTGAAGCTTCTATAAAATCCTGGCCGGTATTGGACTTAGCCGACAGCTTTATATCGCCGAAATAGCTTTTTACTCCGTCGAGCAGGATCTCCTTCCCGTCTTCCATCCAGGCCCGGGGGATCGTTCTCAGCAGGCTGAGGGTGTCGCCGTTTTCCATATACAGCATCCATCGGGTTTCCATCAGGAACCATGCTTCTTCGTGTGTTTTGTGAGGGCTGACCTTATACATGTGTTCCCAGAAGGTGTAGGTTTCGCGGTCGGCATGGGCCGAAAAAGTATTGTAATAAGTGCTCAGGAACGGCTTGACCATACCCAGCCTGGCCTGCAGCCAGTTGTGGCGGCTGTAGTAGGGCTGGCTGAAAGCGGCGTTACCCTGGTAGAAGAGTTCGCTGTGGTAGCTGAGCATCATCCTGGCTGCAGGTTCCTCCGGATCTATTACTTCGCAAAAAACCAGGTAAAGCGGTCCGAGTAAAGCGTCAGCACCCGTAAAGGTGCCATGCGACCAGAATGTTTCCCTTTTCTGATAAAGGTTCCTGGGGCCCGTCGCTCCGGTCCAGGGCGGTGCGGTAGGGCTCCAGCTGCCGTCGCCCAAAGGCACTACCGGCGATAAAGCCATTGCATTAAAGAAGGACTCCCGGATATCTTCTTTCCAAGCGTCCGCCTCGGTACGTATTTTCTCTGATTGAGCCGGGTCAATTTCCCGGAGAACTTCGGCGATACGGCTCATTCCGAGATAAGCGTAGCCGTTCAGCATAAACTGGTGGAAATGATCTTCAGGGTCTGCCACCTTACCTTCTATCATGCCGTATCCCTGTCCGCGCAGCTCTTCTTTTTTATTCCGGTTACGCCACTGAATAAGGTAATCGCAGGATTTTAAAAGTTTCGGTTTTACACTTTGGATCCAGGCAGCGTCGCGGGTATACCTGAAATACTCACCCATGCTCCATAAGGCGGCTCCTGTTTCGACCATATAGCCGCCGAAATTTTGAATAAAGCCGTTTTCATGCTGTTTATCCAGGAAATAAGTAAGAGAACGCTTTGCCTCTTCTGTCCAGCCGACGGAAGCGTAGTACTGTATGATCGGTGCGCTTTCGGTACCGATCGGTGAGTAAACCCCTATGTTGGGGGCCAGGGTTCCGTCCGGCTCGTTTCCGAACGTAATCAGGTCTAGATGCAACAACCCGGCCTTTATCATTTCATTGACGCGTTTTTCCGGGACGGTGATCTGTGCGGCTTTTCGTAGCTTTCCCGACCAGAAATCTTTGCTTTCACGGTATTTCTGATCGAACGAAAGCGTCGCCAGGCGGGCAGCTCTTTCGCGGGAAACAGGGCTGTGAGGGAGGTAGAACTCCAGGACCGCTTTTTCTCCCGGCTGAAGTAAAACAGCGATTTCTTCGTTTGGAACCGCTTTCCCGTTCAACCTGGAAATACAGAAGACCTTGTCTGCGTCATAAGAGGAGAACCCGGTGTTTTCATCGAATGTATAGGGGTATTTATGCCACCATCCTGTTCCCGGACGCGGAATCTTCAACCATGCATACCTGGGAACGTTACCTCTGTTGACAATATCGGATCTGAAAACCAGTACAGTCTCTTCTGTTGTATTCAGGGCAGCCGGTGTCCTGGTTTTTAAAAGTGCCTCCTGTTCAGGAGTAAACATATGGCCGCCGCTGTGCTGGTCGGCGACAAGAAAGTCGGTCCCTTTCTGCCTGGCAAGGGGAGAGGCTTCAAGAGTTACAAATGTTTTTGAATGATAAACAATGTCATCATCTTTCAGGGTTGAATGAAGAATAGGCAGCGCACCCTGCTCCAGGTGCCTCGAAATGTTTTCCAACGGGCCTATACCCCGCCCGAGCGTATATAAGTAATTCACCGCCTCGTTTTTTGTTCCGGGCAGGCGTAATGCAGAAGAGGATAATTTAGGAGAGATGATGTTGGCCTCACCCCTTGTGCCGTCAGACAGGCTTTCCGAAATTTCAAAAATCCGGAAATCGCGGCTTGTCCCCAGCCAGGTAGGAACAGACATGTTCCGGGTCTTTTCTTCGACCTGGTCAAACGATGTCTCTGGCTCACGTTCAATTTGCTGCGTTTTTGTGAGGAGCTTGCGTGCGGTCAGATGTTTTTCTACGTCATTATACGAGCGGGAATCGGAGGCTTTCAGTACGACAACGCCGTAGTCGGGAAGATAAATGGGGGCCGTTTCCGTTACGTCTCTCAGGAAAAAGGAAAATGGCGATCCGGAGCTGCGTACCGATATTACCGAAGCCCCGGACCCATACTGATTTCGGATGCTGTCAACTTCAATAAGGATCCTCAGGCCGTTTCCCGATGTTGCCTGGAAGCTGTTACCTCTTATTTTCCCCTTCCCTTTCAGAATGCTGATGCCTGTTACATGGCTGTTTACTCCCCGGATTTCCCCGGCGGGCAACCCATCTTTCCATTCGACAGCAATCGATGTTTTGTCCTGGGAGAATCCCTGTATCGCTATACACAGTATACAGAGTGCGAAGCAGATTTTAATAACATTCATTACGTAATAAAAATTAGCAGGTTTGGTTGATCATCAATAGTTGGGGTTCTGAACGAGCCTGGGATTAGTATCGATCGCAGATTGAGGAATAGGGTAGAGATAATTTTTTTCCGGATGAAAAATTCTTGCTCCGCCGGCGGCAGGAACCTTCTTATAGACCCATTTACCTTGTTCCGCTCCTATCAATATGGCATGCAGGTTCCCGTTCAGAACTTTATCCGCTAATTTAAGCCGTATAATATCATACCACCTTTTCTCCTCTGACGAAAGTTCCACCCGCCGTTCCCGGTGAATTGCTATACGCATTTCTTCCTGGCTGAGGCCTTCTTTCAGCGCGGGCAGGCTGACTCTCTCCCGTACCTGGTTGACGGCTTTATACACCGAGGCATCGGGCCCGGCGGCTTCGTTTTGAGCTTCAGCATACGCCAGCAGGACTTCGGCATAGCGGAAAATGATGAAATGGGCGCTGTTTTGGTTATTTCCAACCGTAGCATATTTAGGGTCTACTCCTTTTCTCCAGTAGTACCCCGTATTGGTAGCTTCGTTATTGTCGCTCAGGTCGGTCTGGTTGCGGCTTCCAACCCCTTGCTTCATTACAATTTCCGATCCCAGCCATTCCGCGCCGTCGTAGATAATGTCGTCGTAAAATCTTTTTTCCCGGTTTACATAGGGTTTCTGCGGGTCATAGCCGGAGAGCGGATCCGTAATAGGAAGGCCGTTCGCCATAGCATATTCGTCTACCAGCTCCTGCGTAGGGTTTGTTCCTGAAAAGCCCCTGGCTACTCCATCGACAAAAGTAGGTCCGTAATTTGATGTTTTTGCGTTCCCCAGGTTAGTTCCTCCCAGGTAAGCTTTGTCAAAAATAACTTCAATATTGTTGTTGTTTGCCTCCAGGAACAAGGTGCCGTAATCAGGGAATAATTTGTAAACATCCAGGTCGATTACCTTTTGATAGGTCGCGGCCGCCTGCTTCCATTTCTCTTTGTTCCCCGAAGGATTATACATCGGACTGGCCGTGAACAGCTCGCACCAGGCTTTCAGGGTAAGCGCGGCGCCTTTTGTAACCCTTCCGGAGGAAGCGGTGAGCGGCAGATCTTCAGCAATTGCAGCACACTCATCGGTGATGAAACTGATGGTTTCTTCAAATGTATTTCTCGGTCTGAATATGCTTTCTCCCTGTGTATTCTGGTTGAGCACGTCTGTTATGACCGGGACTCCGCCGTGGTGCAGGGCCAGAAGCGTATAATAATAGGCCCGAAGGAACCTTGCCTCTCCCAGACGGACTTTTTTCCAGCTGTCGGGCAACTGTGATTCATTTGCTTTCTCTATAAACAGGTTACATTTCCTGATATTCGCGTAGTGGCCCCATTGACTGGGTCCGTTGGCCGGCGTATAGCTGGAATTGCCGTAAACCGTTGTGCTGTAGCGGCCTGATATGCCGTTGATCGCGTTGTCCGAATAGTTTTCGAGAGGATCACCGCTATTGAAAGGGCCGGGAACTCCCGTATATATGCTGTTGAGGAACAGGTCTGCATTCTCGATGCTTTGCCACAATGTCTGATCAGATACCTGGTCTTTGGGAACAACGTCAAGAAATGAATTGCAGGCATACATTCCTGTGAGGATGACGGCAAAAGCTGTTTTTCCGGCGGTCCGGATTATTTCTGTTGTTTTCATATTAAGTGACCGGGTTAAAAGTTGACATTGATACCCACTGAAATCACTTTCTGCTGAGGGTAGGTCCACGCGCTGTTCGTAACGTATGAGTTATTTGGCCCTATTTCGGGGTCATAGTATCGCAGTTTGGTCCAGGTGATGAGATTTTGCCCCGAAATATATACCCTTGCATACTGCAGCCGTATTTTCTCGGTTACCTGAGCTGGGATCGTATAGCCGAGCGTAAAGTTTTTGAGCCGTAAATAGGCGGCATTGCCCATCCAGAAAGAAGAAGTCTGGGAGTTGTTGGTCGTAGGCGCGGTGGTGAGCCTCGGATTTTTAGCGTCGGGATTCTCCGGTGTCCAGTAATCCAGGTTATGGACGAAAGGCTTCATGCCGTTCCAGAAAGCCATAATAGAGGAAGGATGATAGTACCAGTTTGTTTTGGCTGCTCCCTGGAAAAGCAGATCCAGTGAAAAACCTTTGAAACGGATCGAAGGCGATATACCGTACATAATCCTGGGAGACGCGACCGGATCGCCGATTGCGGTTATGTCGTTTTCATCAATTTTGCTGTCTCCGTTCATGTCACGGTAACGAATATCGCCCGGTTGGACTTTTCCCCACGGCTGAACGGCAATACCGGGCCTTAGGTTGCCGTTGTCGTCGAAATCGCCGATTTGGAAATATCCCAGCGCTTCATAGCCGAATTGCGTGCCTAAAGGTTTGCCGGTAAGCCGCCTGTTCGGGTTATCGTACGTGACCGGTGTTTCAAATACCTGGATCAACCTGTTTTTGGCGTATGTAAAGTTCCCGCCGAGGGCTACCTGCAGGTCACCGCTTACCTTGTATTGGGAGCGCACGGAAAAATCTATTCCCCTGTTGTCCATTATGCCCGCGTTCACCTGGCTCAGTCCTATGCCATATTCGTTAGGTACTACCACATCGGGTCGTACAAGCATATTGGATCGTTTCTCATAAAAATAATCCAGCTCCAGGTCTAATAATCCCCTCCATAACCCGGCCTCCAGTCCTATATCAGTTTTTTTTGCCCGTTCCCAGGTGATCCGCGGATTGGGTTCGGAACGCTCACTGATACCCTGAACGGCATTTCCGTCAATCACATGGGCAATCCCCTGAACGGAGTAGGTACTTAAATACTGGAAGGGGCTCCCGGCCAGCGCCCCGACTTCTCCGTACGAGCCGCGCAGCTTAAGATTGTCGAGCCAGCCGGCATAGCCCTTCAGGAAGTTTTCTTCGGAAAGCCGCCATCCCATCGAAAAGGCCGGGAAGAACCCGAAGCGGTTTTCGGGCGAGAAGTAATAGCTGCCGTCGTACCGGCCGCTTGCTTCGAAAAGATATTTGTCTGCATAGTCGTAGGTAACACGGTATACTACTCCCATCTGCCTGGCAGCACTGGACGAGCCGTTGAGGCTCATGTCGGCGAGACTCGGATTACCCATGTTGATTTCGTCTATCGTTATATTGTAATTTCTCCTGCTCCCGTCGAAGCTGAGCGCGTCGTTGGCTTTTGCTTCAAATACCGCCAATGCGCTGATGTTGCTTTTCTGAAAGGAACGCGCATAATTAATACTTGCCTGGTAGGTAAGCTGCTGCGATTGGTCGAACCCCTGGATAAGGGTAGGCTTTGTATTACCGAATATCCCGTCGGTGATCACATATGGCCGTTGTGTTGTATCGATGGTAGCGACATGAAGCGGGGTTTTCCAAAGCTTGGATTTATCGAACCTGGGATCAAAAGCCAGGGTGCCTTTTAACGACAATCCCTTTATGAAGGCGATCTGCTGCTCGAGCGTTAACTGTGTGTACAGCGCCGTGGAGTTGGTTTTTTCATAGCCACTATCGAAAATAGCCGGCATAATGTGGCTTCCGTACATACCGTTGCTGAATATGGGAGGGCCGTAACCGAGCTGGGCAAATCCAGCCAGTTCGAAGATCCTGCCGGTGCGGCCTGTTTTACCTACATTCTGATCTGAAGGCGGGTAATTTGCATTCTGGACCCGGCCGTTTATGCCGAATGAGATCTTTGTAGTCCGGGTCGCCTGGGCGTCCAGGTTGAGTGTCCAGTTGTACCTGCTTGTATGGGTAGTTTTCCACATGCCGGCCTGGCGCTGATAGCCCAGGCTTCCGTAATATTTGATTTTATCAGTTCCTCCCGAGAGTTCTATATTGTGCGTGGTAATAACGGCGTTCCGGGAAATGATTTTGTTGAAGATGTCATGATTCGGGAAAGCATCGGGATCTGAGCCGTCTTTAAACTTCTGAAGCGCATAATCGGAATAGGGCAAAGGCAGGCCGGCGTTTTTTGCAGCTGCATTTTTTAGGGTTGCTTCCTGGAAAGAATTGGCGTATTCGGGCAATACCGTAGGGTTCTGAAAACCAATATACCCGTTATAGCTCAGGGAAGGTGTCCCGCTTTTCCCTCTTTTGGTGGTGATCAGCACTACACCGTTAGCGCCGGCAACGCCATAGGGAGCTACGGCAGCGGCATCTTTCAGTACGGTAAAGGTTTCGATGGTATTGGGATCCAACTGGGTAAAATCGCGCGGAATCCCGTCTACGATCAGGAGGGGTTGCGTATTCCCCGTAGATGAAATTCCCCGTATAAAGATATTGGAACCGTCTCTGCCCGGCTCGCCGGAACCCTGCTTTACAACTACACCGGCTATCCGTCCGCCTAAAGTATTGCTGAGGTTGCCTACGGGGGCGGTGGAAATTTCTTCGCCTCTGAGAGTAGAGACCGCGGCAGTTACCGATGTCTTCTTCTGGGTGCCATAACCCACGACAATTACTTCGTCGAGGTTTCGCTGATCGACGGTCAGGCTTACATCTATTACCTTTTGCGCACCTACCTCTACCTCCTTGCTGATATACCCTACAAAAGAGAAGATCAGAATGTCGTTTCCTGATGATACGCTGATGTTGTAGCGCCCCTGGGCATCGGTTGTGGTTCCCGCCTGCGTTCCTTTAATGACAATGTTGACCCCGGGAAGAGGCTCTCCCCTGTCGTCTTTGACCGTACCGGCTACCTCGATCCGTATAGCCGCTTCCGGTTTCATACTTGCCGCCATTCCGGTCCAGTCAGTAACAGCATAGACATGGGCGTTCGAATGCAAGAGCAGGAGGCAGCTAAGGAGCAGCGGTATGGGCCGGCCTGAAAACCGTATACCATCACTTTTTCTTTTCATAATTTCAAGGTTAAAAGGTGTACTGATAAGTCATATCCGGTTAAGATCTTTGCGCGGCAGGATAGCATAATGCCTTCCCGGCCGACAGGAGCCAGAGTAAAGTTTATATCACTCTTTTGTTTTTTTTTTTGGATTTTCGACGATGTAAAGGTATGGAACGTACCAGGCGGCTAACACCACTACGCTTGCCGATACCGATACAATATTTGCCCGTTCTTGAAAAAAAGACGGCGAAACGTTAATTTCATGGAAAAATGATGACATGAAAGTAATTTTCGAACATCAGTCCCACCCCTCGGGGCTTGGGTTCCTGGTAAAGGAGTATGTGCAGACCTACTTTACATCACCTTTTCATTTCCATGATCTGTATGAGCTCATCCTGATCAGGAAAAGCTACGGCAAGCTCTATGCGGGAAGGAAAATCACGAATTTCCAGGATGGGGATATTTTTCTTTTCGGACCGGGGTTCGGTCATTGCTTTTACAACGAAAGGTCGTTTATAGATTCGGGTGAAATGGCGCAGGCCATAGCTGTCTTTTTCCGGGAAGACTTCCTGGGCAGCGGCTTTTTCGATAATGTCAATTATGTAAAGGTGAAGAACCTGCTCAGGAAGTCTGCCTACGGGATACAGGTGAGGCGGAATGATGGTACGCTGCATGAGCTGTTCTCGAAAATTACGCGGCAGCAGGGAATGGACGAGCTGATATCGTTCCTCCGTATGCTGAACCACGTGTCATCCCTGACGGATGCCGGGCTGGAGGTAATGAACGAAACGCAGTCTGTCATGAAGCTGACCAACAGGGATTCTGCGCGCCTGGAGCCGGTCATGAAGTATGTGATCGAAAACTTTAAGGAAGAGCTCGACAGCAGGAAGGCGGCAGAGCTGATGCACTTGAACGAGGCTGCCTTCTGCAGGTATTTCAAACGAAGGATGGAGCAGACTTTCTCCCGGTTTGTAAATAACGTAAGAGTTACCCATGCTGTCAACCTGTTGCTGACGGAAGAATGGGACATATTGCGTATCTGTTATGAATCGGGGTATAAAAATCTTTCCTACTTCAACAGGCAGTTTCGGGAAATAACGGGGAAAAGCCCGAAGGAATATCGGCAGGCATTTAAAGGGACCGACGACAGCCTCGTGATGGATACGAAGGAAGATTAAACGCACTTCCGGCCCTTGGGGCTGACTGCCCGGTGCCACGCTTCGGAATCGTCGAGACCGTCGGTCCCGATCTGGTACGGTACGCCGTAATGAAACATCTTTCCTACCCTGGCGCTGAAATAGCCGCTGTTCTAAAGAGCTTGGGCAACGGAGTTTCCATAGTGGGAAGCTGTTTTCCAAATTAAAGAAAATTCTATTTAGGGGAGGGAAAATAATTGTTTGAAGTATTCGATGAAACTGTATTTTTGCTATCTCTGGTATTAATAATTCTAAACTTGCTCGACACTATGAAGCTTAAACTCTACCACATCTTTCTTCTGATTGCAATTATGGCGCTGCCTGCGGCGGGGCAGGGTATCAACCGGCTTTGGGGATTGACGCCTACCGGCGGAAACCCCGGCTTTGGGATGATGTTCAGTACTGACGGGGCCGGCCGTAACCTGGTTACACATCTTAATTTCCCGCAGGGCGTCCCCGGCGAAAGCCCCGAAGCTACCAGGCCGCTCATGTACAACGGCAGGGTCTATGGTCTGACTTCGACGGGAGGGGTAAACGGAGCGGGTGTCCTGTTTAGCTGGGATCCCGTACAAACGAAGTATACTAACCATCACAATTTTCAACCGGAAAGCGGCGGTTATCCTTATGGGAGCCTGGTTGAAAAAGACGGGAAGCTTTACGGAATGACGAGCGAGGGTGGTGAAAACAGCGGAGGCGTGATCTTTAGTTGGGACCCAACCAACAGCGTATATACAAAACTGTTCGATTTTTCGAATGAGTTCGGTGAAATCCCCCTGGGCAGTCTGACCCTGGCGGGCGGAAAATTTTACGGGATGACCTCCAGCGGAGGAACGAACGATGCCGGTGTGATTTTTGAATGGGACCCGTCGACCTACTCCTATGTCAAGCTGTATGATTTTGATGATACAGATGGTGCTTACCCGGAAGGAGATCTGCTTTCACTGGGCGGGAAATTCTACGGAATGACGACCGAAGGCGGGCAGCATGGTTACGGAGTGATTTTTGAATTGGATAACGGGACTTATAACCCGCTCTACCATTTTGATGAAACTGGCGGGAGTTACCCTTACGGGAGTCTTACTGCGTATGACAACAAGCTTTTTGGTATGACTTCAGAGGGTGGTGCCGAAGGAGGAGGGGTTTTGTTTGAATTGGATAACGGCAGCTTTGCAGTCCGTTATGAATTCAGCGTTGCAAGCGGCCACCATCCATTCGGGACGCTCGAGGTAAAAGGGGATAAATTATATGGCCTCACCAGCGAAGGAGGAGCAAATGAATGGGGCGTGATTTTTGAATGGGATCCGGCTACCTCGAACTATACTCCGCGGCATGAATTCGAGCAAAGCACCGGCTGGAACCCACGGGGCAGTATGCTTTTAGAGGACGGGAAATTCTTTGGCCTGACGTATGCCGGTGGGAGTATTGATTCCGGCGTCCTGTTTGAATGGGATCCGGATACAGATGCCTATACCGACAGGACGATCTTTTCGGACGGACTGATTACCGGAGCTCTTCCGATGTCGAACGTCACTTTCCTGGACGGAAAGCTGTTCGCCTCCACCGCCCTCGATTTCCTGGCATTCGGCGGTTCTATTTTTAAATGGGATCCTGAAAACCAGCAATATACAGCGCGGTATACCTTTACAGGGGAGGATGGAGTGACTGGGCCTTACGGCGAGATGATAGAAAAAAACGGGAAATTTTACGGTCTTACCGTGACCGGAGGGGTTCATGAAGGAGGGGTAATTTTTGAATGGGACCCTGTAGCGGAGGGATTCAGCAAGCGGTATGATTTGCCGGAAGGGTTTCAGTCCGGACCCGCCGAAAGCTTTTTGCTGCTTAATGGTAAATTTTACGGGGTTTCTTCTTCTTATGGCGAAGATGGGATTAGGGGGCTTTTCTTCGAGTGGGACCCCGATGCCAATGGCGGCAGCGGGCAATATACGGAACGCTATCTTTTTGACAGCGCTTCGCCTGGAAACGGCTTGTTCCCCGCCGGGATCTCGGTCAAAAACGGCAAAATATACGGCATTACATCTGCCGGAGGTGCGCATGACAACGGCACTATTTTCGAATGGGATCCGGCTCTGAATACTTTTACCAAAAAGCTGGATCTGGAAATTGCGAATGGGAGGGAAGTCCAGTACCTGGGCGCGATGACCCTGAAAGACGGGATCTTTTATGGAACCGCTTTGATAGCGGATCTAGCAGAGGGAGTAGAGAAAGGTATACTTTTCGCGTGGAACCCGTCAACCAACACCTTTACAACAGAATTTGATTTTACGAATGCCGACGGAGCTCGGCCCGTTACAACGCTCAGCGTCAACAACGGCAAGCTGTACGGCATAGCCTATGCTTCGTGCGGGTGCGAAGACGAATCCGCGTTCGTTTACGAATGGAATCCGGCTAAAACCAGGTTTATGAAAGGAGCAAACCTGGAGGATAGTTCAGGACTCCTTCCCGTTTCCTTCCTGCCGTTTACCAGGCTGGTACCGGTACCGGTACCCGTGTCGGAAGGCCAGCCGGGTGCATGTCTGCCGCTGACGGCTACCATCGATGCCTCCAATAGCGATGAGTGGGTGCCGGTTACAGATGTCGACGGAAACGCGGTGGCCGAAATCAATGCCAATGGAAATGTACTGGGAGATGTCCTGGTCTCGGTTTATGTCCATGACGGCGCGGTAAGGGAAGATGGCGGGAAACGGCTCTATCTTGACCGGAATATCACCATTACACCTGAAAATGCTGTGCTTCTCCCCGATACCAAGGTCGATATACGCTTATACATCCGTACGGAAGAATACGATGCGCTGGCAAATGCTCAGAATTCAGACAGTCAGCCTTCGGGTATATCGGATATCAACGATCTCGGCGTGTTTAAGAACGAATCCGATAATTGTAACGGTATGCTGCAGGAAACTGCTGTCCAGGTGACGGCAGTTGCAGAAAACTGGCACCGGGGCTATGTGCTGCAAACCAGTATCAGCTCGTTTTCTACCTTCTTTTTCGCTTCTTCCGAACATTCGGCCTTACCGGTTCGACTTGTCAGCTTCAGGGCCGGGATCGAGGGAACCGACGGTGTGCTGACCTGGCAGACGGCAGGGGAAACCGGGTTTTCCCATATGGAAGTGGAGAGAAGCCTGGACGGGAGGTCGTTTGCTTTTGTCGGACGTCATGCTGCTCAGGGTACGAAAAACGGCGGTCGCTA
This sequence comes from uncultured Cytophagales bacterium, assembly GCA_964562455.1. Classification (GTDB taxonomy): domain Bacteria; phylum Bacteroidota; class Bacteroidia; order Cytophagales; family Spirosomataceae; genus Ravibacter. Next base: position 12,384 of record CAZLTN010000138.1, read on the forward strand.
CACGTTTGTTGATCCCGGGGTAACAGAAAAAATGGCCAATACTGTCTATTACCGTCTGAAACTCGTAGATGTAGACGGGAGCTTTGGCTATTCCAGGATCCTTGCCGCAGACATCTCCCGGGGTACCAGCCAGGTATATGTCTATCCTAACCCTGCTGTAGAAACATTGTATGTCAGGCTGGAAACCGGCGATAGAGTCCGGTGGGAAATCGTCGATCTTTCCGGCCGCACGATGAAGAGCGGCGATGAGGCCGGAGCCGGACTGCAGGTTGGGGTGCACAATCTGCCCCCCGGTGTTTATCATCTCGTTCTTACCAGGCAGCAGAAAAGGGAGACGTTCCGTTTTGTAAAGCGTTGAGCTTCGACTCCGGTAGCTTCGGCTCCGCCCAGCTACCGGATCGAATGAGGTAGCTTATGGAGTCGAGATAGCTGAGCGGAGTCGAAGCTTTCTGCGAGAACGCATTCTACAGCACGAGGAGCCCCGCAGGGGCGTGAGTATTCATAACCGCGGGTGTAGCTTGCGTAACCCGCGGCCGCAGCGCACTACTCCGGGGGGAATGAGCCCAGCAGGGGCGGCACATCCGGCTCCCTGCCGTGTCGTCCCTGCGGGGCGGGGCGTCCCCGACTTACCTTCTGATTGGCTTCACGGTCCGTCGGTTCCACCGGCGGCTACTCACCTGCCGTCCCTTCGGGACTTAATCTGTAGAAAATCCTTATCATAATAATAGAATCCTCTGAGTATATCCCTTATAAATCGTGGTTATCAGTAGTGAAATCTCCATGAGGGACTAGCCCACCATCTTTGAAAAAAAGCCGGCCATCGGGAAAAGGATGTGGAGAATCGGTTTTTCTAACTTTCAACCACAACGGCGGCCGCTTTCCACTCTCAACTTTCAACTCTCAACTTTCAACTATTTTAATACAGATAAAATCATTTATAACAACAGAATGAGAAGGTTATCAGGGTATTACTTTTCAGGGAAGAGTTTTGTATTGTTGTGGCTGCTGGTACTTGCAGTCTCCGGAACTGCTGCGGCCGGTGGATGGAAAGCGGCGACCTCCAGGGTTGTCATTACCCCGGAGAAGCCGATGTGGCTGGCGGGGTACGCTTCCCGTGACAAGCCTTCGGAGGGGACCCTGCATGATCTCTGGGCGAAGGTATTGGTATTGGAAGACAGCTTGGGGAAAAAGGCGGTGCTGATCACGGCAGATCTCGTAGGATTTCCGAAACCGACGGTTGACCGTATCCGGCTGCAACTGGCTAAGAAGCACCGTTTGTCAAAAGCGCAAATTATCCTGAACAGCTCT
>CAZLTN010000139.1:0-13258 GCA_964562455.1 uncultured Cytophagales bacterium
TTTTTTTGCAAAGTATGTTTGAAGTTACTTCCGATAACCGGTTAAGACGCCTTCTTGTGGTTGGCGACAGGGTCCTTATAAAACCAAAAAGCCCGAACGACCGGACTAACAGCGGTCTTTATTTGCCTCCTACCGTAACAGAAAAAGAGCAGGTGCAGTCGGGATACGTGATTAAAGTTGGTCCCGGGTACCCGATACCTTCCGCGATGGAGGATGAAATATGGAAGGAGACGGAGGAGAAAGTGAAGTACATGCCTCTTCAGGCGCAGGAGGGAGACCTTGCCATTTATATACAGCGGAATGCGATAGACCTCGAGTACGATGGTGAAAAATACGTCATAGTTCCGCAGTCGGCCATCCTGTTGCTCGACAGGAGTGAAGACTTATCTTAGCAGCTTTCGTTGTTATGGGGCTGGTCAGGCTAAAAACGCATAAACCTCCCTTGTGGTTGCCGGGCGGTCATTTGCAGACGGTTTACCCGGCTCTTTTCAGAAAAGTTGGCGGTGTCGAATACAGGCGGGAGCGTCTAAGTACTTCTGACGGCGATTTTCTGCTGCTGGACTGGCATACAGCTCCTGCGACGGGAGAGAACCGACCCTTGCTTATCCTGTCACACGGATTTGAGGGAGACAGCCACCGTCCTTATATCAAAGGAATGGTGAAGGCGCTGAGCCGGGTGGGGGTCGATTGCCTGGCCTGGAATTTCCGGAGCTGCGGGGGAGAGCTGAATCATTTGCCCCGCTTTTATCACAGCGGTGCAACCGACGACCTGGATGCCGTGGTGAGACATGCAGTTCAGGCGGGTTATCGGAGAATATTCCTGGCAGGATTTAGCCTCGGCGGAAACCTGACTTTAAAATACCTGGGTGAAAAACGGGCCAGGCCTGCGGAGGTAGAACGGGCATTGTGCTTCAGTGTACCTATGGACCTGGAAGCCTGCAGCCGGCATCTCGACCGCACCGCGAATCATATTTACCAGCGGCGGTTTCTCGACAGCCTGCGGGTTAAAGTAAAAGAGAAAGGGACCAGGCATCCGGAGGCAATAGATGCTTCGTTGTTGCCGGGGATCAGGTCGGTATACGCGTTTGATGATATTTTTACCGGTCCGCTGCACGGATTTCGCGGAGCAGCAGATTACTATACGCAATGCAGTGCGAAGTATTTTATCGATTCTATCGGGGTCAGGACGTTGATCATCAATGCAGCCAACGATCCGATGGTTCCGGTTGATTCTCTTCCGCTCGCCGAAGTGGAACAGCTCAGGAATGTCGATTTTTGGCTTACTTCCGGGGGAGGGCATTGCGGTTTTCTGGAAAGACAGGGCAGGTACTGGTCGGAAGATATAGCAGTAGCGTTCTTCACAGCTTAATCCGCCATGAGGCAACAATCGGACCTGCTCCGTGAACAATCTCTTCCGACGGTTTGTTGAGAGAATAAGAAAGAAACAAACTGGAAAATGAAAGTAGAGATCTGGTCGGACATTATGTGTCCGTTCTGTTACCTGGGAAAACACAATTATGAAGCCGCGCTCGGCGAATTTCCTGATCGCCGGTACGTAGAAACCGTCTGGAAAAGCTTCCAGCTTGATCCGGGGATACCCCGGCACGCGCCTGTGGCCGACACCTACACCTATCTTTCCGAACGTAAAGGTTTTTCGGTCGACCAGGCCAGGCAAATGACCGGTAACCTGGCGGAGACCGCCCGCCTGCAGGGGGTCGTCATGAATTTTGAAAAAGCGGTGATTGCCAACACGTTCGACGCCCACCGCCTGGTGCACCTGGCACAATCAAAAGGTTTGGGTAACGAAGCAGAGGAAAGTCTCTTCAAGGCCCACTTCGAAGAAGGAAAGAATGTATCGGCGCCCGATACGCTCGCAGATCTCGGGGAGTCTCTCGGGTTAAAGCGGGATGAAGTTTCGGAAGCGCTCAATAGCGGACGGTATACCGAAGAAGTCAATTCCGATATCCGGGAGGCGGGGTCTCTGGGTGTCAGAGGTGTTCCCTTTTTCGTATTTAACAGGAAGTATGCGGTTTCCGGAGCACAGCCTAAGGAAATTTTCCTGCAGACCCTCGAACGTGCTTTTTCGGAATGGAGGGCCGAGCACCCCGAACCTGCTTTTCAGACGGTAGCCGAAGGCCCGGTTTGTGATCCTGAAACCGGTTGCGACTGAGCTTCCGGGTAATGTCTCCGGCGGGTCTGCACGTGCCTGTCTCCGGGAGGTTAAATTGAGGCCAAATCCTGGAAGTTGCTCTTTTTTTCGTAACTTTTGAAGAAGTATCAGAAAAGAAGCTACTACCATGCGTAAAATAAGAACTTCGACTACTGTTCAGCCCCAATCTACAGCCAGGCAGTTTATGATAAGGCCTGCGGGGTTCAGCTTTAACAGGGAAACCAGGCCGACAAATGCTTTCCAGCATTCTGCCGGTCTTCCGGCAGACCTTTCGGGAGTAGCCAGGGACGAATTTGACCGTATGGCCGACCACCTGGTATCGGCCGGAGTGGAAGTAATGGTGTTTGAGGATATAAACGGGCTGGAAACTCCGGATGCGGTGTTCCCTAATAACTGGATCTCCCTTCATCAAAGCGGGAAAGTAGTACTTTATCCTATGATGGCGCCCAACAGGAGAAAGGAAAGGCGCCCGGATATTATCGACAGCCTGCGCGAAAAATTCCATGTAGAGGATATTATTGATCTTACACATTTCGAAAACGAAGGGAAATATCTCGAAGGGACCGGGAGCATGGTGCTCGACCGCCGGTATAAAATTGCTTATGCCGCTATTTCTCCCCGCACACATCCCGAACCGCTGCAGGCATTTTCTGAAGCTTTGGGTTATGAGATCGTACAGTTTCATGCTTCGGATAAGAGCAACGTTCCGATCTATCATACCAATGTGATGATGTGTGTAGGCGACAGTTTTGCGGTAGTGTGCCTGGAAGCATTGAAAAACGAGGATGAGCGGCACAACCTCCGGAGTGTTCTGGAAGAGACTGAAAAATTTGTGATAGAGATATCTCTCGACCAGGTTGCTGCGTTTGCGGGCAATATGCTGCTGGTCAGGAACAACGCCGGGCAGAAAATGATGGTCATGTCGACAAGCGCTTTCGAGTCACTGACAGGGCAGCAGAAAATGATGCTGGAAGAGTTTACTTCGAGGCTGGTGTACGTTGATATCCCCGCAATTGAGGCTACAGGCGGCGGGTCTGCCAGGTGTATGCTAGCTGAAATTCATTTACCGCTGAAATAACATACCGCCGGATTATATGCAGGGAATAACGATTCGCAGCGCTTTAGCAGGTGACGAAGAGGTATTTTACCGGCTTAACTGTGGCTTATCCGAGAAAGAGCTGTCCCGGCATGGATTTTCAACGGCCTTCTGCGAAAATATAGCACTTCCGAATGCCTGCTACCTGCTGGCCGAATCAGAAGGTGAGGTAGTAGGAATGGGCTCCTGCCATGTGCAGTGGCTTTTACACCACGCTGCCCCTATTGCAGAGATCCAGGAACTCTATGTTGCGCCGGGATTTCGTTCAACCGGGGTGGGAGCCGTCCTGCTCGAAAAGCTGACGGAGTTTGCGACGTCGAAGAAGGCAGAACAACTGGAACTATCGACCCATAAAAGACGCGCAGATGCGCACAGGTTTTATGCACGTGAAGGTTTTGACTGCAGCCATTTCAAATGGGCGAAGGTTTTGGACACAAATAGCTAAAAAAAAGCGGACCGCAATTTGCAGACCGCTTTTCGTAACACCTAAACCTTCAACTAACTATATCAGTATCTTTTAGCCCTTACCCAACTGCCTTTCCGGCTTTCGTCAAATCTGACTGTAGCGTAGAGATCCTGGACTAAATTTTCCAAATCTATTCTTACCTGCTCAAGCTTTCGCTCATTAAGACGCTTCTTTTTATAGAGCTTGATCTCACGCGAAGCTATTTTACTATATCGCTTTAAAATTATCCTGGCCTCCTTCCCGTTTAACCGGCGGTTTTGCCGTCCCGATTGCACATTCTCGAGAATCTCCCTCTGCAACTCCTTGATGACTACCTGGTCGGCAGCCTCGCTGGTGTATGAATAACGCTCATTGGAGATTCTTTGAGCTTGCGCCGTCTCCGACACGATAAATATCAGGAAGGAGACGGCTAGGATTTTTTTCATGGCCAATAGTTCTAACGCTATTTGTATCATTAGAACGTAATAACGCCAGAAAGATTAACAAGAGACTTGTTAACGATTGTTAAAACTGCCGATTTATTTCCCTGATGGGATTTTTCCGGTGAATCCGAGCTCGGCCTGGATCGCGTTTTGAGCAAGATTGGTCACTTCTTCAGCTGTCAGCCCGGCGGGCTCTATCCCTTCAAGGGTTGTCCACGACAAATGCGAAAATGAAACCAGCGGGAATATCCCCCGGGTTGGGTTAAGCGCTCCTGTGCCCTGTATGGCGAGGGGTACGATTAACGCGCCGGGAGCCCGTTTCAGCAAGGTGCTGATTCCGCCGACGGCAAAGGGTTTCATGATGCCGGATTGCGTGCGTGTACCTTCCGGGAAAATAACGGCAGAGTAGTTGTGTTCCTGTATGTGCCTGGCGAGGCGGGCGATTTCAGTAACGGCCTGTTTCCCGTCTTTCCGGTTGATAAGCGCAGCCTGGCTTTTTCTCAGGTTATAGGAAACACTCGGGATCCCTTTTGCCAACTCTATTTTTGACACGTAAATAGGGGTGTATTTCCTGAGAAACCAGCCTATGCCGGGGATGTCGTAGGTGCTCTGGTGATTGGCGACGAAAATGAGGGGTCGGTCGGTCGGAATAGGAGCCCTTTGATGAAATTTGATCGATGCACCCGTCCAGAGCAGGCCGTAGGTAAGGGAGAAATTCAAATGGTCGGCGGCTACTTTCTGGGCTTTCCTTCCGAAGAGAGTGAAGGCTATAACCTGGTAAACATGGAAAAGGGCCAGAGTAGCCCCGAAATGAACCATGTAAATAATACTGAGGAGATAATCTAAGATGCGCTTCATCTTCAAAACTGGTGAACGAAAGTGCAAATAAGCATTTTTGGGATGAAAAAGGGTACTTTTTGTATTTGTTTATAACATTATGACGAACTTTACAATAGGAGAGCGATTGACCAATGTCATTTTAATAATTTTGATACAATTGTTACTTTGCAACAAAAGAGCATTCTCCACAGTGAATTTACCAGAGCAAGCATTTAATTTTCAATATGGAATTGTCGCCGCATAGAATAGAGGTCATGAATTTCCTCGGTCAGGGGATTGAAGGAGTAATTACCGATTACCTGAGACCAGTGGAGGAGTATTGGCAGCCGGCCGATTTCCTTCCGGATTTTTCGAGGGAAGATTATGTTAAAGAGGTAAAGTTGCTCCAGGAAAGCTGCAATGATTTGCCGTACGACTATATAGCGGTGCTGATAGGGGATACTATTACGGAAGAGGCGCTGCCTACCTATGAATCGTGGCTGATGGATGTAGTCGGGATTAACCAGCAGGGAGAAGAGCCGAACGCGTGGTCGAAATGGGTCAGGGCCTGGACGGCCGAAGAAAACCGGCACGGGGATCTGCTGAACAAATATTTATACCTGTCGGGGCGGGTCAATATGCATGCGATGGAGGTATCGACCCACTATCTCATCCAGGATGGCTTCGATATCGGGACCGGGCAGGATCCTTACCGCAATTTTATCTATACCTCTTTCCAGGAGCTTGCGACAAACGTGTCGCACAGGCGGACTGCCACCATTGCCAAGAAATACGGGAATCCCCACCTGTCAAAGATCTGCGGGGTGATCGCATCGGACGAAATGCGTCATGCCAAGGCTTATAAAACGTTCGTTGCCAAAATCCTGGAAGTCGACGCCAGTGAAATGATGCTGGCTCTTGAGGATATGATGCGGAAGAAAATCGTGATGCCTGCCCACTTCCTGCGGGAGACCGGTGTGAAGATAGGGGAAACCTTTTCACATTTTTCGGATGCGGCCCAACGTTTGGGAGTTTATACCACTATGGACTATATCGAGATACTCGAAGGGCTCCTCGACGAATGGAAAATCGATCAGGTAAGCGGGCTTAACGACGCGGCCGAAAAAGGTCGTGATTACCTGATGGCATTGCCGGCACGCCTTCGCCGAATTGCTGACCGGACGAGGATCCCGGAATTAAGCTACCAGTTCAGCTGGATCAAATGAGAAGATGTCCTCAACGCCTGGCATTTGCCTACTTTTTTGAACATCTTCGATTAGCACATTTAGAGACAATCTCCTCGAAATCAATCTATCTTATTGAACCCTGTGTAGGCTACCAGTACTTCCGGCAGCGTTACTGAGCCGTCGGCATTCTGGTTATTTTCCAGTAGCGCAGCTATGATCCTTGGGAGTGCAAGCGCCGAACCGTTGAGCGTATGCAGCAGTTGGGTTTTGCCGTCGGTCTTGTACCTGAGCTTTAAACGGTTTGACTGGTAAGTTTCAAAATTCGATACCGAGCTGCATTCGAGCCATCGTCCCTGGGCTGATGACCATACTTCAAAATCGTAAGTGATGGCCGAAGTAAAGCCCATATCACCACCACACAGCCTGAGGATACGGTAAGGAAGCCCCAGTTTCTCCAGCAGTTGCTTCACGTGAGCAATCATCTCGTCGAGGGCCTGGTAGGAATTTTCCGGCTTTTGAACCTGTACAATCTCTACCTTATCGAACTGGTGCAGCCGGTTGAGGCCGCGAACGTGCGCACCCCAGCTTCCGGCTTCCCGTCTGAAGCAGGGGGTATGCCCCACATTCTTTACGGGCAACTGATCTTCGGCAAGGATGACATCGCGGTAAAGATTTGTAATCGGCACTTCCGCAGTAGGGATCAGGAACAACGAATCGGCTGTGGCTTCATACATCTGTCCTTCCTTGTCGGGCAACTGACCGGTAGCAAAGCCGGAGTCGGCGTTGACCAGCAACGGGGGTTGAATTTCGGTGTATCCCGCTGCGATCGCTTCATCGAGAAAGAAGTTGATCATGGCACGCTGAAGCCTGGCTCCCTTCTTTTTATAAACAGGGAAGCCCGCACCCGTGATTTTATTGCCAAGCTCGAAATCTATGATGTCGAGCTTTTTGATAAGCTCCCAGTGGGGGAGCGCTCCTTCCGGGAGAACAGGCCTGTCGCCCCATTCCAATACGATCTCGTTGTCATCTGCAGATCTTCCGGCCGGGACCGACTCATGAGGCACATTCGGGATCTTTACCATCTCCTCTAGCAGCAGATTTTCGGAAGCTTTAAGCTGAATTTCCAGGTCTTTAACCTTCGACTTCAGATCTGCCGTTTCCTGCTTAAGGGCCTCGGCCGCTTCCACGTTCCCGGTTTTCATCATCTGGCCGATCTCCCGGGCTTTTGAGTTGGCTGTTGCAAGGAGCGTATCAGACTCGGTTTGCAGCTCGCGCCGGCTCCTGTCCAGTTCAAGAACCCGGTCTATAATCTGCCCCGGATCGGGGAAATTTCTCTTTTTTAGTCCCTCAATTGCCCATTGAGGGTTTTCACGTATACTTCCGAGCTGTAGCATGATCCGGTTTTACGTTGATATGGTTTTGATTCGGTCGGGTGTTCCGGCTAAGCCTCCCGGCTGTTTTGAAAAAAAAGGCCTTCGTTCAAGGCATTCAACGCCTCCTCCTTATGGGAGCTGTGTACAAGCAGGGAAAGGTTATGCTCGGAAGCGCCGTACGAAATCATCCTTATGGGGATATGTTTGACCGCATCCAGTACCTTCCATGCAATTCCCGCCTTGTCGGCGCTGAAATTACCCACAATGCAAATGATGGTCTGATCCTTGTCGTTTTCCTCCAGGTCGGCAAATTCCCGCAATTCTGCGGAAATCGCTTCCAGGTGAGCAGGATTGTCAATAGTTACGGAGACCGATACTTCCGAGGTAGTGATCATGTCTACCGGGGTTTTGTAGTTCTCAAAAATGCTGAAAACCCTTCTCAGGAACCCATAGGCATTCAGCATCCTGGTTGAGTGGATGTAAATGGCCGTAATATTGTCTTTGGCGGCAATAGCCTTTACATCGTGCTCGCCGGAGGTGTGGTTGGAGATCAATGTGCCGGGAGCATCAGGCTGCATTGTGTTTTTGAGCCTGACAGGAACGTTCCGGATTTTGGCCGGGGTAATCGTGCTTGGATGCAGGATTTTAGCCCCGAAATAAGCCAGCTCAGCAGCTTCTTCAAAGCTTAGCTCCCGCACAGGAAAAGTACGTTTTACGATCCTCGGGTCATTGTTGTGCATCCCGTCAATATCTGTCCAGATCTGAATTTCTTCAGCCCTGATCGCTCCACCAATAAGCGAAGCGGTATAATCGGATCCGCCTCTTTTCAGGTTATCGATTTCGTTCCTGGGGTTACGGCAGATAAAGCCTTGGGTAATAATGATTTTTTTGTCTGTATACTGGTCCAGGATGGCTGCCAGTTTGTCTTCGATAGCCCCGCTTTCAGGTTCGCCGTCGGCATCTATCTGCATAAAATCGAGGGCCGGGATCAGAACCGAGCTTTCGTTTTGCTCTGCCAGGTAAGCTGCAAAAAGCTGCGTGCTGAGGAGCTCTCCCTCCGCTACGAGCTCTTTATCCTGTTTTGAAGTAAAAGGCCTGATACCGGTCAATGACTTTATGTGGGAGAATTCCGCCTCGACGATCTGCCGCCCCTCGCGCAGGCCGTCTTCCGTTTTATAAAGCTCGCTTACAAAAGCTTCGTAGTGAGCTCTGAGGACAGCTATTTTTTCTTCGACAGCCGGGATATCATTCTGACTGGCCGATTCGCCAAGGCTTATGAGCGAGTTGGTGGAGCCTGAAAGGGCAGACAGGACAACAATTTTCCGGTGTGGATCCTGCGTCACCAACTGATGAATGGACTGCATACGCTCGGGTTTTCCTACAGAAGTACCACCAAATTTCCAGACTTGCATATAATGTAATTGGGATTCTTTTTGAGATTTATTGCTAAACTTGAGACAGGTCAGGTGAAAGGCTACAGGGAGAGGCGTTGTTTCAGAGATACCATTTTGAGTACCGTAATGGCAGCTTCATCGCCCTTGTTACCATGCTTACCGCCGGCCCGGTCGACGGCCTGCTCCATATTATTGGGCGTAAGCACCCCGAATATAACCGGCTTGTCGTACTTGAGCGAAACGTTGGTCAACCCCTGAGCTACTGCATGATTGATGTATTCGTTATGAAGGGTTTCGCCCTTAATAACGGCGCCGATCGCGATCACGCCTGCGATATCCTCCTGTTGGGCAAACCATTGGGAGGCAAGCGTCAGCTCGTAGCTGCCCGGCACGTTTCCACGGATAATATTCTCTTTTTTAACGCCGCAGCTTACGAGAGTGCTGAAGGCGCCTTCAAAGAGCTGCTCCGTCACTTCCGTATTCCATTCTGCTACCACGATGGCAAACCTGAGGCTGGAAACGTCGCCGAGGCCGTCGGTGCTGAACGTGCTTAAATTTTTATCGGTACTGGACATAAGAGGTTTTAACTACTTTTTTATTTAACATTAAAAAGGGATAAAACCGAGTCGGCTTTATCCCTTTGGAATGGCTGTAAGTTTTTTCTACTCACCGACTTGGCCTTCGACAACCCCCAGGTATTTCTTGGCATTCATTACCTCACTTGACATAGGGAAATCGTCAATAATGCGCTTATAGGCGGAGGCTGCGTCCTTCGGCTTATTGCTTTTTTCATAAGCCAGGCCGAGTTTCAGCAGATACCCGGGTGTAAAGAACTGGTTTGCTTTATAGTCGGCAGCACGTTTGTAATAATCGATAGCCTGCTCAGCTTCGTTTTTTTCGAGATAAGCGTCGCCAATCAGGGAATAGGCACGGGCCTGGAGAAGGATATCCGAAGAGCTGAAGGATTTGAGGCGTTGAATGGCTTCATCAAACTGACCCTGCTTCAGCAATGCAACTCCGGCGTAAAAGCTGGCCAGGTTGCCGGCGTCGGTACCTTTATAGCTATCGGCGATACTCAGGAGACCTTCGTTACCGCCTTTTCCTTTCAGTGCAAGTTCGAGAGAATCGCTCTCGAAATCGTAAACAGCTTTGTAAAGTGCTTTCTGTCCGTCAGCTTCCCGCCCGTCCTGGTAGTAACGGTAGCCCACCAATCCGAGTATACCGGCAAGGAGCGCACCGCCTATGATAAGGAACAGCTTGTTATTGCTCTGGAAAAAATTTTGAGCTTTGTCCAATTGGTTGGACAGGCCCTCAGAGCTTTCCAGAAACTCTAGTTGGGGATCTGCTGATTTTTTGGCACACATGTTTATGCTACACTAATCGTTCTGATTTCGGAGTGCAAATTTAGAAAAACTTCTTATATACAAGCGGGTTAGCGGCAAAAAGTTTGAAGTCGGTCGAGAATTAGTAATTTTGATGAAGTCAGGTATCAGTTCATTTTAACATAAGCCAAATTACAAAGCGATGTGGTACGAGGAAGATAATCAGCTTATCCGGCATTTTAAGTTTAAGGATTTCAAAGAGGCGTTTGCATTTATGGTGGAGGTTGCGGCTTTGGCGGAAGAGCTGGATCACCATCCGTGGTGGTCCAATGTATACAGCGATCTGACGATTAAGCTTTCGACTCACAGCGCCGGAAACCGTGTGACGGAGAAGGACAGGGATATGGCTGAAAAGATCGGGCTTATCTGGGAGCGCTTCCGGGAGCGGTAGCTCTTTCTGCTCTTGCTCGGACGGGATGAGCTGGCCTTCAGATACTTTACAGGTAACAGGATATCGACCGGAGAGGGTTCGCTTCAATCCGGTCCGCGGATGTATTAGTACATTTATTTTCAAAAACGTCAGGAGAAATATTACTTTTGTACGCTATTTGAACTGGAAATATTTTTTTAATGATTATACTTGGTATATCCGCATTCTACCATGATTCTGCGGCTGCTATTATAGAGGATGGTGTTATTATCGCTGCCGCCCAGGAGGAAAGATTCACACGAAAGAAACATGACCCGGGGTTCCCGTCGAATGCAGTTGCTTTTTGCCTGGAATATGCCGGGACTACACTTAACGAGCTGGACGCCATTGTTTTTTATGACAAGCCCCTTTTAAAATTCGAACGGCTTCTTGAAACCTACTATGCGTTTGCGCCTAAGGGGCTGAAGTCTTTTATAACAGCCATGCCCGTATGGATTAAGGAAAAGATGTTTCTTAAACGCATGATCAGGGAAGAGCTGGCCAAGTTGGGATATGACAAGAAGAAACCGGTACAGATGCTCTTTCCCGAGCACCATTTGTCGCATGCAGCGAGCGCTTACTACCCGTCTCCCTTTGAGAAGGCAGCGATTCTTACCGTCGACGGTGTAGGTGAGTGGGCAACCGCTTCTATCTGCCTGGGAGAAGGGAAAGACATCAGCATATTGAAGGAACTGAGGTTCCCGCATTCGTTGGGGCTGCTGTATTCCGCCTTCACTTATTTTCTGGGTTTCAGGGTGAACTCAGGCGAGTATAAGCTAATGGGGCTTGCACCCTACGGCGACCCGCTTTCGCCGGATGTCGACAGGTATGTGGACATTATCAAGAAAGAGCTGATCGAGCTTAAGGAGGACGGCTCGGTGTGGCTTAACCAGGAATATTTCGATTACGCTACCGGCCTGAAAATGGTCGACGAGCCCAGGTGGGAAGCACTGTTCGGGTTTAAAAAACGTAATCCGGAAGATAGCCTGGACGCAGTACATTGCAACCTGGGTCTGGCCATCCAGCGGATTACGGAAGAGTCGATGATCCTGATGGCGAAGGAGGCCCGCCGGCTTACAGGGGCGGAATATCTTTGCCTGGCCGGAGGAGTCGCACTGAATTGTGTATCTAACGGTAAGCTGCAGAAGGCGGGTATCTTTAAGGATATCTATATACAGCCGGCGGCCGGCGATGCAGGCGGCGCTCTCGGGGCTGCCCTGGCCGGTTATCATATATATTTCGGAAAAGACCGGACCGTCAACTGGCAACCGGATGCTATGAAAGGCTCTTACCTCGGCCCGGTTTTCAGCGACCTTGAAGTGGAGCTGATCGCAAAGAAGTATAAAGCTGCCTATACCCGTTACGAAGATTTCGGGGAGCTTTGTGAAGAGGTTGCAAAGATCCTCGCGGACGGCAACGTTGTGGGGTGGGTACAGGGCCGGATGGAGTTCGGTCCGCGTGCTCTGGGTGGCAGGAGTATCCTGGGAGATCCCCGGAACGCAGAGATGCAGAAGAAGCTTAATCTTAAAATAAAGTACAGGGAGTCTTTCAGGCCCTTTGCTCCGTCGGTACTGGCGGAAGATGTAAGCACGTATTTTGATTATGACGGTATTTCGCCCTACATGCTGCTGGTGCATCCGGTAGCTGAAAGCAGGCGTAACCCGATACCGGAAGGCTATAATTCTGCCGATGTGAGGGAAAAGCTGTATTTCCTGAGATCGGATCTCCCTTCCATTACACATATCGATTATTCGGCAAGGATCCAGACCGTACATAAGGAAACCAATCCGAAGTATCATCAGCTCATCAGCGCTTTTAAAGATCTGACCGGCTACGGAGTGGTTGTCAATACAAGCTTCAACGTGAGAGGGGAGCCGATCGTACATACTCCGAATGACGCTTACCGTTGTTTTATGAGGACAGAAATGGACTACCTGGTGGTGGGTAATTATGTATTCTGTAAGACAGATCAGCCGGAGTGGACCGAGAAAGACAACTGGAAGGAAGAGTTTGTGCTTGATTAATGGGATAAATGCTTCGGTGCGCGTCCCGCAGACCTGAATCACTATGTTATCAAAACTGGTAAGCAGTTTTATCCGGCTTTTTCTACTGGGGATTTTCTTCATATTCCTTTTTTTTCCGGAGCTGGCCGGGATTTCGTTTGTTTATCCGCTGGCGCCTTTAAGTGACAGCCTTTTTATCAGGTGCTGTAAGCTGGCATTCTGGGTGCTCGTTTCTGTCGAGCTTCTGAGGTGCTTCTACTACGGTGTGGTGAAGGCAAAGAAGAAAGGGGCAATAGCTAATCTACTGACGGTCATATTCCCGGTGGCGCTATTCCTTATTTTCCTGGAAGCTGTTTTTATGTTTGTGCCGCAAAGCCATGAGGGCGTACTTTCAAAAGCATCGCAAATCTGGTGGCAGAAATATTGGAAGCCGGTCAATAGCCTCGGGTACCGTGATGTGGAGCCCGTACCTGCCGCAGGTAAAAAGCAGGTGCTGGTGATCGGCGATTCGTTTTCTGCCGGCCACGGGCTGAAGCA
>CAZLTN010000140.1:0-13256 GCA_964562455.1 uncultured Cytophagales bacterium
TGGGCGGCCCTACCAGGGACAGGGTAAGGGTATACGGCCGGGCGTCTACTCCCGAAGACATGAAAAAAAGAAAGCAGGAAGGCTATACCGTAATCAAAACGGGTGTAGCCAAAAAGAACCCGGCGAACATCGTCGAAAACCCGAAATTCATCAGGCATGCCGCCGACAGCTTCGCTGCGCTGCGTGAAGCAGGAGGTGATGAAATGGACATCGCCATCGATTTTCACGGGGCTATCCCACCCCAGACTTCCAAGTTGCTTATCAAGGAACTGGAACCTTATAAGCCCATGTTTATTGAAGAACCCGTACAGGCTCAGAATGTTGACGTACTCGTTGACATTGCCCGGGGTACGCATCTTCCGATCGCTACAGGTGAGAGGATATTTACGAAATGGGGCTTCCGCGAGATCCTCGAAAAAGGTGCGGCCAGCATCCTGCAGCCGGACCTTTGTCATGCAGGCGGGATCACGGAGGGCAGGCTCATTGCCGGGATGGCGGAGGCCTACTACGTCCCTATAGCCCCTCACAACCCGATGGGCCCTATCTCGCTGGCATCCGGCCTGCACCTTGCCGGCGCTATTCCAAACTTCCTGGTCCAGGAGCAGGTATCGCTCGGCGAAGGCTATCTTAAAAATCCGTTCAAATTGCAGAAGGACGGCACCGTTATGCTTCCTTCCGGTCCGGGCCTTGGGGTCGAGCTCGACGAGGCAGCTCTCGCCGATAAAATAGGGCATGACTGGAAAAATCCAGAGAGCTATAACGCTCTTGACGGTTCAGTAGTGGATTGGTAATATCAATTATTCTCTAAATGAAAATCAACAATTACCGATGGTGGCTGGTCGCTCTGGTCCTGGTTGCCACTACAATCAACTACATAGACCGACAGATTATCGGTTTACTGAAACCAATCCTTGAAGTCGAGTTCAACTGGTCCGAATCCGACTTTTCGAGAATCGTAATGGCTTTCAGCGCCGCCTATGCGATCGGGCTGCTGACCATGGGGCGCATTGTCGATTTCCTGGGCACCAAAAAGGGGTATGCCATTGCGGTCGTTATCTGGAGCGTAGCCGGGATGCTTCACGCCGTCGCCCGGAATATTACGCAGTTCATGACCGTGCGGATCGTCCTGGGCATAGGCGAGGCAGGCAACTTCCCGGCGGCGATGAAGGTAGTTTCCGAATGGTTTCCCAAAAAAGAAAAAGCACTGGCTACCGGGATTATCAATTCAGGCGCCAGTATAGGCGTGGTAGCGGCCCTGCTGATCACACCGCTGATCCTCAATTTTTATTCGTGGAAGGAGGTTTTCTGGATCACCGGGGGACTCGGCTTCGTATGGCTGACGCTATGGTGGATTTTTTATGAAATCCCTTCGAGGCAAAAAAGGATTACGGACCAGGAACTGAAACTTATTATCAACGGCCAGGAACAATTCGAAACCAGGACCACCCAGCCGTTACCCTGGAAAAAGCTGCTGGCCTTCCCCCAGACCTGGGCGGTGGTAGCGGGGAAGTTTTTTATCGATCCTATTTACTGGTTTTTTCTTTTCTGGCTGCCCTCCTACTTCTCAACCACATTCGGACTTGATTTGAAAAAACCCAGCCTGCCCCTGATGATCATCTACCTGGCGACAACGGTCGGTGCCATCGGTGGCGGCTATATCTCATCTTACCTGGTCAAGAAGGGCTGGACCACAATAAAAGCCCGGAAGTCTACCCTGCTGATGGTTGCCCTCTTCGAGCTGATGATCATAGGCATGCAGTTTGTCACCGATGTATGGGTAGCCGTAGCCGTACTGAGCGTGGCGGTGGCGCTGCACCAGGCCTGGTCGACCAACGTTTTTACACTGGCAGCCGACCTGTTTCCGAAAGAATCGGTCAGCTCGGTAGCCGGGCTGGCGGGTATGGCGGGGGCTGTAGGCGGCATCCTGTTCCCGATGCTGGTAGGGTACCTGCTCGACCAATACAAGGCGGCGGGCAATCTCGCCGGGGGGTATAACCTGCTGTTTGCGTTATGCGGGATCACCTACCTGGTCACCTGGCTGGTGATCCATTTGCTGACGCTGCGGTTTAAAAATAATGCGGTGTAGAGACGCACGGCCGTGCGTCTTACCTAACCTAACCGGTGCATCGGAGAAATGAAGACGCACGGACGTGCGTCTGTACAGGCGCCCATCAAACATTAAATTTATCATTTCGCCAATTAACCGGATTATTGATAATGTAATTGGAAATACGTTGAAATTCACCATCATTCCGGATTATATGATCATGAAAACGTGCCTGCCAAACAGGTTGTCCGGGGGTATTACGGTATTCATTTATCAATTTCGTGGCCGATGATTTGAATCCCGCCATAAACGATGATATGGATTTGGGGGATCGGCACGGTAGTACAGACGCACGGTCGTGCGTCTTCATTTCCCCGGGTGTGGCCGGTGTACCGGATGAATTGGATAGGTAAGACGCACGCCCGTGCGTCTGTACGGATGCATTTTCAATGCGTAATATCGCGTGTAGATGATTGGGCATTAATACGAATGCATCACAGAACAATTCCTGTCGCATTTCAAATGATTTATCCCATTCCCGCAAAACAATTTCGCCTATCGGGGAGGCATCCAATTCCCTCTGCAATATCTGCCCAAATAAACATTCCCGATTGGCAGTGCAAACTGTAATAAAATATCTCCCATCCCCGGCATAATCCCGCCACGCTGCACGCGCTGAAGCAATACGATATTTAGTACGTAACCTGGTCATAGTATATCTGTATTATGAATAAGAAATAGTATGTATAATCATAGTATGAGCAATATTAATAATTTTTCCCAAAAAACAATCAGGCTGCGGAAAGAACAGCAGCCTGATTAAAGATCATGGCATTAAATCCGCTAATCCTGGACAAATGTAAACTCCGGTAGCCCGTAGAGCTCATATTTAACATTCGGTGTCTGATCGGGAAACGACGCTGCGGCGATCAGCTTATAGCACGCATTGTGAACAAGGATGCTTCCTTTGGTATAGGGCATAAAATCACTCCCGCTTCCTGTTTTATAAGCATAGGAATATTTTTTGTTGGTCCCGGCCGACTGGCTGTTGATACTGACAACATAC
The DNA here is from genome assembly GCA_964562455.1 of uncultured Cytophagales bacterium. Classification (GTDB taxonomy): domain Bacteria; phylum Bacteroidota; class Bacteroidia; order Cytophagales; family Spirosomataceae; genus Ravibacter. Next base: position 3,114 of record CAZLTN010000140.1, read on the forward strand.
TTCTTGTTTGCGGTAAGGGCTAATGCTTCGATATCGCCGAAAGTCAGGTGATCCGGAGCGGTCTGCTCGATTGTTTTCTGCCTGAGTATTTCCTTCGAATCGAAATCCCATAGAATCACCCGGTAAGTCCCCGGCTCCGGCATTTTGCTTCCCAGCCGTGTGATTTTACCAGAAGCCGAAGCACTGAAGACGACGCCCAGTTCCCACGGGCCGCTGGTTCGGGTCCCTGTTGAGATATTGTTTTCCTCTGTCAGAAAGGTAGTAATCGCATTTTCGGCAGGCTTAGGCTCTTCCTTATCCTTGCAACTGTTGAGACAGACGGCTCCGAAGAATGCTGCTGCAATCAGAATATTTTTCATAGTACAACTTGTTTAAGAAATTGTTTCAACTTCCCGTTAGTCGTACGTTCACATTTTAAGGAAACAAGGGAGAGCTTTTTTTTAATCACAAGGCAGCCCTGCAACCGGAAGCTACGCATCCAGCCTTCTGTTGATACGTTCTGCTGCAAGTCTCAAAGCAGCGACTATCTCTTTTTTCCTTGGCGCGGGGAACCTGATTTCAGGAAGGAAGACACTTAAAGCCGCAATCGCTTTCCCATTTTTCTTCACCGGCACTGCTACACCTATAATATGTTTTGCGGAATGGGTGATCACAATCTCTTCTCTTTGTATTTTCTGCAAAGCCCGCATTAAGTCCTCACGTGTTTCTACCTCCTTCCAAACGCCGGAAGCCGGAAGGCCTTTTACATTGATGAATCCCTCGATCTCCTTTCCCGTCATATAAGCCAGCAGTAATCGTCCGCTGGCCGTCTCATAAACGTCGCGTTCGGTTTTGCTCCTGACCTGCAGATCCTGGTCGCTGTTTACCATATGCAGCACGAGACGCTTCTGGTTTCGTATGATGCCCAGCAAAGATCCTTCATTCAATTGATCGGTAAGCGCTTCCATTTCCGGCTTTGCCGCCATCACCAGATTCTGATTGTAGCCGAGACTATTGGTCAGATTAAAAGCCATAGGTCCCAGACGATACCCCTTTTTCCTGCCAAGGTGCTCTACGTAGTTCTTGCTGACCAATGTTTTGAGAATATTGGCACAGGTAGCCTGGTTCAGATCCAGGCGTTCCGATATTTCTGTAAGTGTGTAGGCTCTTTCGGGATCCTGTGCGATATATTCCAGTATATCTAAAGCTTTGATTATAACTAGTACCATCTGTAAGTCATGATTACCTTCCCATCCATCCGCCGTCGACTGTCACAATACTCCCGTGAACATAATCCGACGCAGCCGATGCCAGAAAAACAGTTACCCCTTTAAAGTCGTCCGGATGACCCCATCTGCCTGCCGGGATCCTCCCTACAATAGCTGCATTCCGTTCAGGATCATTACGCAGCGCTTCCGTGTTATCGGTATCAATGTAGCCCGGCGCAATCCCGTTTACATTTACACCCTTTGGAGCCCATTCATTAGCCAGTGCTTTGATCAGGCCTCCGATCGCCGACTTGCTGGCCGTATAGCCCGGCACGTTGATCCCGCCCTGGAAAGTCAGCAGGGAGGCTGTAAAAATAATCTTTCCGCGCCCGCGCTCCAACATTCCCGTGCCTATTTCCCTGGAAAGTATGAACTGGGCGCTGAGGTTGGTGTCAATAATGGTATCCCAGTATTCGTCGGGGTGTTCCTTCGCCGGCTTTCGCAGAATAGTGCCGGCATTGTTCACTAATATGTCTATAACAGGATGCCGGGTGTTGATTTTCCCGACAAGGTTGTAAAGGCTTTTCCTGTCGCCCAGATCACATTGGTACGCAGTGAATTTTCTACCCAGCCGCTCCACCTCCCCGCCTACGTCACTCCCCTGTGTTTCAAGCGAAACCGACACACCGATAATATCAGCCCCTGCTTCCGCCAGCGCTACTGCCATGGCTTTGCCTATTCCACGTTTACAACCTGTGACCAGGGCGGTCTTACCTTTTAATGAAAATGAATCTAAAACCTGCATATTTTTATAATGATAAATAATGACTTTTCAATATTGCAGCAACACCTCTTCCCGGCCATAGACCTCACCAACAAATAGTATCACAATGATAAAATAAAAACACCACATTAATAAAATTAAAAATAATATACCCGACCTTCCTATCTTCCCGACCCTCTATTTAAACATGTAATAAATCAAATATTGATTAGCAAAAACAACCATAAATAGTAATTTATCATATAATTATTTTAATTTTTCTATTTCAGAAATAGAATTTTTCTATAAAAGTTTTGCACAAAGTTTTTGCAGAAAAAGTATTTTTAACATAGTATTGCATTGTTAAATTATTATTTATCTATAATAAATTACAAATCAACCCTATGACCAGAAAACTTTTATTTCTAACGCTTAACACTGTGCTGGCAACATTGCTTGCCAGTGCCTGCGTATGGGCGCAGATCAACGTCGGCGGGACAGTGAGCGATGAGAATGGTCAGCCGGTTCCGGGAGTAAACGTGGTGGAGAAAGGAACTGCCACCGGAACTTCGACCGACGCCGACGGACGTTACCGACTGACGGTATCTTCAGGAAGTACCTTGCTAACTTTCTCTTTCGTGGGATATGTATCCCAGGAAATCGCCGTCGGTAGCCGTGCCCAAATTGACATCCGACTCCTTCCCGATACCAGGCAATTGGGTGAAGTAGTCGTGGTAGGATATGGTACACAGCAGAAACGGGACGTTACAGGCTCGGTCGCGTCTGTATCTCCGAAAGATGTACAGCGCATCGTAACGCCCCGCCTGGACCAGGCTTTGCAGGGTCAGATACCCGGTGTACAGGTATCCACCACGTCCGGAGCCCCCGGCGGGAATGCAAGCGTCCTTGTACGGGGGATCGGCTCGGTTTCCGGTGGGAACGAACCGCTCATCGTGGTTGACGGCTTTCCGGGAATCAGCAGCCTCAATGCTATCAATATGAGCGACATCGAGTCAATTGAAGTCCTGAAAGACGCATCGGCTACCGCTATCTATGGCTCCCGCGGCTCCAACGGGGTTATCCTGATTACTACCAAAAAGGGAAAAGCGGGAACAAGCAGCATTACGTTTGATACCTATGTCGGACTACAGCAGCCTGCCAAATTGCTGAAACTGATGAACGGACGACAATTTGCAGAGATGGTAATTGAAAGCCGCAATAACGGGTGGCTGGAAAACGGGGGGCCCAATGCTAAGATTACCGATCCCAACAGTGTCAGGACATCGTCGTACCGCATCCCGGTCGAATACAGCGACCTCAATAATCTGCCCCCCTACGATACCGACTGGCAAAAGGAAATATTCCGGACAGCCCCGATCCAGAACTATCAGCTTACTGCTACCGGAGGGAATGAAAAAATGCGGTATGCCCTCAGCGGCGGCTACTTTGATCAGCAGGGAATCCTGATCGCTTCTTCTATGAAACGTTATACCGCGCGCCTCAATGTGGAAGGGAATGCCGGTAAAAGACTAACTCTGGGCATGTCACTTGCTCCGAGCTTTAACAGCAACAAAAATGTACCTTCCACCGGCCACTACGGAGACCTTAACCTGATCAACCTGGCATGGACCATGCCCCCTCTTACACCGGTATATAATCCGGACGGCTCTTACGGCAATACGTATAATCTTACCAACGAAGGAGGAGTCGGAGTCGCCAATCCCATACAGGTGGCAAATGAAAGAGTCAGTACGACCTCCCAGTTCTTTATGCAGGGAAATGCATTCGGGGAATACCGGATACTGGACGGCCTCAATCTGAGAGTAAGCGTCGGCGGCGTTTTCACCAATTCCAAAACCAATAATTTCAAACCCTCCACCCTACCGGCCCTCCAGGCTCCTACGCCCGCCACTGCCAGCTACAATGCTAACGAAGGGATCAACTGGCTCAATGAAAATACGCTGAACTATAAAAAAACAATCGAAAAGCACTATTTCGACGTAGTAGCCGGGTTTACCGTACAGAAGTCCAGTTCAGTGTCATCGACTACATCGGCCACCAATTTCCCCGACGACCTCATACAAAATATAAACGGCGGCCAGATAACGGGAGGAAACTACGAGATCGGGGAATGGAGCCTGCTTTCCTACCTCGGGCGGATCAATTATGTCTACAACGACAAATACCTGCTTACGGTAACGGCCAGGACAGACGGATCGTCACGATTCGGACCCAACCGCCAGTGGGGAGCATTTCCCTCTTTCTCGATCGGATGGCGTCTTTCTGAGGAGGATTTCATCAAAAACCTGGGCATTTTCGATGACTTGAAAGTACGTTACAGCTACGGTCTTTCCGGTAATAACGACATTGGCAACTACCGGTACATCGGCCTGCTTTCCGACGCCTATTACGTGTTAGGGGACCAGCAGGTACCCGGCCTCATACAAAGCAGTTTTACCAATAACAACCTCGGATGGGAAACCAGCAAGCAGGCTGACATCGGCCTGGACTTCTCGCTGTTCGGCAACCGCCTCAACTTCACAGGCGACTATTACAGGCGCCGCAATACCGATATGCTGCTCAGCAAAGCCATTTCTTCCGTTACGGGCTTCACAAGCGCATGGGTCAACATGGGAGAAATGGAAAACAAGGGATTTGAGCTGGGACTCAGCGGCCGCCCGGTAGCCCGGAAAGATTTTCAATGGTCTTCCAGCTTCAATATCAGCTTCAACAGAAATAAGGTAGTCAGTCTCGGGGAAAGCGAAGAAATTTTTTCAAGCGCCGGAGGAAGAGGAAACGTCAGCATCACACGGGTGGGGCATCCGATCGGAAGCTTTTACGGACATGTATACGAAGGAATCTTCCTTACCCAATCGGATCTCGATAGCCACGCTTCGCAAAACGGGGCCAGGCTCGGAGATATCATGTATAAGGATGTGGATGGAAACGGCGTAATCAACGATCTCGACCGCGATATAATCGGAAGCCCGCAACCCAGGTTCTATTATGGGTTCAATAACTCATTTACTTACAAGAACTGGTCTTTGGATGTACTGTTAAATGGTACACAGGGGAACGACGTCTTCTGGGCCGGCGCGGTTTTCGCTTATGGCTTTCACGGTGTACAGAATCAACTGGTCAAAGCGTATGAAAACCGATACGTTTCCCCCGAACAGCCGGGAGACGGGAAAAGCCCCCGGATGATACGCGGCGGATTAAACAATAATCTCCGATACAGCTCCTTTTTCAATTTCGACGGCTCCTATCTTCGTGTGAGAAGTGCGACACTCAACTATAACCTTCCACAGGGAATAGCCCAAAAAGCCGGCCTGCAGGGAGGAAGGCTCTATCTATCGGGAACCAATCTGTTTACATTTACGAAGTACCCGGGTTATGATCCTGAAAGCAACCACGCAGGCGACGAAATGAAAGCGTCAGGCATTGACTATGCCGGCTATCCTCCTGCCCGCACTATTACTCTTGGCCTCAGTATCACTTTCTAAAGTTGCCGATATGAAAAATCATTTGAAATACCTGGCCGCATTGGCTATGCTGTCGCTACATAGCTGTAGTGACTTCCTGACACTCTCCCCTGAAACACAACGCAATGTGCTCGGCTACTATAATACTCCCTCCGATTTCAACAATGCTTTGGTGGGAAGCTACGCCACACTTCGCGCAAGCGGCCTCTATGGAAGTTCTCTTATCTGGATGGGAGAGGTATCTACTGACAATTCCGACTACGGCGTAACCCGGCAGGCAGTAAACGTCGACAACTACCAGTTTATAGACAAGACCTATACTTCTCTTAACTCCATCATCTACGGAGCATGGAGAGACCACTATTCGGGCCTGAGAAAGGTAAATGCAATCATTAACCGGATCCAGGAAGTAGAGATGACAGACGCGCTTAAGAACCAGTATCTCGGAGAAGCACAATTTCTGCGCGCTCTTTTCTATTTCAACCTCGTACGCCTTTTCGGCGACGTACCACTGGTAACCGAAGAGATCACCGATCCGGACGGGGGAGCTGACCTGATCCGAACGCCAAAAGACCAGGTTTATGGGCTCATCATCGAAGACCTTACCAGCGCCGAAGCAAAATTACCCAAAACATATGTCGCTGCACAGGCAGGGCGGGCCACTCAGGGAGCCGCAAAAGGACTGCTCGGTAAAGTTTACCTCACTCAGAAGGCGTGGGACAAAGCTGCTGCTAAGCTGAAGGAAGTGATCGATTCAGGCACCTACCGGCTTCTACCCAGTTACGCAGACGTTTTCAGCTTCACTACGCCTCTCAACGCAGAAATTCTGTTCAACGTCCAATACAAGTCGGGGAATACCGGACAGGGAAGTAATTTTGGTCGTGCATTCGCCCCATGGCAGGCGGGAGCTACCGTATTAGGCCCGAACGCCGGAACAGGCGGAGGCACTAACCGGCCGACAGAAGACATGGACAACGCCTACGAGAAAGGGGATCTGAGAAAATCCTTTACCATGCAAAGCTCCTATATAAACAACATCGGCAATGTGGTAAACGAACGCTACGTTAGTAAGTATATCCAGTTCGGCGCCCTTGCCGGTGACTCCGACGTCGATTTCCCGGTCCTGCGATACGCCGACATAGTGCTCATGTATGGAGAAGCACTCAATGAGCTTGGACAAACCGGGCAGGCTACCTCTTTTCTTAACCAGGTAAGAACAAGGGCAGGGCTTGCCGGGCTCAGCGAATTGAGCCAGGGCGACTACCGGCTCGCAATGGAGCAGGAACGCCGGGTAGAGCTGGCATTCGAGAATCACAGGTGGTTCGACCTTATACGGACAGACCGCTACCTGACCGTCCTGCGGTCAAAAGGCAGTACCGTACGGGACTTTCATACACTCTATCTGATACCGCAACTGGAGCTCGACCTGAACAAAGCTCTGACCCAAAATCCAGGTTATAGCGAAAACTAACACTTATGTACGCAACCACTTCCAGGCGGCGGTTCCTGCTCGAAGTTTCGGCCCTTACTTTGCTCCTCAGAAAAAGCGGCAACGCCGGTACTTTCGCGGATGACCTGCGTGCAGGAAACGGGTACTATCCGCTTCGACAGGAAAATCAGGAACCGGCAGAAATTGAAAAAGGGAAACGCGTGCCTTTTAACTGGGATTACTTTTCCGTTTCATCTGCACCTGGAGGCACCTTACTACAAGTCACCGGGATACCGGCCGACTTCGAAGGAGATATTCTTTTAAGGCTGATGGTAGCCGTCGATACGAGAGACCGGCGGGAAGTTTCCGTCCTGCTGGCAAAATCCGGAGAAAAGATCGGCAAAATCCCTGTCTGGTATGCCAGCGCGCTGCAGCTTTTCGAATGCAGGCTTAATACTACCGCATCCAGGGTGCGGGAAGAAGGACTCCGCCTGGTTATGGATAAAAGTGACGCGCCGCTCTACCTTGTTTCGACTTCCGGGATTTCGGGCTCTCATCTGTACACTTATACAGAACCTGCGGCACAGAAACCTTCCGGCCGTTTTCTGAATACTTTCTGCAGTTATCGCTCTTTACATCCATTCGGCTGGATGGAGGGCTGTTCGCTGGACGGATTGCTGGAGCTCTCCCGTTCGGGACGCTTTCCTGAAGCAGATAAAATACTGGACCGTCACTTAAAGCTATTTATCCCTGACAACCGGAACCTGATTTACGAAAACCCGGACACCCGACCATCGGACAACCGGTTCAATAATCTCGAAGCAGGATTACCGTTCGCAGCCATTGCGGAAAAGTATCCCGACCATCCGTCTATCCGGCTGTTTACCGGCTTTTGCGAAAAACGCCTGGAAAGCAACCGCATCAGGGCCGATTACTTTACGACGGAAGGATGTTATACCCTGGCCTATCCCCTGGCAGCAGTAGCCCGGAAAACCGGGAAGAAAGAATTGTTTGAATTGGCTCTTCTTGAGTTGGAAGCACGGATAAAATACCTGACAGATAGCGAAGCCGTCTACCAGAAAGTTACGGTACAGGATTCGGTAAAGAGCTTCCGGAACTGGGGACGGGGGTATACCTGGTTTCTTCTGGGCCTGATACGTACCTCGGCTATATTGAAACAGGATGCCTCCTTTTCAAAGGATCCGCGGTTATCTAAAATCCGGGAGGCATTCACCTACTATTCAAACCTGGCCTTAAAGCATCAGCAGCCTGATCATAGCTGGAGAGCATTTCTCGATCTTCCCGAGACCCAATTCGATGCTTCCGCCACTGCCGGGCTCGGGGCTTCCCTGCTTTATGGCAAGCAGATAGGATGGCTGCCGGATTTACCGGATTCGAGACTTTATGCAATCAGGCAACGTCTCGAGCAAAGTCTTACACCGGACGGTTTCCTGGCTGGTTGTTGTCAGCTCAACCGCGGAGGAGAAGAACTCCAGAAAAGCTCTTACCGGGTAATTTCACAATATGTAATGGGATTAATGGCTCATCTCTATGCACACCTGAAATAGCCAAGGCTGTCAATCTCAATGGAATACATGTTTAAGTATATTACACATATCACTCATTTAAATGCTTACAATGAAGCCGACCAACATTTTTCTTATTCTTAAAACAGCCTTTTTTGCAGTCGCAGTCTTTCTGACGACCGATGCCCGCGCCCAAGCCCTGCCCGAGCCCGGAGGCTTTCGGTATCTCGGGAAATATAAGCCCTGTCTTACCAAAGAAATTAAAGCTTCGACATGGTCGATCGGGGGTGAAACGATGGACCGCGATTACACCGACTACCAATCCTTCAAATATTATCTTGATTCATTAGGTGCCAAGCGGATCCGTCTCCAGGGCGGATGGGCAAAATGCGAGAAGGAAAAAGGAAAATATGATTTTGCATGGCTCGATGCAGTCATACCTGATGCCTTTCAGCGCGGTGTCGCGCCGTGGGTAGAGCTATCATATGGCAACCCCATTTACGAGGGGGGCGGAGAGGCGAAGCTGGCCGGGCGTATCCCTACTTCGGAAGCGGCCCTTGAGGCGTGGGATAACTGGGTACGTGCCATTGTAACCCGCTACAAAGACTATGTCACAGAGTGGGAGATATGGAATGAACCGGATATCAATAAAGAAAACACCGGTGGGGAGTTCGGCGAATTCTATATCCGTACGGCGAAAGTGGTCCGCTCGGTTCAGCCCGGCGCCCGGTTGCTGGCGATCGGTATTGCCGGTGTACCCCGTCTCGAATTCCTTGGTCCTTTTTTAGAAAAATTAAAGGCCGGAAATGCCCTGGATCTGATCGACGTCCTGACATATCATGGCTACGCACCCAACCCCGATACCTCCTATCCCAAAATAGAAGAAATGCGGCAATTTGTATGGAGCTATAACCCGAAAATAGAGTTTATGCAGGGTGAGAACGGCGCTCCTTCGACCCCTAGCAGCGTCACCATAGGCGCGCTGCGCCAGTACGACTGGACGGAACTTTCCCAGGCCAAATGGGACCTTCGCCGCATGCTGGGCGATCATGGACGGGGAATCGCAACCAACTTGTTTACTATCAGCGACATACACTATGCTGCAGGAGACCATATGACCGGCGTCAATACGAAAGGCATTCTCAAAACCAATCCCGACAAGACGATAGAACGGCCAAAAACAGCCTACTACGCGGCCAGGAATGTGTTTTCCATTTTCGACGAAAGCATGACCCTGCAGCCGGAAAAAGCACCCGAAACCAACCAGCCCGGCCAGTCATCCTTTGCATATCGTCATTCCGGATCCGGACAATCGGTCGTCACGATCTGGAACAATCAGGACCGGCCTGCCGAAACCTTTGCCCCTCAGCATACACAGATAGTAGTTCAGGGTTCATTCAGAGATCCGGTGTATGTAGACCTGATATCAGGTAAAATTTTTGAAATTCCCAAAGGGAACTGGAAAAAGTCGGGCAGCACCTGCACCTTCAGCCATATCCCTGTTACAGACTACCCGGTGCTCATCGCTGACAAGTCTGCACTCCGTATATCGAAATAAGCCTGGATAAGCTCAGGCTTACTATTCGTAATAATGAACTATAAAAGTATATCATGAACTCAACAGCAGGATATCGACGAATCAAACAGACCTCTCTGAATTTTGTAAACGCCATGAAAATCGGCGACAAGCCGGGTGTTTACCGTAAAGAAGCCGGTGAAGGCGAAAGCTTTTACGGCTCGTATCATGCAGCCCATA
>CAZLTN010000141.1:0-12941 GCA_964562455.1 uncultured Cytophagales bacterium
AATCCTGGCTGCTCATGGTCTGTTCCAGTCCATCGGGCATTAATGAAACACCGGGATTATTCAGGGTCTTGATATTCTTGCGTAAAATGGTTTCTTCTGTCGAAAAAGCAGTCCTGATGGTCAGGGAGCTTTCGGTTTCCGATACCAGCCAGCCGGTTATGGTATTCCCGTCGTTCGTCTCTACATTCAGGGCCTGGTAGGCGGGATATACTTCGTAATTGGGAACCAGGATATGAAGCAGAATCGCATCCGGAGGCTGGTTGCGGATACCCGAAAGGTCGGGGCCTACATTACCTCCCTCCAGCCCCGCGTAGGTATGACACGCGGAACAGCTCCTAAGGAATACCTCTTTCCCGTTTGCCGCAACCGCTTTCTCGGCAAGCTTAGGCCTGAAATCCTGGTACACTTTCATACGCCCACCCGATTCGAGCTCTTCAAAATAGGTTGACGCTTTTTTGGCGATCACCTCATCTTTGTGCTTAATCAGCCGCTGGCGGTCGTTCGAAGTAATCTCCGCCGCACCTATCACCTTGCTCTCCAGCCCGTTAAAGAGGACATTAATAAAGTCAGGATTGGAAACCAGGGCCGCTACGACAGAATTCTTCACCCGGGGCGTATAAGCCGACCAGGTATTCTTTGCCGTCATCAGGGCCGCTCCTTCCGGTGCTCCCAGCTTGGTAAGAGCTGAAACTGTTTCTATCTGCAGCTCAGGCGGATTTTTAGCGTCGAGGGTTTTGCTTAGCGTGCCCTTTACTTTTCCAAAATCATAATACCCGAGCAAAGCAACCGCATCTTTACGTTGGGAAACGGGAAGGTCCTGCCTGAGCGCGACACTGTTCATGCTTTTCATAAAGGCTTCGAGTTGTTTTAACCCGGACCGGTCTGACCCGCTTTCGAGCAATGCCTGCAACACCGGTTTGTTCCCGCTGCTGAACTCTTTCCTTTTGGCTACTCCTTCAGCCAGTCCCAGTATAGTGGCCGCGCGCCAGTCTTCTCCTCCTTTCTGGTTAAGCGTTTCCGTAAGAAGCGCCCGGCAGGCATCAACCGTTGCAGCATTTCCGAAAAGCTTTCCCATATCCTGCATGACAAGCGCATAAGCGCGGGCATCTCCCCCTTTCTGTTTCCGGAATGCGGCCAGGAAGTCGGGCAGCCTGTCGGAAATCCCGCTCAACACGGCATTCCGGCTCCACTTATCCTCACCGTCACGGGCAGCTATCTTTGCAAGGGCTTCTGTAGACGCGGGTGTATTCTGATTTCCGAGTGCAAGAGCAGCGATAAACCTCACCCTTTTATCCGGATCGTCCGCTTTTTTTGCCAGCAATTCTGCGCTCACTCCCCCTGCGGCACCGCTTTTGTCGGCGGATAGCCTGACGGCCTGCTCCCTTACGCCCGGATCGGGGTCGTCAAGCGCCTTGCCCAACAGTGAGGCATCAAGCGCGCCCAGGTGGCTCAGCAGCCATATGGCAGCAGCCCTCGACTCCGCTACGGCCGAACCGGTAGCCAGCGTTTTCAGCTCCTGCTTATATTCGCTTCTTTTATCCTGCAGAATAATCCTGAACGCCGTTTCCCTATGCCATTCGTTGTCCGAGCCGAGTGCGCTCACCACCTTCTGAACATTTGAAAAATCCGGCTTCGAAAGCACGCTTTCCTTTTGCCCTTTCCGGTAGATCTTATACAGCCGTCCGTCGGTTTTACCGCTTTCAAAATCGAGCAGGTGCCTGGCTTCCTCCGGTACATACGACGGGTGATCTATTACCTTCCGGTACATGTCGGCCAGGTACAGCGATCCGTCGGGGCCGTGATTCAGGAAAACAGGACGGAACCACTCATCGGTAGATGCCAGGAATTCCTTCGTATCGTAGGCCAGCGCCGATCGGAACCCGGCCCCTTCAGGCTTCATCACCTGTCGTTGCACCAGGTTCTGGGCCGGTTCGCAAATAAAGACGTTGCCCTTATGAGCACCGGTCATCCGGTCGCCGTTATAGATGAGCAGCCCGCAGGCGGATGTAAAAGTCCCTGTATGCGAGAGCCCCATCAATTTGGGAATAAACTCGGCTGTAGTAACGGCGCCGCTGATAGGGAATACCTTCGCATTTGCTTCTACATCGGAAACATTCTGGTAGGTTTCCGTAAACATCAGGGATGGGTTCCTTTTGAGGTGCCATGGCTCGATCATCATCTGCATGACGGGGTGACGGTTGGATGTCCCGAACCTTCTTCCAAAAGGATCGAATGCAAGCCCGAACTGGCTTCTTCCGCCGGTGTTTTCAAACACGAAGGTTTCAGGATTGAACCTGCCGTCGGCCGAAGTAAAGCTTACTGCTTCTCTGTCAGGATATTTGGGTGAGGTAATTTTACCTCCGTTTAACCCGCTGGTAACATACACCCATCCGTCGAGCCCCAATATCGGGTGACTGACCCTGATCTGGGCGGTTTTGTCTGAGTTGAAGCCTGTCAGTACTACCTCTTTAATATCAGCTTTACCATCGCCGTCAGTGTCCTTGAAATAATATATGTCGGGCGCGCAGGTAACAAACACCCCTCCTTTCCATGGAAGCACACCGTTAGGATAGGTCAGCCCTTCGGCAAATTCATAGCGGGTCTCGTACTTTCCGTCTTTGTCGGTATCCCTGAGAAGGGCAACCCTTCCGATAGCCGGAGCTTTCGAGCCGTCTATGGGATCGGGATAGCCGCGGTCTTCGACTACATACAGATCGTTCCGTTCGTCAAATGCAAACGCCACCGGGTCTATGACCAGAGGCTCCGAAACCACCAGCTCTATTTCAAGCCCGTCTTCCAGCCTGAAACTTTCCATGGCTTTCTTTAAACGGTCGGAATTGTCGTCATTCATAAGCTTTACACCGTGCTTTGTCGTCAGAGCAAAAGTGCACATGCATACCAGGAGAAATAAGATCTTAATCTTCATTATAACTGCCCGTAGAAACCAGGCTTTTTCAGCTATTAGTAAATAAGTTTGCAACCTGCCTGAACTTTGTCCAGGATGTCAGAAATTAAAGCTTCGCACCGAAAACTTCATTTGAAATTTTCTATCATAAATGCGAATAATCGTAGTGGTTCGGTAAGAGGTTATACTGAGAGTGACGCATTTTAAGGGAAAGGATTGATTATCAGGAGAAATATAAAATCTCTCCTGACAAAATACACAATCCGCTATTTTTTTATTCTCAGGCAGGCGGGCCATTTATCAGCTCAGCTCCGGAGCTACGCTGCCGTATTCCCAGGGCTTGCTTTTGAATTCCGGCGCGGGCTTGCCTTTCGGCGCTTCGCCCGGCCTGAGCTGGCGCGCGAGATCTATCCCGATCGCTGCCATACGCGTCCCGGCGGTGGGTACCAGGTTGCTGTACAACGTCAGGCGGGTTTCGTATCCTCCCCCGCCAGCAGCCAGCGCCTGTTCTGTGGGCACGTACCCCACGCATCCGTTTGCCAGCATCGATATGAAGGTATATTCAAACGGGCTATTTATTTTGATATCCAGCCCGAACTGGCAGAAATATTCCGCGGGGTTTGTAATAATGGCTGCCGGGCCTATCTGGATAACCTGGATCTCGACCGGTACCGTCGGTTGTCTTTTAGCTACAGCGTCCAGCATTACCGTCTCCTTGGCAAAAGTCCATACCGTGGCCCCTACTTCTTCAGGCTTCTTTTTTACAATAGCCACGCTTTCCTTTACCTTTTCCGGCGACGGCAGGCGACGCTTCATATTCTCCCTGTGCACTTTGAATGCCACCGGAGCCAGTGTTCCCCGGGGCATGTCGAGCAGCACTTTGACGGCCTCGGCCCCTACCCTGGCGCCGACAAAACGAGCCCAGTCCTCTCCGGCGCGGTTGACAAACACATTCTGGTTGTCGACCTGCGTGACATCGCCCGCAGCCCCCTGAATGAATACCACGACACAGTCCTGGCCGAAAGCGCCGCGTATGGTCTGCTCCAGGTAATAAACCCAGTTCGCCGACGCTCCTCCCGGGTTAGTCGTCGTATGGCAGGTATAGTTGACTATACAGCCGATGCATTTTCCCTTATCGTCCCAGGCCCCTATCACGCCCACTTCCGGGTCTATCGGGCCGGCAGGTCTTACAATATCCGGGTTCAATTGACCGGGATGAGTATAGGTAAGCCCGTTTTTCATGAAAAAGCGCCTGTTGAAAGCCACTTTATCCTCGATACCGCGGCCAATACCCAGTTCCGCCGGTGCGGCTTTGCTGTTGGCCTCCACTACCGCTTTCACCAGTTGCTCCTCTACGGTTTTCAGGTAATCGGCGTTTGCGCAGGAAGACTTCTCGTATGCAAGCTCCTTTACCAGCGGATCGGCCCAGTCAAACTCTCCCGGCTGGACCATCCCCGTCGGTCCGGAGGAATGAGAATGCGTGGCGCTGATCAGGATGGCATCTGCCGGTATCCGTGTCTGGGATTCAATTTTCTTACGGGCCGAAGCTACGAGCGAAGCAGGTACCATCAGCGCATCTACCGCAACAACGGCCACGCTTCCGGAACCATCTTTAAATACCGATGCCCTCACCTTGCAGGGATCATGAATGGTTTTGTGAAATACCTTTCCGTAGCCTCCGGGCTGTTCCATACCCAGCTTTGGGGTGATGTCCTGCTCCGAGAAACCTACCCTGGTATTGTCCTGTAAAACCTGCGGTTTAGCAGAGGTTTTCATGGCAGGGTTTGCGCCGGCTTCAGACATGCCCGCGGCCGCCAGCCCCAGGACGGACGTTCCTGCCAGAGATTTTTTAAGGAAGTCCCTGCGGCTGTCGATGTGTCCTTTTTTCATTTGGCAACTATTAAAGATTAAAAGGTTTAGTACTTGCTTACGATTATTTATATAAAAACGATATAACTATATAATGAAAACGGAACCGGGAACTTACCTACTCACCCTGCTTTTAAAATAAACCTATCTCCTTCGGTTTGAAGGAGAATAGGTTTACTAACTATTCACCAACTATCAAAAAATTACCATCCCGGGTTCTGCTTCAGTTGAGGATTGAGCGTAATCTCCTGTAAAGGAACCGGATAAAGATACAATTTATCGCTCCATTTCCTCGCCGTATAACCGGGATACAATACGCGGTTGGCATTTGTAGCCGGATCTTTCGCCCCCTGGATGGTCTTCGGGTTTTCGAGCAGCTTACCTGCTTTCCAGCGCACCAGGTCATCCCACCGGTTGCCTTCCGCGCAGATCTCCAAACGGCGTTCTCTCCTGATCTCGTTCAGAAGCGGGGAAATCTGCATGCCCCAGTCCGGCCAGGCCGGATCCGTAAACCCTACTTCGGTTTTCAGGTGCGGCATACCTACTCTGTCACGCAGCTTATTTACCGTTTTATCGAGGATATCCTGGGTGCATTCATTGAGCTCCGCCTTTGCTTCGGCATAAGAAATCAGCACTTTTCCATACCGGAAGACAAAGTCATCCGTAGTTGAGGTGCTCGGCAGCCTGTCTCTTTCGTAAGGACTATACCCCTTGATAATATAGTAGCTCGTCGGGCAGTAATTATTCTGAAACTCGGGCATAGCCTTATAGTTCGTCGTCCCGTCATCGAAAATGCGGTAGGGGCGCTTAGCCTGGTAGATAGACTGCTCCATTCGGGGATCCCTGTTTACAAATTCATCTGCGAAATTCTTATCCCCTTTATAAAGCGGGCTGACGGAAATCGGCAGGCCATCGGTACACAAATAAGATTCGACGAAGTCCTTGCTGTACCCTGTATAGGGTTCCCCGAGCTGGCGCACATTGTTGTGCATCCGCTTGTCGGTGATAAAACGCTGAACGAAAATACCTTCAGAGTTCCCCTTCAGTTCATACTGCACGAAAAGGTCAAAATAGTCCTTGTCCGGCTTGCCTGTAGACCAAACGGCGAAGCGTCCCGAATTGATGATGGACTCATAGGCTGCAACGCTTTTCCTGAGTAATTCTTCGTTTGCGCCTGCGTTATGATACTTCCTGAATGTTCCCTCGTATAAGGCGATATCTCCTTTCAGGTTAAGCGCGGCAAATTTGGTAAGCCGGTCTTCACCCGAAGTTTCGGGTAAATTTTCTATTGCGAAATCGAGGTCTGCCAGCATGTTGTTCACCACCGTCTCACGCGAGTCGCGGGGAGCATTCAGCTCTTCCGATTCGGTATCGAGGCTCTTCGCGATCCACGGCACCTCGCCGAACTTCTTCAGTTTATCGAAATAGTAGAACGCCCGGAAAAACCTAAGCTCTCCGTGGGCAAGCTTTAGCGTAGCATCCTCCGGTACACCTGCAATCCTGTCAAGCGCATAATTAACCCTCCTGATCTGCAGCCAGTCGGTTTTAGCCCAGCCTCCTCCGGAAGAAGGAACGGGTGATTCGCCCCAGGTATAGGCATTCCGGCTGCTGGGCACCTGGTTATCGCTGAAATTATCGAGCGAGTACCATGCCAGCCGGGCGTCAAACAACGTAGGATAGAACTGGCTGGCATACATCTTAAAATCTGCCCCCGTTTTCCAGAAATTGGCGTCACTTATTTTATCCTCCGGGAATTTTTCCAGGAAATCGTCATTACATGCCGTGAGAAAAAAGACAGATACTAATCCTGCCAAGAAGTATTTTTTCATTTTCTTACTGGTTAAATAGAGTTAGAAATTGATATTGGCACCCAGAGAAAGTGACTTATACAACGGGTAGGAGCTTGGTCCCGGCAGCTCGGGATCAGAGATCTTTATCATTTTGGTGGCTGTCCAAAGGTTTGCCCCTGTAAAAAATACCTTGATACGCTCCATTCCTATTTTCCGTGTGATATCGGACGGTATGGTATATCCGAAACTCAACTGCTTCAGTCTCAGGTAGGCAGCGTTCTGCAAAAAGCGGCTCTGAACGGTGGTTATGTCGCCCGCACCCGAAATAATCGGTCTCGGGAAAAATGCCTCCCGGTTTTCCGGCGACCAGTAATCCATTGCGGCTTTCGAGATGCCTACCCATTCGTTCGAATACTGTGTGAGGTAGTAGAGCTGCGACATGTTAAGATCGCGCTTCGCCACACCCTGGAAAAACAGGTCGAGGTCAAAGCCTTTCCATTTCCAGTTCGTACGGAAACCATAGCTGTACCTGGGCGTGTTGTTGCCTATGACGCTCATGTCGCCAGGGTTGCTGAGCGTCTGCGCGCCGCGTGTTATCTTACCGTCCCCATCCAGGTCTACCATCCAGAGGTCGCCGGCCTGGCGCTTTCTTCCGTTGATATTGGACTGGTCAAGCGCAAGGGCTTCTTCGTCGGTCTGGAACAGCCCGCCGGTAGTCAATCCCCAAATCTCTCCCAGGTTATGGCCTACATAGTAATCGGAAATAAGCCCTGAAGGATTGCTGAATTTTGTAATTTTCGCAGAATAGTCGGAAAGGATAAATGTCGCTTCATAACGTACATCACCGATCTTGTCGCGCCATTCGATATTGAGGTCGAAACCCGATGTCCTCATGTCCGCTGCATTGGCCTGGGGCTCGGTGACGGCCAGGACCGCCGGAAGTGTCTGCGACCTTGTAAGCATGTTACGTGTATCCCTGTGGTACAGGTCGAAAGAAGCGTTCAGCTTATTCGTAAAAAGTGACAGATCAATACCAAAGTTCATCTGGGAAACCGTCTCCCATGTGAGCGTCGGGCTTACCAGACCGGGAGCCAGTACCGACATCGGGCGCTCTCCGTTGACCAGGTAGGTAATCTCGGAAGCATTGAGCGTTGCGATATAAGGGTAGAAGATCGGGTTGCCCGAGGCATCAACAAGAAGCTGGTTACCGAGCGTTCCGTAAGATGCCCTGAGCTTTAAATCTGTCAGCCAACTGCTCGTTGAAGACATAAAACCCTCTTTCGATACCCGCCATCCCAAAGAAACCGAGGGAAAGAAACCGAAGCGGCTACTTTTAGGAAAACGGGACGTGCCGTCGTACCTGCCGTTAAACTCAAGCAGGTATTTGTCATCGTAGCTGTAATTAAACCGGGAAAATGCTCCTCTGACTGCGAACTCGTTCAACCCGTCGGACGCAAATCTTTCGCCCGATGCCAGGCTCATAAAAGGCACATCGTTGATGATCAGGTTACGCCGCTCGGCCTGGGCCCATGCATACGACGCATTTTCCTGGTTAAAACCGACCATCAGCTTCACATAATGCTTGCCAAAGGTATTGGCATAGTCTCCGTATGCATTGAAAACGTAGTAGTTATCATCATAGTTGGTCCTGGCCACCCTGTTCGGATTCGATCCTCCGTAATATCCTGATACATCGCCCTTTGCGTTATAGAAAGGTATAAGCGCCAGGTAAGACATTTCGGCAGTCGACTTCGTGTTGAACGAGTAATCGACGTTGAACGTAGTGTTGCGGATGGGCGTCAGCGTAGCGCTTCCCGTCAGCCATACATCGTTGACTTTCCTGGTGCGCTCTCCTCCCTCTTTTATAAACTGGGCAGGGTTGCCGATCGATCCCTCGTGCGTCCACTTCCCGTTGGGATCCTTGTACGGCTGGGTGGAATAGACGTTGGTCTGGTAGATCGTCCCGGTTTCGGGATATGAATTCCGGAATTGCGCGTCGTTGGGCGGATACCGCTTGTTGCTGTTGTTGACCGATATTTTAGTTCCGAGCTTCAGCCAGCTCAGCACTTCGTAGTTAAGGTTTGTCATCAGGTTGTAGCGGTTGAATTTCTCTTTAAACAAATCCTTGTTTGTGAGACCGCCCTGGTAGATGTAAGACAAAGAGCTGTAGTAATCGAACTTTCCCGAACCGCCCGACACGCTGGCCGTATGCTGGTGCATGGGGTACTTCTTGTTCATCAGGATATCTTCCCAGTTGGTATTGGCAACCCCGGTCCATTCGTTCAGGTTGGAAGGGTGTATGATAGCCGCAGGCTTGCTCGGGTCGTTGTAGTGGGCCATCATAGCATTTACCATGATATCGTCATAGTAGGGCCGGCCATTCACACGCATATAGGCCTCGTTCATATAGCCGATCCGGTCTCTGGTATCGATAAATTCGATCCGGCTCGTCGGCTCATTGGAAGTAACGATGGAGGAGACAGATACACTGGGCCTGTCTTTTTTCTTACCGCTTTTCGTGGTAACCAGGATCACGCCATACGCAGCCCGTGCCCCGTAAATCGCTGCCGAAGCAGCATCTTTCAGAACTGTTACGCTCTCTATATCATTGGGACTTAACAGGTTGATATCCATCGGTATCCCGTTTACCAGGATCAGAGGCGAACCGCCGTTTATAGAAGTATTACCCCGGATATTGAAGGTTGCTCCCTGTCCGGGCGAGCCGGTGCCCGGCGAGATGTTAAGGTTGGAGATAGTTCCCTGCAATCCCTGTCCGAGGTTGGTAATGGGCCTGCTTTCCAGCACTTCGGAGCCTATCGTTGACACAGCACCGGTGAGATTAACCTTTTTCTGAGCTCCGTATCCTACTACAACCAGTTCTTCGAGCGATTTGTTGTCGACCTGCAGACTGATTTCCAAAGTCGCCTGGGTGCCGACAGTCTTTTCCTGCGTAAAATACCCTACAAACGAAAACACCAGCACAGCGCTGCCGTCGTCGACAGTAATCGCAAAACTCCCGTTTTCATCGGTAGTCGTACCCTTTTGAGTACCTTTCACGAGGATGCTCACTCCCGGGAGCCCCTGACCGTTTTCATCTCTGACCATGCCGCGGACCGCCTGGTCGGCGGGCGGTGGCGGTGTTTCCCGGAACGAGGCCTGCGGAATCGCACCCGTTTCCTGTACGTGATTAATTAACGGTGTGGATATACGACTAACAATTATATGCTTATCCGATACCTCATAAGAAAGGTTCAACGGCATCAGCAGCCTGTTCAGCGCTACGGACAACGGCTCTTTCTGGGCCTTGAACGTTACTTTCTGAGAAGGGTTGACCAGGTTTGAACTATATAGAAAATTGATGCCTGTCTGCTTCTCAAGCCTGGTGAAAACGCTCCTTATCTCTTCCTGTTTTGCGGATATGGTCACCCGGCGATCAAGAAGATCCTGCGTTTTGGCTTCATGCGCCTGTACTGCACCTAGAAGAACAAAGGATAAGAACGATTGTAAAACAGTGATGCGCATAATTTTAACAGCTAACCGGTAGCCACAAGATGGTTTTTCCATAAATTTGAATGGTTTGTTGGGTCCACAAAATTTGACAAACGACCTCCGGCCCAGTGCCAATGAGCCCGGAGAACTTTCGGATGCCGGTCGGGAAACCGGCCGGCATTCTTTGAAACTGGAAGTTATTTTGAAATCATAGTGTAAGGTTTTAGGTTTAGGAAATAGATTTATTTCATATAGGAATAGCCGGATCTGTCTAAGTACAACCTTCTGAATCTATCACGATCTCACCATCGACCACTTTATAGGTCGCCCCCAGGCCTTTACATATCAGTCTTATTTTTTCATATAATGTTTCATTGACGAAAGAAGCGGTGATCCTGCAGTCGGACAGCAGGTCATCGGGATAGCGGATCTTGATACCGTAAGTCTTTTCAAGCACCCTGAAGATATCCGATACCGGCTTGTCGTCGAAGAAATGTAAAAGCTGTTCTTCCGGCATTTCCGGTTTTTCAAGTTTTTCGAGCGACAACTGCATTTTATTCCGGTCCAGCACTATCCTTTCGTCGGGGTTCACGATCTCGCCTTCCGGCTCAGCTCCTTTCCGGCCGCTTATATCAGCCGCAAAAACGGTCACCCGGCCTGTCCTGACAACAACCTCCGCCTGCTCGTCATCAGGAAAAGCCCTGACGTTAAAGCTGGTACCGAGGACCTTCGTGGTAAACTCGCCGGCATACACATAGAACGGGGATTCCTTGTTGGGAACTACCTCGAAAAAAGCCTCGCCCGACAGGTGTATTTCCCGTTTCCCGCTCGTTCCGAAATCGTGCAGATCGTACCTGACCCTGCTGTCGGGAGCAAGCAGTACGGTGCTCCCGTCGGGAAGATCTACCGGAAATACGCTTTTCCTGTCGTTTACGATTTCCTCAAAATGCGGTTTCTGTACTACTGTCAAACCCGGCCTCTCTTTTCCTTCTACCGTAACAGACCTGTATCTCTGCAACACGCTTCCTGCTACGAGAACTAACATCGCCGCTGCCCACCAGAACCTGGACGCAAACACCCGCCATGAATTTAGCCGCCCTTCTTCTTCTATATCTTCTTCTATCCTGTTCCACAATACCCGCTTCCGTTCGTTTTCCAGCACCTGTCCGGGAAACTGCTCCGATGCCAGCAGGATCAGCCTGGCGGCAGCCATAGCTTCCCGTCGCTCCCAGTTAGCCTGCTCATATTCTTTCCACTGTTTATCTTCCCCTCTTTTTACCAGTCGGACAAAAACGGGGTCGGATAAGAATTTTGCTATTTCAGGGTCCTGGAATTCCATTTAAAAACGAAAAGTATGTTGTGAGAATCTCTTTAAAAGTACCAAAGATAAGTTTGCCCGCTTTAACTCACTTTTCATGATTTTTTTATTGTAACCTGAAGGAAATAGGTAAAAAGGGGAGAATACCCGGCTGAATGGTAACTCCGCTTCGCTCTTCCCCGTCTCCCGACGGTGGAAGCGCGAAGGCCGGTCTTCTGACCGGTAAATAGCTCCGGTCGGAGACCGGCTGTCACACTCCCGTCGTCTGGGCGCCCCCGTCTGGAGACAAGGGAGAGCAGGGTAAAATACCAGACAATAAATAATATAGCGGTTGATAATATCAACACAATTTGCTAGCTTGTACCTGGTAAACTATATATACTATGGATGAAACTATAAAACAAGCGTTAATGGTTTTGTATATGGAGAGAGGAGCGGTCAAATCATTTCTAAAAAACGGAAAAGATATACTAACTGCGGCGCAGATCAATATACTGCTAGACAAGCTGATCAAACTGGAAGAGGAAATACGGCGTCTGGAAAAAAGCAGGTAATAAGTTTACAAAGGGTTAACTCCCATAATGCAGGAAAGATGAAAGATTTTGAAAGAAGGTTTCTTGAAGCTAAAACGGAAAAGGAGCGCAATACGATATTTGATGACTTCGTAGCCGATATTGACAGAGTTCTTATCGAAGCCAGGTCAATCCTGACGGGCGAGGGCATCGCGGCGGACACGGAGGAATGGATTACCATACCGGAGTATTGCAAGAGGTTTGGGATAAAAAATGAGAAGACGATAGCAAGCTGGATCGACCGGGGTATTGTGCCTGAGAAAAATATCCGTTATATACCGGAGTTTTGCAACGCGCGCCTGATAAAAGCGGTAAAGTACGGAGTAAGACAGAAGGTATAGAACAGGGTCGACCGGGCGTGTAAATAAACTTTTTCAAAAACCGAATGATTACCCTGCGAGGCGCTCTTACCCGTCTCCTGACCGGGTCGCGTAGACGGTAGAAGCGCGAAGGCCGGTCTTCTGACCCATAAAAGACCATATCGGTTTCAGGTCAGAGACCTGATATCGCCCTCCCGTCGTCTGGAGACGAGGGAGAGCCACTACCTGAAGAAAAGAAACAACAGCGGCACCAGATACATAACATGCCGCAATTTATAAATCGAGCGCTGAAGCAGGTTACGGACCGACTGCTCGTTCATCTCCATAATCTGTGCGATGCTGCCATAGTCGAACCCTTCAAAGAAATGCAGGCGTATTGCCTCCAACTGCCGGGGTGACAATTCCAGGAGCGCAGCACGCAGCACTTTCAGTTGATATTGCTCCGATTCGCTTTCCATCAACTGCATC
Organism: uncultured Cytophagales bacterium; assembly: GCA_964562455.1. Classification (GTDB taxonomy): domain Bacteria; phylum Bacteroidota; class Bacteroidia; order Cytophagales; family Spirosomataceae; genus Ravibacter. Next base: position 12,732 of record CAZLTN010000141.1, read on the forward strand.
TCGATCGAAGGCTCCTGTCGGCGGTCCGACAGGAAATCAGGCTGTTCGAATCGTTCCAGGAGGGCATCTTTTCCCAACAGTCTTACAATCTGCCGCCTCAGGCTCCGGAATAAATAGTATTTGATCGAAGTAGTATCCGACAATCGCTCCCTGCTTTGCCAAAGCGTGACAAAAAGATCCTGTATGGCATCTTCTACGATATGCCGCTCG
>CAZLTN010000142.1:0-12762 GCA_964562455.1 uncultured Cytophagales bacterium
CGGAAATCCAGCTTATGTGCCAGGCTGCGCAGGATGTAGGCAGTGTTACGTGGCTTGTGAATGACCGTGTGCTGAAAAAAGCTCCGCCATCCCAGCCGGTCTTCCTTGAACCTCCGCCCGGTGTGGTGAAAATCTCATGCGCTGACGACAAAGGGAGGAATACCGATGTGGTGATTTTTACGAGGAGGTTTTTCTGATTCGGAAATCCGATCTTTGATTATAAAATTCCCTTATATCCCCGCCCGGAAACTTTTGCCTCGCGACAACGCGGTTATTATGAGAATTGACGTTCTTTCCCTAATTTTACCGCTTTGCCGAGAAGCAGTTATTATTAACAGTAATAAGATTACGTACGAATGGCAGTAATAGCATTCAGAGATGCGATTAAGGACGCAATGTCCGAAGAAATGCGCCGTGATGAGAACATCTTCCTGATGGGCGAAGAAGTAGCCGAATATAATGGAGCCTATAAGGCCAGCCAGGGTATGCTGGCGGAGTTCGGCGCTAAAAGAGTGATCGATACGCCGATAGCTGAGCTGGGGTTTGCCGGGATAGGCGTCGGAGCTGCCGCAAACGGTCTGCGTCCGATCATAGAATTTATGACTTTCAACTTCTCGCTGGTTGCAATCGACCAGATCATCAATGGAGCAGCCAAAATGCTGTCCATGTCGGGCGGCCAGTATTCCGTGCCGATCGTATTTCGCGGGCCTACCGGTAACGCCGGGCAACTGGGCGCGCAGCATTCCCAGAATTTTGAAAACTGGTTTGCCAATACGCCGGGGCTGAAAGTAGTCGTTCCTGCTAACCCGTATGATGCCAAAGGACTGCTGAAAAGCTCGATCCGGGATAACGATCCGGTTATTTTCATGGAATCGGAGCTTATGTACGGCGATAAAATGGAGGTTCCGGAAGAGGAATACCTGCTTCCGCTCGGGAAAGCCGACATAAAAAGAGAAGGGAGCGACGTGACAATCGTTTCGTTCGGGAAAATGATCCCGAGGGTAGTCCTGCCTGCTATCGACGAACTGGCGAAGGAAGGTATCAGCGCTGAGCTTGTCGATCTGAGAACCGTACGCCCGATAGATTATGCCGCAGTAGTAGCGTCGGTCAAAAAGACGAACAGGCTTGTCGTGGTAGAGGAGGCATGGCCCCTGGCCGCAATTTCTTCCGAGATTGCTTACCATGTACAGCGCTATGCATTTGACCATCTCGATGCTCCCGTTATAAGGGTCAACAGCAAGGATGTTCCGTTGCCTTATGCGCCGACGTTAATAGAAGAGATACTTCCGAATGTGAAGCGGACGGTAGAAGCAGTAAAAGCGGTGCTCTATAAATAGACGCAAAGTATATCAATATCGAAGCAACCGGCCCCGCCGGTTGCTTTTTTAGTTTAACTTCTCTTATGAATCTGCTGAAGCTCTCAAATGTTTTTGTAAGGAAATTTGACAATCCGGTACTGGACAACATCTCCTGGGAAGTAAACGAGGGAGAGCAATGGGCGATAGTCGGAGGAAACGGCGCCGGCAAATCGGTGCTCCTGGAGACTTTGGCGGGACGGCTGATGCCACGCAGCGGTAAAGTGGAGCGTAAGGCCACCATGGAGCTTGTTGCCGCCGATTATTCTTTCAACCGTGTGGTCAGGTCTGCTGCTCAATATTATCAGCAACGCTTCCAGTCGCAGGATGCGGAAATAGCCCCGACGGTGAGGGAGGTGCTTACCAACCAGTTAAAGCCCGTCGGGACGGTAAATAACGAATCTGTAAGGCTTGCTCCTTCAGAAGTATCAGATGCCGACCTGGATGCGGTAGCGTCTTTGCTGTCGCTTACACATTTGCTGGATCACCCTTTTGTTACGTTGTCAAACGGTGAGACAAGGAGAATGTTGCTGGCAACTTCTCTTCTTAAAAAAACCGGCATATTGCTGTTTGATTATCCGTTTACCGGGTTGGATGTATTTTCCCGCCAGGTTTTGAAAGAGGCGATGGCGTCTATGACAAACGCCGGTAAGACAATTATCCTGGTTACCTCCCCGGAAGAAATACCTGACTTTATTACCCATGTACTGGAGCTGGAAAACGGAAGAGTAGCTTCCAGCCAGGCTCTGCCGGAATGGCAGAAAAAAGAGTCGGGGTTTGAAACGCGGAGAGATAAGCCTGCTGTTGACTTCGGTTTGCTGAAACAACTTGGCGAACCGCCGGGAAATGATTTTGATTATGCATTCAGGCTTAATAGTATCCGCGTGGTTTATGACGGAAGAGCCGTCCTGGATGGGGTAAGCTGGGAAGTAAAAAAGGGAGAAAGATGGTCGCTTTCAGGCCCTAACGGATCGGGGAAATCCACGCTGCTCAGTATCATTACCGCCGACCACCCACAGCGTTTTGCCAATGATTTTGAGATATTCGGACGACCTGGAAGAGGGAGGGGATTTTCGATGTGGGACATCAAGCAGAGGATTGGGCATGTTTCGCCAGAGCTGCATCTGTATTTTCCGGCCGATACCAGCGTCTATAAGGCTGTAGCATCAGGTTTTTTCGACGCTACCGGCGTCTATTTCAGGAAAATCAACGCTGCCCAGGAAGAGCGTATCCTCCTCGTTGCCAGTATCCTGAAAATAGAGGATCTGTTAGGTAAGACCTTCCGGAATATTTCCAGGGGAGAACAGCGGCTGGTCTTGCTGGCGAGAGCACTCGTTAAAAACCCGCCTTTACTGATCCTGGACGAACCCTGCCAGGGGTTGGATCTTGCAACGACAGAATATTTCCGGCAGACCGTAGACGCTATATGTGCTATATCCTCTCACACGCTGATCTACGTGTCTCACTACCCCAATGAAATCCCCTCCTGTGTAAAAAGAAGCATTTCTCTGAAGGAGGGGAAAGTCGAACAGATTATTTAGCGATAATTCAACGTTAAATAAGATAAGAGCGTATTTATATGGGGTCATTGAGCAAATTTTTAACTTTGTCGGAAGTTCACTGTCTTTGCTGAGCCTGTTTGCGAAGATATAATACGGGATTTCTTCCTGAGGGTGCCCCCGATACCAAAGGAGAATTTAGGTTATTAATGATGGCAAGGTGAGTTGTAAAATCACTTTTTACTGGAGGGACTACGGGATTTTTCTGCTGGCATTCTGGCTTTTTACCCAACCGGTATTGGCCCAGGACAGAGCGCTGATCCGGTTTGCCGATACGGGAAACGCCGGAAAGAGGTTCTGCTGGGATTCCGAGTCGGGGGCAATTACCCAAACAATAGAGGTGATGGCAAGCCCGGGAGGGTGTGGTGTAGGGAAATACCAGATCGCATGGGGAGACGGTACGGTAACGGCTGTCACCGGTACAGGAGAGCGCCTTTACACCAAAGTCTATAATCTGACTTCCTTCAAAAATAACTGCGCTTCGGGGCTACTGGAATACAATATTATTATTTCCAGTACCGACGACAATTGCATAGATATCAACATTGCCCGCCTGAGCATCAATAAAGTACCGATAGCCAGGCCTACCGTAACGGCTGCCTGTGAAGACAAAGCAAGCACCTTTACCAACAATTCCTGCGGGCGTACCGGGCAGACCCTGACCTGGAATTGGGAGTTTAGTAACGGCCGCACTTTCCAGACGCAGAATATAGGAGGCCAGATGTTTACCGATCCGAGCCTGGACTATTGGGTAAGGCTCACCGTCAGATCTGATATTTGCGGTACGAGCTCAACCAGTGAACCGGAATATTTTAACCTGAAAAAGCTGCCGACTACACGCGCCGGTATTACAAATTTCGATAGTCAGGTACTTTGTCTTGATGAAGAAGGAGACAGTACTTTGCTACTGGATGCTTCGGGATCGCTGGTAACGACAAAGTACCCCTGGAGAATCTCCGGAGGTGCTTATTCTATCCAGGAACTGGTCAGGCGGGATTCGTCGGTAATAAGAATCAAAATAAAGGAAGCTGCCAATTATACCATTTCTTTCACGGCTGCAAATGAATGCGGTAATGCGCCGCAGACTTTCTCCCACACATTTGAGGCGCTGCCTGCGCCAACGCTCAACCTTATTCCGCAGGCCGACGGTTGTGAAGAATTGAATTATCAGCTTGTTGACGGTACCGCAGGCGCCGTCTATACGCTTAACGACGCCCCGATAGGATTGAATGAGGAGAGGATACTCGGCGTCTCGGAAATGCCCTATATCGTGAAAGGTGAGATTTCGAATGCCTGTGGAGTGAAAATGGAAGCCGATACATTTTATGTCCATTCTAAAACGCCCGTAGAAATAACGTCTCTTCCGAATGATACTACGTTATGCTTCGGCACTCAGCCTATAGAGCTGAAAGCAACCCGGCAGGGAGGGGAATGGTCGACGGAGAGTATCCGGAATGTCGGGGGCAACGCGGTTTTTTTCCCCAGCCAGGTAGGAGAATTTGTTGTAACTTACAACGTAGGGACCGGCCTGTGCTTATCTTCATCTACTAAAAATGTGAAGGTTATCAACGAGCTTGCGAGGGCAAACATCGGGTTAGACGGGCTGGATACAGGCTGCTCACCAACCTCGATTATCTTTTCGAACCGGTCCGAAGGCCATGATCAAGGCTTTGTTTTGTGGGATTTCGGTGACGGTAGTCCCGAAGTGGAGACACGCCAGGATACGATATCTCACATTTTCAGCGCTGCCGGTGATGAAGCTGTATATACTGTAACAATGAAGGTACGGAATGCCTGCGGGCTGGCTGAAAACAGGAGAAATGTGAGGATACTGCCCAATACGATCAAGCCTTTGTTTGAATTGTCGCAGGAGCAGATATGTCCCAATGCCGATATGATTTTTACGGATGCGACAGTACCATCTCCAACCAATTGGCTGTGGTATTTTGGTGACGGTACGAGATCTAATCTTCCCGACCCGGTTCATCAATATACCGCTCCCGGTACCTATCGGGTTACACTGGTAGCGGGCAATCAATGCGCTACCGATTCGGTTACGCATATGGTATCGGTAGTAGCGCCTCCGGAACCTTCGTTTAGTGTGACATCGGAGCGGCTCTGCGAAGGAGAAGAGATCCAATTCGCGAATCAGACCGATACACGGTACGGGTTTCTGTGGGAATTCGGTGATGCGGGCGCCTCTGATTCGCTGAATTTCGAACCGGCTTATGTTTATTCTTCCAATGGTATATACAATGTAAAGCTGACGATTTTCGATGGAAGCAAAGCCTGTGCCACGTCCAAAGAATTACCCATAACCGTATTACCGATGCTCAAAGCCGACTTTTCGGTGGTAGTTGACGAAGAAGCATGTGAGCCGGCCCTGGTGAAATTTGAAAATCATACCCTGGCTGCAGACACGTGGCAATGGGAGTTTTCCGATGGTACTACCACACGTACTTCCCAGGTGAAAGAACCGTTGATCCCCTTTACCAGGGGAAGCTATACGTTTCACCTGACGGCGTCGAGAGAAGGAGCATGCCCTTCAGAGGAAAGCAAATCGGCCTATTTCGATTTTACGAGCTGCGTAGTTGAGGTTCCGGAAGCATTTACGCCAAACGGGGACCTTCACGGAGACCGGTACACATTGTTCGGCAACGGGATAGACCGTATTCTCTATATGCGTATACGCAACAGATGGGGCGAGGTGGTGTATGAAATGAAGGACGTGCCGGCCGGCAGCCAGTCGGACGGGGAGGCCTGGGATGGGACCAAAGGAGGAAGACCGTTACCCGCCGACATGTATGTCTTCGAAGCAAAAGTGCGGTACAGGGACCAGACCGAATCGGATGTAGTCAGGGGGAATTTTTATCTGGTGAGGTAGCATGGTGCAAAAGAGCTTATCCTGGCTTCTCGTAATCTGCCTTTCGGTACCTTTGGTCCGGGGACAGGCGCCCCAGTTTTCGCAGTTCAACTCTGTGCCGGCTTATAATAACCCTGCGCTTGTCGGCGACGCAAAAGTTCCGAGACTGTCGGTAAACTTCCGGAACCAGTGGGCGACTTTAGGCACAGCGTTTAATACAGGGGTTGTCGCGTTTGATTCTTATGATGAAAAACGGGATATCGGTTGGGGTGGATTTGCGATCCAGGATCAGCGGGGCTCAATCCTGCAAAGCACTATGCTGGCAGGCCAGCTGTCGAAACTCACCTATATCAACAGCAACAGGGAATTGCGCTTGCTTGGGGGTGTCCAGGCGGCTTGGGTATCTAACAGGTGGAATGCAGACAACCTGGTTTACGTCTCCGACCTTATGGGATTACCTGATCCGGTAGCGCAGAATGCCCTTTCGGAAAACCGCCTTTCGTTTTCTCTGGGAAGCGTATTGGAATTTGCTCCCCTGGACAACGAGCAGGCTTCGTGGTGGCTGGGAGCGGCCTGGCATCATGTCGCAATAGATACCGAGAAGTGGATGGGCCAGCGTTTCGGTGTGCAGGGAGGCTTGCGGCTTCCTTTCGATTCACCGGGTATTTTCGGCAATAACCTCGGACATGATCTTGACAGGGAAACTGCGTTGAACCTCGGGTTCCATGCCAGGAAGCAGGGAAACCTGTACCAGATGGAGCTGGGGGCCAATATGGTTTATACCCCGCTGATCTTAGGGCTATGGTATAGGGGGCTTCTTACAGGCAACCGCAGGGATGCGGTTATACCGACAATCGGTTTTATCAGCGCTAACGTCATGTTCCAGGTTAGTTATGACATTCCGGTATCGAGCCTCGGCCTGAATACCGGGGCATTGGAACTGACGCTGTGGTATGGTTTTAATGATCTGGTGTCGTTCAGGGGGAACAGCAGGAACGTACGGAATTTCCTTAAATTCTGAAAATCCCGTACGCACCGTTACTTGGAAAGGTGATAAAGCTCGTACCAGTCTTCGTAAGCCAGATTGATGCTCGTTGCACTGGCTGCATTCCTGATCCGGCTTTCGAGTGTAGACCCGATAATAGGTAAGGTGCCCAGGCGGATAAGCCAGGCCACCGCTATCTGTTCGAGGTTAGCGTCGTATTTTGCGCCTATTTCAATAAGCTTCTCCCGTATAACCACAGCCCGTTCGTCGGTGCCCTCCATAATTCTTCCACCGGCCAGCGGTGACCAGGCAAGAGGTTTGCTGAACCGCTGCTTGATAAAATCGATCCTGCCGTCGCTTATCGCTGAAGTATTCATCAGGTTCAGCTCGATATGATTGGTGACAATGGGCTTCCTGAGGTAAGACGCCAGCAGTTGGTGCTGGAAGACCGAGAAGTTGGCCACCCCGATGTGCAGCGCCTTTCCGGTATTGACTATTTCAGCAAGCGCCATAGCCGTCTCTTCCGGGTCGGCCAGGAGGTCGCTATGGTGGAGCAGAACAATATCCAGGTAGTCGGTTTTCAGCCTTTTAAGAGATTCATCTATGCTTTTATGGATATACTTTCTCGATGTATCGTAAATGTGGAATTTGCCGTTGGCGGATTTCCGGATGCCGCACTTACTGAAAAGAACAAGGTCTTCCCTTTTGAATGCATTGTCCCGGATAACCTTTCCAAAGCATTCTTCAATAGTCGAATCGCCGTAGAAATCAGCGTGGTCGAAAGTATTTATCCCCAGGTCAAGACACAGGCGAACTGTTTTATCGATTTTTTTAATGGTTTCGCTCCCCTCGTCCTGCCACCTCCAGAAACCGTAAATAGCTTCCGAAACTTTTGGTCCTGAATCGCTTAGACTGACTTTCTTCATTAGATAAATAGGTGTTGAGTTGCAAAATACCCTATTTTATCAATGGGAAACAAATACTAAGGAAAGATGATCTTTTCCGTTACAATTCTGCCCGGGCTTATCAGGCGGGCAATGTAGATGCCCGGGGGAATTTTCCCGGTATCCAGCACGATTTCCCCCCTTTGCGACCCGAGCTCGAATTTTTGGATAGTTTGCCCCGAAAGACTTACAAGCTCAAGCCGGTCGACCGGTTCCGGAAGACGTATATTCATTTTCCCCTGTTCTATAATATTGGGAAGAATATAAGGCGTAGCCGGAGGATCTTCATGAACCCCGGTGATAACGGCAGACGCACGGGCGATAGCGGAATAAACGGCAGTTCCGTCGAAGCTTAGGGCCTTAATCCTGTAATAGTATGGGTCCGATACCCAGGCCTGCACGTCTTCAAATGAATAATGGACGGTTTCTCCGTCGGCAGCGTCTTTTTTGCTTACCGTTCCGATGGTAGCAAATGAGGTGCCGCTAGTGCTGCGCTGCACCTCATAAGCCTGCAGATCCTGGCTTTGAACGACGGCCCATTGTATAAGCGGGTGGCGGCTCTCGCCTGCCTTCGCGCTGAAGCCGACAAACCTTACAGGTAACGAAGGATCGGGCGCGAGGCGGTATAATTTGCCTGTCGACCTGTTTACTACATAAACTTCCCCGTTTTCTGCTTCTCCGAAATCAGTGATGCCGGCAGGCGCCTCGCTTTCATTGTTCACGGCAAACCCGGTGCCGGTTTTAAGCATTATATAGATTTTGTCGTCGTAATAGTCCGTTGCGAAATAATAGCCGTAAAGCGCCGGATGCGCGCTTCCCCGGTAAACGACCCCACCAATGACCGACTTGGTGGTATTGGTGTTCTCGTAGACATGCGCCGGAACCACATAGTCAGCGTTGGGATCGCAGCCCCGGGTATCATAATCCGCATTGCCTTCCTTGCAGCGCCAGCCGAAATTAGCTCTTTTAAGATTGCTGAATGGGATATGGTTGATTTCTTCGAAGTTGCCCTGGCCTACATCGCCCAGCCATACGTCATTATTCAGCCGGTCGAAGCTCCAGCGGAACGGGTTTCTCAGTCCGTAGGCATAAATCAGGCTGTTGGGAATAGGGTTGTCTGCCGGAATGAGCTCCGTTCCACTTACATCGAGACGGAGTATTTTGCCCAGATAGGCCTTAGGGGTGATATTCTGAGCGTTGTTGGCCTCATCCCCGCCGCCCCCGCCGTCACCTGTAGAAACATACAGGTAGCCGTCCTGTCCGAAGTGCATTTCTCCACCGTTGTGGTTTTGGTGTACAGGATGCGGAATTGTGAGGACAATGTGCTCTGTAGCGATATCGGCGCGATAAGGATCATCGCCCGTTTGGTATCTTGAAATTTCAAGATTGCCGTCGATGTTTGTGTAGAAGACGTAGAATCTTTTGTTGGTAGAGAAGTTGGGATCGAAAGCCAAACTGAGCAGGCCTTCTTCCCCGGTATTCCGGATGCTCCCGATATTGAAGAAAATACCTCTGTCGGTAAAGGTATCATCGTCGGTCCGGTCGAGTACCTTGACGGTACCTTGCTGCTGAACTATAAAAAGCCGGTTGGTGCCGTCGCCGGCATTGACTACCTGGAGCGGCTGGGAAAGCCCTATGGATGGTATTTCTTTCAGAATAACCGGTGGGAACGACTGCGCTCCGCATAGGGTTGCGGATAGAAAGAAAATGCTGCAAAATGCCGGAAAGCAAGGCAAAAGCCTGGTCGTAAGGTGGTGTAAGGATTTCATGATAGTGTTGATTTGAAGTAAAAAAAACGTTGAATGTAACAGGCAAACCCGGCCTGGTCGGGTAGATATATTGTGTGTAAGGTACTATTATAATAATTCTGGCAATTTTAACCAAATTTGGATACCTTGACAAACCCATATCGAACCAGAGTTTTATGATCAGGAAAGTATTGCTGTTATTGTTGCAGGTTGCCTGGCTTCCCGTTTGCGGACAACAGACCAGGCCCTGGAAAGGATTCGAAAAAGTCATATTTGATTTTCAGGGACGTGAAGCCTGGTATGTCAGGCCTGCAGTCGCTCTCGAGGGAAAACCCTGGGTTTGGCGCGCACATTTTCCCGACTGGCATACCGATATGGACAGTATCCTGGTTTCCAGGGGTTTTCATGTGGCTTATGTAAATACAAATAACCTGTTCGGACATCCGTCTGCTTTAAATGTCTGGGACGATTTTTATGAGTACCTGACCCTGGAAAAGGGATTTTCGAAAAAAGTAGCGCTGGAAGCAGTCAGCCGGGGAGGCCTTTATGCGTACGGATGGGCCAAACGGAACCCTGAAAAAGTGAGCTGTATTTATGCCGAGGCTCCCGTTTGTGATCCGCGGAGCTGGCCGGGAGGAAAAGGAACGGGAAAAGGGGGGCCGAAAGACTGGCAGCTATGGCTTGAGTTATTCGGACAGGATGAGGAATCGGCCCGGAATTTCAGTGATATCCCGCTTAATAACCTCGAGGGACTGGCAGCATTTAAAGTGCCCGTACTACATGTCATCGGCCCCGGAGACAAGGTGGTTCCGAACGAAGAGAATACATGGCTGCTGATTCAGAATTATATGAAAGCAGGCGGGCCCGCGACAGTTTATACATTGTCGCGAAGCGAGAGAAAAAATGACGGGCATCATTTTTCGATAGAGCATCCCGAAGTTTTTGCCGATTTCATTCAGCAAAATAGCTACCCGGTCAGACCGATGCTGCCGAGCGCAGGCTATATCCGGGTAAACGGCGGCTTGGAGAAGTCTCTCGAAAAATTTAAAACCCGGAAAAAGGGAACCGTAGCATTCCTGGGTGGATCTATTACCCATAATCCCGGATGGCGGACAAAGACGATCAGCTATCTGCAGGAGAGGTTCCCTGAAACGAAGTTTGATTTTATCTCTGCAGGTATCCCGTCTCTGGGCAGCACACCCCATGCCTTCAGGTTTGGCAGGGACGTTTTGAGCCATGGTGTTCCTGATCTGCTTTTTCTCGAGAGCGCCGTTAACGACCGTGGTAACGGGTTTAGTGAAAAAGCACAGATAAGAGCCCTGGAAGGGATTTGCAGGCAGGCCAGAACTGCGAACCCTGACATGGATATTGTTTTAATGGCTTTCGCCGATCCTCACAAGAATGCGGACTGGAACGCCGGCCGGGAGCCTGTGGAGGTAAGCGTACACGAAAGAGTAGCCCGCCACTATGATCTGCCTTATATCGACCTGGCGAGGGAAGTGTATGATAAAATAAAAGCCGGGGAGTTTTCCTGGGAATATGATTTCAAGGATCTTCATCCTTCTGCTTTCGGGCAGGAGATTTATTTTGAGGCGATCAAATCCCTGCTCAGGGCACCCGTACCGCCTGCCCGGCAGATGGAGATTCCTCAGCTTATGGACGACTTTTCGTATACGCGGGCTCATTATGAGGAAATTAGCCGGGCCGAAAAGCTGGATGGTTTCAGGTATGTGGGCGAATGGAAGCCCTCCGATCAGAAGCCGACCCGGAAGGGGTTTGTAGATGTGCCTGTGCTGGTTGGTGAGGAGGACGGCGCCTCGTTCGAGTTTCCGTTTGAAGGGCGGGGTGTAGGTATAGCGGTGGTTTCAGGGCCTGACGCCGGTGTGATCAGCTATAGTATCGACGGGAAAAAACCGCGACAGCTCGATCTCCAGACCCAATGGAGCAACCAGTTGCACCTGCCGTGGTACCTGATGCTGGACGATGAGCTAAAGCGGGGGAAACATAAACTTAAATTAACCCTTTTACCGCGTAAAGATGCTTCAGGGGCCGGTAGCGCCTGCCGGATTGTCTATTTTCTCGTGGCAGATTGATATTCAGATCCTGCTTTTATAAGGGCTTCGGCGACGATGAGGTCTTCGGGTGTGGTGATCTTGATATTACGATAGTCACCTTCGATTAGCTGCACCTGATAACCGGCGTCTTCTATAACGCTCGCACAGTCTGTATAGGAAGATTTGTATGGTCTTTCAAAAGCGCTTTTCATCCATGACACCCTGAAAGCCTGTGGCGTTTGGACAAGCCTGAACTGCTCACGGTCGGCCGGGCAGGAAGAATCCCCGGTAATCAGCTTCCGTATACTGTCTTTAAGGCTTACCGCCGTCACTGCTGCGCCGAACCGGGAGGCCGCATCGTAGCAGCGGCTTATGAGAGCAGGAGTTACCAAAGGGCGTACTCCGTCGTGGACGGCTACAAGCGCATCCGTTTCAGGGATGGTAGCGAGTCCGTTCCTCACCGAAAGGAAACGGGTTTCCCCACCCTCTACGATCCGGTAAGCGGCAGACAAACCTTTTTCCGAAACGATATTACGCCAGGTTTGAATCTGAAAAGCCGGTAATACCAGGATGATCTCAATATTTCCTGCGGATTCGAACGCTTCTAGTGTATGGAGCAGTACGGGTTTTCCGCCGAGCGGGAGGAACTGCTTCGGGATCTCGCTTTTCATCCGCGAGCCGCTGCCACCTGCTACTATGATTGCGTATTTTTTCATAAGCATTCTATAGATGGGCAGCGCCTGACCCGATTTGAGACCTCCTAGAGAATAAGCATTGCGTCTCCGTAGGTAAAAAACCGGTATTTTTCCTTCAAAGCCATTTCATAGGCTTTCATAATTAGATCATAGCCGCCAAAGGCGCATGCGTTCATTAAAAGGATCGACTCGGGTAAATGGAAGTTAGTAAGCAGGGCAGACCCGATTTTAAAATCGTACGGAGGGAAAATAAAACGGTCGGTCCATCCTTCTACCGGCTTGACATGGCCGCTGGCGGAAACCGACGATTCTACGGCTTTCAGCGATGTGGTTCCGACGGCACAAACCTTCTTTCCGGCATCGAGACCAGCATTGATGATCTTCGACGTTTTTTCCGTGATAGAAAAGTTTTCGGAATCGGTCTTGTGCTTGGTCAGATCTTCTACATCTACATTGCGGAAAGTACCGAGTCCTACATGCAGGGTTATCGGTGCAAAGTTGACCCCTTTCAGCTCCAGTCTTTTTGAAATGACTTTGGTAAAATGCATACCGGCCATCG
>CAZLTN010000143.1:0-12676 GCA_964562455.1 uncultured Cytophagales bacterium
TTGGTTTCTTTCTGGTTACAGTGGTGTGCTATGGACAGCGAAATGCTCAGCCCAATATTGTTTTCATCCTGGCCGACGATATGGGTTGGAAAGATCTGGGTTGTTACGGAAACCCTTTTAATGAGACTCCCAACCTGGACAAGCTCGCTAAAAACGGCGTCAGGTTCACCCAGGCATACTCGGCCTGCCCGGTCTGCTCACCCACCAGGGCGTCGATCATGACGGGCAAACACCCGGCCCGTTTACACTTGACTAACTACATTGCAGGTAACAGGGTGGATAAATCCTCGCCGGTGATACCCCCAAAATGGCGGGCCGAGCTTGATCCGGCAGAGGTTACCCTGGCCGAATTGCTTAAAACCAAAGGCTACGCTACCGGGATGGTGGGCAAATGGCACCTGCATTCGAAAGAGGCCGGCAAGCTCCGGGTTCAGGGGCCATGGGCCCAGGGGTTCGATTATAGCCGCATGATCGATAAAAACGGGCTGGACTATTACAACTATTCGATCCTGAGAGATTCTCCCGGGCAAACCGATTACGAAGACAACGGTACCGTCTACCTGACCGACAAGCTGACGGGTTACGGCGTGGAATTTATCAGGAAAAACGCCGGTAAGCCGTTCTTTTTATACCTTGCCTATTCTGCCCCTCACATTATGCTGGTTCCCCGTGCAGATAAACTCAGCAAGTACATGCGGAAATTCGAGCAGTTCAAAGGGGTATACAACCCTAACTATGCTGCGATGCTCGAGAGCCTCGACGATGGTGTAGGGCGCATCATGCAGGCGCTCGGGGACCAGGGACTCCTGGAAAACACCCTGGTTATCTTTACTTCCGACAACGGCGGGTTGGGTATGGTCGAACTCGGACCGGCCCCTACTACCAACGAACCGCTGAGGAAATGGAAAGGGCATGTTTATGAAGGCGGGATCCGCGTTCCGGCCATTGTAAGCTGGGTGGGCAAATTGCCGAACGGAGCCGTATCGGATGCCTGTTACAGTAGCATAGACTACCTGCCTACTTTGTGTGAACTAACAGGTATTACATCACTTCCGGCCGATGTAGATGGTAAAAGTCAGTGGCCTTTATTTCAGCATCCGGATCAGGCGGGCGATCCGCAGCGGCCGTTGTTCTGGCATTATCCGCATTTCTCCAACCAGATGGGCCGTCCGGCGGGGGCGGTTCGTGCCGGTGATTTTAAGTTGGTAGAGTCGTATGAAAACGGCAGACTGGAGCTGTACAATCTTCGCGACGATCTGTCTGAGATTAACGACTTGTCTGCCAGGTTTCCGGACAAAACCAGGGAGTTGCACAGGCTTCTCTCTGACTGGCGCGGGAAGCTGAATGCGCAGATGCCTTTACCCAATCCGGAATATAGCAAGGATAAGAAATAGCTTATGATGATCATGTTTTTACCTCTATAGTGCTTTATGATGGACAAATATTATTCCGGCACCATTATTTTCCTGTTGATCTCCATACTCTTCCGGGCAGGAACAGCTTTCGCTCAACCCGAAAAATCTCCCCTGACAAGTCGGTATTCGAAGGAATTTGTCGGCGAGGCAATAAAATGGGATAATAGCTGGATTAAATACCCTACCTACAGCGACCGCGCTGCATGGAATAAGATCCCCGAAGATTCAAAAGAAAACATGGTGAAAGAAGGGGAGAAATACCTGGATTTCACCTGGCCGGACATTAAGGCGACCGACTACCTGCTATTTACCAGAACCGGTGAAAGAGCAAAAGTCGATGACCTGAACAGGCAGCGCGATGGGGCATTGAATGCCCTTATGATGGCGGAGCTGGCGGAAGGAAAGGGGCGCTTCCTCGATGATCTCATCAATGGCGTATTCTCTACCTGTCAAACAACCTATTGGGGGTCTTCTGCGCATTTCTACCTCTATGGCTATGAGGGCGGGCTCGATAATCCGACTACCATTCTGCCGGATATTGAAAATCCTGTCATCGATATTTTTGGTAGCAATACGGCCGCTACCCTGGCCTGGATATATCACTTTATGCATGGCGAGTTCGACAGGATAAGCCCGGTTATTTCGCAAAGGATCAGGTACGAAATCAATTCCAAAATACTACAGCCCTATTACCAGAGAAACGATTTCTGGTGGTTGTTCGGACGGAACGGCGACGGGAGGGTCAACAACTGGAATCTGTGGTGTAACCTCAATCTTTTGAATGTGATCATGCTCATGGAAGACGACCCTTCCCGGAAACTTGACGCAGTTTATAAAAATTTATCTTCCGTAGATGTTTTTATCAATGGTTATCCTCCTGATGGTTCCTGCAGCGAAGGGCCCAGCTATTGGGGAGCGGCCGTAGGCAGGCTTTTTACCTACCTTGACCTGCTTCATCAAATGTCCGGAGGGAAAATCGATATCTTCAGAAATGAGAAAATCAGGGACATGGGGAGATATATTTATCGTGTATATATCAGCAATGGCATGTATTATACCAACTACGCCGATGCACCGGCCAGGATCAACCAGGGGCCCGATCGCATTTTCAGAATAGGGCAGCTGATTGAAGATCCGGTTATGCAATCCTTCGGCGCCTTTCTCAAAAACCGGACCGATACAGACAACCGGGGGAGAAGGGGAGGAGCATCACTTGAAAATCTTTTCAGGCCGGTAGACTGGGAAACGGTAAAACCGGTTGAACCACTTATTCCCGAATATTTCTTCCCGGACTGGGACATGGCCTTCGCAAGGGAAAAACAGGGGACAAACAACGGGTTTTATTTTTCGGCCAAAGGCGGTAATAATGCCGAGCAACATAATCACAATGATGTAGGCTCCTTTATGCTGTATTACAACGGTCAGCCCGTGTTTCTGGACGTAGGTGTGGGGAATTATACGAAAGAAACTTTCGGGAAAGGGCGGTACAATATCTGGACCATGCAATCCGACTATCATAATCTTCCCTTGATAAACGGAATCGGGCAGAAAAATGGCGGCAATTTCAAAGCCACTAATTCAAAATACGCCGCTTCGGCTGCAAAAGTTACTTTCTCGACTGATATTTCAAAGGCATATCCCACAGAAGCAATGGTCGATTCGTGGGTGAGAAGCTATACCCTTGAGCGTGGCAAAAGGTTTTTAATTAATGATCGCTACAAGCTCACTGAAAGCAAGGGTGGAACTACAATCAATTTTTTGACAAACCTGCCATGCAGCCTCATCAGGCCCGGCATCGTGAAGCTGGAAGGTGAAGGGTTTGTACTGCATCTGAAATACGATGCTGCGTTACTGGAAGCGACTATCGAAAACAGGGATATTACTGATTCAAAACTCAGGGCGGGAGTAGGGGAGAAAATTGCCCGGCTGGTCTTTGAACTACAGGGTGATCAATTAAACGGGCAAACTGGATTTGAAGTCATTGCAATTAAATGAAATACCTTTTTTTTCTCTCTCTTTTACTTTCTCACGGCCTTTATATGAAGCCCAGCATCGATGATACCTTCGAGCGGCAGGTAAGCGCTGTGCTTTCACGTATCCGGCCGCCGCGATTCCCGGACTATAGCGTCCGGGTTGGATCCGGGGAAATAAGCCGCTCGGGAGATTTTCAGAAAGCGGTCAACCGGGCTATCGAAACCTGTCACCTGAAAAATGGCGGCAAAGTAGTGATACCGCCCGGGGAATACATTTGTGATGGCCCGATCCGGCTGCTTTCCAACGTAAACCTCCACCTGGAGAAAGGGGCAGTGATCCGCTTCGGGACCAATCCGGCGGACTACCTGCCGATGGTCAGGGTACGATGGGAAGGGACTGTCTGCTATAATTATTCCCCTCTGATATACGCAGCAGGTCAGCGGAATATAGCAGTGACCGGAGAAGGCGTACTGGATGGGCAGGCTGACAAGTTCTGGTTTGCCTGGAAGAAACAGCCTGACGGACAGGACCAGGAGGCGGACAAAAAAATACTAAGGAAAATGGGTGAAACGGGTGTCCCCGAAAACGAGCGCAGGTTTGGAGAAGGGCACAGGCTCCGTCCCACCCTGATGGAATTTTTTGAATGCGAAAATATCCTGCTTGAGGGATTTACCGCCCGTCAGAGCCCCTTCTGGACCATACACCCCGTTTTCTCCAGGAATATTACCATCCGAAATCTTCAGATCGGCCATGGGACAACCAATGATGACGGGATAGACCCTGATTCGTGTGAGGATGTGCTTATTGAGCATTGCCGTATCGATACCCACGACGATGCCATTGCCATAAAGGCAGGGCGCGACCAGGACGCATGGTCACGGCCGGGAGCCCGCAACATTGTAATACGCCACTGTATACTTCGCACCGGCATAGCCAACGGCGTTTGCGTGGGCTCCGAAATGTCGGGCGGTGTGGAAAACGTTTGGGTTGACAATTGTACTGTGGAGACTGCCGACCACGGGGTCAATATCAAAGCCAACCTGGACCGGGGAGGATTTGTACGGGATATGTGGGTGCGCAATCTCACGATAGACACCTGCCGCAATGCCGCTATCCGTATGCAGACGGATTATCACGGTTACCGCGGGGGGAATTTTCCGCCCGATTTTGACAGGATTACTTTCCAGGACATCCGGGTCCTGAAGGCCCGTGATTACGGCTGGTGGTTGTCGGGTGTCGCCGAAAAGCCGATAGGACGGGTGATCATGCACCGCGTCCGCATTGAACAAAGCGGGAAAGGGAATAGAGCTGAATTTGCCGGGATACTGATAAAAGAATAGCTGGAATTATTAAAACATCTTATAATTATGCAAAGAAGAAATTTTATATCCGCCGCACTCGCCGGTATGACCGGCTTGCCCTTTGTTCCGGATACCGCCATTGGCCAGGCAATATATCAAAACACGAACAGCCTGAATGAACCTGCGCGGGATATCCCGGTTGCAGGAGATTTCGATGTCATCGTCTGCGGCGCAGGCCCGGCCGGGGTTGCTGCCGCGATCGAGGCAGGAAGGACAGGGGCTAAAACATTGCTGCTGGAAGTACACGGCTGCCTGGGAGGCGTCTGGACGTCCGGCTGCCTGACCTGGATCCTGGACAACAAAAACAAGTCCGGGATAGTAGACGAAATCAAAAGTGAACTCCGGCAGCGAAACGGGAGCGCTACCGTGCCTACGGGCAACTCTTTTTCGTTCGATGCCGAACAGATGAAGCTCCTGCTGGAAGAAATGTGCCTCAAAGCGGGTGTCACGATCAGGTTGTTTACCCGGCTGGTGTCTGTTGCCGGTAAAAACGGGAGGTTGACGCACGTAATCACCGAATCAAAATCAGGGAGAGAGGCCTGGGCCGGAAAAATTTTCATAGACTGCAGCGGCGACGGAGACCTTGCAGCCCGTGCAGGATGCGGTTTTGATTACGGCGACAGCGCAAAGCAGGGGCAGCCTATGAGTATGCTTTGTTTGATTTCCGGAGTCCGATACCCCGAAATTAAAGAATTCATACGGGATGAGGCCGACAGTAAATCCGGGTCGCAATCCAAAAAGCGGTTGGAAAAGGCCATTATGGACGGGGGCCATACCCCTTCGTATGCGCGCCCGAGCATTCACCCGATTTTCGACGATCTGCACATGCTGATGGCTAATCATGAATATGGGTTCCTCGGAACCGACGCGGGCCAGGTCACGGAAGCCACGCTCAGGGGGAGGGCGGAAGTGCATAAAATCATCAATAGCCTCAGGTCGCTGGGCGGGCCCTGGGCTCATTTGAGGCTTGTAGCCACCGCCGAGCAGATCGGCGTGAGGGAAAGCCGGCGCATCCATGGCCTCTATACGGTTTCGCGCGAAGACCTGGTGAAAGGAGCCCGTTTTGAAGATGCTGTGTGCAGGGTTACTTTTGGAGTCGATGTTCATTCGGTACAGCGGGCACACGAAAATACTACGAACTATAACAGGGGTATTCCCAGCAAGCCTTATGATATCCCTTTAAGAGCTCTGATCGCAAAGGACATCCAGGGGTTAATGATGGCAGGACGGTGCATCAGCGGTGACTTCGTTGCCCATTCCAGCTACCGGGTGACGGGAAATGCCGCCATCATGGGCCAGGCTGCGGGAAGGGTAGCGGCCCTGGCAGCGCAACGGAACTGTTTACCGCAGGAAGTCAGGTGGGCAGATGTCAAATGGTCGGTCGAATAACTATACACGAATGAGCTTTTAAATCCATGAAATCAACCCTTCTCCTAAGCTTTTGCATTCACCTCGTCTGTTCCGCTTTTTCATGTGGGCAAAAGGCGCCGTCAAAGCCCAATATCATCATCATCCTGGCCGACGATATGGGATATGGCGACGTATCCGCCCTCAATCCCGGGAGCAGGATAAAAACGCCTCATCTTGACAGGCTTGCCGGGCGTAGCATTGTATTTTCAAATGCTCATGCAGGCGCCTCGGTTTGTACACCTTCGCGATATGGATTGCTTACGGGCAGGTTTGCTTTCCGTGCCCCGTCGGGTGGAAAAGGGGCCAGCGGATTCGGAACGCCCGAAATAGAGCCCGGGAGAGAAACGGTGGCCGGTATCCTCGGGAGAGCCGGCTATACGACAGCCTGTATCGGGAAATGGCACCTGGGGCTGACCTGGCAAACAAAAAACTCTGACAATAATGTTGTCTTTGACCAGGAGACCGGCTATTCGAATATAGATTACAGCAGGAAAGTTATAAACGGCCCGAACAGTCATGGGTTTGACTATTCTTTTATACACCCTGCGTCGCTCGACATGCCTCCCTATCTTTTCATGCGGAACCACGAGGTTGTTGATAATGAAATGGTACTTACGTCGGCTTTATACCGGAGCAGCCTGCCTGAAACCAGGTACTCATGGGATAAAAAGCATACAAAGGATGGAGACGTCTATTGGGACAAAGGTGTCTGGTGGCGGAGGGGAGAGATTTCGAAGTCGTTCAGGATAGAAAAATGTTTGGATGAAATCGTGGATGAAGGCCTGGGTTTTATCACAAAATGTC
This sequence comes from uncultured Cytophagales bacterium, assembly GCA_964562455.1. Lineage (GTDB taxonomy): Bacteria > Bacteroidota > Bacteroidia > Cytophagales > Spirosomataceae > Ravibacter. The sequence goes on from CAZLTN010000143.1 coordinate 6,965, forward strand.
ATGCTTCCACACCTCAGAAGCCGTTTTTTATGTACCTGCCTTTGACCGGTCCCCATACGCCGTGGATGCCTTCCGGGGAGTTTAGAGGCGAGTCCGACCTGGGTACCTACGGCGATTTTGTCCTCAATATCGATAATGTGGTCGGCCGGATAGACGCGCTGCTGAAAAAGTTGTCGATAGATGAAAACACGCTTGTCATTTTTTCGAGCGACAATGGCGCATATTGGCCTGAGGAAGAAATTGCACTGTCGCATCATCATTCAAATTTCGGACGACGGGGTCAGAAAGGTGACATATGGGAAGGAGGGCATCGGGTTCCGCTCCTCATCTCCTGGCCGGGAGAGATCAGGAAACCCCGGGTGATTAACGACCTGGTCAGCCTTACGGATATTTACGCCACGCTTGCGGAGCTTACAGGCCAGGAAGTCAGGAAGAACAATGGTGAAGACAGCTTCAGCTTTTGGGGATTGCTTGCAGGAACTCAACAGAAACCTTCGCGTAATGCCATGATCCACCATTCTTCAAACGGCATGTTTGCCTATCAGAAGGATGGGTGGAAATTTATCGACGGGCTCGGGTCAGGCGGGTTTACACCTCCGGTCAGAATGGATCCCGGCCCCGGCATGCCTTCCGGGCAGCTTTATCATCTCAGGACCGATCCGCTCGAAGCCAATAATGTAATGGCTGAAAATGCAAAGCTGGCAGATGCGTTGAAGAAAGAGCTGGCGGAGCTTATCAGGAGTGGCACCAGCAAAACTCAAAAGAGAGCTTCAGGGGATTAGCATCTTTCCCTGAGCTTTTCGTAGTCAATTTTCGTATTGTGCCTCGGGTCTCTCGGGATTTTACTTAGGAATCGTATCTCCCGTATCTCCCCGGAAATCGCGTGTACGGCACGCATGATTTTTTCCCTGTCGGCAGATGTTCCGGGCTCAATGATGGCGGTCACCTTCCCGTTGAGCATGAGCACCGTACCCATATTGACACCGTCGATGGCCTGAAGATAGTTTTCGAACATAAAGGTAGAAAGCGTCTTTTCCCCGGCTTTGATCAACGAATCGCATCTGCCGGTCAGGAACAGGGTGCCGTCCCGGTCGAAATAGCCACTGTCGCCGGTCCGGTGCCAACATATGTCGCCTGCCATGATCTTGTTTCGGCGACGGGCCTCGGGGTTACGGAAGTAGTCCTTCAAAACATGTTTGCCGGAAACAATAATTTCCCCGATTTCACCCGGCTCAAGCGCCAGTTGCCTTAACTCCGTTTCGCTGGAGGCAGTGATGTTCCTTTCTGATATCGGAATAATCCTGACCTGCACGGTTTCTTCCGGTTTTCCTACGCTCAGGCCCTTGATAGTCCCGTTTTTTTCGTTCCTGATAAGATCTTCCGCCGTAATCGAGCTGATGGGCTCCGCTTCGGTCGAGCCGTATACGATCCGGATACGGGCATTGGGAAATGCCTCCCGGAACAGGCTTGCTTCCAATGGGAAAACGGGGGCGCCGCCTGTGAATATTTTGGAGACAAGATTGTGGTTCTTAGGTGTTTTGACCAGGTATTGCGCCAGTTGCCTGACAAAGAAAGGGGAGGCGATGAGGGTATTGATCGCGTGTTTCCTGATCAGGCCGGCGAATGTGCCGGGCTTCATTGCATCCGGTTTCCGGCTGTTGTATTTAGCGATCACGGAAGTCGTTCCTGTTCCCAGGTTGATGAGCAGGACAATAGGTAAAATGGTCAGGCAAACATCGGATGCCCCGGGGTTTAGCAGCGGGATCAGCGCCCGGAATTGCTCATTCAACAAACCGTGCGTCCGGATAGCCGCTTTAGGAATGCCCGTACTGCCGGTTGTAAAAGTAATCAGCGCGCTGTCCCCGGCGTTGGTAGATACGTAAGCAGGTTTTCCTGCCTTCGGACTGTAGGAAAGCCCTACCCATACCGGGATTCTTCTCAGCTCCGGGGATAGCAATGCCGGTATTCTCAGCTTCAGGCCGCCTACTAACCCCTTGCAGTCGGCCATCTTACAACAAGCTTCAAGCCGCGATTTGTTCACCCATTCATCCAGGAACACAGCGGTGGCTCCAATTCTGAAAATAGCCAGCACTACGCGGTACAGGTCAATGCTCATAGGTACAAAAACAAGGACCCGGTCTCCCTGTCCAAGCCCCTTTTCCTGTAGCCTGGAGGCATAGGTATCGACCTGCCGGTGCAATTGTTCAAACGTAAGCTGTCTATCTCCTTCAATCAACGCGATTTTGCCGGGATAGGAGGTTGTAGCCCGGTCAAAAACATCGATGATATTAAAGCGTTCATTCATGGTTGAGCAGACCGGTATTTCGCTTCTACCAACTGTTTGATATTGCCCATGTTGGCTTTGTAGATAGAAGCAACGCGATAGGCAGCGATATATATTTTCGCTTTTTCGAATAGTGTAGGCTGGTGATCTTTAAAGAAAAGTGTAAATGCAAGCTGCGTAGTTTCCGGTCCGAGTGACCGATAGATCTGCTCCGTCGCCAGCCCGTCGGCAGTCATGGGGAATTCCTGCAGGTCATAAATAATCAACTGCCTTTTTTGATTGGGAACTACCTCCGTAATCAGTTCATCCCAACGCATGCCTGTCCGGTTGGGTTTGCAGAAACATCGCCTGGTCGACCCCGGTTCACCGTCCTTAAATTGTCCCGGGTTGGTAGGGATAATATGGTCGACGAAGGTAGACCATTGGGAGGCGTTTGTCGAATTGCCGAGATATTCGAAAACAACTTCCGGCGGCGTATCAATAGTGATCTCGGTGCGAACAAGCTTGTAGTTATGGCCCGGCTTCGCACCATAAGGGCTCAATACAATCACCAGCGTCACGATCGCCGTCAAAAGTCCGGCCAGGATCCATAATCCCCGCTGCCTGTCAATTGATTTCTTTCCCATAAAGCACATATGTCTTGAATTGTTTTCCTCCGAAATCATCGGATAACTTCCGGGAAGTCCCGTTGTCATAGATGAGCGCATGAATGAAGGCTTCATAACCCAGCGCTATGGCTTTTCGATAGATCATATGCCCCATTACGCTTCCTAATCCGCGCCATTGAGGGGACGGATGACGGGCAAGAGTCTTGAAAATCAGGGTTTTTCTTTCCTTATCGAGAAGGTCATCTATGCAAAAATAGAACCCGATCAGGTTTGCATCTTTGTCTTCGGCCAGGATTGTTAACTCAGGATGGAGCAGGCGGGCCATTCCCGCATATTTTTCCAGGAACGCTTCTTCGTTGATTGGAGTAAAGAGGAAGTTCCCGGCAAACGCGACGCTGCTCAGGGCATGGATACGCCGGAGCTCATCGGTATACCGGTCGAGGTCGATTGGCCTGAAGGTTACGCTCATCTCCTGAAAAGCCTGCGATCTTGCTATGATATCCTGGTTTACTTCAGTATAAGGCGCAGCAATACTGGAATAGTAGCTTCCGATAGTCCGAAAGCCAGCCTTGAGAAAGTGCCGGTTGTAATAAAGAGGCTGTTGCGGCTCAAGAAAGAACGGCGGATGGGTATTGTCAGCAGGGAAACGGTATGCCTCCCAGGTACTACCGTTCATAGGCCCTATCAGGTATTTGCTATTCCTGGATTTGGCAGCGGAAGTGACAAAGTCCAGTAACCCGGCGGCATAATTTTCATGGTCCACACATTCATAATTACCGATCGTAAGTGCATGACCGCCTCCGGGCAACCGCAGGTAAGGGTTGTCATAGAGACTCGCTCTGGCGACGACCTTACCCTGGTCTGTCAGTATAAAACAGCCTGCGAGAAAATCGGCCGGGATTTTCTCGGCATTAATCTGTTGCTGACTACCAGGCGGGTACAACCCTTCCGGGCCTTTCCGGAACAGGTGAAAGTCAGGACTATCGGGGCTGATTTCTGATATCCGGCAGCTCATGGCTTTCATAAGATCAATTGAAGTGCGACGATGGTTCCCGCAGGGACGGTGAAATTATCGGTCCCTTTGACGCTCAATGCTTCACAGATTGTTGCGACAACCGGGACCAATGCTGCAGCGCCCGGCCGGTTGATTAATGTTGCGCGCGCCGGTTCAAATCCGTAAAACAGGGCGAGGCATACCGCGGAGGCGGACACCAGGAATGCCAGCGATCCTGAAAGCGTTTTGCGGCTTCCCCAGGGATGGTAGATGCCCCACGGGAACCGCTTTCCAACGATTGCAGCCGCCGGATCGCAGATAGCCAGGATAAGAATGGGCATATAGAACATGATAAGCTCTTTTCCCGAGGTTGTGTAAACCCAAAAACAGATATAAACGATGACCGGGTACAGCAGGCTGCCGTAGGATTTCCTGTCAATCCGGTTGATCGAAGGGAGCCATCCGAATGCTATGCTCGCCAGGAGCAACACCAGGAAACTGCTGCATAGCCATAATACCTGCCAGTGGCTCTCCAGCATAAGCGGAAAAAGCAGCGTAATCAGGCCTGTTCCGGCATGGACGATTTTCCGGGTCCACTCGGATCTGACCCTGAACCTGTGATAAAGCAGCTCGGCAATTCCGAATAATGTCAGGAAGCCGGAAGCCAGCAGCAATAGTGAAGCAGATAAATGAGGCATCATGCCTGGTCTAGTATAAATTCTTTATAAAAGAAACCCCGGTCGTTTTCTGTCAAACGTTCGGATACGTCCCTGCAGTATTGTACATCCGGGATGACCTCAGAAATGCGGCGCGGCACCATGAGGTTCCAGTAGGCCAGTTTTCCACCCTGTTGTAATCCTTCCGCCAATTGGGCAGCTACCCGGGTAAACATCTCCGTGTCCATATATTCAAAAATATTGGAAAGATTCATACAATGGAACTTCCCGAATTGCCGGGTCGTGTCCTGGGCGAATCCCTGAACCAGGTGGAGGCGTCCGGTTTCAGAGCGGATGACCGGGTAGTTTTCTTTTTGCAGATAGTGAGGTAAAAGCGCTCCGAAATTGCCGGTAAGCGTATAACGCAGGATAAAATTGTCCTGGGCTGCTGCAGACCGGAGCTGCCGGGCTGCCTTTTCAAAAATGTATTGTGAAACGGATCCCTGTACATGTTTAGTGAATTCCGGGTCCCGCCCGTACTTACCCATTACATAGTTGCTGAAAAATACCCGGAAAAGCAGGCGCCACCTCCAGGTATTCCATTTCCGGCTATAAAAATCCTGCTGCTCCCCGGCTGTTTTGGGAGCCAACAGCGCTTCAACCAACTTCTTCGAATGAATAAAGGGCAGGATTTTCCTGCTGAACAGCTGAAAGTATTTTTCGAACTTCCCCTGGTGTACGACGCCTTGCCTGACAAGAGCCAGGTTAGACTCCCAATAGGCGCGCGCTTCGCTGCCGAGCTGATGCTTCAGTAACCGGAAGCTTTTTTCTCGGGTTTCAGAAGGAGTAAATCCCAGGAAGGCAAGCGTTTCTTCCCACTCAAGATTCTGAAAGCAGCATTTTTTGAGCTCAACCAGGAAAAGCTGCACCATGCTGACGTCGACTGCTACTACGATTTCAGGATCAGTCGTGAGCAGCGAAAAGCTGTTGTCGCCGGCCGAACCAATGGAGAGAATCCGGCTTCCGGGTGAAGGAGAAAGACCGCTGAGCAGCACGTCGGGATCTTCCCAGCAATTAGCATACCGGATGATATCAAAATTTACGCGTTCGGTTAACTGGTTACGGGTCATAACAGGCGCCTGATCACTCCGGTACTTCCATCCATATCGA
>CAZLTN010000144.1:0-12666 GCA_964562455.1 uncultured Cytophagales bacterium
GTGGTTTGCCAGGTGCCCATGATTTTCTTCTCCGCAAGGGGAGTGCGGGTTTGCGACAATTGAAACTCTACTTTTGCAATAAGGTTGTTCGTGGAGGCCACATAGCTTTCCTCTTTAATAGAAGGAGCATTTTTAATAACCCAGCGACGGTCTTCCACATTGGAAGTAAAGGATGACTGTTTCGCGGATCCCGAACCGGTATGATCCCTTACTGAAAAGAGTACATTACGCATCCCGCTCTTCTCAATGTCAAATTTGAGGTAGCCGTGGTGAATGATGGTATAGCTGTAAAAGTAAGGGATACTTACATTGTATTCGCTCCAGATACGTGGATAAGAACCCTGGAAGGCCCATGGCTGAAAATTGAAAAGGAAGTCGGATTTAAGCATATATTCATACTCAATAATGGAACCTTCCTTCACATTCGGCAGGGTGAACTTCTCATGCAGGCGGTTCTCGGAAACCTTATCCTGGAAGACATCCTGTTTGGTATTCAGCTTCGTAACTGTGACTGTTTTCCCGTCATCTTCGAGATTATATGTAGAGGCTTTAAGGCTGAGGACCTTCTCTTTTCCCGTGGGGTCAAAATAGAGCGGGATCGTCACATTAGCCAGGTCAAAGCCGTTCTTGTTCAGGATATGGACACGGCGGTACACCTTGTGCTCAAGTGAAAACCAGCCTTTCTCATTCCCGACCAGGGCAGAGGCGCCCACTTCGGCGACAACAACTGCAGCGGCAGAGCTGTCTAAGCTGTAAATCCTGGATTTGAAATCTTCCGGGCTGACTTTTCCGAATTTGGCAGGACAGACATCCTGAGCGTTGACCGGGCCGATAAGAGCTAAAAGAACGCAGAAAGCATAAAATCTCGAAATGTATAGCGAAATAAAAATAGTAAGTACGATAAAAGGAGAGCAACTAAATCAACTGACTGCAATATAGCCGTTAACCCGTTAGCGAACAAAATTTTAATAACTTGCCCTGCATGAAATAAAATCCTACGTTTCTTAAACCGGCTATGAACAGGAAAACACTTATACTAGGCGGGTTCATAGTATTGAAATTCGTTCTCCAATATGCATTGGTAGGCCCTGAATATGAGCTGCATCGTGATGAATACCTCCACCTCGACCAAGGCAACCACCTTGCCTGGGGGTTCTTATCTGTTCCCCCCGTCACGTCCTGGATTTCAATGATAATAAAATTTCTAGGGAACTCGGTTTTCTGGGTAAGGTTCTTCCCTGCATTGTTCGGCGCCCTGACTATACTTGTCGTCTGGAAGTCGATCGAATACCTGAAAGGCGATCTCTTCGCCTTGGTTTTAGGCGCAGCCGGCGTTCTTTTTTCGGTCCTGACCAGGCTCAATATCCTGTTTCAGCCTAATTCCCTGGATGTGTTAAGCTGGACGGCCTTTTATTATATCCTGCTGAGATATCTTGGTTCAAAAAATCCGCGATGGCTGTACGGTGCTGCAATTGTGATAGCGCTCGGTTTTTTGAATAAATATAACGTGGTGTTTTTGCTTATGGGCCTCGTTCCGGCAGTCCTGGTCACCCGGGAGCGGGCGGTTTTCCTAAAAAAAGAGCTTTATCTCGCCGGATTGCTGGCTTTAGCAATAGTTACGCCTAATCTCTGGTGGCAGTACCGGAATGATTTCCCGGTAGCTCGTCATCTTGCGGAGCTATCGGAGAAGCAACTGGTAAATGTTAACAGGCTTGATTTCCTCGGGTCGCAGCTTCTGTTTTTTATAGGTTCTGTTTTTGTTCTCATCGCCGGGCTTGCCGGGTTGCTGTACAAAAGACGGTTTGAGCCGTACCGGCTTTTCTTCTGGTCTTTTTTCTTTACACTGGCGTTGTTTGTCTGTTTCAAAGCGAAAGACTACTATGCAATCGGACTGTACCCCATTTATATTGCTTTCGGCGCGGTTGCTTTTGCCGATTTCAGCAGTAGCGGCTGGAAAAGGTGGCTGCGTCCCGTGGTGCTGATCCTCCCGCCGGTTTTTTTTGTGCCGCTCTTCAGGGTGGCTTTTCCCAATAAAAGCCCGGCATATATAGTAACTCACCAGGACCGGTACAGGGATTGGGGCTTGCTGAGATGGGAAGACGGGAAAGATCATGAGCTGCCGCAGGATTTCGCAGATATGCTGGGCTGGAAAGAACTGGCCGCGAAAGTAGACAGCGTTTACAGAGGACTTGAAGACCGCGGCCATACCCTGGTGCTATGCGATAATTACGGACAGGCCGGAGCAATCAACTTCTATACTTCGGAGCGTATAAGGGCGGTATCTTTCAATGCCGACTATATTAACTGGTTCGAGCTGGATAAGCCGTATGTCAACCTGATAAGGGTGAAAAACCGTGGGGGAAGCGAGACCGAGCTCGCAGAGACAGCCCCGTATTTCGAAAAAGCCGAAATAGCCGGTTCGGTTACCAACAGGTATGCCCGGGAGTCCGGGACCGCGATTTTCAGCTTTGCCGGCGCCAGGGTAAATGTGAATGAAAGGATAGAACAGGAAATCAGGGAGAAACGCTGATCCGCCGGCCGTTTGGAGAAGCTATTTTTCAGCCTCCCCGATAGGTCTCCGGTTTTTTCCCGGGTTACCGGTGAGGTCGTCACCCAGGTCATCGCGCGCTTCGTCTGCAATCCGCATCAGTTTTTTGGCAATTTCCGGGAAATCGAATTGAACATTATAACGCTCGCCGGGATCTCTTCTCAGGTCGTAAAGCGCTCCCGGATGACTGTAATTTTCGGTACTGGGCCCCGGAGTTCCATCTTTCCCGGGGCTGAACCCCTCGTGAGTGCGGCCGGGATGAGGGAATACCAGTTTCCAGTCGCCATGCCGGATCGCCTCCAGGTTATTCTTCCGGTAGTAAAACAGGAATGTTTCCCGGGGCTTGACACTGAAATCGCCTTTCCAGTTTTTGAGCAGGCTAACGCCATCGATTTTCTTTACCGGAAGAGAAGCTCCGGTAGCTTCCGCAATAGTCGGCAGTACATCCAAACCAGAAGCAAGATTGTTGCAAACAGTGCCTGCAGGAACGACACCGGGCCATTCGACCAGGCAGGGCACACGCTGTCCGCCTTCAAACGTGGTCCCTTTTCCTTCACGAAATGCGCCCGCACTACCTGCGTGGTTGCCATAGGGAAGCCAGGGCCCGTTATCCGAAGTTACGATCAGGATCGTATTCTTTTCCAGGTTGAGGCTGCGGAGCGTCTCGCGGATCTGGCCGATGCTCCAGTCCAGCTCCATAATCACGTCGCCGTAAAGCCCCTGAGCCGATTTCCCTTTGAATTTTTCAGAAACAAACAGTGGGACATGCGGCATAGGATGGGCCAGGTATACGAAGAAGGGCTTATTGCGGTTTTCCTTTATGAAGCCGGTAGTCCTTTCAGTAAACATCGTGGTAAACCTGCTCTGATCCGGGTTGGTTTCCACTACCTGGTTTCCTTCTATCAGCGGCAGCGGAGGGTAATAATTTTTGTTAATGGGATGGTTCGGCCACATGTCGTTGGAATAGGGGATACCCAGGTAGGTGTCAAATCCATGCTGTAGCGGCAAAAACTTCTTCTGGTAGCCGAGATGCCACTTGCCGAAGGCGGCGGTAGCATAGCCTTTTGCTTTCAGCAGCTCTGCAATGGTTTCCTCGTCCGGGTTGATACCTGTTTTTGCTGTATGATCGATCGCCCCGGCAAATCCCACACGGTTCGGATAGCAGCCCGTCAACAGCCCGGCGCGCGACGCCGTACATACTGCCTGCGGTGAATAATACTGGGAAAGGAACATGCCGTTCCTGGCCATCGCATCAAAATTCGGAGTAGTGTATCCGGTTGCTCCCGTAATCCCGAGGTCGCCATAACCCATATCATCTATGTGGATCAGCACCACGTTGGGCGTGGACACGGGGGCAGTAGCGGTGCGGAATGCTGTTGCCGAAGCGGCAAGAAAAAGCAGGGACAATAGTAAAGCGTTGATTTTTTGCATGGTTCCGGGATGCTTTGCAATATTTAAACTATAAGAAGCGGGTCTTACCAGTACTGCCCGAGTATGGTTTCAATCGTTGTGTTGGTTTCGTGTCCGTCGCCAATTTGCTGTTTTATTTTTTTAAGGCGTTTTTTTAGTTTTGAGATTACACGACTGTAAGCCGGGTCACCGATGGCATTGCGGTTTTCTCCCGGATCTTTTACCAGGTCGTAAAACTCCCAACCCGGAGTATAGGGCATCGGGTCTCTTTTGGTCCCGGTCCTCGACTGGCCATAAAACAGTGCGAGCTTGTAGCGGTCTGTCCTGATTCCCAGGTGAGCCGGCCGTCTGGGTTCGTTAGACCAATACCGGTAATACATATCTTTTCGCCAGTTCCGGGGTGTCCTGCCCGCAAGATTTTCCCGGAAACTCCTTCCCTGCATTTGTGCCGGCGGGTCAATTCCGGCGTAATCTAAGAAGAGTGATGGGAAATCTATATTGAGGATGACATCATTCAGCCTTTGACCGCCTTTTATTTCCTTCGGATAGCAGATCACGAAGGGCATTCGTAAAGATTCCTCATACATAAACCGCTTATCGAAAAAGCCGTGTTCTCCCAGAAAATACCCCTGGTCGGAAGTATATACAATGATAGTATTATCGAGCTCGCCGCTCTGGCGCAGGTACTCTATCAGCTTTCCGATATTATCGTCGATACCGGCTCCGGAGCGGAGATAGTCCTTGACGAATTTCTGATATGTTTTTTTTCGCGCTGCCAGGGAATCAAGGCCTTTAAGGGAAAATGAGCTGCCGGGATAGAATGAGCCGGTTTGTTCCTCGTACCGTTTGGAAAGTATCTCAAGAGGCCAGCCGTCGTGCCTGCGGCCTGATGCGGAGCCTCCCCATTCGTTAAAATTACCGGGGTAGGGGATTTCAATGTCTTCCAGGAAACTGCGGTGCCGCTCAGGATAGTCGAAAGGTTCGTGAGTTGCCTTGAAATGCACCGACAGGTAGAAAGGCGTTCCTTTCCGGCGTTTTTTCAACCATTCTATCGACTCATTTGCAATGACATCGGTTGAGAATCCCGGGTAAACTTTTCCGCCCGGCTCTCCTTCCTGCCAGTTTTCTTCAGATATCAGCAAGGGGTCACGATAGCGTCCCTGCCCGGGAAGGATCAGGAAATGGTCGAAACCGGCCGGCCGGTCTTTTAAATGCCATTTACCTATGAGGGCTGTCTGATAGCCGCCCTGCTGAAGCAGCTTTGCAAAAGTAAGACTGTCGCGGCTGAGTTCGCCGCCGAGGTCGAACACCCCGTTGCGGTGGCTATATTGCCCGGTCATAATAGCTGCCCTGCTGGGCACGCATATAGAATTGGTACAGAACGCATTCTGAAGGACCGTCCCTCTTTCAGCCAGCCATCTGATATGATCATTTTTTACATAACTACTCAGTATACCTCCGTAGATTCCCCATGCCTGCGAGGTGTGATCGTCTGACATAATGAAAAGAATATTAGGCCTTTCGGCCGTTTTGCGGGCGTGCGCGGCGCTAATGCAAAGCACCAGTATGGCCGCCAGCCATAATCGGCAGTACTGGCGAGCCGACGTACCGGAAGTAGGAGTTTCGTATGTCATTAGTGCAGTTATGGAGATCGCAGACCAGGTGCCCGGCGGGCAGAATATAAGTGTAAAATTATCAAAAGAACCGTAAATTACTTAAATAGCAGGAGTAACCTAATACCTTATTGAAAATGCGTAAATTCAATTGTTTCCTACTCCTTCTGATTGTTCTTCAGCTTCCCGGTGTTTTGCGGGCGGGTGAGACAGAAGACGGGGTAATTAAAATCCTCGCTATCGGCAACAGCTTTTCGGCGGATGCGATCGAAAACAACCTTTTTGACCTTGCACGCGAGAAAAATATACAAACGGTGGTAGCCAACCTGTATATAGGCGGCGCCCCGCTCACACTGCATGTAACGAATGCGAGAGAGAATAAAAATGCCTATTCTTACCGGAAGACTACGGTCGACGGGCGTAGAATGACGACACCGAATGTCAGCCTGGAACAGGCTCTTGCAGACGAAGACTGGGATTACATCAGCTTTCAGCAGGCAAGCCCGCTTTCCGGGCAGCTTGGTACGATCGAAGCGTCTCTGCCGGAACTCTATCAATATGTTAAAGCCCGCGCAAAAAACAGGAACGTGAAATATGTCTACCACCAGACCTGGGCCTATTCGCAGCACGCCGTGCATACAGGATTTGCCAATTACGGAAGAGACCAGCAGCAGATGTACCGGGCTATTGCCGACGTTTCGGCTAAGGTGAGCGGTATAGTTCCGATCGATATCGTGGTTCCGGCCGGCACTGCGATTCAAAACGCGAGGACTTCTTACATCGGCGATAATTTCGATCGCGACGGCTACCACCTCCGTTTTTCCCTCGGGCGATATGTCGCTGCCTGTACCTGGTTTGAAAAGCTGTTCGGGGTTTCGGTTGTCGGCATGAACTACAAGCCTGCCGATGTGACCGAAAGGGAAAAAGAAGTAGCTCAGTATGCAGCGCATTTTGCGGTAAGAGATCCCTACGAGGTAACGACGCTGAAAAAGTTCAGAAAGGCGCCTAAGGGGATAAAAAAACTGACTGCACCCGTACTGGTAGATTTCGGCGGGGTCTCGCATGAGGGAGCTTGGAACCCGGTGGTTTCGCCGCTTTCCGGTAAGACCTATGATCTGAAAGACAGCCTCCGCAATACTACCCGCGTAAAACTGGAAGTTACGGAGGGTTTCAATGCAAAAAATATGAATGGGGCCACACATCCTGCCGTACCGTACCATTTCCCGAAAGAGGTGACTGCCGCTTCGTATTTCGGGAACGGGAAAAAAGCATTTAATGAAGTGCTCCGACCGGAAGCGAAACTCCGCCTGACCGGGTTGGATAAGAAAGAAAGCTATGATATTTCTTTTTTTGCCTCGCGCATGGGCGACACTCTTGGCCGGCAGGAAACAAAGATTGTATGCGAAGGAGCGGCCAGGCAGGAAGGGATTCTCAACGCAACGGATAACGTATCGGAGCTTTGCAGCTTTGGAGCCATTAAGCCGGCAGCCGACGGCACGATAGTAGTTACTTTAACAGCAGGACCCGGAAATACCAATGAATACGGGCTGTTTTATTTGTCGGCTCTCAGGCTGAAGGCACGGGGCCGTTAACAGATCATTAGCGGAAGTGCCGTAGGTACAGCCAGTTTCGTAACGCTGGGATTTATTCCGAAAAAAAACACGCAGATTACATATTGAATCTGCGTGTAAGATTAAACTTCATCAACAAACTAAAAACCAAAGTCTGAAACGTTAAGAAAATACTTTCTTAACGTTGTACTTTTATTGCTGTAGGAGGGGGATTCGAACCGCCCACGGTGCAGTTAGCCACGATACAATTACTAAAAACTTTGGTGGTCCACCCCAGTCGGCACAAGTGCCGGCATTATATCGCGTTTGTCCCTTATCACCACCCCCGAGACAGGAGGGCATGGCTGCCAGATTTCATCACCCTACAGTATTAGAAAAGAACGCTGCCGATGTCGTTTGAGAAATGATTTCCTGACATTGACAACACAAAGGTAGCAGATTGATCTGGTTTGTTAAAATATTTCCACATAAAAATATTAAAATTTAGAAAATATTCAACAAAATAACGTTTTTTGTAGAAAATATCAAATTTCGTCTTCTGTAATGGACAAAGCGTTAGAAATTGATCAGACCGATCTGGCTATCCTGAGAATAATGGTAGACAATGCAGATCTTTCCTATGCCGAAATAGGAAAGCGTGTATTTGTTTCGGGTGGGACAGTACATGTGCGTGTTTCCAAAATGAAGCAGATGGGGATTATCAGAGGTACAAAGCTCGACATAGACGTCTCGAAACTTGGCTGGGATATCACTTCCTACCTTGGGATATACCTTGACAAAAGCTCGCTGTATGAATCGGTATCGAAGCAGCTTGCTGAAATACCGGAAGTAATCAATCTTCACTACACTACCGGCCAGTACGGTATTTTTGCCAAGATCCAGTGCCGCGACACCAGCCATCTGCGCGAGGTACTTCACGACAAGATCCAGAAAGTACAGGGAATACAGAGGACCGAGACGATCATTTCGCTGGAAGAGAGCCTTAACAGGCCTATTCCGATTTAGGCTGATTTTATTCGTACTTTTGAAAGAAAGACTCTTAACGTCAATTTTGTACCCGTCATTTATCGGCTTATGATTATTACAATAGACCCCGAATCGCCGGTTCCAAAGTATAAGCAGATCATTAATACGGTGTCCCAGGCAGTTAAAAACGGGATACTGAAGCAGGATGAGCAATTGCCTTCCATCAATGAAATGTCGGAGTCGAACTACCTGGCAAGAGATACGGTCGAAAAAGCCTACAACGAACTGAAGGAGCGGGGGGTTATTAAATCGGTAAGAGGGAAAGGATATTTCGCACAGTCTTCCGCCTCCAACAAAATCAAAGTGATGCTCATAATGAACAAAATGAGCTCTTATAAAAAGATTATTTACTACGCTTTTCTGAAAGCACTCGGCGATGCGGCAGTTGTAGATCTTTTTATACATCACTACAATGCTTTGATATTCAAGGAAGTGCTGGAAGAGAACCTGGCAAAATACAACTACATTGTGATCATGCCTCATTTTTATGAAGGCACCAACAAAGTGAATGTAAAGGAATTGCTGGAGAAGATCCCAAGTCATAAGCTGGTGTTACTCGACAGGGATTACCCGGAGCTGCCGGGATCTTACCTGGCTATCTACCAGGATTTCGAGAAAGATATCTTCCGGGCACTCGAAAGCGGTGGGGACCTGCTGGAAAAATATCGTGAGCTCGTGCTCGTCTTTCCTGTGGATGGCCAGTATCCGCCTGAAATCATACGCGGGTTTAAATCGTGGTGTATCAGCTACAAGAAAGATTTCAGGATTATCGACAATGCGATGAACGAGAATATTTCGGAAGGGAAAGCCTATATTATGGTGGAAGAAACAGACCTGGCCGAACTGATAAAAAAAGTCAGGAATTCCAACCTCTCATTGGGCGGGCAGGTCGGGTTGTTGTCTTTCAACGATACCACGCTCAAAGAGGTGCTTGCCGACGGGATTACGGTTATTACTACCGATTTTGAGACGATGGGGCGTACTGCGGCGGCGCTGCTGCTCGACGGAAAGCAGATCAAGGTGAAAAATCCTTTTACCATGATCAGGAGAAATTCACTATAAATTTACCGGGTAATCTACGTCTGTACACATGGATTCATTCTTCATATACCTTCTGACATTGGCAATCGGCGCGGCAGGAGGCGTGGGCCTTTATCGCCTGCTGCGGAAAAGCACGGCTGTAGCTCCTGTCCGGGACGTTTCGGTGCTCCTGGAGCGTATAGAAAAGGTGTTCAAAGTGGTAATGTCCGAAGGATACTTTACCGAAATATATAACTACCAGCACGATAAGAATTTCTGGCAGCTTTTTAACGACAAAAAGAAAGCACTTGTGATATCAAAAGCCAAAGTCCTGGTCGGGTATGATTTCGGCAAGCTGCGTTTCAGGGTAGACGAAAGTGAACGCAAGCTGGTTATTGAGTATTTTCCTGAACCCGAGATCCTGTCGATGGATACCGACTACAAATTTTATGACATCGAGCAGGGCTGGCTCAACCGTTTCCAGAGCGAAGACTATACCAATATCCTTACTGAAGCGAAGCAGGCCATGCAGGAAAAGGCCTTGCAGAGCGACCTGCCGCGCATAGCGGCCAACCAGCTCCAGTTTATGATGATCCAGCTCGCCTCGGGGCTGAGTTGGAAGATGGATATGCAGCTTTCGGAAGACAATAAGAAGATGCTGGACAGCCTGACAGACTATAAGGAGCTGGATGCCAAAGTGAAAACGCTAAAGATTGACGAAGATCCAATTTGAGCGGTATTTCTTCACAGGCCTTCCCGGTTTATATTGCTTTTACGTTGACCTAAGCCGGATAAAGCAATATATAGTTATCCTTTCGGCACCACCATTACAACCGACTCTTTTTCGACAACTACCGCTCCCGCAGGCATTCCCTTTCCTTTCCTGACGAATTTCCGGGGTGTTACGATTACCGGGCAGAGGCTGTCGTTCCGCCGTTTCGAGTGCCAGGCGGCCAGTTCAGCCGCCCGCTCGATCACTGCCGCCGGGAAGTTCCTCCCGGGAATATGCCGTATCACGACATGCGAGCCGGAAACATCTTTGGCATGTAGCCACAGATCGTCCTTTCCTGCGAGCTTTAGCGTGAGCTCATCGTTGTTCCTGGCATTTTTTCCTATGAAAATCCGGTAGCCGAGGAAAGTTTCCTCCCTGAATTTACCGGTCTGCCCGGAGGCTGAGCCGCTTTCCTGCCCCGACAGGCCCTGCTGTTTTAAAAAGGTGCGCAGATCTTTTACTGTAGATAACTTTTCGATTTCGGAAAGCCATGTTTTCATCTGGCCGAGCGCAGCTTCCCGGGCTTCGATGTTGTCCTGCAGACGGGCCAGCTCCTGCTTTTCATTTTTGGCTTTCCGGAAATAATTCTCCGCATTTCTGGCGGGCGAAAGGTCGGGCTTCAGCTTTATCCTGACAGGCTTGTCCGTATAAAAGCTGATGACCTCCAGAAATTCCGCTCTCGGCTCCACGTTATGCAGGTTCGCCATGATCAGGCTGGCGTATTGTTCATTTTTCCCGGTGTCAGAGATTTCGGAAAGCTTTTCGTAGGCTGAAGCCAGGTAGTTTTCAGTTTGCTGTATGCGTTTTAGTAGTCTTTTTGTCGCCTGTTCTTTCTCATTCTGAAGATTGCCTGTCCTGAAATAGGAGATGCAGAATGCGTTAACGGCCTCGACAGGATCGGTATAGGTTTGCCTGATATCGCCTGCAGGCAGCAGGCTCAGGGCAAGCCGTCCTTCAAACTCCGTAAGATAATAATGGTTGCTATCGAGCTCCGACAGCACGTTCCGGGCTGCAATCCACTTTTCTTCCAGGGACGAGTGACCGGGAATAAGACCGGCCAGGTAATGAAAAACCAGCTTTCCGAACGTAGGGAACATTTTCCGGTAGTCGCCGTTAACCGAAACGAACGTATCGAAAGCAGGTGACGCCGGTTTATGCAAGGATCGTTCTTCCAGCGTAAGATCGGCGAGGAGCCTCCGGTTGAAAATAGTTTTCAGGCAGCCGTCCGGGGCAAAATGCAGCAGGTTTGACCTGTTCCCAAACAATTTAAAAACCAGCTTATCCCCTCCATCGAATTCCAGGGCAAAAGCTCTTTCATTTTCATAGACAAATGCAGAACGGACCCCGAGCCCGTGAAGATCTTTAAAAAGATCGATACTGTTTGCCCTCGCGCGTTCAAATTTATCGGGGAAAAAAAGGCATGTAAACTCGGGTTTTAAAATGGCCCTAATCGTAAGCTTTATAGTCCCTTCTGATTCGAATTCCAGGATTATCTCGTCTCTGTCCTGGCTAAACGCAGCGGATAACCGGGTTCCCTCCAGTTTTCCGGCAAGGCGCGGCACTAATTTTCTGAGGAAATAGTAGTTAAGATGCATGACCGGAGTTAAATAATCTCAACCGTCAGCCCGTCGTACGCCAGAGACACGTTTGCGGGTAATTCTGTTTCCACCGCTGCGTGCAGGCCCAGCTTATGGCTGATATGAGTCAGGTACGCCTGCGGTACGCCCAGCTCTCCGACGACTTCCAGGGCCTGGGGCAATGTAAAATGCGACAGGTGGCTTTCCTTTTGCAGAGCATTGATAACGAGCACTTTGGATCCGATTATCTTCTCCCTTTCTTCTTCGGCGATATAATTCGCATCGGTGATATAGGTAAAATCTCCTATCCGAAAGCCATAGACAGGCATTTTGTGGTGCATCACAAGAATCGGAGTCACTGTAAGGCCCGCTATTTCGAAGCTGGTATTTTCGAAGGGGATTTTCGTCAACCGGGGTACGCCCGGATAGGGGTCTTTTATAAAGGAATAATAAAACTCTTCGGAAATCCTGTCGAGCGTGGCGCGGCTGCCATAGACGGGCATATCGCGCATTTGTAAAAAATTGAAGGCCCGAACATCGTCCAGGCCTGCTATATGATCTTTATGCGCATGAGTGAACAGGACCGCATCCAGTTTTCTGGCCCCGAGCCGCAGCATCTGCTGCCTGAAATCAGGCCCCGTATCAATTACGAGGGAAACGTCCCCTACCTCTACCCATACGGATGTCCTCAAACGCTTGTCCCGGAAGTCCAAAGACATACATACCTCGCAACGGCAACCGATTACAGGTACCCCCTGCGAGGTTCCGGTGCCCAGGAAGGTTACTTTCATTTGCTGCTATTGAGTGAGCTGGGCCACCACTTCCACCAGCCGGTCGAAATTAAGCGGCTTCATCAGGGCGTCGTCAAATCCTGCTTCCTTGAAGTCCTCGTCAGTATAATTTTTCGCGTTCCCGGTAATGGCTACGATCGGGGTTTTGGATTTTGTTTCATCGGCCATAGCGCGGATACGGCGCGCGGTTTCCATCCCGTCCAAAACAGGCATGTTTATATCAAGCAGGATGATGTCAAAATTCTCTTTCTCCAGCAGGTGCAATACCTGCTCGCCATTTTTAACCGCTGTAATTTCATAATGCTGAAATTCCAGTATTTTACGGGCAAGATTTTGGA
>CAZLTN010000145.1:0-12445 GCA_964562455.1 uncultured Cytophagales bacterium
GTGACCCTACGGGGAATCGAACCCCGGTTTCATCCGTGAAAGGGACGTGTCCTAACCGCTAGACGATAGGGCCGACTGGTCTCCTTCTTCGTTTGCTATTGCACATTCCTTAAATCACGAAAGCGTTTCGTTCAAACGCGGTGCAAAGATGGGGGATGGAGACTTAAGAAGCAATAGTTAATGTTAAAAAAAGTTGCTTTTTTTTGAGTCATTCCTGTAAGCGGTTAGAAATGGGCGGGTTGCAAAATTACCGGATGAGGATTTTTTCTTTGTGAACCTGCCCGCCCTGATCTACCGAGATAATATAAATGCCGGTAGGAAGGTCAGGGAGTTTTACCAACCCGTTGGTAAGGCCCCTCTGACGGTGTACCTCAAAGCCGTTCAACGAGATAATCTTCAGATCGGCGTTGCTGAGATCCCCGGAGAATTTCAGCCGGACTTCGGATTTTCGCTCTGCCGGATTTGGATAAACACTCAATCGGGCGGATGCTTTCCAGGCAATCGCCTTGATCGGGCTATATGCGTAGCTGTTGTCGAAATCGATCATTTTGATCCGGTAATAAAGCCGTTGCGAAAGAACGTTGGTCAGCGGATCGTGGAAGGTGTAGTGTCGTACTTCACGGCCCTGTCCGGCGGCATGTTCGGTTCCGATGGTTACCCAGGTGTCAGCGTCGGGGCTCCGCTCGATCTCGAACCGGGTAAAATTTTCAGCGTCGGAAGCTGACCATGTCAGCAAGGCCGTTTGCCCCTCCTGTGCTACGTTGAAGCTAGTCAATCTGACCGGGAGGGAGGTTTGATCACTCGTAATGATAAAGGGAGAAAATTGGCTTACTGTAGCTGCGAGTGCATAGGTAGTGCTGTTTATTGTTTCTGCATCCTCAGATGTAAGAATATTCCAACTGCCGTTGTGATGGTTGGCTACATAGGCATCGCCCCTGGAAAAATTGTTTCGCTCGTCCGCGCCATTCCACTGAAATTTAATCCTGTATGGAGCAGGGCTGGGATTGGCTGTCAACGGAGTGAGGTCCCAGGAAGCATCGACAACTGCCGCCTGGGCGCTCACTGCCGGCAATATTTCATCCTCCGCTCTGATGGAGAAAGATATAAAATCGTAACTCGTTGTCGTCGGCTGGGCTATAAACACCGGCCGGTATGCGCTTTCGGTACCCACCGGGATCTGAGTGCCGGTATAGGGGATATTTTCCACAATCAGGGTACCTCCGTTATCGGTAGCGACGTAGCTGCTTGCATTTCCCCCGGCGGGCGGAGACTTTAGCGTCAGCGTATGACCGTTGGTAAAAACCAGCTTATCTCCTGACGCGGCGCCGGACATCCGTGCTGCTGCTATGTCGGGCGCTCTGAAAACAAGTCCGTGCTGTGTCCTGTTCCCGGTCAGCGTTACAGTCTGATTTATGATAACAATTTCATCTTCACCGGGCACCTCTCCGCCCCAGGTATCGGGATCATCCCAATCGCCCTCTGCCTCCGAAATATACTCCCGGTCGGTGCCGAAGAAAGGCGCAGGGCCATATCCCCCTACAGTTCCATAGAGCGGATGATCATCTATATTGTCATCCGTCAGTGGCGCTCCGGTCCCCCTGGCCGTATTAGGTATGGTAATGGCGCCGGGAGGAAGCCCGTCAAAACTGTAGTAGGCAATCAGCCCGGCTGTGGTGTTGCTGATGGGCTGGTTCATATGATCGTGGATCTGCTGTGTAGTCCTGGCCATATTCCAGATGCGCAGTTCATCCATTTTAAGGTAGGACGTATAATATGGCGCCATGTAAATACCTCCGTCGTCAAGCGGCAATAAATCTTCCAGCGGGCCGTAGACCGGATATTCGGATGAGGTACCGTTTATATACATGCGCATATTGCCCGGATACATATTATCAGACGTATTAACCGCCGACCGGCTCCTGACAATAGCCACGTGAAACCAGTCATTGAAGTAGGGGATATCCTGCGCTGTCAGGTGATGGTAATGGTTAGTGCCGGGAACGAGGTAGTCTTCGGCGTTCTCCCAGCGCGGGTCCGGTTCCCACGATCTGGTGAGAAATACAAGCCCGGGCGTGTAATTGCCGTTCGCATCTACACCCATCCCAAAGTTGATATCGAAGTTGCTGGTACGCAATACGAGCGCACCGGGTTCTATGGATGAAGAAATTTTGATCCAGAATTCGATCGTAAAATCATCGTCGAAGAGATATTCAAAAACGGTGTTGTAGTCTTCGAGGAAGGCATGCCGGTTCGTATTATGAAAACCTATGGACTGATTGAATTCCGACCGGTCGTATTCAGGGACCGGTGGGGCGTTGTTTATCTGGCCGCAGATATCTGCGCCGGTGAGAAAGATGAATAGTATAAATAGAAGTTGTCTCATGATATTTTCCTGTTAAAAATGTCCAGGTAAAGGTCATGAGACTTATGTTTTGATTCAATACAGGGAAACCCGGAATTCACCTACAGGAAAACCTGTATTTTGGCTTGGCTACCTGACCCTTACCGGCGTCTGCCAGTCGCCGGCCATGTCATACGGCAATTGCCATACGTTTCCTTTGCTGTCGCCGAAATAAAGCAGCGATTCACTCCTCCTGTCGGGATTTCCATCAGCCCAGAAATACCTGAAAGGGTCACTTCCATTGACTACTTTACGGATATAATTATGGTTCCGTTCGCTTTTCCTGGTAAGCTGTTTTGTTCTTGTCCAGCTTTTTCCTTTATCGATGCTCTTCCACATCACAACCTCTCCGCCGCCGCCCCATTGCTGAGGGGTGTTCTCTGTAGGGGCCACGACGGTCCATTCGCCCCCTTCTACAAAAAGGCTTCCGGTGTCATAATTATGATCGGAAGTAGTGATGGGGTAATTCTCCCAGGATTTACCATTCCAGTACAGCACATACCATTGCCTGGGCCCGTTGAGCGGGCCGGGCTGATGGCCTGGGCCGGCGAGATAAAGCGCGATCGGGTTGCCTTTTTCGTCGAAGTTCACATCCTTGATATAGACGTTCTTTCCCTGGCTGAAATACTCCATCACTCTGGCCTGGGAATCAACGTCTTTCAGAGGAATATCCAGCTTTTTACCGTCGATTGTAGTCCAGGTTTTTCCGAAATCGACGGTCTGCATATAATAGATATTCGTTCGCAGGTCTACATTTCCGTTGGGATGCCAGTTGAAGAAGAAGCAGATTTTTTCGCCATGCTGCCCGCTGATCTGGTAGTGCCCGCTATTGGTATCTTCGGCTCTTTTCATCCCTGAGAGCTTCCGGTCTTCCGTCCACGTAACGCCGTCGGGCGAGGTTTCGAAGTATAGCTCCCTTGTCCCGGTATATTTGGTAAACAGGTGCAGAAAGCCTTTTCCGGGGATATATTTAGGCTGGGGGTAGGTCATTTCTTCTTCCCGGACCTGCTCGAAGGATTCGACGGAATAGGGGAGCTTGCTTTTGTATTTAAATCCCATCCTTGTACGTCCGCGCCCGCTGACGAATACCCAGATATAGCCTTTGTCATCCATTGCCAGGCTGGGATTGTCGTGGGGGTCGTCGACGCCCATTTTGTCATAGACGATAACCGGCCTCGATACTTTCCCGGTTTTGTGGTCGAACACACCCGCCATACAAAGCAAATGCGTATCATAAGGTCCGGTAGTTCCGCCGTACACGAAGAAGGTTTTTTCCACCTCCGGCGCATAGATGGCAAGAGGAATATGTTTGGCGGTATAGGTGCCCAACCCTCCGGAATATTTATCGCCGTAATCGGAAAACTGCCCCAGCGTAAACCAGATGCCTTTGTACCCGTTGATTTTCTGGTTGTGGGTGGGAGATTGGGCGAAAGAAGGACTGAAACAAACCAGGAAAAGCAGAACAGCCGGGGAAATGATGCTTGCCGGAAAAGTCAGGTAGCGCATTGAGAAAACAGGTTAAAGGGGCTAGGGGGGTCCCTGCCCGGAGAACAAGATGAACAGCAGCTAATATAGAGGTTTTACCTGGATTTCCTTTTCGGTAAAATGTCTCGGGAGCCGGAATACCTTACCATTGGAGTCACTGTAATACAGGTAAGATTCAGACGGTCTGCGCCCGTGACCGTCGGCCCAGATTGCAAAAAAATCCTTATGCGCATGCAGCGGCCTCCTCACGTAGGTATGGTTGTAATTACTTTTGGAGGTAAGCTGTTTTTCCAGCTTCCATCCCGATCCGCCGTCATTAGTGGACCATACCGCTATTTCTCCGCCGGGATTATAGGCCTGCGGCCCGTCTATAGTCGGCCCGATGATTTTTATCTGCCTGTCGTTTTCGAAAAAAACGGACCCCATGTCATAGTTGCTGTCCGACTCTGTAACGGTATTGTCGTTCCATCGGGCTCCGTCATGCCGGAAAAAACGCCATAGCCTGGGGGCGTTGCCAGGCCCTGCTTCATAACCCTTGCTGGAGATCACCAGGATGGCCGGCCGGAGCCTGCCGTCCAGCGCTATGTCCAGGAGGTAGCAGTTCAGCCCATCCGATACGAAATCCTTTATCAGGGCGGGATTATCCCGCGATTGCAGCGGCAGGGTAACGGCCTGTCCGTTTACTGTTTTCCAGGTATTGCCGAAATCGGTGGTTTCCAGGTAGTGCAGGTTGGTCCGGTAATTAAGGCCTTTTCCCTGCGGGTGGAAGTCGAATGCCACTGCGATCTTGCCGCCGGCGCCGGCACTGATCTGGTAGTGTCCCTGCTCGATATGTGCTATTACTTTCCACTCGCCCCATTTGACCCCGTCTTTACTTGTATTATACCCGATCACCCTGTTCCCCCAATCGCTGTATTTGGTGAATAAGGCCAGGAACCCCTTTCCTTTCTGGTGATACACCTGGAAGTAGGAAAAATTGTTAAAGGGCTTCTCTTCCCCGTTGACCAGCTCGGTCGCTTCAACCGTTTCGAAAGCCTCTATGTCGTACGGCTTTTTACTCTTGTGGATATAGGATGGCCTTGTAGTACCGTGCGATGTCGAAAATATCCAGATATAGCCTTTGTCATCGATCGAGATAACCGGGTTATCATGTGCGTCGATAGTATTTTTATCGAGCAGGATCAGGGGATTGGCTACTTTCCCGGTTTTGTGGTCAAAGTAAGAGACATTGTGATAGAGCGTGCTGTTATCGTCGTCAGTGCCTCCGAAGCAGAAAAAAGTTTTATTTACTTCCCGGGAGTAAATGGCAAAGGGCCGGTGGTTGGCAGGGTAGGTGCCCAGGCCGCCGCTGTATTTATACACGTATTCGTCGTTGGAAGGCTGGTTCATGTACCAGATCCCTTTGAAGCCGTTTGCTTTCTTTTGCAGGATCCCGGCTTCGGCAAACCTGGCATCGGGGTGGGTATTCGGCTGCGCTTCCAGGTATTCAGCCGGGAGTATCAGGCTGCACAGCACGAGCAGACTGATCGTAAGAGCGGATTTTGGAGTTGTATGTGACATTTTCTATTCTGCGTTATTCGGTATACCCCGGATTCTGTTTCAGGACTGCCGGGTTGATATCGATCTGGTTCTGCGGGATCGGCAGCAGCAACTGGTAGGGCTGGACGGAAAATCCCTTGCCGTTCATGACCGGTATGGCCCTGTCGGTACGGAGCAGATCGAACCAGCGGTGGTTTTCGAATGCCAGCTCATGTCTTCTTTCATGTTCGATAGCCAGGCGGAAATCCTGTTGGGTAGGAAGATCACCAGGCGTTTTTGGAGCAAGCCCGGCCCTTTTTCTGATTTGATTGAGTAGCTCGAAACTCTCCCCGCCTGCGGTATAGGACAACTCATTGAGCGCTTCCGCACGCATCAGCAGGATGTCTGCATAGCGGATAACCGGCCAGTTGTTGTCGGCATCGCCGGCGGCGAACGGAGCAGGGTCGAGATATTTTTTTACATAAGGAACGGCTACAAAGTTGTTTCCGTTCTGATAGCCGGTGGCAAGGGAAATATCTTTTCGAAGGTCACCGGTTTCATAAGACCCGATCAGGTCGGCGGTGGGGTGATTCTGTCCTCCTCCGGCCCCGATCGTGGTGACGACCACGCCCGAAAGCCGAGGTGCAAAAGCATTGTTAAAGGGACTCCCGAGGCCGAAGCCTCCTTTCTTATATTGTACCTCAAACAACGACTCCCTGTTGTTTTTGTTACCTATGGCAAAAATATCAGCATAGCTGTTAAGAAGGTTGTAGGTGCCCGACGAAATAATTTCACCGGTTTTGGACGCTGCCTGGTCCCATTTCTTCTGTGTCAGGTAAACCTTTGCAAGGAGCCCTTTCGCAGCGCCGGAAGTAGCCCGGCCAATGTTATTCCCTGTGTATGAGGCAGGCAGACCAGCTTCGGCTGTTTGCAGGTCGGCTTCGATCCGGGTGTAAATCTCCGCAACCGGAACCCGGCCATAAGTATATCCTTCCTGTACGTCGATGGTTTCTTTCAGTACCAGCGGGACATCGCCGAATGATCTTACCAGGTTGAAATAGAGCAGGCTTCTGAGGAAAAGAGCTTCCGCGATGTACCGGTCTTTCAGTGCCTGGTTCATCTCTACATTAGGGATACGGTCTATGACGGTATTGCAATAGAGAATTGCCTGATAGTGCTGATTCCACATAGTATTGATTGCGCTGTTGTTGGTCAGCGTGGTAAAAGCATCGATCTGCGTAACCTCGATACCTGCCTGCGCGTCCAGGATCTCCGTATTATCCGAACGGATTTCCCCGATTGCATACATGGCCTGGTTGTATACGCCGTTCAGGCGGAGCCCGGAATAAGCTGCGTTGACGGCATTCAGCATGTCGTCGGCATTCCGGTAGAAGTTGACGTTGTTTGTGTTGGAGATGGGTGCCAGGTTGAGAAAATCGCTGTTACAACCCTGGCTAAGAGCCAGCAAAGCAATGCAGCAATACAGTTCTATCTTCTTCATATCTTCTGATTGTTTTAACCTCTAAAATCCTACGTTCAGTCCGAGTGTGAACACCTTTGCAATGGGGTATCCTCCATAGTCTACGCCCGGTGTGAGCGGATCCGCTCCGTTTG
This sequence comes from uncultured Cytophagales bacterium, assembly GCA_964562455.1. Classification (GTDB taxonomy): domain Bacteria; phylum Bacteroidota; class Bacteroidia; order Cytophagales; family Spirosomataceae; genus Ravibacter. The sequence goes on from CAZLTN010000145.1 coordinate 7,019, forward strand.
TGCTCACTTCGGGGTTATAGCCTGTGTACCTGGTCCATGTAACGGGATTCTGCATATTTACATAGATCCGTGCCGTTCTCAGCGCGACTTTGCCGGCGACTGCCTGGGGAAGGGTATAGCCCAGCGAGATATTCCTTACGCGTACAAAAGAGCCGTCCTCCACGTGGGTAGACGAAATGTTGGCGCTGGCGTTGCTGCTGGCGTACCTGGAAAGGTCCCTGTTTACTCTCGGCGTTTTGCCGTCTCCGGGTTCCTGCGCCGATTTCCAGGCGTTTGAAAGCTCTTTCAGCCCGTTTCCCGTCCCGGCATAGTTGGCATAGAACCTGCGTCCGAGGTGAAGGATTTCGTTGCCCTGGACGCCCTGGATCAGGATATTGAGGTCAAAGCCTTTGTAGGAAAAGCTATTGGTAAGCCCGAAAATGAAGTCGGGATGCGGGCTGCCCAGGCTTGTGCGGTCATCGACGGAAAGAACTCCGTCGTTGTTGACGTCTTTGAATTTAAAGTGTCCGGGCTTTGAGTCGGCGAAGCTCGGGCTGTTGTCAATTTCCTGCTGAGACTGGAATATACCCTCAACCTGGTATCCATAATAATTTCCCAAAGAATGTCCTATCCTGGAAATATGGCTGTTGGTGAGCTGGTAATTTCCGAAAATCGGCTCTCCGCTCGGTCCGAGCGCCTGTACCTGGTTACGGTTGAAAGCAATATTGAAATCGGTCGTCCACTGGAACTTATTAACCAGGTTCCTTGTGGAGACGGCCAGCTCCCATCCCCTGTTGCGTACCCTTCCGATGTTCTGGCGGGCGGAAGTATATCCTGTAATGGAAGGAGTTGGTACGTTCAGAAGAAGATCGGAGGTGATCTTTTCGTAGAAATCGGTTACCACGAAAATCCGGTTCTGGAACAATCCCACTTCAAGGCCGAGGTCAAATTGCCGGTTGCGTTCCCAGCTGAGATCGGGATTGCTGATAGAGCTGGGGGCAATGCCGTTTACGACAGTCCCGCCGCTTCCGCCGAAGACGGTATTCCTGATCGCCAGCAGGCCGATATGGTCATAGTTGCCGATAAAGTTGTTCCCGGTAAAGCCATAGCTGGCTCTGAACTTGAGTTCATTTACCTGGGGAAGATTGGTCATGAAAGCTTCTTCCGAAATTCTCCAGCCGGCTGAGACGGAAGGAAAAGTACCCCATTTATTGTTTTGCCCGAACCTTGAAGAGCCGTCTCTCCTGATGGTAGCGGTAAGCAGGTACTTGCTTTTATAAGAGTAGTTGACCCTTGCCAGGTAGGATAATAAGGACCATTCGCTGGCGTTGGTATTGGCCGAAGAAACAATCCCGGCATTCAATGTTTCCACCAGGTCATTTGGAAAATTAGTAGAATTGATAGCTGAGGTATGTAAGAACTCTTTTTGAGCAGTAAACCCGCCGAGCGCATTAAGACTATGCGCCCCGAATTCTTTTGAATAGTTCAGCGTATGCTCGATGAGCAGGTTGTTGGAGTAACGGGAATTGAATGAACCGAAGGGAATGACAGGAGGCGGTGTGCCGTCCCTGCCTACAAACGAGGGGTTGAAGGTCCGTTCGTTGCTGTTCTGAAGGTCGGCGCCTACCAGGAGCTTGTAGCTGAGTCCGTTCATGATCTGGTATTCGCCATAAGCAGTGCCCAGCATCCTGAGATCGTTGAGCCGTCTCTTTTTTCCGAGTGCGGATTTTACCGGGTTTTCAAGGCTGCTGAAGCCGTTACCCAGGGTAATGCCGGTCGTATAATCCCCGTTTTCATCGTAAACGGGCAGGTGCGGCGCCATCAGGAGCGCAGAAAGCACAATTGCGCCTGAACTGAAGTGCCCTTCCGCATCGGTGGGGTTGCTCACGGTATAGGAAGGGTTAAGGTTTATTCCTACTTTAAACCTTTTGGAAGCATTGGCTTCGAGGTTGACCCTGAAGGAATACCTTTGGAAATCGGAATTGATGATGATCCCGTCCTGCTTGAAATACCCGCCGGAAATCATATAGCGTATCTTGTCGGTTCCTCCCGAGACGGTTGCCTGTAGGTTGTGTATGGGAGCGGTCCTGAAAATTTCGTCCTGCCAGTCGGTGCCTTCTCCCAATGCATCAGGATTTTGGAGTGCAGGAAGGATCTGGTAGATGGCGGCCCGCTGCGAGTTGGGGGCCGAAGGATTTCCGCCGGTATCTACCCAGGCATTATTTCTTGAGTCGATGATATACCTGGCGAACTCCTGTGCATTCATAAGTTTCATCTTCTGAGTGACCTGCTGAAAGCCGGTATAGGTTTCGAGGTCGACCTTCATCCTGCCCGATTTTCCGCCCTTTGTAGTGATGAGTACTACTCCGTTTGACCCTCTTGAGCCGTAGATCGCGGTAGACGAGGCGTCTTTCAGCACTTCGATAGATTCAATGTCGTTGGGATTGATGCTGTTCAGCGGGTTGTTGGACTGGTTATAGGTGGCCGTAACCGGGAATCCGTCTATCACGTACAAAGGCTCGTTGCCCGCTCCTATTGACCCCGTACCTCTTACCCGGACAGTGAGACCTCCGCCTGGTGTACCGGTAGTCTGGGAGACCTGTACGCCGGGCATTTTCCCTGCGAGCGCGCCGTCAAGGCTGGGGGCCGGCATGCCCTGTATGTCCCTGGCGCTTACCGAAGACACAGCCCCGGTAATATCGGCTCTTTTTTGTGTACCGTATCCTACTACCACGATTTCCTCCAATGCTTTAAGATCGGCCTTGAGGCCGATATCAATCACACTTCTGTTGCCTATGGATACTTCCTGGTTTTGATAGCCGACAAAAGAAAATACAAGGATACCGCCGGTTTTCTGCTCATCGGGCGCTACAAAGCTGTAGTTCCCGTTTATTTCTGATGTTGTACCCAACTGAGTCCCTTTTAATATGATGCTTACCCCGGGTAAGGGCTCATTTGTCTCCGCATCGGTAATGCGGCCGGTGATGGTATGGCTGAAGACAACGGGATCGGTCTCCGGAAATACGCCCTCAGGCTCCGTGTCTTTTTCCTGTCGGGTAGTGATCAGCTGGTTTGGCCGCCCGTCCGGTGCGGTCTGCCCGGCCCGGGTGGCTTCCGGTCTTTTTGGGCTATCGCCAGCTATGACGATGTAAGAACCACTTTTTCCACGACGGAAAGTCAGTCCGTGCAGGTTCAGTATTTCACCGAGGTCGGCTTCCAACTGGCTTTTCTGGTAAATTACGTTCGTCGGTACCACACGGCCTTTGACCAGGTGGTCGGCAAAGACGATATCTACCTTATAATGGGCCTTCAGCGCCAGAAGGGCGTCTTTCAGCTGCATCGTCGGAGCTGCTACTTTCTGTAAAGCGGGGGAAGGCGCTCCGCCGTAGGCAAAAGCCTGGGCGCCCGAGTACCGGGCCGCTGTGTTACAGACAGCAAATACCAGCAAAGCGGTGAGTTTGATTAAAGTATTTTTCATATGAAACGCCATAGATTAGTGATTTTCTTTATAAAATGTTACGATTTGTCCTGACCTCTGGCTCCGTAGCCCGTTCAGAAGGCATATCGATTCCAGGAATTCATCTGCATTGGCTGCCACAAAAGAGCCTGACACGGTCAGCGTCCGTACATCGGCGTCGGCGAAAGTGGCTTTCAGGTTATAATAGTCATCCAGGATTCCGGAAATGTTTTCCAGCGAAGTCTGGTCGAACTCGAAGCGTTTTTCTTTCCAGAGAGCTGTTTTGGCAGGATCCGTTCCGGTTTCGACGATAGCCGGGCGATTGGCTTCAACCATAATCTTGTCACCGGGCGCCATTTCTATTGTTTTGGTGGTGTTGCCGACCTGGTGGGTGAGCTGTACCTTTCCTTCGTTGAGGGTGACCGCCGTACGCTGGTGCCGGTTGAAGACTGTGAAGATGGTTCCGAGCACGACAATTTCCACATCATTATCTGTCCTGACCGTGAATTTGCGGCCCTCTTCGGTTTTCCTCACCTTGAACTCAGCCTCGCCGCTGAGGAAAACCTCCCTGTCGCCCGTGATGGCCCAGAACCGGGAAACTGTCAGACGGGAGTTTGCATTGAGCGTGACAATGCTTCCGTCGGGGAGTTCATAGGGCTTCACTTCTCCCGGGCTTGTGTGGTAAGCGGTATACAATATCGACTCCTTGCCGAACCAGGCTGTTGAAACGAGCAGCAAAGCAACGGAAGCTGCTAAAATCCAGGCTTTTACAGGAATTCTTCGCGCAGGGACCACTGGCGGTGCCTCCTCTCCGGCTGCCGGTGCTGTCTCTTTCAGAAGTTTTCTGAAGTTTTTTATTCCTTCGGGTACGTCGACGACGTACTGCGGGTACAGGCGTTCCCATTCCTCAAGATAACGGTAGAAAGCATCCTCGTTGGAAGGGTCTTTTACCCATTTATCAATGAGCTGTTTTTGGATGGAGGTGGCTCTACCGCTGAAATATTCAAAAATAAAATCCCTGGAAATCGTCGGTTTCATATTATCGATGCAGTCAGAAAGACCTTTCTTGTCAAAATAAAAAAATAGAAAACAGCAGGAGGGCTGGCAGCCACCTGGATCTTACGTAGTCACGTATGGTTTGTTTGGCCCGGTAAATCTGGGTCTCGATTGTCCTGGTGGAGAGCAGCAGATCTTTTGCGATCTCCTTTACCGGCTTCCCTTCAAACTGGAATTGCAGGTAGATTGATTTTCGCTGGTGCGGGAGTAGTTCGATGGCTTTTTCCACGTCCTGGTAAAGCTCTTCGTACTGCGTGATCATGTCAGGCTGCTGGTATTCGGGCGCATTGAAGCGGTTGTCGTCTTCCAGGTCTGTATTTTTGTCCAGCTCCCATCGGAGGTAGTTATAACCCCTGTTCCTTACAGCACGAAAGAGGTAGGCCCTGTAAGAATCGGTGATTTTTTCGAATATGCGCCGGGTATAGAAAGTATAAAAGATGTCTGAAACGATGTCTTCCGCGGCCTGCCTGCAGCGCACAAATTTTACTGCATGCGTGCACAGGGGCTGGTAATAGCGCAGGTAGAGCAATTCCATCCCCTGTTCAGGGGCGCTGATCAGCGTTTTTCTTATAAAGACTTCATCCAGATCCGACGAGAAGGCGGTATCGTCGTTAATGCCGGGCCTGCTCTTCAGATCATGGTTTTCCTCATCCGGGACAAGTGGGTTCATCTGCTCTGTCAAAGGACAATATTTCTGTTCGGGGAGTTCTGTCTCCTTTCAGTAGCAAGACAAGTGAGCAGGGGTAAATACTTACAGGTATTAGATAAAATAAATAAAAAAAGTGAATGTGCCGTGATCGGGTAATGATAGTATCCTACAATAACATGCAAAAAAAATAAAATAATACCGCCCGTCAGGGGGGTACTTTTGCAGCATCACGCCGGTATTACATTCCAAAGACCTGTTTTTCCAAGTTACCTATGAATAATTTACC
>CAZLTN010000146.1:0-12289 GCA_964562455.1 uncultured Cytophagales bacterium
AGGAACGGGCTCCGGCCTTCGCGCTACTGGGTTCTTAACGACGATACCATAATTATGGCGTCGGAGGCGGGTGTTTTGGAAAATGTAGACCAGTCGAAAGTCATACTGAAAGGCCGTCTGCAACCCGGCCGGATGTTTATAGTAGACATGGAGCAGGGAAGGATCATTCCCGACGAGGAAGTAAAGGCCGCTATCTGCTCAAAACATCCCTACCAGGAATGGCTTAACGAGAACAAACTCAGAGTCGATGATCTCGGCCACCCTATCCGTATGTACCGGAACTACGACGACGAGGCCCTGCTGAAACGCCAGATAGCTTTCGGCTTTTCCTCGGAAGATCTCCGCATGATCCTGGCTCCAATGGCATCTACCGGTATGGAGGCCATCGGTTCAATGGGCACGGATGTTCCGCTTGCGGTGCTTTCTGAGCAAAGCCAGCATTTGTCCGGCTATTTCAAACAGCTTTTCGCACAGGTGACCAACCCGCCGATCGATTCCATACGCGAACGTGCGATTATGTCGCTTATTTCGTTCGTAGGAGGCGGAGACAACCTCCTTGAAGAAGGGCCGAGGCACTGCCGGCAGATAGAAATCCCCCATCCGGTCCTTACCGTCTCTGAATTCGACAAGCTAAGGTTTGTAGATAAAAGCCATTTCCAGGCTAAAACAATCAATACTTATTTCCGTTCCGACCAGGCGGGTTTCGGCCTGGAAAGGGCTTTGAAAAGAATCTGCCAGTATGCCGAAGACGCTATAGAGGACGATTTCGAAATCCTGATACTTTCAGACCGGGCTATTGATTCGAACCACGCTCCTATCCCATCGCTGCTTGCTACCGCTGCTGTGCATCACCACCTGATACGCAAGGGATTACGTGGCAAAGTCGGCCTTCTTGTAGAAACCGGAGACGCCTGGGAAACCCATCACTTTGCCACCCTTATCGGTTATGGCGCGTCGGGTATCTGCCCTTATATGGCGTTTGAAACCATATCGTCGATGAATCGCAACGGTATGATCGAAGGCGCCTTCGAGGATGATAAGCTTTATTACAACTATATAAAGGCCGTCAACAAGGAGCTGCTCAAAATTTTCTCGAAAATGGGTATCTCCACCCTGCAGTCCTACCAGGGAGCACAGATTTTCGAATGCCTGGGGTTGAACAAGGATGTTATAGACAATTATTTCACAGGTACCATTTCGAGGATCGGCGGCCTGGGGCTCGACGAGATCGCCAGGGAAGTGCTCATACGTCACAAAGTCGCCTTCCCGGAAGGGCCAGGTCTCAACCAGAAGCTGGAAGTGGGCGGCATATATCAGTGGAAGCAACGTGGAGAAGCACACATTTTTAACCCGCAAACGGTCCATCTGCTTCAGCACTCCACTCGTACAAACGATTACCAGCTTTTTAAGAAATATTCGAAGCTCATCGACGACCAGACCCAGAAGGTCCTGACGCTGAGAGGGCTCATGAAATTCCGAAAAGGGAACTCTGTCCCGTTGGAGGAAGTAGAGCCGGTGGAAAGCATTTTCAAACGATTTGCCACCGGGGCCATGTCATTTGGCTCCATCTCGTGGGAAGCACATACCACGCTGGCCATTGCGATGAACCGGATAGGCGGAAAGTCGAATTCGGGTGAAGGCGGTGAAGATGAGCTGCGTTACACCCCGCGGGAAAACGGCGATAACCTGAATTCGGCTATCAAGCAGGTAGCATCGGGCAGGTTCGGGGTTACCAGCCATTACCTGGCCAATGCCAGGGAGCTCCAGATCAAAATGGCACAGGGCGCCAAGCCGGGTGAAGGCGGGCAGCTTCCGGGCCATAAAGTAGACGACTGGATCGGCCGTACCCGCCACTCTACTCCGGGTGTAGGGCTTATTTCTCCGCCCCCGCACCATGATATCTATTCTATCGAGGACCTGGCTCAACTGATATACGACCTTAAAAATGCAAATCGCGAGGCCCGTATCAGCGTCAAGCTGGTCTCGGAGGCAGGTGTGGGCACCATAGCTGCCGGAGTTGCCAAAGCACATGCCGATCATATCCTGATCTCGGGATACGACGGCGGTACAGGTGCGTCGCCCCTCAGCTCTATCCGCCATGCCGGCCTGCCCTGGGAGCTCGGTCTTGCCGAAGCACACCAGACCCTGGTAAAAAACAAGCTCAGGGGACGTGTCACCGTCCAGGCCGACGGGCAGTTGCGTACGGGACGAGATCTCGCCGTAGCGGCTCTTTTAGGGGCTGAAGAATGGGGCGTTGCTACAGCGGCACTGGTAGCGGCAGGCTGTATCATGATGCGGAAATGCCACCTGAATACCTGCCCTGTGGGAGTAGCCACACAACGTAAGGAGCTTCGCGCGCTGTTCAGTGGTAAGCCCGAACACGTGGTCAATATGTTCACCTTTATGGCAATGGAGCTCAGGGAAATCATGGCACAACTGGGCTTCCGTACGGTCGACGAAATGGTCGGACAGTCGCAATACCTTGAATTCAGGAAGGATATGAAGCACTGGAAGCATAAAGACCTGAATTTCGACGCCATCCTTTACAAAGAGAATGCCGGCCTTGAAGTAGCTCTCTACAAGCAGGAAGAGCAGGATCACGGTATCGAAGGGGTGCTTGACCGGGACTTGATCAAAGCGGCGGAAGCATCTTTGAAAAACCAGGAAGAAACATACGGGGAATACCCGATCACGAACCTCAACCGTTCGGTCGGCAATATGCTTTCCAACGAGATTTCAAAAATATACGACGGTGCAGGGCTGCCCAAAGGAACCATACATTTCAAGTTCCGGGGAACTGCCGGGCAAAGCTTCGGCGCCTTCAATACACACGGTATCAAGCTTGAGCTGGAAGGAGACGCCAACGATTATTTCGGTAAAGGGCTTTGCGGCGCGGAACTGATCGTTTATCCTGACAGGGATGCCAAATTCAAGCCGGAAGACAACATCATCATAGGCAACGTAGCCTTTTACGGCGCCACTTCAGGCAGCGCCTTTATCAGGGGAACCGCCGGCGAACGCTTCTGCGTCAGGAATTCAGGTGCTCATGTGGTAGTCGAAGGTGTCGGCGACCACGGGCTCGAGTATATGACCGGGGGGCTGGCCGTCATACTGGGCGAAACAGGCCGGAACTTTGCTGCAGGTATGTCGGGAGGTGTGGCATATGTGCTGGATAAGGCGGACGAGCTCAAAGAGAATTTGAACCGCGAAATGGTCGACCTCCTGCCTCTGAATGAAGAGGATCAATCCCTGCTCAGGGAATTCATCGAACGTCATTTCCAATATACGACCAGCAGCGTGGCCTTCGAGCTGCTTCAAAACTGGGAGAAAGGAGTACAACAGTTTGTGAAAGTTCTGCCGAGAGACTTCAAAAATGCGCTGGAAAGCCGGAACATTACGCTGGCCGAACAAATCAAAAACAAAAATGTGGTTTACAAGGACATTGTAGTCGACGTAATCGCATCTTAAAGTTATCCAAATCGGAATTTTGAAATTTTATGGGAAAAATAACGGGATTTTTAGAGTTCGACAGAGAACTACCCAAAAAGAGAGCGGTAGAGGAAAGGATACATGACTATAAGGAAATCGAGCCGCTTCCTACCGAAACGAATGCCAATAGCCAGGCAGCCCGCTGTATGGATTGCGGGATCCCTTTTTGTCACAACGGGTGCCCCCTCGGAAACGTGATTCCCGAGTTTAACGACGCCGTTTACGACAAAAACTGGAAGCTCGCCTATGAGATACTGACATCCACCAACAATTTCCCGGAGTTTACAGGCAGAATCTGCCCCGCTCCGTGCGAAGCTTCCTGTGTGCTGGGCATCAACAAGCCGCCGGTCGCTATAGAGTTTATAGAAAAATCCATCATCGAAAAAGCCTATGAGCTTGGCCTGGTCCAGCCGAAGATTCCGCAGAAACGGACAGGAAAAAAAGTAGCCGTAGTAGGTTCAGGTCCTGCCGGACTTGCCGCTTCGGCACAGCTTAACCAGGCAGGCCATACGGTTACACTGTTCGAGCGTGCCGATCAGATAGGCGGGCTTTTGAGGTATGGCATCCCCGATTTCAAGCTCGATAAAGCGACTATCGACAGGAGGATCGCCGTAATGAAAGCCGAGGGAGTAAGTTTCCGGACAAATGTCAACATAGGCAAGGATATTACGGCCGAAGACCTTCTTAACGATTTCGATGCAGTCGTGCTGACTATCGGTTCGACTGTGCCGCGCGATCTTAAGATCCCCGGGCGCGGGCTGAAGGGAATTTACCCTGCTATGGAGTTCCTCAGCCAGCAAAACAAACGCGTGGCCGGGATCGACCGGGTAAAGGACCACCGCGGCGCAGAATACCAGAACGGAGAACTGCTGGCTACAGATAGAAACGTATTTGTGATTGGCGGCGGCGACACCGGATCCGACTGCGTGGGTACTTCCAACAGGCACGGCGCCAGGTCCGTACACCAGATCGAGCTGCTGCCGATGCCTCCCAAAGACCGGGACGCTTCGACGCCGTGGCCCAACTGGCCGATGATGCTGAGGACTTCCACTTCACACGAAGAAGGCTGCGACAGGCAATGGGCGATCAATACAAAGGCATTTATCGGAGATGAAGACGGTCATCTGAAAGCGCTCCAGATTGTAAAGCTGGACTGGCAGACAGACCCTGTGACAGGCCGGATGCAGATGATGGAAGTGGCAGGCTCGGAAGAAGAAGTTCCGTGTGAGCTCGCGCTGCTCGCGGCTGGTTTCCTGCACCCTCAGCCGGAAGGCATTGTATCCGATCTGGACCTGGAGCTCGACGAGCGCGGAAATATCAGGGCGGTAGAATACCAGTCCGTTTCCAACGAAAAAGTTTTTGCGGCAGGTGACTGCCGTCGCGGCCAGTCGCTTGTGGTATGGGCCATCAGTGAGGGCCGGGAAGCCGCCCGCGCCGTGGACAAATACCTGATGGGTGAATCGCTGCTCGAAGCAAAAGCCATCTCGATGTTCAACCCGGCATTTGCGGACGTTTCGTAATTATTTTTTTGATCAGGTAAGGAATGGGGCTGCCGAAAAAGCAGCCCCGTTTTTTATTTGGCATTTACCTTTACAATCTTAGACTCATCTATACCGTAAGCCCTTACAACCTCGTCGTAGTTATTGAGATCCACAGCAGCTTTGCGTGCAAGCGCTTCTGCCGGCAGTATAGCTACTCTGAACAACTGATTCTGTGTCCAGCTATTGTCAAGAGTGGACAAATCAATATTTCCATCGAGAAAGAATTCCACATCATACTGCGTATAATCGTAGTTATATTGAAAAAAACCGTTGCCCGCCGGGATTACCTGAGGTAGGGCTCTCCAGATAATTGTTTCCTTTCCGCTTACGGTTGTTACGTCGTAAGCAAGATATACCAGTACTACATCCGATTCATATACTTCGAAATCATTGGTAAAAGTATAGGAACTCCTGTAATTTCCGGCAGCTGTGAAATTAGAACTAACCTGAAAAATCACCGGGAGGAGCTCCGCCCCGTCCGCACCCTGCGGACCTTCCGGACCTGGTAACCCTTCCGGTCCCCTGCAGCCCTGAAATGCAAATATCAATGCCAATAATGATGCGGCTAACAAACTGTATCTTTTCATACCGGTGATTGTTTAGAAGTAAATAAAAATAATGCGATTGTAAATTAATGACGGTTAGATCGCCGATCCGGTCTGCCGTTTAACCCCGTTTGGCTAAAATAGGTTGCCGGCTCGGGTTTTTTGCATTTATTAACAAGAAAGTTGTTGTTCAGCATAGAAGGTATAGAAGAAACACAGAGTTTTTTATCTTGTTTGATCTTGAGTACTTTGCGCCTTTGTGGTCAAACTGACTCACAAATGCAGCCTTTTCCTATCAGCCGGTATAAGCAGGCTGGCGACCAGCGTGATCAGCATGCAGGCCGTAAGGTAATAATAGAATCCGTCGGCATTTCCCGCATTTTTGAACCATAAGGCTACATATTCGGCCGTACCGCCAAAAAAAGCGACCGTAAGCGCATAAGGAAAGCTCACTCCCAGGGATCGTACATTGGCGGGAAACAGCTCGGCCTTGACTATCGCGGAAATAGAAGTCGAAACCGCAAGGATAAGCAAGGCAATTATAATGAATACAACCGCCTCCTGAACCGTCTCAACAGTTTCCAGCTTTTTCATAAGCGGGAAGAAGCAAAGGGTACCCGCTATGCCGAAGATTACCATCATAGGCTTGCGTCCGTACCTGTCGCCGAGCCATCCGAATACCGGCTGAGACAACATGAAGACTACAAGGGTAACCAGCGTGGTAAAAGTGGAGTCTGATTTCGAAAAGCCGGCCGTATTGACCAGGAATTTCTGGATGTAGGTAGTAAAGGTATAATACGATATGGTAAGTCCAAGGGTGAACCCCACCACGAGAAAGACTTCTTTCTTGTGATTGCGAAGCCCGGCCATAGTCCCCCTTGCTTCTTCCGGATCCGACTGGCTTACGAATTGATCGGTTTCCGAAAGGTTTTTCCTGAGGAAAAGCGCTGAAACGGCCAGTATCGCCCCTATCACAAAGGGGATTCGCCAACCCCACGCGGTAAGCTGGCTCTCCGACAACAGTCCTTTCTGAAGAACCAGCAGGATGATGAGAGCGGCCAGTTGACCCATAGTAGTGCTTACATACTGAAAGCTGGAATATAGCCCGCGCCTTCCCTGCGGCGCTATTTCACTCAGGTAGGTAGCCGCAGAGCCGTATTCACCGCCTATACTCAGCCCCTGGAGCATCCTTGCCAGAACCAGGATAACAGGCGCCAGTATCCCGATAGACTCATAAGTCGGCACAAAAGCTATCATCAGCGAGCCTGCACTCATCATCAGCACCGACAGTGTAAGCCCCGCTTTGCGCCCCTTCCTGTCTGCATACGAACCCATCAGCCAGCCGCCGATCGGGCGCATCAGGAAGCCTATGGCAAAAATCCCCGCAGTATTCAGTAATTGGGCCGTTTCATTTTCGTCGGGAAAGAAGGAGCCTGCAAAGTACAACGCGAACACCGAATAGGCATACCAGTCATACCATTCAACAAGATTCCCGATAGATCCTCCCAAAACGGACCTGAACTGATTTTTCATTTCTACCCTAAAACCCGATTCTCCCCTTTCGCTTGTTCTCCCTCTCCTTATCGAAATCTGCTCGCAGCGCCGCCAGCTCCTTCCTAAACCCGCCCGACAGTATCGGGAACCGGCACCAGGTCCGGGGATTAAGGCTATAATCATCCAAATGAAACGAGGGAGCGTACCGTTCGCGCTTCCACTGGTTCCGGCTCCAAAGCCGGAAAAAACGCTCGGTCCATTCCAGCAGATGCGTCTTTGGCCACCGGTCTGCAAACCGGCTTTCGACCAGCCTGTAACACTCCAGCGGCGACATTTTGTCACGTATTGCAAGATTCTCCAAAACGTTGAGCAGCTCATAAGGCATCAGGTCCGCCTCGTCGGTCTGGGTCTTTTCCAGGGGCCTGAGCTCAGCCGTGGGATTCAGCGCATTTACTTCCCTGAGGCCTTCCACCCTGATATGCCTGCCTTTTACCTCACAGCCGGTGGTTTCGAGCCATACCAGCCACTGCCTGAGCCAGTGTTTGTCGATCCCCGCTATGGGACTGATACTTCCGGCAGTATCTCCGTCCATCGTAGCATAGCCGACGGCTACTTCCGACCGGTTGGAAGTGGCGAGCAGAAGCCGTCCGGAGAGGTTGGCAAGCAGCCATACACCCGGAGCCCGGACACGGGCCTGTATATTCTGCAACGCGATGTCATCCGTTTCCCAGCTCAGCTTCCTACCGATCTGGCCCTCGATAAGCGCCTTGTATTCTTCTACCAGCCCGTCGATATCGATACGGTAAAATGTAGCGTTCACCGATCCGGCCAGTGAACGGGCAGAAGAAAAGGTCGCTTCAGAGCTGTTACGGGTACCCTGGTAGATCGTTTCAATCAGCTTTTCAGCAAGAGCATCAATGGTTTCCAGCCGCCCTATTCCAGACACGTAAGCCAGTTTTTCCTTTATCCGCTCTATCCCGATACTTTCATCGCCCAAATAAAGCATCAGGCCCGCCAGCGCGGCACATGCGCTGGAGTCGGCCCCTCCCGACAACGATATAGTAAAGCCGTTCGACCTGCTTTTTCTCAGGTAATCGAACAGTCCCAGGCTCACCGCCCGGGCAAATTCCTCCTCTTTTATATAGGCGCCCCGTTCGAAGTGTTCCAGTTCGGCTTCCCGGGGAAACGAAGGTTCCGTTTCCGGTACGCTGAAGAAAACCGGTACTTTCCAGTCGGCTTCCTTCTGTGCATCCTTTTTATTCTGTACCTGGCTGAGCTTGTTAGCGGCGGTATCGACAGTGGCGGTAACAACGAATGAATCTGCATAGCTGAACCGCGGGCCGGATGCCAGGAGCCTGCCGTTCGATGCGATCATGGCATCGCCGTCATATATGGCCTGCCCGGCCTCGTTACCCAGCAGATTTGTATATACGTAGCTGCACCCGAACGACCGTGACCCTTCCAGCACAAGGCGCTCCCGGACCTGGAATTTCCCGAAAGAAAAATGGCTGGCGCTTGGATTCAGGATAATATCTGCCGCGCGTTCATAATGCCGTTTTCCAGGCCGGTCGGCCACCCAGGCGTCTTCACATATTTCAAAGGCTATTCTCACTTTTTCCGCATGTCCCGCCCCCAGCTCAAACACTATATCTCCGGCAGGATAATACTGTCCGTCTACCTCGATCGCTCCTACCACGCCTTTCGGCCAGGGATGAAACCACCTGGCTTCGTAGTGAATCCCGTTGTTAGCCAGGAACTGCTTGCAATAAAAGCCGGCGATCCTTCTGTCGGCAATCAGGCACGCCGCATTGTATAAACGGTGCTGATACAGTACCGGTAAGCCGACAGAAACCACCATTCCGGAAGTATGGGCTGCAATATTCTGCAATACCCCCATGCACCGGGCCTGCAGGTCGGAAGAGAAAAAATAGTCTTCACATCCATAGCCCGAAATACACAATTCCGGCAGGCAAAGCACCCCTACATGCCGGCTCCGGGCTTCATCGATCACATCTACAATATGCTTTTCATTGTTTTCCCAATCCATGGGTGTCTGGTTGACTACCCCCGCTGCTAGTTTGATATATGACATATAGTGACGCTGAAATCAATAATATTGAAAGAAATGCAACTTAATAAAAAATTGCCTTTTATCTGCGTCACCGGGAATTGGGAGGAGCGGTATGTATTACATCCTACGACTTTTTAAGGATTGCGTTATTCACCAGCGGGCGTGCCCAGAATCCTATGCTCAGGATATAGCCCAGCGTGACGAGCAGGAAGAGCATGCCGTTCCGCAGGCCGACCAAATCCCCTAGCGTCCCTACGATAAGAGGCATGACAGCCCCTCCTACTATACCTGTACAGAGGATACCTGCAAAGGTGCCGTGATAATGCGCTACCGAATTAAGGGCAAGCGAAACGATTACAGACCACATAACAGATGCAAAAAAACCTACCATGGGGAAAGCCAGGATCGCCACTTCCGCCGGCCCGAAAAGACCGGCCAGCAATGAGAAAATCGCTCCTGTAGTGAATACGATCAATACCCGCCGGCTGTCCCAGATCTTCAGCAACAGCATCCCGAGCAGACATCCTATTGTAAGCAGCCCCCAGAACCACGACACCACCGATGCCCCGGTCGTAGCGGCGCTTATTCCGTGGTATTCCTGTAAAAATTGCGAAACCCAGTTAGCTACCCCCTGCTCCGTACCTACGTAACAGAAAATACCGAGAAAATACATCCACACATACCTATCCTTGAGAAGCGCCCCGAAAGCCTTACCGGTATCTATCCGTTCGTCTTCCTTCAGCTCTACTCTCGGAAAGCTGACAAGCCCCACAACGATTACCATCGCCAGGGAAATAACGGCAAACACCCAGTACAGGGATACCCATTTAAGATCGGGAGCAACCAGAGAGTCAAACAGCGAGATAATCCCGCCCGGATTATTTCCGGAATGTACGTTCGCAACCAGGTAGCTGTAAAGCATAGGGCTTATAAACGAAGCTGCCCCGAAAAACAACTGACCCATTACTGAAAAAAAAGCAAAGTTGACATCCCCTCCCGCAGTCCGCAAAAGCGGGTTGATCACCACCTGGAGTATCGCCATTCCTATGCCGATAAGGAAAAGAGAGAAAAGCGCGGTACTGAAAACCGGGTTCTGGCCAAAAGAAACCGCACCTGCGAATGCCAGCAAAAAGGCAAATACCATCATTTTCTTTTCGCCGTATTTCTCCAGCAGGATCCCTGCCGGTATGGAGGCGACCCCATAGGCTACAAAAAAAGAAAACGGCAGAAAACCTGCCAGCCCGAGGCTCAGCTCAAAACTCTGGATAATGTCCGGGATCAGCGGTCCCAGGATATTGGTTAAAAAAGAGATGACGAAGAAAATGAAAAAAATAAGGAGTACTATGGGCGGTATACGCATAATGATGTTATGATTAGCTGGTCAGATGATTAGGTACCTTCGTACCTCAAGCCTTATACCCATTGCTTTCTACTTATGATCTATCAACGCTCCCGAATATTGGTCTGAAAGCAGGGAGGCTCCCAGAAGGGAAATAGTATCGTCTAACGACTGAAAAATCCGGAGCCGTTTAAGTGAGCCCGGATAAGCAAATTTCCTTTCCATAACCGCCCACATTTCTTTTTCGAAATAAGGAAAGGCTTTGGCAAGCGACCCGCCAAGCACAATCACTTCAGGATCATAGGTATAGACGACCGTCATCAGGGCATGAGCGATATGGACGGCGTACTCGTCCCACATCCGTTGTCCTGCTTCCCTGTCGGTATCCATTTTTGAAGACGCTTCCATGGCGCTGATACCATATTCCTTTTCAAAAAAGCTGCCTGCAACGTAATATTCTATATCATTTTCCAGGTAAGGCAAATGTCCTATCTCACCTGCCCCGCAGTTAATACCTGCATAAAGCTGGTTATTAACGATAATACCCGTCCCGATGCCCGTTCCGATACAAACTCCCACAACCGACTGGTAGGCCTTCGCAAGCCCGAACCTGTGTTCCCCCAATACAAAACAATTCACGTCGTTATTAACAAATACGGGTATCCCGAAAGCAGACTCCATAACATCTTTCAGGTAAACTTCTTTCCAGGAAGGAATATTGACCGCATTGTAGACAATACCGTTGACAGTGTCTACTACAGAAGGAACACCGATACCGATATTCCGGATATCATACTTGGTATAGGGGGCCAGAAAATCTAAAATCTGGGATAGTGTGTCATCCAGGCTGTGTTTATTCTCTAAAATAATTGAAGTCTCGTCAGAGATTACCCCCTGGCTTTCCAATCCTGCACGTATATTCGTTGCTCCTAAATCTACTACTATATTCATCTCGTATTCTATTCTCAAATCGCAACAGGGCCCGGCCCTGTCCTCTGTAATCAAATGCGTGTTAAAGCAATATCCGTTCTGTTTCTCGTTAATTCCCGGCAGTTATAATCCTGCTTCCCCTGCCGCTGCTGTCAAATGCCCTGACCTGTATGCGGGAATTTACCGGAACAGGCTCGCTGAATAAATGGGATGAGGTTGTTGGTTCCGTTCCATCGGTGGTATAATAAATTTTTAGTCCTGGTAACTCTGTGTTGGCTTTCATAAGATTGTTTTCCACTAAAACTCCGGGTGCGGGTACCCTGTAATTATATCCGCCGTTCAGGTAGTGCAGCCTGGGCAATTCGACTCTTGCCAGGCGGTTGGCAAAAATATTCCACTCTTCGTCGACCCGCTGCTTTCTCCGGGCGGCATCTTCGATGCTTTCCCAGGATCTTTCAGGTGCCCATGCACTCTCTGCAAATCCCATAAGCTTAGGCAGGACGTAGTATTCCAGCATCTCTCTTCCTTTAACAGTTTCACACCAAAGCTGGCTTTCTATGCCGATAATATTTTTCCGCGCTTCAGGCTTTAACCTTTCTGCTCCTTTAAAGTCGAGAGGAGCACCCATGGAAGTGGTAAAGGTGGTTTTAAAATAGTCGAACGGTGCAAACTCCCAGTTGGCCCTGGTATCGACAAATCCGCCCCAGTAAGCGCCCGGCTCTTTCGGGTCATTATTGTAGGCCAGATCAAAATAAAAATTGGTTACATTACATAGTACGACGGGATAGCCGGCATTGGCAAGACGATTGCCCAGGTCGAGATCATAGAGGTTATTCCAGATGTAAGGCACCACGCCCTGCCCGACAAACTCCGGGTTGGG